>NZ_JAWOQR010000100.1:0-1260 GCF_033337445.1 Vibrio sp. YT-15
AGAAGTGGACCCCGCTGGTTGGACACATAAGCTCATTTCTTAAGTGGTTGACCCAGCTCATGCTGCGTATCTTTGCCTACCGAAGTAGGCCTCATCAGGAGTGAGGTTATTCAGTCCTTGATGGTTACGTTCTTCATTATAAAACACCATGTAGTTGCCGATTTCAAGCTCGGCTTCACGGGGCGTGGTATAAGCCTTTAAGTAAACCTCCTCATATTTCAGGCTTCGCCATAATCGCTCAATGAAAACATTGTCAACCCAGCGGCCTTTCCCGTCCATGCTTATACGTATGTCATGTTCAATTAACTTCTGTGTGAACTCTGTGCTGGTAAACTGGCTGCCTTGATCTGAGTTAAAGATATCAGGTGGCCCATAATGCTTCAGCGCTTCCTCAAGCGCTTCGATACAAAAACTCGTGTCCATGGTGTTGGATAGTCGCCAAGCCAGCACTTTGCGGCTATACCAGTCGATAATCGCAACGAGGTACAGGAACCCCTTCGCCATCGGGATGTACGTGATATCAATCGCCCAAGCTTGGTTTGGGTAAGTGACTTCGATATCACGCAACAGGTAGGGATACACCTTGTGTGCTTTGTTAGCCAGCGTCGTTTTGGGCTTGGGATAAATCGCCCCAATCCCCATATCGCGCATGAGTCGAACAACACGCTTACGATTAACGCTATGGCCCTTTTTAGCCAGCTCAGTTCGAATGCGCCGACTGCCCATAAACGGATACTGCAGATGAATTTCGTCAATCATACGTCGTAACGTGATCTCCTCAGCAGAGAGTCCGATGGGCTGATAGTAAGCGGTAGAGCGAGCAATATTGAGCAGCTCACATTGGCGCTTTATCGGCAATGGGGTGGATTTAACCAGCGAACTCTTTCGCTGGGCTCGGTCTAACGACCGAGCACTTTGGCCAAAAAATCATTTTCCATGGTCAATTGACCGATCTTGGCGTGAAGTTTGTCCACATCTTCGGAACTCTCTTTTCCTGAGTGATTTTCGGTGGCAAAAATCATGGCTGCGTTTTCAAGCAGCTCCTTTTTCCATGTTGAGATCTGGTTAGCGTGCAGGTTATATTTCTGAGCTAGCTCAGCGACGGTTTTATCGCCTTTAGCGGCATCGAGAGCCACCTTAGCTTTAAACTCAGGAGAGTGGTTTCTACGTTTTCTAGTCATAATCTGTCCCTGTATTGTTGGGTACTATCAAAACAGATCGACCACTTAAAGTCATGTCCGAAAATTGGGGGCCACTTCT
>NZ_JAWOQR010000101.1:0-1259 GCF_033337445.1 Vibrio sp. YT-15
TGTGCCTGAATAGGCGGCAAATTCCCAAGGTAGCAACGGAACTTGATACTCAAATTCGAACAAGTACAAGGTGCTATCCCATGAGGCAATTTTGATAAGGCCAGAATTAAAAAACACCCAAGCGACCCATAAACGGCAAAACAGCAGCAACAACGGCATTGCGTGAGTTTGTAAGCTGTTGGTGTATTCGTCGTAGCGGCTAATCAGGCTTTTAACAGAATCTGTCATCGTATCCTCCTTACGCGGTTTGCAGCGTAAAACCTTCAATCAGGTCAAGCGTCATGATGTGATTAAGATGAGCGAGCAACGGCTCGGGGATATCGCTCAAACATTGCTTTTGTTCCAAGCTGGCAAGCAATTGATAGGCTTCGTCATCCAGCGCGAAACACTGCGCTTCACCACTGGGCTCGACGCGGATCACCCCTTGTTGTAATTGGTTGATGTTGAGCTGATCGAATTGCTGAGTACGAACAGCTGCGAATAAATCAAACACCGCGTAATGAGCATCAAAGCACTTACACCCAGGACGAAGGTGGAAAACTAAATGAGAATGTTGCGACTCTGGTACGTGTGGTAATTCAGTCAGCGGTTGCACGGCTGTGTCTGCTTGATGCTCATAACGAGCTTGGCGAGCAAGGTCGATGTTCCATTCAAAGAGAGCAACTTCTGGGCTGTATGGTGCTTGAGCCATGACCTGACCAAACAACATCACAGTGAGGTGAAAGTCTTTTCCGTAGTGAATAACACTGCCTTCTTGGAGTGGGTGCGTTAAAACATGTTGGCGTGCTATTTGAGCAAAGCACGTTTCCCCTAGTAACGCTTCAACCATCGGATAAGTAGCAGAAAGGACTTCGCTCAAGCTGATGATAAAGTTGTTGCGATATATCTGCATGCGCTCGTCAGCGGTAAACTGACCGCTTGCAATATTACAGTCATCGCCCAATGCCTGATAGTGAAGCGCTTTCGCAAACTGGTTTTGTAAGGTGGCTAGCTTCATGAGGCTTTCCTCGTAGCGCTAAGCGGGGTGGTAATTTGGGAGAGAAGGAGCGAGGCCTTTTCCGCTTCTGCCAATAACACTTCTGGTGCTGGGATATCTAAGTCCCATTCAATTAAGGTATGGCGCGGACCATACTGTTCAACCCAGTGTTGATATAACTTCCAGACTTCCGTGCTAACTGGACGGCTGTGAGTATCAATCCAAATTTCGCCTTTATCGAGTTGCTTGATGGTGAAACCCGCCAAATGAATTTCATCCACTT
>NZ_JAWOQR010000102.1:0-1258 GCF_033337445.1 Vibrio sp. YT-15
AATAAACAATTCATTAACAAACAAATTTAGCGGTATCACTTTTTAGTACCCAATTCGCCACACTACGAACTTTATTAAAATCGATTTGCTCAATAGACTTTGATGAACTAGCACTTAAAGACGCCACAACGAAGGATTTTGGCGTTATGAAAAAACCAAGCTACACTATCGCTCTCCCAACATATTTAGAATGAAATCTATGACCGATGCCGATATCGAACTTCAGCACTTGTGGTTAGAAATCCAGACGCAACGCTGGCAAAACGTGTCCCGTTTTTTATTCAGTTACTACTGTTATAAAAACAATTTAGTAAATAAAAACAACAAGGTTTGTTGGGAAACCGTCCGTGATGTGTTGCCAGCCTCTATCAGCCTTAAAACTCGTAAACAGGCGGTTATTGAGCCTTTAGTTCCTGAAGAAACCGTGGTTGGTTTGCTCAAAGCCATCAGTAAAGATGGAGAGATGACGTTTGATGTAATGACGGCTACGCTTAACGCGTTTTTGCACTATGTGGTGATCAGCAAACAGGAGAAGCTACAGCTTAAACCTAACATGCCAGCGAGCTGGTATCAGCAGCATCACAGGCCTGTATTCGCCCGTTTTGAGCAAGCGGGAATAGAAATTCAACAAATCAAATAGCCCCCCTATCGAGCCGCAGACGTAAAAAAGCGCCCACAAGGAGGCGCGTTCGGTCAAAATGGTGAGTAATTCCTGGACGAGAAAGCTCTGAGCAACCGAAAAGGCTTATTTATTCTTGAATCCCACGAATACGGACATTGCGTCTGCGTAAGATCTCCAACGTCACGAGCAAACACACGGACATAAAAATCAGCAAGGTCGCAACAGCCAAAATTGTCGGGCTGATTTGTTCTCGGATCCCTGACCACATCTGCCTTGGGACGGTTTTTTGTTCTGCGCCCGTTAAAAACAACGCCACGACCACTTCATCAAACGACGTGCCAAACGCAAACAATCCACCGGAAATCATACCGGGACGGATCAACGGAAAAGTCACATGCCTAAAGGTATAAACCGGATTTGCGCCCAAACTGGCCGCCGCTTTGACGAGGCTTTGATCAAAACCACTCAGCGTCGCGCTCACAGTGATCACAACAAAAGGCGTACCTAGCGCGGCATGCGCTAAGATAATGCCAAAATACGTCTGAGATAAATCCAACCGAGTGTAGAAAAAATACATCGCAGCGGCAGAAATAATCACAGGCACAATCATTGGAGAGATCAGCAACGCCATAATGG
>NZ_JAWOQR010000103.1:0-1252 GCF_033337445.1 Vibrio sp. YT-15
GTTTCATTAAACTCAAACCGGTTAACTCAAAATTATCAAAATCGTACCAGCTAGCGTCATCAGGATGTTGGCTATCGCATAAGTACCCGCATAACCAAGAGCTGGAATCGTCGACTTCGCGTATTCGTTTACAACATCCATCGCCGGTGCACAAGTACGTGCGCCAATGATCGCCCCGAATAGCAATGCGCGGTTCATCTTCAAAATGTATGCACCAACAAGGTAAGCAATCACAACAGGCACGACACTAACAATAAACGCAAGGCCGATCACCTGTGGGCCAACTTGAGTCAAGTGCTCGAACATCTTGCCACCAGCACTCAAACCGATACCAACCATAAAGAACATTAAACCAAGGTCTTTGACCATGTTTAACGCGCCTTGCGGTACGTAGCCGAAAGTAGGGTGGTTGGCTCTAAGGAAGCCTAGTGTAATACCTGACAGCAAAAGGCCTACTGCATTACCTAAGCTAAACGATACTTGACCAAATGTCATGGTCACTAGGCCAAACATAATGCCAAGAATAAAGAAGCTACAGAACGCCAATAAGTCGGCCATTTGGCTGTGGATCGAGATAAAACCGATTTTCTCAGCAAGGCCATGTACACGACTCTTCTCGCCACTCACCTGAAGCACATCACCTTTGGCAAGAACAATGTCTAAATCCATTGGCATTTCGATTTGCGCACGAACTACACGGTTTAGGAAACAACCGAACTCAGACAGGTTCAAATCAGATAGACGTTTGCCGGCAATCGCGTCGCTCTTAACGACAATCTCTTCTTCCACAATACGCAGATCGAGAAGGTTACGGTCGAACACTTCTTTACCGTTTCGGAAGCTTGGGTCCAAACGAGCGTGGCTGTCAGGGAAGCCTACCAGTGCTATTTCATCGCCTTCTTGCAAAATCGCATCACCATCAGGGTGGGCGAGAATACCATTACGGCGAATACGTTCAATGTAACAACCCGTTTGGCGGTAAATACCAAGTTCTCGTAAGTTTTTGCCGTCTGTCCAATCGATAAGCTCCGGGCCAACTCGATATGCGCGAATAATAGGTAGATAAACTTTGCGCTGGCTTGAGTTACCAAGGCCACGCTCTTGAGCGATTTGTTGAGCAGAGTCTGAAAGGTTCTGCTTTTGTAACTTTGGTAGCAACTTAGCGAACATGATCATGCTGATCAGACCAATCAGATAAGCCATCGCGTAACCTACGGATAGGTTTTCTAATACCAAAGAAAAATCCATATTG
>NZ_JAWOQR010000104.1:0-1244 GCF_033337445.1 Vibrio sp. YT-15
CAACTCTTCGCCTTCATGCTCTTCCTTGACTAAAGCGCGCATTTTCTCGGCAAGAGGTGTCCCACCAGGTTCACGCGTGTTAACGATGTTTTCGATTCCCGCTTGTTTGAGCGTGTCCAAAACCGTTTTAATCGCAGTGCTTTTCCCTGCGCCTTCAAGGCCCTCTACGACAATAAAGTTTGCTTTCATCATTTGTTCTTTCTTAGTTCTCTTAAATAGGCTCGAACAGCACGATTGTGCTCAGCAAGTGATTTCGAGAAAACGTGTCCGCCCGTCCCACTTGCTACAAAATATAAGTAATCACTGCTTTCTGGGTTTAGTGCAGCTTCAATAGAGGCTTCTCCGGCCATTGCAATAGGTGTCGGCGGCAAACCATTAATAACGTAGGTATTGTATGGTGTTGGGGTGCGTAGGTCTTTCTTACGGATGTTACCATCGTAAGCATCCCCCATTCCGTAGATAACGGTCGGATCCGTTTGAAGTCGCATACGTTTATTCAAACGGTTTACAAACACAGAAGCAACACGTTCGCGTTCTGAATCAATCGCCGTTTCTTTTTCGATAATAGAGGCAAGGATCAGCGCTTCATACTTGTCTTTGAGAGGCAGCTTCTCCTGACGAGCGTCCCAGTTCTCATCCAGTATTTTATTTAATTTGGAATGTGCACGCTTTAGCAACTGACTTTCGCTCGCACCAGCGGTGTAGTGGTACGTTTCAGCCAAAAACAAGCCTTCAAGCTTATCACGTTCAATACCAAGCTTCTGTGCCATCTCTTTTTCTGACAACCCTGAAAGGTCGTGTTGAACATACGGTGCGCTTTGAAGTTGCTCTAACCACTCAGAAAAACGACTACCTTCAACAAACGTGATGGCAAATTGATATTCTTTGCCTGTATTGAGTAGCTCTAACGCCTCGTAAAGCGATACATTTGGCTCGAGTTGGTAAGTGCCTGCTCGTACTTGAAGAAGCTCTGGGTAAAGATGGGGCATTAAGCGAGTGTAATCAGACGCTTTTATGATGTTCTCTTTCACCAAATCGCGCATTACACGATGAAAGCTTGTGCCGTTTTCGACAGTGAACAGTTGAGGTTGCTCAATTAAAATTGGCGAGTTAACGTATTGCTTTGTTTGTGAAACAACGTAAAAAAACCCTGCTGCGCTTATCACAGCGATCAGCACAACAAAAGCCAACAGTTTTTTAATCACGTAGTTAAATTCCCTTGCAGTCGTTGAGTCAATTTTCCT
>NZ_JAWOQR010000105.1:0-1241 GCF_033337445.1 Vibrio sp. YT-15
TTCTGGTGGACGGGTTAACTTTCCGCAGGGCTGCCTTAAAGGCGATGAAGGCATTTACCATTGCGTAGACTTCACGTTTACTGGCTACCGTTCTTAACGTTTTTCATCTTCAGTTTGGTTGAATATGGATGTCGTAAACTCGACCATTTTTCATCACAATAGTGTGATTCTTATTCCATATTTTGTGTCGCAAATAATCTAGGCGGCAGAGACTACATGAGACTTAAATGTTTTAGAACGGTTTGGTGTCTTTTTTATTGAGTTTTCTGAAAATAAACAAAAATCAGAGAGAAATCGTAAGATTTTGCGTCTCGACCGACACAAAATCTCATGATTTGTAGGGGTTATAGATGGTTATGCAAGGTGTAGGTCGAGCGGCGTTTTGCTTTTTCGGCCGCCGATTTCACGGGTGAGGGTCGGGATCAGGTAGCCAGAGACGTTTTCTAATAAGCCTGCCATTAGTTGTCGGGCTCGTTCGTCATCGACCATAAAGTGAGCCGCTCCCTGGACTTTGTCTAGCACGTGCAAGTAATACGGCAGGATCCCAGCATCGAACAGGGCCTCGCTGAGCTGGCTCAGGGCATCAACGGAATCATTAACGCCTTTTAGTAAAACTCCCTGATTTAACAAGGTGACATTGGCTTCTTTTAGTTTTTTCATTGCCTGGCGCAGCTCATCGTTAATCTCATTAGCATGGTTGATGTGCGTAACAAGGATAATTTGCAAGCGTGACGCTTTTAGCAACTGACACAGCTCATCTGTGATTCGAGCTGGGATCACTACAGGCAAACGGCTGTGAATGCGCAGACGTTTGATGTGCGGAATCTGAGCTATGTGTTCCAGCAGCCAATGAATCTCATCGTCTTTTGCCATTAGTGGATCACCGCCAGAGAAAATCACCTCATTGAGCTCTGGTTTTTCCGCCATGTATTCGATGCACTGGCTCCAAGCTTGTTTGCCGCTCTTGTTCTCTTGATACGGGAAGTGACGACGGAAGCAATAACGGCGATTCACCGCACAGCCGCCTTTGACGATCATCAGCACTCGGTTTTTGTATTTATGCAGCAATCCCGGGAGCGCATTGTCCTGTTCGTCAAGAGGATCATTGGAATAGCCTGCATGCACTTCAAACTCGTCACTCAAGGGTAAAACCTGACGCAAAAGAGGGTCTTTAGGATTGCCTTTTTCCATCCTATCGACAAAACTTTGCGGTACACGCTGTGCAAACAGCTTGCGCGCGG
>NZ_JAWOQR010000106.1:0-1237 GCF_033337445.1 Vibrio sp. YT-15
TAGCGGGCGGCCGGAAGGTGAATGCTAGGCATGATCTAACCCTCGGTCTCTGGCGTCGCGACTGCGAAATTTCGCGAGGGTTTCCGAGAAGGTGATTGCGCTTCGCAGATCTCCAGGCGCGTGGGTGCGGACGTAGTCAGCGCCATTGCCGATCGCGTGAAGTTCCGCCGCAAGGCTCGCTGGACCCAGATCCTTTACAGGAAGGCCAACGGTGGCGCCCAAGAAGGATTTCCGCGACACCGAGACCAATAGCGGAAGCCCCAACGCCGACTTCAGCTTTTGAAGGTTCGACAGCACGTGCAGCGATGTTTCCGGTGCGGGGCTCAAGAAAAATCCCATCCCCGGATCGAGGATGAGCCGGTCGGCAGCGACCCCGCTCCGTCGCAAGGCGGAAACCCGCGCCTCGAAGAACCGCACAATCTCGTCGAGCGCGTCTTCGGGTCGAAGGTGACCGGTGCGGGTGGCGATGCCATCCCGCTGCGCTGAGTGCATAACCACCAGCCTGCAGTCCGCCTCAGCAATATCGGGATAGAGCGCAGGGTCAGGAAATCCTTGGATATCGTTCAG
This sequence comes from Vibrio sp. YT-15, assembly GCF_033337445.1. Taxonomy (NCBI): domain Bacteria; kingdom Pseudomonadati; phylum Pseudomonadota; class Gammaproteobacteria; order Vibrionales; family Vibrionaceae; genus Vibrio; species Vibrio sp. YT-15. The sequence goes on from NZ_JAWOQR010000106.1 coordinate 568, forward strand.
GTAGCCCACGCCGCGCTTGAGCGCATAGCGCTAGGTTTCCGGTTGGAAGCTGTCGATTGAAACACGGTGCATCTGATCGGACAGGGCGTCTAAGAGCGGCGCAATACGTCTGATCTCATCGGCCGGCGATACAGGCCTCGCGTCCGGATGGCTGGCGGCCGGTCCGACATCCACGACGTCTGATCCGACTCGCAGCATTTCGATCGCCGCGGTGACAGCGCCGGCGGGGTCTAGCCGCCGGCTCTCATCGAAGAAGGAGTCCTCGGTGAGATTCAGAATGCCGAACACCGTCACCATGGCGTCGGCCTCCGCAGCGACTTCCACGATGGGGATCGGGCGAGCAAAAAGGCAGCAATTATGAGCCCCATACCTACAAAGCCCCACGCATCAAGCTTTTGCCCATGAAGCAACCAGGCAATGGCTGTAATTATGACGACGCCGAGTCCCGACCAGACTGCATAAGCAACACCGACAGGGATGGATTTCAGAACCAGAGAAAGAAAATAAAATGCGATGCCATAACCGATTATGACAACGGCGGAAGGGGCAAGCTTAGTAAAGCCCTCGCTAGATTTTAATGCGGATGTTGCGATTACTTCGCCAACTATTGCGATAACAAGAAAAAGCCAGCCTTTCATGATATATCTCCCAATTTGTGTAGGGCTTATTA
>NZ_JAWOQR010000107.1:0-1237 GCF_033337445.1 Vibrio sp. YT-15
GCCGTTGACGGAGCAGTTGCAAAATGAAGTGCTGTCATTACCGATGTCGCCTTACTTGAGTGAACAAGAGAGAAGTGCTGTGGTCGATGCAGTGAACTCTTTTAGAATGTAAGGTTCGTAAAGCAATATAATATAATCGGTCACTTAAAATAAGTACATTAATAAAATGAAATCAAAAATTAGATATTTTCTAGAGGTTGTAATATTTCATTTGCATACTTTTTTTTCGAGAGTGCGATTTTTTCTTTCGAAAGATAATAGTTTAAATGAAATTTACTCTAGTAATAAAAGTAAAAAGTGCATAGTTTTAGGGAATGGCCCTTCAATAAAAAATGATATAGAAGTTATAAAAAGACAAATAGGTAGCTCTGATTATTTGGCAGTTAATCACTTCTGTGAAAGTAGTGATTTTGAAATACTAAAACCAAATAAGTACGTTCTACTAGATGAATATTTTTGGCATCCTGATGCAAGCTTGGATTTAATAGAAAAAAGAGATAAAATGTTTTCTGCTCTAAATAAAGTGAGCTGGGAGATAGAGCTTTTTTTGCCTTATTATAGCGATAAGTCATTTATAAAAAATAAAATAGATAATAATTTTATTACCATTAATTTTTATAAAGTTGTTCCTGTGCAAGGAGTACCAATAAATGACGATAAAATAATAAGCTTATTTGATAGTGGTACGTATGGTCCAGCCGCATGTAATGTTTTAATTTACGGTGTTTACGTTGCTATTATGAGTGGGTATAAAGATATTGAAATTTTTGGTGCGGATTTTTCTTTCCATAATGATGTGTTTGTGGATCAAAAAGATAATTCGTTAAAGATTAAATACAAGCATTTTTATGGTGAAAGTGAATATGTTCCTTTTATGAAAAATCCAACCAAGAAAGAAGCGTTTAGGATGTCTGAATTTATGCACATAACATACGAGACTTGCTTGGCTCATGATCGGCTAAGTAAGTTGGCCGAAAAACGTGGGATTAAAATAAGGAACAGGTCGACTTATTCAATGATAGACTCTTATCCTAGATAAAACTTTTAATTTAACTAACTTATATGGCTGTATTATGCAAAAAATTCTAGATTGTACTCTTCGAGACGGCGGTTATTACAACAATTGGGACTTTTCACCAGATGTCGTGGACGCTTACCTTACAGCAGTTGCAAAAGCTAAAATTGATTATGTTGAATTAGGGCTTCGTAACTATCCCAAGTCTGTTTACAGTGGTCC
>NZ_JAWOQR010000108.1:0-1236 GCF_033337445.1 Vibrio sp. YT-15
TAGATGTTTCAAATGCCTTTGTTGACACCACCATCAGTGATGAAACGGATCCGGGTCCAGAAGATACGGTCACCGTCACCATGACAGGTCCAGCGAATGTCGTGGAAGGTGACACCACCACGGAGTACACCGTAACACTGAGCGATCCGGCGCCAGTGGCCAGTATCGTCACGCTCGCTTACAGCTACACCACCGCGTCAGGTGATGACATCACCGAAACCACTCAAGCCATTATCGGTGCGGATGGTGTGACCGCCACGTTTACCATCGATACAGTGGATGATGTTTACGCCGAAGGCGATGAAGTGTTTCGTGTCAGCGTGTCGGGCATTGTGGATAGCGACAGCAATCCAATCTTTGAAGCACTGAATTTAGACAATGCGTTCGTCGACACCACCATCAGCGATGAAACCGACCCAGGACCAGAAGATACGGTTACGGTCACCATGACCGGTCCAGCGAATGTGGTGGAAGGCGACACCACCACAGAGTACACCGTAACACTGATCGATCCGGCTCCTGTTGGTAGCATTGTCACGTTAGCTTACAGCTACACCACTGCATCGGGTGATGACATCACTGAAACCACTCAAGCAGTGATTGGGGCGGATGGCGTAACCGCCACATTTACTATCGATACGGTGGATGACGTTTACGCCGAAGGCGATGAAGTATTCCGCGTCAGCGTGTCGGGCATTGTAGATGGTGATAGCAATCCGATTTTTGAGGCATTAGATGTTTCAAATGCCTTTGTTGATACCACCATCAGCGATGAAACTAACCCAGGTCCAGAAGATACGGTTACCGTGACCATGACAGGTCCAGCGAATGTCGTAGAAGGTGACACCACCACAGAGTACACCGTGACACTGAGCGATCCGGCGCCAGTCGGTAGCATCGTCACGCTCGCTTATAGCTACACCACCGCGTCAGGTGATGACATCACTGAAACCACCCAAGCAGTGATTGGTGCCGATGGCGTAACCGCCACGTTTACCATCGATACGGTGGACGATGTGTATGCCGAAGGCGATGAAGTCTTCCGCGTCAGCGTGTCAGGCATCGTCGACAGCGACAGTAATCCAATCTTCGAAGCGTTGAACCTCGATAATGCCTTTGTCGACACCACCATCAGTGATGAGACGGATCCTGGCCCGGAAGATACGGTCACCGTCACCATGACCGGTCCAGCGAATGTCGTAGAAGGCGACACCACCACAGAGTACACCGTGACAC
>NZ_JAWOQR010000109.1:0-1226 GCF_033337445.1 Vibrio sp. YT-15
TCAAGTAATACTTTACAAAGCAATAACCGTGACTCAACGCTAAGATAAATCTAGTAAAAAGGGAGACTCAGTCTCCCTTTTTCATGCATGTTATTTTCTACTCAGCTAGTTCAGCGGCCAAACCGTTTGACCATCAATACTTACTGGAGTTTGAGCGAATTCGTTCAGACAGTAACCGGTATTGCTGCTTGCAAAGTAAGTGAGAGGTATCGGCGTCAGATTCAACGCAACAACTTGTTGCTTCGCTTTTTCTGAGAACGAAAATCCCCACATGTCGAGATAGTTAGTCATATCTCGCTGAGCCACGTAACTTAGGGCAATGAGCAACCAGTCATTGTTTGAGATGCTGTTCGCTTCATCTTTGGTATACATCGAGAAGCCAATGCTTGATTGTTTCGCATTCCACAGTGCCTCATCTGCTTTCAAACGATTAAACTCACGCTCAATAAGATGCAGTCGCGCCAGTAAATGCCAACCATTTTTAAGCACACCTTCGTGCTGAGTTGCCATCATCATTTGAATGTAAACGCGAGCACCCCAGCTCCAACCCGTTTGGTTTTGCTCCGCCATATAAGCATTTGGATCGCTTTGTGTTCGACTGGTTTGCAACAGTTCAAACTGACCTTTGAAATCCAAGCTTTGGCAGGTTGATTCCTTACCCGTATTTTGGAAGAAACGAGACTTGCTGTAGTAGGAGTAGTAGTTGGTCGTCGAATGCCCTTCCCAACCAGCGAATCGGAATCGTCCTTTCTCTAAACCGTGGCCTAGCTCATGCAAATCACCGTGACCTAAAGGACTGAAGGCCCAATAAGCATCGTACGGGTTACCAGAGCAGCCATAGCCACAAGTGGCTTGGTCAGCATTCATGTGCTTAACCATATCAATATTGGCAATTTCCCAGCCTTGGTTTTGAGCGTATTGAATAATTTCAGGTACTTCGTCTATACCCGGCCCTTGGAAACCAGCCAGAACATGCGGGTAGTTATGAACATATTCTTCCGTTGCAAGCGCCATTTCCGCAGGGGTAGACCACATTTCATCGTTGACCGACTCTAACATCTTGTCACGCTTTGAGTGCACTTCAAACCCAGGAGTGATCAGCTCGGCCCAATCAAACAAATTGGCTTCTAGCTGCTGAATAAAGGTGTCGTTGTCGTTCTCACTTCTCCATACAGGATGCTGTGCCACATGGTTAAATCTCAGTTCAACCGGAATATCATTTTTGT
>NZ_JAWOQR010000010.1:0-168997 GCF_033337445.1 Vibrio sp. YT-15
TCAGAAGTGAAACGAAATAGCGCCGATGGTAGTGTGGGGCTTCCCCATGTGAGAGTAGGACATCGCCAGGCTTTAAATTTAAGAAGCCCGCTCGAAAGAGCGGGCTTTTTTGCATCTATAGAGTTTTAAAATTAGCTCACTTTATACCTAAAAAGTGTTCATCTAAGGTGCGATATACTTGCTCTCTGCAACCTTCCAAAAGGCTTTAACAAGCGGATTCTCCAGCTGAGTTTTGTTGCAGCAAACACCAAGTTTAAAAGGTTTAATTGGTAAGACTTTTAAACGATTTATCTTTTCTCTTACCGGACTGTTGTTGATTACAACATCAGGTGCGATACCTACTCCACACCCCAATGCAACCATACTTACGATGGCTTCATGTCCGGAGGTTTGTGCGTAGATCTTTGGCTTTATTTTCATTTGTTTGAGCCAAGTATTGGCCCTGTCCCTTGCCGTTCCTGCTTCTGGGAGTATGAATGGAATGACCGACCAGTCTGGTTTTTCTTTTTGTAGCTCTTCAGCAAACGCACTAACCCCAACAGGTACGATGACAGAAAGTGGGATTTCACTGATCGTTTCAAATGCGATTTTATTTGGCATCTGTTCTGACTTGGCTGATATGGCAATATCGGCTTCATCTGCTAGTATTTTGTCGATCGCTTGAGCTGGATCGCCGGTTGATAGTTTGAACTCAATGAAAGGGTTCTGAATACGAAAGTCAGAGATTAGCTCCGGAAGATGGCTGTAGCTTGCAGTAACAGAACAAAAGAGACGGATTTCTCCTTTCAATTCATCCTCGGTTCCCTTCAGGTGACTCTGATACTGCTGCCATTCGCCAAGAATCTTTAAGGCTACTGGGACTAGCTTTTTACCTTGGATAGTTAAATCAACGCTACGGTTGTCGCGTAAAAACAATTGTTGGCTGGTTTCCTCCTCTAATTTTTGTATCTGTCGGCTTAAGGCTGAAGGGCTAATATGCATTGCCGCTGCGGTCTTGGCGAAACTTTTACTCTCACAGAGATGAATGAAAAGTTGCAGGCTTTTGATATTCATTAAATTTTCATTTCCATGTTGCATAAATTGCAATAACTAATTGTGAATATATCACTTTAAGCAATCTCATGTCTGTTTTAGTATGAAGTTATTCGGTAAGGCAATTACTGACCTCAATGGAAGAATCTCAAAGGAGCACCCAGATGGCTAATTATTTCAATACCCTAAACTTGCGCGAGCAGTTGGACCAATTAGGTCGTTGTCGTTTTATGGACCGCAGTGAGTTCGCTTCAGAAGCGGATTATCTGAAAGGTAAGAAAGTAGTCATTGTAGGTTGTGGTGCTCAAGGTCTTAACCAAGGTCTGAACATGCGCGACTCTGGTCTAGACGTTGCTTATGCGCTTCGCCAAGCCGCGATTGATGAGCAACGCCAGTCATTCAAAAACGCAAAAGACAACGGTTTTGAGGTAGGTAGCTACGAAACGCTAATTCCACAAGCTGATCTAGTAGTAAACCTTACTCCAGATAAGCAGCACACAAACGTTGTTGAGACGGTAATGCCGTTGATGAAAGAAGGCGCAGCACTAGGTTACTCTCACGGTTTCAACGTTGTTGAAGAAGGCATGCAAATCCGTAAAGACCTAACGGTAGTAATGGTTGCACCTAAATGTCCAGGTACGGAAGTTCGTGAAGAATACAAGCGCGGTTTCGGTGTACCGACTCTTATCGCTGTTCACCCAGAGAACGACCCAAAAGGTGAAGGTTGGGATATCGCGAAAGCTTGGGCAGCAGCAACCGGTGGTCACCGTGCTGGCTGTCTAGAGTCTTCTTTCGTTGCTGAGGTGAAATCTGACCTAATGGGTGAGCAAACTATCCTTTGTGGTATGCTACAGGCTGGCTCTATCGTGTGTTACGAGAAGATGATTGCTGATGGTATCGATCCTGGCTACGCTGGTAAGCTTCTTCAATACGGTTGGGAAACCATCACTGAAGCACTGAAGTTTGGTGGTATCACTCACATGATGGATCGCCTAACTAACCCTGCAAAAGTGAAAGCATTTGAGCTTTCTGAAGAGCTAAAAGAACTGATGCGTCCGCTATACAACAAGCACATGGATGACATCATCACCGGTCACTTCTCTAGCACTATGATGGCTGACTGGGCAAACGACGATGCAAATCTACTAGGCTGGCGTGCAGAAACAGGTGAAACTGCTTTCGAAAACTACCCAGAAACTGACGTAGAAATCTCTGAGCAAGAGTACTTCGATAACGGTATCTTGATGGTTGCTATGGTTCGTGCGGGTGTTGAGCTAGCATTCGAAGCGATGACGGCATCTGGCATCATCGATGAGTCTGCTTACTACGAGTCTCTACACGAGCTGCCACTTATCGCAAACACTATCGCACGTAAGCGTTTATACGAGATGAACGTGGTTATCTCAGACACTGCGGAATACGGTAACTACCTGTTCGCTAACGTAGCAACGCCGCTTCTACGTGAGAAGTTTATGCCAGCCGTAAATACTGACGTAATTGGTAAAGGTTTAGGTGAAACGTCTAACCAAGTGGATAACGCGACTCTTATAGCTGTGAATGAAACAATCCGTAACCACCCTGTAGAGTACATCGGTGAAGAGCTACGTGGTTACATGACTGATATGAAGCGTATCGCGGTGGGCGGCTAAATGACTGGCCTTAAGGCTCCATTTCGGTGTCGAAGGTGCTCGTTTACTATCGTAAAGTCCGCGCCTTCTCCTAGAAATGAAACCTTAATACAGCGTAATTTACTTAGTCTCAAGTAACGCAGTAGATAAACTCCAGGCAGACTGGAGTGATAAATACAAAATAAAACACAACATCTAATCAAAAGGCTTGGTCGCCGTTGACCAAGCCTTTTTGTTTTTAGCCGATTTATCTGCGCGCCGATAAGAAAAACGCTCCTTTGTGAGGAGCGCTTTGATACTTATTTTTCAGCAAGCTTTTCTTCAAGTTGCGCCAACTTCTGTTCCATTTCTGTTAGCTTTTGACGTGTACGTAGTAAAACTTGAGTTTGAACATCAAACTCTTCGCGACTTACAACATCTAGCTTGTTTAGCTGGCCTTGGATTACTTGACGAACTTTCTGATCGACATCAGAGCCCAACTCTTTTACAGGTTGAGGCATTGAGTCGTGAATCTGTTTAGCAATTTGCTCTAATTTCTTTGGGTCAAACATAGTGGCTAAAACTCCTTTTGATTTGTCCTCATTTTAAGTAAATGATACGTGAAAGTCGCCACTTAGATGGCAAAAAAGAGAGCGGCAATAAAAAAGGCCACCGAAGTGACCTTTTTGAATGCCTTAATAGCTTATCTGTTATCCGCTAATTCACGATGAGCTGCTTTCGCTTCGTCAACTCGCGCTAACTTCTCCAAGTCTTTGTCTTCAACAAATACTGGCAGAGGTTTGTGTTTTTCAGCTAGGTAGCTGTAAATCACAGGTAGTACAAATAGTGTGAACAGTGTACCGATTGCAAGGCCAGCAACGATGACGATACCGATACTGAAACGTTGCGCGGCACCTGCACCTGTTGCGTACATCAGCGGGATAAGACCTGCGATCATCGCAGCAGTGGTCATTAGGATAGGGCGAAGACGCACTTTCGCAGCTTCCATCACCGCATCAATACGAGACCGTTTATTATGTAACTGCTCTTCTTTGGCTACTTCACAGATCAAGATACCGTGCTTGGTTATTAGGCCGACCAGCGTGATCAAACCAACCTGCGAGTAGATGTTCATCGAGGCTGTACCCCAGGCCAATGCGATCAAGGCACCACAGATTGCCAGAGGTACAGATACCATGATGACAATAGGGTCGCGGAGTGATTCAAATTGAATCGCCAGAACGAGGAAGATGATCGCAAGTGCAAGACCGAAGGTTGCATACAAGGCACTACCTTCCGTTACAAACTGACGAGATTCACCCATGTAATCGTGGTTATAGCCTGCAGGCAGCTTGGTTTGTGCAATATTCTCAAACCAGTCGATTGCGTCACCCATAGCAACACTAGGCGATGGTACTGCACCCACAGTCGCTGAGTTTAGCTGGTTGAAGTGTGGCAAAGAGCGAGGCTCAGCCACCACATCAATGGTAATCAGACTGCCTAATGGAACCGCTTTACCATCCACAGAGCGTACATAGTAGTTCTTCATCGATTCTGGGTTTAGACGCCATTTACGCTCAACTTGAGGGATCACCTCATACGAGCGGCCATTCAGGTCGATTCGGTTTACATAACCATCTGCCATCATCGTGCTGAGGGTGATGCCAATGTCTTGCATAGTCACACCGTAGGCACCCGCTTTGTCTTTATCGATCTTGATCTTCATCGTTGCTGAATCGTAGTTCAAATCCAGGTCGGAATAGACAAACATTGGGCTACTTGCAACATCGGTTAGAATATCGCTAGCGATAGTAAACAAGCTCTCGAAGCTATTTGGTGTTGTAATTACAAACTGAACAGGTAGACCTGAGCCTGCACCTGGAAGCTCTGGCATTTGGAATGCAGTGACAGACATACCAGGTACACTTGATACTAGGCCACCCACACGTTTCGTGATTTCAGATTGGCTTGCCTCTCGTTCACTCCAAGGCTTCAATGTTGCTAGGCCAAACGCTTGGTTTGAGTTTGGTACACCATTAAAAACCTGTGCGTATTCCACTTCCGGTTGATCTGAGAGTATTTGGTTTACGTCATCCATGGTATTTTGGATATAGTCCAAGTTCGCGTTTGATGGGGCGGTACCCATCAGCATGACCACACCTTTATCTTCAGATGGTGCTAGTTCGCTAGGAATAAACTTGAACAAGACCGGTAAGCTTGCAAATACAATGATTGCAAACGCAATAACAACCGGACGATGAGCCATTACCGCTTTCAACATGCCTTCGTAACGAGTGGTCATGCCATCAAGGATATGGTGAACTTTTTGCTCAAACTTGCTTGGCTTCTCGTTCGCTTTCAGCATCTTCGAACACATCATTGGTGATAGTGTCAAAGCGATGATGCCGGATACGAATACTGAACCTGCCAGTGTCAAAGCGAACTCTTTGAACAATGAACCGGTGATACCACCCATCAATGCGATTGGCGCGTACACTGCACCTAGCGTCAATGTCATCGCGATAACTGGAACCGCAATTTCACGCGTACCAATGATTGCAGCTCGGAATGGCGATTCCCCTTCTTTGATGTGACGGTCAACGTTTTCTAGTACAACGATCGCGTCATCCACCACTAGACCGATGGCAAGCACCATCGCCAGTAGCGTCATCAAGTTCCAAGAGAAACCCATTGCCTGCATCACCATTGCCACACCAATCAATGAAAGTGGGATGGTCACGATAGGAATGATTACCGCGCGGAATGAACCTAGGAACAGTGTGATAACCACAAGTACGATTACTGCTGCTTCAAGAATCGTTTTCACTACTTCATGAATCGATTCGTTGATGGCGATAGTTGAGTCGTACATTACGTTCATTTTGATGTTACTTGGTAGGTTGCGCTCGAGCTGAGGCAACAGTTCAAGTACGTCTGCTGCAATGTTGATTGGGTTAGCACTTGGCGCTGCGTTGATCGCTGCAACCACAGCTTCTTGACCGTTTGCACTTGCGCGATAAACGTCGTGACTCTTCTCTAGCGTTACTTTAGCGATATCACCTAGGCGGATGACATCCCCTTCACCAGTTTTCACGACCAATGCTTCAAGTTCAGCAACGTTTGATACCTGAGTATCTGCGCTACCGTTATAAAGCACGAACTCACCCGTCGCTTGACCGGTTGCAGATTGGTAGTTGTTGGCGTTAAGAACGCTCATCACATCGGTTGCGGTCAACTTCAAAGCGCCCATTTTGGCAGGATCTAGCCATACGCGCAGTGCGTACTTCATACCACCATACAGGTCAACTTTGGACACACCGTTTACGGTGAACAACTGCGGGTTGATTACACGCTCAAGGTAGTCAGTGATCTGGCTTGAAGATAACTCGTCACTCGTAAAGCCGATGTACAGTACCGCCGTTGTCGAACCTGTCGACATGGTTACGGTTGGGTCTTCGGCTTCTTTTGGTAGCTGTGAACGTACCGAGTTGGTTTTCGCCAGAATGTCAGACAACGCCGCATTTGGATCAGTATTCAACTTCATGTTGACAGTAATGGTCGATTTACCCAGTACCGATTGCGAAGTCATGTAATCAATATTATCGGCTTGCGCTACCGCTTGCTCCAATGGCTGAGTAATAAAGCCTTGGATCAAGTTGGCACTTGCACCGTAGTAACTGGTGGTCACGGTGACCACCGTATTCGTCATTTCAGGGTATTCACGAACCTGCATTTTGAACACCGCTTGCAAACCAAGCAATGCAATCAAAAAGCTGATCGATACCGCTAAAACTGGACGTTTTATAAAAACATCTGTAAAGCGCATGATGCCTCCAACTTAAAGCATTGGTGTTTCAGCAGGTGGGGTAGTTGCATCGCTTTCGACAATGCTTACTTTCGCATGGTTACTCAAACGGACTTGACCCGATGTCACCACTACATCACCTGGCTTCACGCCTTCTAGAATGTGTGCGATATCTTTAGAGCGTTCGCCAACTTTTACCACATGCTGCTTAACGCGTTTTTCGCCATCTTCTTCTGTTACGATGTAAACATTGTCGCCATACAGCGTAAATGTGATCGCGGTTTGAGGTAGCGTGACCTGATTTTCTAATTTAGGCAGAATGATGTTTGCACGCGCGAACATACCACTACGTAGTTTGCCGTCACTGTTAGGGATATCCGCTTGAACCTGAATCAAGCCACTTTGTACGTTTACAGCTGGTTCAATCGCAGAAATAGACCCTTTGAAAGGTTGGTCTGGATAAGCGTCAACAAAGATATCCACTTCTTGATCGATATTGATACGTGAAATATCGGTTTGTGGCACGGTGAAGCGCAAGCGCATCACGCTGGTATCTTCAAGGCGAACAATATCGGTGCCCGCCTGTAGGTACTGACCGAGGTACACGTTACGAATACCTACCACACCATCAAATGGCGCTTTGATTTCGCGTCGGTCGATGGTTGCTTTCAGGCTTTCAATATCCGCTTTTAAGGAGAAGTAGTTTGCTTCTGCTTCGTCATACGCTTCTTTAGAAATAGAGCCTTTTTTGAATAGGCCTTGGTAGCGTTTGTATTTCGCTTCTGCCGCTGGCAACTTAGCTTGCGAGCTCTTCAAATTTGCTTTTTCGACTTCAGAATCAAGCAACACTAATGGCTGACCCGATTTAACTTGAGTACCGGAATCAAACGCGATTTTATCGATAACACCGCTCGTTTCGTTCGCTACCGTCACGCCTTGGTTTGGCTCGATAAAACCAATTGCCTCGATGACTGGTACCCAATCCACCGCTTGCACTTCTGTCACGGTTACTGGGAACTCAGGTTCAGGACGGTTTGCCATGTATTCAGCGATCTTTTGTTGCTTAAATAAATTGAAACCTATCACGCTGCCGAACAAGAGAACGGCGATAAGTAACATAAAGAAAGTCCACTTTTTCATTCTATTAAGAACTCCAAGTTAGTGTTTAATAATTGCATCCCAACTGGCTTCAATAGCGGCCTCTAATGCCGTCTTATCCAGTTGATAAAATCCCAAAGCGTGTTTCCGAGCAAGTGCAACACTTGCCTCAAAACTTAATCCAGAAAGTACTTCGTTATCGAGAAGCTTGAATACTCCCTCGTCTTTACCCTGATTAAAAAGAAGATCTACTTGGGCAAACATTTGTCTCTCAAGTTCCCGAGCTTTGCTACTATTTGAACAGGGTAAAGATTCATATTGGACTCGGTTGCTGATCGCACTTAAGTTCGAGCTCGCTAGATTCCAAATATTGAGCCACATGGTTCGATAACGCTGTTTTAAAGGCATCTCTTCACTAACACCTAGTTGCACCGCAGTAGCAACACGCTTAGCAACGTTAAGGCGTAGTTCCTCTAAAAGATGTTCTTTATCTGAGAAATAACGGTAAATCGTCCCTGCTGCGACACCTGCCTCATTGGCGAGCTTTTGCATGGAAAGCCCTTGAAAGCCAGATTCAGCAATGAGTTGTTCAGCAGCGACTAAGATTTGTTCTCGTTTATCTACAGCAGGGTTATCCTTCATAATGTCACCCTTTAGTGAATGAACGTTCATTCATTATAGCTTAAATACCCGCCATTTATGCAACAGAATATTGCACTTAATTGGTGTGAAAATTACAAGAAATCAGCATAGCTTTCACGAGGCCACCCCTTTATCATAGGCGCCACATTCATCACCCGCAGAGAATTTCTATGAAGCTGAACCCTAGTCAAGATGAAGCCGTGAAATACGTGTCTGGTCCATGCCTAGTGCTAGCTGGTGCTGGCTCGGGCAAAACTCGTGTTATTACCAATAAAATCGCTTATCTGGTTCAGCAATGTGGTTACAAAGCGCGTAACATTGCGGCGGTGACGTTTACCAACAAAGCAGCACGTGAAATGAAGGAGCGTGTAGGTCAAACGTTAGGGAAAGGTGAGTCTAAAGGTTTGATGGTATCAACATTCCACACTTTAGGATTGAACATCATCAAGCGTGAGTACAAGCATTTAGGGTTGAAAGCGGGCTTCTCACTGTTTGATGACCAAGACCAGCTAGCGCTGCTCAAAGAACTTACCGAAAAGCAGCTTGATGGTGATAAAGATCTGCTACGTCAGCTTCTGAGTTGTATTTCCAACTGGAAAAACGACATGTTGACGCCAGAGCAAGCCAAAGCGCGTGCGCAAGGTGAACAGCAACAATTGTTTGCGTTCTGTTTTGATATGTACCAAAAGCAAATGAAAGCCTATAACGCGCTCGATTTTGATGACCTAATTTTGATGCCCGTTTTACTCTTACGTAATCATGAAGATGTTCGTCAGCGTTGGCAGAATCGTATCCGTTACCTACTGGTTGACGAGTATCAAGATACCAACACGAGTCAGTATGAGCTGGTCAAATTAATTGTCGGAGAACGTGGGCGATTGACTGTTGTAGGGGATGACGATCAGTCTATTTATTCATGGCGTGGTGCGAAACCTCAGAACCTCGTGTTGCTGGGTGAAGATTATCCGAATTTGCGTTTGATTAAGCTAGAGCAAAACTACCGTTCAACGAGTCGAATCCTGCGTGCGGCCAACATTTTGATAGCTAACAACCCTCACGTCTATGAGAAGTCCTTGTTCTCTGAAATTCCTGACGGTGAAAAACTCAAAGTGTTGTTGGCTAAAAATGAAGAGCACGAAGCGGAGCGAGTAACGGGTGAACTAATTGCGCATAAGTTCCTAAACCGTACCGAATATAAAGATTATGCGATTCTATATCGTGGTAACCACCAATCACGTTTGATTGAAAAGTCTCTGATGCAAAACCGCGTACCGTATAAAATTTCTGGCGGCACCTCGTTTTTTGCGCGCGCAGAGATTAAAGACATCATGGCGTATTTGCGCGTTTTGGTTAATCCGGATGACGACAATGCATTTTTGCGCATTGTGAATACTCCACGACGTGAAATTGGCCCAGTAACGTTAGAGAAGTTAGGCAGTTATGCCAATATGCGAGGGAAGAGCCTGTTTGAATCGAGCTTTGAAATGGGGCTCGAACAGCACCTAACGGGACGTGGTCTAGAAAACTTGCGTCGTTTCACCCAATGGCTAGTGGCGATTGCTGATCAAGCTGAGCGTGGTGATACCGTCGAAGCGGTTCGTTCGCTAGTTCGTGATATCCATTATGAAGATTGGCTATACGAAACTTCAGCAAGTCCAAAAGCCGCTGAAATGCGAATGAAGAACGTTTCTGACCTTTATTCATGGATAGTGGCGGACCTAGAGGGTGACAACTACGATCAAGAAGAGAAAACGTTAAAAGAAGTCGTTCAACGTTTGACCTTGCGTGACATGATGGAGCGCGGTGAAGAAGATGAAGACAGTGATGCAGTACAACTGATGACCTTGCACGCCTCAAAAGGCCTTGAGTTCCCATATGTATACTTAATTGGGTCCGAAGAAGGTATTTTACCGCACCAAACCAGTATTGATGAAGATAACGTGGAAGAAGAACGTCGCCTGATGTACGTTGGTATTACTCGCGCGCAACGTGAACTGACTTTCACTATGTGCAAAGAGCGTCGACAGTTCGGCGAGTTGATCAAACCGACTCAAAGCCGCTTTTTGGATGAGTTACCATTTGATGACGTTGAATGGGAAGTAAACAAAAAGCCAGTATCAGCGGAAGAACGTATGGCGAAAGGTCAAGCACACATTGCCAATATTCGAGCAATGTTTAAGAAGTAAAGTAACCTTGTTCTCACTGATTAAAAACAAAAAGGCTTGCCAACTGGCAAGCCTTTTTCGTTGATGTCTTTACTTATAGACCTTCAATCATGTGGTCAATTGCTGCGATGATTTCATCGTCAGAACAGTCCATACAGGTTCCTTTGGCTGGCATCGCATTGAAGCCTTCTAATGCGTGCTTCACTAACGTATCTTTGCCTTGTGCAATACGCGGTGCCCAATCATCGGCATTACCTGTTTTAGGTGCGCCGTTTACACCAGATGCGTGACAAGCAATACAAAAAGTACCATAAACTGTGGCGCCATCACGTGGACCGGTTGGTTCTTCTTTCACTGGCTCAGAACCTGCTAGATAAACATCACCGACAGGTTGGATGCGTTCTGCGATCGCATCGTATTCAGTTTGGCTGATGTCAGAAGCTAAAGCTGCCGTAGAAAACGTTAAGGCAGCGAACAAAACGCTAATCATTTGTCGAGACATATCCATTAAACCCACTTCACATTCCCGAGGTAAGTGACTTACCTATTTATATAGTTAGAGTATTAATGCCGAGCAGAGAAATCATTAAATTCCACTGAATGGCATAGAATGATTAGACAACTTGGTTGCAGCTGTTAAATCAATGTAAATAATGGGTGATTATATCCCGATAACTTGTTGCAATAAACAACAAGTTATCCATGACAGGGCGTGAATCACATCAAAAATCCACTTTAACGGAAGATAACTGTCGAAAAAGAGACCAAACGATAAAAAAAGTAAAAAAAGTACTAGACGGCATAGTGTGATATCCGTATTATTCCACTCCGCCGATAGGGCATGCGCCCGTAGCTCAGTTGGATAGAGCGTTGGCCTCCGGAGCCAAAGGTCGAAGGTTCGAATCCTTTCGGGCGTACCATTGCCTCGGAGGATACATCGGTAAAAATCAGTGGTGGCTATAGCTCAGTTGGTAGAGCCCCGGATTGTGATTCCGGTTGTCGCGAGTTCAAGTCTCGTTAGCCACCCCATTCTTTCTTTTTTAGATTGAATGCGGTAGCATTGCTCCCAATCTTGATTCAATCAAGATAAAACATCGTCGGTGAATAGCGCAGCTTGGTAGCGCATCTGGTTTGGGACCAGAGGGTCGGGGGTTCGAATCCCTCTTCACCGACCACTATTTAGTTTATGGCTCTAATAGAGCGGTAAACAGCAAAAATTGATGGTGGCTATAGCTCAGTTGGTAGAGCCCTGGATTGTGATTCCGGTGGTCGCGAGTTCGAATCTCGTTAGCCACCCCATTAATTAAGGTGACTTCTTAGTTGAAGTGTCCTGTCTGATTTGAGAAAATCAGCAAATACAGTTCGGTGAATAGCGCAGCTTGGTAGCGCATCTGGTTTGGGACCAGAGGGTCGGGGGTTCGAATCCCTCTTCACCGACCACTATTTTTAAAGCCTCAGTCGAAAGACTGGGGCTTTTTTGCATCTCTCCTGAAAAGAATCGGCATTCCATTTCAATTTTCCCCAAAAGTGTACAGCTCTAGGGGCTTTTGACCACCTATGATCCAAATGCTTTTCGAGCTGACAAAATAAACCCCAGAGCAGTGTCTGGGGTTTTGTAGTTTTCTAATCCGCTGCTTTTATTGGGCGAGTGTTTTAAGGATTTCTTTCAGTTCTACCGTTTCTTGGATTTCAAAACTTGGCGTTATATCCGTTGAGTTACTTGCGCCTGTCGCATTCACCCACACACTCAAAATACCCATATTGTTAGCGCCAGCAATGTCAGCAGGTAAAGAGTCGCCCACGTGTAGAGCCTCTTCTGGTTTTACTTCGACCAAGTCGAGCGCTTTTTGGAAAATACTTGTAGCAGGTTTCTCTTCTGGCTCTTCTCCTCCCACAATAATATGGTCCACCCAGTTGCTCATTTGTGTCGCGTTTAATTTAGGGTGTTGAGAAAAAATCGGACCGTTAGTGATCACGACGAGTTTGTAATGTTGACGAAGGTCGCTGAGCATTTCTTTTACACCAGGGAAGAAGGTGAACGCGCCCATACGTGCAGAGTCAAAGTAGTCTTGAGCTTGTTGAGCCTCTTTTGCAGTGATGCTGACGCCTTGCTCCGCCAAGATGTTTTGGATCAGGCCACAACGGAAGGCATTTTCATCGGGTAGCAGAGCCACAAGGTGAGGGAACTCAGCATTCAGCTTTTTGTATACACCCTGTAAGTAGCGCTGCAAAAACGCTTTTGGCTCAGTCACTTGTGGGTAGGTTTTATGAATCCAAGTTGTAAACGCTTGTCCTGCAACTTTATCGGCTTGTGACGTTGCACATAAAGTCTCGTCCATATCAAAAAAAATCGCTTTAAGCACAGGAGCTCCTTTTATTTACGGCTTGGCTTTGACACTGTTCATCTATTATCCCACTCTCAATTGTGTCGTAAAGGGTTAAAATCGGCGAGTTTTCTTATGACGTACGAATGAGGATAGCGGTACTTTCCTTTGCTTAGTCAATAAACCGCTTAAGTGGCGCATAATCTGCGTTGGAGCAGGATTTGTGTGGTTTTGCTGTTTTGTTCACGTTTTGACCTATCCTTTCTCTTCCTAAGTTTGGCTTTTTGTATTTGCCGACTATTTTATTAATAGTTTTTTATGTTGAAAAAACACTTTTTGCATATGATATTGTTTGTTAAATGTTAATAAATGCACATGAATAATATGGTTAATGATCTTGTTTAGCTCATGTTTACTTTTAGAGCATTTTTCTAGTTTTATTGGTGCATGACGCACAAAAATAGTGTGATATGAAAATGGTTAAATACTTGTTAATGCATTTTTATTCGCTAATTGTGCGTTTATTTAATGTTTTTTCGGCGGAATATACTTTAATTGTTGCTTTTTTGTGTGATTTTTGCCAAATTATTTCCGCATTAAGATTTCAGAGTATTATTCTGAATTTGAACGGATTCATTCAGGTGATGAATGGTGCCTTTGGCATGATTCGATACCACAGACAAGGCAGTAGAGGTCTGAAATGTCACTATTAGAAGTGAAAAACCTTCGTATTGAATACCCATCCCGACACGGCGTTCACGCTGCCGTGAAGTCACTTTCTTTTCATATTGAACGTGGTGAAATCGTGGGTGTTGTTGGCGAATCAGGTGCGGGTAAATCCACCGTTGGTAACGCTGTTATCGATTTGCTTAGCCCTCCAGGTCGCGTTGCTAGCGGTGATGTATTCCTGGATGGAGAAAAAATTTCTGGCCTATCACCAGAAGCGATGCGTAAGGTTCGCGGCTCGAAAATAGGTTTTATTTTCCAAGATCCGATGACCTCGCTCAATCCACTTTTTACTGTTGAGCAACAGCTGAAAGAGACGATCCACGCCAACATGAAGGTCTCTGATGAAGAGGCGTATCAGCGCGCGCTTTCTCTTATGCAGCAGGTTGGTATTCCTCAACCAGAAAACCGCTTAAAGCAGTACCCGCATCAATTCTCTGGTGGTATGCGTCAGCGTGTTGTCATTGCCATTGCTTTGGCTGGTGAGCCTGATCTCATCATTGCGGACGAACCAACTACGGCGTTAGACGTTTCTATCCAAGACCAAATCCTCAACTTGATCCGCGAGCTGTGTATCAAGAACAATGTCGGCTGTATGTTGGTTACTCACGATATGGGGGTAGTCTCCAACGTCACCGATCGCGTGGCGGTAATGTATCGTGGTGACTTGGTGGAGTTTGGACCAACAGCCAAAGTATTGGGCGATCCTGATCACTCTTACACTCGCAGTCTAATTTCAGCGGTACCACGTTCAGACAGAAAGTTAGATCGTTTCCCGTTAGTAAGCTATATCGAAGAAGCGGCGGAAATGGAGCCACTCGATATCAAGAACCACTGGTTAGGACAAAGCCAAGATGAGCGTGAGTACACTGGCCCGCTTTTGGACGTGAAGAACGTCAATCTTCGCTTTGTGACCAAAGACTCTTTGTTCGAGAGCCGCCGAGAATACGTGCAAGCATCTAATAATGTGAGCTTTGAAGTGCACGAAGGCGAAACCTTTGGTTTGGTGGGCGAGTCTGGTTCAGGTAAATCGACCATTGCACGTGTGATTGCTGGTTTATACCAACCTAATTCTGGTCAGGTGAAATTCGAGGGCATTGACCTGACCGCTTTAACCTCTGAGAAAGAGCGCCGCCCGATGCGTCGTCAAATGCAGATGGTGTTCCAAAACCCATATACTTCAATGAACCCTCGTATGAAGGTATTCGATATTATTGCTGAGCCAATCCGTTTCCATAAATTGACGAAAAACGAGTCGGAAACTCGCCAAATCGTGAATGACCTATTGGATCATGTTGGTTTGGGTCGAATGGCTGGGCTTAAGTACCCTCATGAATTCTCCGGTGGTCAGCGTCAGCGTATTTCTATTGCGCGTGCGTTGGCGACTCGTCCTCGACTTTTGATTTGTGATGAACCGACCTCAGCACTGGACGTATCGGTACAGGCACAAATTCTAAACTTGCTGAAAGATCTGCAAAGTGAGCTGAACTTGACTATGTTGTTTATCAGCCACGATTTACCTGTTATTCGTCAGATGTGTGACCGAGTAGGTGTGATGCAAATGGGTACACTTTTAGAAGTGGCACCAACAGAACAGTTATTCACGGCACCTCAACACGAATACAGCAAAAAATTGATTTCTCTGATGCCGGAGTTTACTGGCTTGCGAGAAGAGATCGAAACGGCATAAACCAAGCAATTCGCTTGGCTAACCTTTAGTCATAACAAAGACGCAAACACAACAACAAGGGATCCGTATCCCCGCATGAAGGAGTTATGCAAATGAAAACCATGAAAAGCAAATTAGCAGTGGCGCTAATGGCTGCGGGCCTAAGCTTTAACGCAATGGCAGCAGATATCAAAGTTGGCTATGCAGCTGACCCAGTATCGCTTGACCCACATGAGCAGCTATCAGGTGGCACACTGCAAATGTCACACATGGTATTTGATCCGTTGGTTCGCTTTACTCAAAAAATGGATTTCGAGCCTCGCCTAGCAGAAAGCTGGGAACGTATTAACGATACGACTGTTCGTTTCAAACTACGTGAAGGTGTGAAATTCCATTCTGGCAATACTCTAACGGCTGACGACGTCGTGTGGACGTTCCAGCGTTTACAAAGCTCTCCTGACTTTAAAAACATCTTCGACCCGTACGAAAAAATCGTCAAAGTTGACGACAACACGTTCGATCTTGTAACTAAAGGTCCTTACCCACTAGTGTTGCAAACCGCAACGTACATTTTCCCAATGGACAGCAAGTTCTACACTGGCAAAACTGCGGACGGCAAAGACAAGTCTGAGTTAGTGAAGCACGGTAACTCATTTGCATCGACTAACGTATCTGGCACGGGGCCATTCATTGTGACTTCACGTGAACAGGGCGTAAAAGTGGAATTTGAACGCTTTAAAGATTACTGGGACAAAGAGTCGAAAGGTAATGTTGATAAGCTAACACTTGTGCCAATCAAAGAAGACGCAACTCGTGTAGCAGCGCTGCTTTCTGGCGGTGTAGACATGATTCACCCTGTAGCGCCAAACGACCACAAACGCGTTGAAGATGCTGACGGCATCGACCTCGTCACGCTGCCTGGTACTCGTATCATCACGTTCCAACTAAACCAAAACAGCAACGAAGCATTGAAAGACGTTCGCGTTCGCCAAGCGATTGTTCACGCAATCAATAACGAAGGTATCGTGAAGAAAATCATGAAAGGCTTCGCAACGGCTGCTGGTCAGCAAAGCCCGGCAGGTTACGTAGGTCACGATGACAAGCTAGTACCTCGCTACGATTTGAAGAAAGCGAAAGAACTGATGAAAGAAGCGGGTTACGAAAACGGCCTGACGCTAACGATGATCGCACCAAACAACCGTTACGTGAACGATGCGAAAGTAGCACAAGCGGCGGCGGCAATGTTGTCTAAGATCGGTATCAAGGTTGATCTGAAGACCATGCCAAAAGCGCAGTACTGGCCTGAGTTCGACAAGTGTGCGGCAGACATGCTGATGATCGGTTGGCACTCAGATACAGAAGACTCAGCGAACTTCAACGAGTTCCTAACTATGACTCGTAACGAAGAAACCGGTCGTGGTCAGTACAACTGTGGTTACTACTCAAACCCAGAAATGGACAAAGTGGTTGAAGCTGCGAACGTAGAGACGGACCCTGCGAAACGTGCAGAAATGCTGAAGGGCGTAGAAGCGACACTATACAACGACGCAGCATTCGTACCGCTACACTGGCAAAGTGAAGCATGGGGCGCGAAGTCTAACGTGAAAGCGGCAGATATCGTTAACCCAATGGTAATGCCTTACTTCGGTGACCTAGTGGTTGAATAATCACGGTTAGTCTACTTTGAGGAGGGATGGATTTCCCTCCTCAACTTAAAGCACTCGACTCAATTTTGTTTCAGTCGGATTGAGTTGGTTATTTAGACTGAATTTTCTCTCTAATTTAGAGATCTATGGATAGTTAAGGGGCAAGGAATGTTTTCGTTTCTGGTCAAGCGCCTGTTTCAGGCACTGATAGTGATGTTTGTGATCAGTTTGGTGGCGTTTGCCATTCAGGACAACCTGGGTGATCCGCTGCGTGAGCTTGTAGGTCAGTCGGTTTCGGAATCGGAGCGTCAAGCGCTACGCGACGACTTAGGCCTGAACGATCCCTTTATCACAAAGTATACGCGCTTTGTGGGTAATGCACTGCAAGGTGATTTGGGTACCTCATATTTTTTCAAGCGACCTGCGGTTGAGGTGATTCTCGACAAGCTGGTGGCTACATTAGAGCTCGTGTTTGGCGCGACGCTTATCATCATTGTTTTCTCTATTCCGCTTGGGGTGTACTCTGCGATTCATCCTAAGAGTGTTTTTACCAAATTTGTCATGGCGATGAGCAGTGTCGGTATCTCGATTCCGGTGTTCTTAACCGCAATCATGCTGATGTATGTCTTCTCCATAGAACTCGGTTGGCTGCCTTCCTACGGGCGGGGCGAGACCGCTAATGTGCTCGGTTGGGAATCTGGCTTCTTTACCATTGATGGTATCAAGCACCTCATCCTACCTTGTATTGCGCTAGCGTCTATCATGTTGCCGTTGTTCATCCGCTTGGTGCGTTCAGAAATGCTGGAAGTTCTGAGTTCGGAATACATTAAGTTCGCCAAAGCAAAAGGTTTGAACTTACAAAAGATTTATTACCAACATGCACTTAAGAACACCATGCTACCAGTATTGACAGTAGGTGGTGTGCAGATTGGTACCATGGTGGCCTACACCATTCTTACTGAAACCGTGTTCCAATGGCCGGGCACTGGCTTCCTTTTCCTAGAGGCAATCAACCGTGTAGATACACCGCTGATCACTGCCTACGTTATCTTTGTTGGTCTGATCTTCGTGGTAACCAATACCATCGTTGACTTGCTATACGGCATCATCAACCCAACTGTGAACCTAACTGGAAAAGGAGCTTAATCATGAGCCAATCAAATTTAACACCAGCTCCTGCTCCATCAGCGTGGCAGCGTTTCAAAGAGTCAGATTTTCTGTATTATTTCAAACGCGACAAAGTGGCGATGGCGAGTTTTACCGTCTTTATGATGTTCTTAGTATTGGCATTGGCTGCACCGATTCTTGCGCCAACAGACCCGTACGATCTGACGTCTATCGACATCATGGATTCTGAGTTGCCACCTTCGTGGATGGAAGATGGCGATGAACGCTTTGTGTTGGGTACTGATGAGCAAGGCCGTGATATTTTATCGACCATTCTTTACGGTTCTCGTTTGTCTTTGACGATCGGCTTTTTAGCCGTCGGTCTTCAGTTGATTCTGGGTATCATCATTGGTTTGTCGGCGGGTTACTTCGGTGGTCGTATCGATAGCTTCTTGATGCGCTTTGCGGATGTTCAACTATCGTTCTCAACCATGATGGTGGCGATCATCGTATCGGCCATTTTCAAAGCCAGCTTTGGCAGCGATTTTTACAGCCAATACGCAGTGGTGATGCTGGTGGTGATCATCGGTGTGGCTGAATGGCCGCAATACGCACGGACTATTCGTGCCTCGGTATTGGCAGAGAAGAAGAAAGAATACGTCGAAGCGGCGCGTGTGATGGGCTTTAAAGCTCCGCGAATCATGTTCCGTCACATTCTGCCAAACTGTCTATCGCCAATCTTGGTTATCTCGACGGTACAGGTAGCGAATGCGATCATGTCGGAAGCGGCACTGTCATTCCTAGGTTTGGGTCTTCCTGTTGATCAGCCGTCACTGGGTGCGCTAATCAGCATCGGCTTTAACTACATCTTCTCTGGTGCATGGTGGATTACTGCTTTCCCTGGCATCGTGCTAGTAACATTGGTTTTGGTTATCAACCTGTTGGGCGACTGGCTACGTGATGTATTCAACCCGAAACTGTACAAAGGATAAGAATTTTCCCACCAAGCGTTGTAAATTCACTTAATTCCTTCCTAAACTGAGAGCCGGATGCAAATTCCGGCTCTTTTTTTGCTAGTTATTCTTTGTTCACATTTTTTTGGCGCTTTTCCGCCATGATGACCTTACCCACTAATTTAGAGTGAAGTGTATGGAAATGAAGAAGGCCCAACGCCCATCTAACGTCTTCCAAGCAAGCCTGGCTTTGGGTTTGTTGCTGGTATGCGCCCAGTTTTCTAATCCAGTTGAGGCGGAGGAGTTCCTTTGCCAAGCCACTCAAGCCAGCGAGAAAGAATTACCGATGCTTGAGAAAACATGCCCAATTGGTAACGGAGTATGGGGAAAGAAAGTGCCGCAAGGAGGCAACTACCTCTACTGGATTCAATGCGGATTACTACCAAAGCCTATGTCACTCGCGAAAGCAAAGCCGCTTTACAGCAAGATTACGACCGACGTGTGGATGAAGCCTGAATCCAAAGGTTATCGCTGTTTGATTGGGCCTTACAAAGATCTGTCTGATGCGAGGGGAGATTTGCGAGGAGTCAAAACCTTGTCGAATTACAAAGAGGCGTTCATCCGCGTGGTTGGAAAAGAGAATAAACAGTCTACGACACTATCTAAACCCGCTGTGCCGTCGAAATCAGCCGCATCTTCGGTTAAGCCAACACCGACGGTGACCCCGAAACCCGCGCCAGTTCCTGCTGTGCGAGCTGATACCGACGCCTTTAAAGCGCGGGCAGAGAAGCCAGATACCAATGCAAAAAGTTCGCGTGATAGCTCTTCGTCTAAGCCTGTTGCTAAGACCAAAGCGAAGCCAATTGTCACTGGAAATGATGACATTGAAGTTCGGTTGAGAACTTCAGTACAGGGCAAAACGTACGTGGTCCCATATTTACTCGATCACCATAATCAGTTTTACATGGAACATGGTAAGCCGTGGAACCGCCTCAACTACGAAAACTCGCACAAAGTATGTCAGCAACTGGGTATGAGCTTAGCCAACCCTGCAGAGTTTAAAGCGCTGAGGGCGTCTGGGGTGATGGAAAAAAATCAATGGCCACTGCAACTGCCGTATTGGGGCAAAGATAAGAAAGGTTTGTTCGCCGATCGTGAGCCCAATCAGCTCACCGGGACCTCATTATTGAACGTGGTGTGCGTGAAATAACGACTCAGATATTGCGGTCAAAATATAGAAGAAAGCCCCGAGTTCGGGGCTTTTTGCGGTCTCAAATATTATCGCTATTTGAGTGGCGTTTCTTTGTGACAGTTAGAGCAGATATACACTTCTTTGATGCCGACCAATCGTTCCCAAAGTGTTCTGCGTCTTCTACGCAAATGCACGCTATCACAGCAAGGGTTAACGATGGTTGCTTTAGTCATCATCACCAGGCTCCAAAATCGGTAGTGAACTCGCGATGCTTGTCATGGCTTCTTTGCTGTTAGAGTACAGACCATATTCCGGCGCGGATTCATGACCGTTTTGTTCTTTACTCCAACGAATACCGATATAAAAATCACCAAAATCGCGGTTAATGTAACGATGACGAGTTTTGTAATCTGACTCTGAGCCCGTTTCTTCTAGAATCAGCAGTTCACGGTCTTCAGCATTCTGGATTTCCCAATTACCTGGAGTTTGGAATCCTGTTGGCATGAACGAAGTGTAGTTGTAAGTATCAGTGTCGTATTCGTACGCACCTGACGAGTATTTCAGGACTGTGTCGTCGCCTGTGCCATTACTTTCTACCATCAAGTCATGCTCTACCGTGCCGTGTTTGATGTGTTCTGCAACCGAAAGTGATTCTGCAAATGGGGTATTGCTTGAGTCCATCCAGAACAGCTCATCATCTGATATTTTAACGATCATTTGAGTGCCGTTATGCTCGGTTTTGTGCTGGTACAACATTTCATACTCGTCGCCGTAGCTGTTGTATAGCTTACCGTCTTTCAGCTCAACGTCGTTACAGTCTTTATTGTTGTATTCCGTGTAACCAGTTTGTTGGTCCAGATCGGCAAGAATGGCGTAAGCATCGTGTTCCCATGTGTCTTTTAGGAAGTCACTGATGTTCGCTTTGTACTCTTGATTCATCTCATCGTGGTTTGAACCCCAGCAGAATAGTAGGCCTTCAGAATCTTGCATCAACATGGCGTAGCCAATTTCACCATCTTTCTGTGCAAAGCTACCCATTTTCCATTCTTGACCGTTGAAGTGCTCGTGAGTGAAGCCCAAAGTCGGTACTACTGGTGGTGGCGTGACGCCTTCGATAACCGTTGGCATGCTGAGCGCAATTTGTACCGCGGTATGGCCATCTGTTGCGCTAATCGCAAGTACTGCTCCAGCTTCACCTGCTTTTGTTGGTGTGCCTTTAATGGTGATAATTGCATTACCATCCTCAGATACTGTTAGACCTTCAATGTCTACATAGTCCGCTGAGTAGTCGGTAATTTGACCGTCTTTATCTTGGAACAAACCAGAAATATCGAGTGTTTGTTCAAACACTTCACCTTGTTGTAGGTACCAACCATCAACGATGGACTGCAGACGCGCTTGTTCTGTTTCTACAACCATTGGTGGTAAGTTTGCCGATTCGATTTCGAACTGAAATACGGTGCTTACTGTACCCAAAACCTTACCTGACGAATCAATGTCTTGCGCCGTTAGAACAATCTCAAAATCACCAGCTTTCTCTACGATTGCTGTTGGATGTAGAACAATCAGGTTGCCAGTTTGCACAACTTCAATGCCTGTGCCTGCAAAGTTGTGCGTCAGTTTGGTTGTCACAAGGTTTTGGTCTTTGTCTGCAAATAGACCTTCAATGTCTAGCTCTAAGCCATCAAAGTCCACGCCTTGTACGATTTTTGGTAGTTTTTCTAGCTTATCTTTAGCTGCCTTTTCGACGATTTTGTTTACGGTTAGCTTGTTATTAACTGCCGTTTCAGGTGCTAAGGTGTCGCTGTGTGGGGTCGCGTCAGTGATGATTGGACGTAGATTTGGGTCATTGATGTTTTCGCCAGATGTAACAAGACGTTCCACTTCTTGGTTTGCCGCTTGAGCAAACTCCGTGGCTTTTTTCTCGTAATTCGTTGGGTTTTGTGCTTTCGAGTCGGTCAGAATCTGAGCGGTTTTATGTAGTTCGGCGTTTTTTGTCGCACCTTCAACAAAATCACTGTACAGATCAATTGGTGCTTCTTCTGAGCCTCCTAGCGCTTGGTTTACTTTCGCTTTCGCGTCTTCTTCACTAATGGCTGGATCTTTTGCCATTTCAATCGCCACAAGATCCGTGATAGGTGAAATCACGTTTGATGATGTTGGTGCACGGAATACGATTTCGTGCGCCATAGCTTGGCCTGGATGATCCATATCTACCGTGTATTTGCCAGCGTACTCTTTCGCATCCAAGGCGATGAGCTGTTTCTGCTTTGAACCGTTTGGTGTGATGGTCTGTAGCGCTAGAGTGCTTTCTGGTTTTGCATCCAATTTCAGTTGACCTTTCTCATCGGTCAGACCAAGGAATGTTTCTTGAGTGTCCCATTGGCCGTTGTTGTTCGTATCTTCAAAAACAACGGCATGCTTGAAGTAGCCGTCAAAACCTGTGATCACAACGCCGTCGTTAGCACTGTTTGAACCACCATCTGAACCGCCACAGCCTGTAAGAGCGATAGCCACTGACGCTGCTAGTAAACTCACCTTATTCATTATTTATTTGTCCTTGTTTCGTTTCCGAATGAGAAAGTCGCTTTTTTTATTCTTTTTTTCTTTATATCTCACTAGTGAGATATAAGAGAGTGGTGTCTTTTTAATGACTATTGAGCTTAGGTTCAAGACACGAAAATCCGCACAAAACCCGTAAAATTTATTTCTATTTTTTGTCTATGATGGAAAATTTATAATTTGATCACGGTTCCAGTTTTATTTTGGAAATGATTGTTTTGTTAAAATAACCACCTGTAAAAAAGGTTTATTGGGTGTCGCTAAGGACAGGGGCGTGATAAATCATGTTGATCTTAAATTCCTCAACGCGATCAGCGAGCTCAGGTTTTGGACGTAAAATGTAGCTATACACCTCGCCATCAAGTAGCTCGTCGTAAGGGGAATAGTTAAGATCAAACGATAACGATTGTTGTCCAGTAGCGGGGGTGCTGATGAACTCGTGGCAATCAATTTGGTAAGTCGGATCGTCTGGGTTAGGGTCTGATATGATGTCGATTTGATAGTCTCCTTGACCAGCAATGACATGGCTGTGATACCAAATGGCGACATCGCTACAATACAGGTTAGGACCATAAGTGTGTAAATTGAAATCGGATTCGATGCTTTCACCATGAGGACCAATGACTTGAGTACCATAGTGATAAATATAATTGCCAACTTCAGCAACCAGATACCCCCCACTTGGGAGAGGTAGCAAATAATCAAAAAAGGAGATTTGATGCAGATATCGTCCTGTCGGTGCATTGATGCGCTTTTCCATGGACTGCTTGTTCTTTTGCATGGTATAGCTTTCGAATTGTTTACCATCAAACACGGTGGTGAAGTAGTTCCGAGTATCTTCATGAACCTGAGATGGGTATTCTTTTTTGATGGTCCAAATTTGGCGTACACCTTGGACATAAACGATCAACGAGTCATCACTGATTTTGTACTTGCCCACTTTTTTCAAGTCTCCCTTTTCAGGACACTGGCGTTTGTTGTGTGAGGCGGCATAACTTACTTCGCCCCCCTCAAACTGAAAGGCCTCGCAATACACCACTTCATACGCGTACGCGATACCGGCAAGATTTTGTGTCGTCTCTAGGCGATAAACTACATCGCCAACTAACGGATGTTCTGTGTCATTTTGATCGGGTGTGATAACGGGTAACTCAAAGCGCGTTGTGACCCATGCATGATCGCTATTACCGTGATAATCATCGCGCGCTGCTACCGCCAAATATGTGGTGGTTTTTATTTCCTCAGGCGCTCCTTGTACCATCATTTGTCCTTGGTTGAGGACTCTTAACCCATTGGCGTTTTCAAGCCAAATCTGAGTGGTGAGGAGATCGCCATCTGGGTCTTCAAAAAGCTGGTTAAGGTTGAGCGAATAACTCACCGGAGAGTTTTGTTTCAGCTCCCAAGCATAAATAATGGTTTGTAGCTGCTGTTCCACAGTGAGGTTGATGATGGGTTTATTATTCTCTGATGGGTCCTCTTGTGGTCGGCTGTTCTTATCACCCAATGCTGACTCGTAAAACGTGTTGTCTTCTGTGGTATGAAATGGATTCGTAACAGGGCCAGGTTGTCCTAAAAGGGCGGAGTTAAATGCGTCATCTCCCGTCTTTTTAGGAGTGCGATCCAACGCAGAACCTGTCAACGCTTGCTTTACTTCAACTAAAGATGTGCGCTCATATTGACGATGTGCTTGCTGGGTTGACTTGTCGGCGTTGTCTGACGAGTCTTTCACAGATGCCAAATTGTGTTTGTTTGAAATGAAGTAAATACCGAACAAACCGACGCATACTGCGCCGATTATCCAAAGCTTTTTGTTCATGATTACGTGTGCGCCATTCGTGATTGTAGCCAACTGCGAGAGAACTTGAGGTCTTTCTCTATCAGGCTTGCGCTGCACTCGAGTAGCTCACTGATTTCTTGGTTTTTCATGCCCATTAAATACTTGAGTTTGAGTGCGCTCGATTGGCGTGGATAGCGGCTACTGAAACTATCCAGAGCTTTATCCATGATAATCAATTGCTCGAAACGATCTTCTTCATCTCTCATCAATGTAATGTGTTGACGCTTTTGTGCTTGGTGCGAGCGTGCGTTGTCGATCAAGATTTGACGCATCACTTTGGCGGCCATCAAAAAGAAATCGCGCTTTGTTTCAATTTCACTCATGTCGCAGTTGGACATTTTCAGGTAAGCATCATGAATTAATGCCGTGGTGCTGTTGACGCTGTCTGCCAGTACTTTGTTGTCGGTGCCGTACTTTTCTGCATTTCGTTCACGCTCGTGCTGGGCGATCTTACGCAACTGTAAATAAGCAAACTGATAGAGCTCGCTCTCAGCTCGTTTATCACCAGATTGCCATTGTTGAATGATTTGTGTCAGTGCTACTGCTGTTGCCATGGTTATACATCCTCGCTCACTTTGACAAATTCAGAAATGGTGTGGGTTTCAATGCGATCGGAACCGTCTTGGTTGCGCAGAACATTTTGTTGATAGCGATATAAAATGCCTTGCTCCCAAGTTGCACCAGCTGGCAAGTATTCCCAGGTGGTGTAATTGATTTCAGATGGGGTTGTTGACCAACGTACCATGACGTTCATTTGCGCGAGTTCGGCTTTGGGGGCGCTATTGTTGACCCACCACATGTCGGCAAATTCGCGGGTAACATCTTGGGTGTACAGGCTTGTATCGGTTGGGCAGGTGTCCGTATTTTGCGGCAGTCGCATGACTTGTTGATGGCGCATCAATAGGCACGATTGTGTCATGGACTGTTGGTGGTATTCGGTTTGCTGCCACACACCGAGGTAGTCAATATCGTGTTCGCTAGTATTTGGATACGTAAACCAGAGCATTTCTGTGCGGTTATTGTGTTGGATGTTTTTTTTACGCCCGAGACCTTGTACTTTTTCCATCAATAACTCGGTGCTCGGATCAAAATTGAGGGCAACGGAGCGGTACTTCCAGTCACCTTCATCATCGAAGTCTTCGAGAGAGAAGCCATTCAAGTCGTTGCGGGTGCACCCTGTGATTGAACAACCAACGATATTAAACCAATCCGCAAACTTGCTTATCGGTTCGACGACATCTTCCGTGATAGGGCGCTTCATCGAGAGGAAGCAGCCTTGAAAATGGTCGCCAATGCTTGGGTGTTCAATCAATGAGTCTTTGGTGATAGTGAATCGAGTTTCACCAATAGGAGGACGATATTTGGGATGATGCTGATAGCGTAGATCGTAAGCACAAGCGCGGCCTTGCCAATCCTTCTTTTTGATGACGATGTTTTTGAACGTCATGTCGCGAGGTTCAAAAATGATCTCATCAGAGGAAAAGTTTTTTTCAATGTACTGCTGGCTTTCGTTTAGGTGCTCAATCGCCTCATTGACAGATACCCAATCGAGATTGAGGTAGCGTTTAGCGTCATCCAGGTAATTGAGATCAAGGCCTTTGAGCTGGCTTTGAAAGTGAGGATCAGAAAGCACACGGTTTGCTAGGACAATTTCCTCACGATTCTCAGGCGTGCTGTCGAGAGAAAGCAGCAGACGCGTCATATTGATGCTGCGGCTAGGTTTGGTTGTCGCCATCGTCGGCGTCAGCACTTCTTGGCTTGATAAGGTCGTCAGCAGATAACCTTTATCATCGTTACCAAGGAAGAAGCTAATTACATCACCGGGTTGGTAATGAAATGCACCTTGCTGAGTGACGCCAGTGATATTGGAACTGGTTTTGTAATACAGGCCAGTCACTGGGGCGTCGATAAAGTAGCCTTGCTTCAAGGTTGAAGCTGGTGGGTGTGAAGTGGCAACTGAAACGTCTGCTGCCAACGTGGACGTAGCCGTCAATGCAGACAGCCAAAATACCACTGAACGTGTATACATCTTGTTTTAAGCCTTATTGGTTGGTGCTGTCCTTAGACGCACAATTTGGCTGACAACTCATTGGTGTAGTTAGGTGCTTCTCTGGCACCGGTGTCATCATCGCCAACAACATTTTTTGTTTTATATGTTTGGGGATATCTGGGTTAGAGAGTATCCGCCTTCGTGTTAACTCCATCATGGAGTTCACTGAGAGATGTTCGACATTTTGCCCCTTCGCGTGGAAGATGAGGCGAGTCATTTCGTACATCATATCTTCTGCAATCTTCTTCTCTTGTTGCAGCTGGATATTCTTTTGCATCATGGCGCTGCCAAATAACACACCAGAGAGCACAATGATGCCTGACAATACCGAAGCAAGGGGACGTCGCTGTACCAAGCGAAAGGCGCTATACAATGGCCAGTTTTTTTTCTGCTCGATTGGGCGGCGTTCGATAATTCGTTCGATATCAATGCGCAATGCTCTAGCATCGGTATATCGCATTTGAGTGGCAGGACGCGTTGCGCGTCTTATCACCCAGTAAACATCAGACCAAATTGTTGGTGATGGAAACATCAAAGCGAGAATTTTGCCCAAGGAGTACACGTCGCTTTGCTCTGTTAGAACCTGTCCTGCTTGCTGCTCTGGGCTGGCAAAATTTTGGCTAAAAGCAATCAGCGCTGAGGGTGAGTCTTCTCGGTTGGAGTGCGCTTTTTGAGTCAAGTTGAAGTCAAGCAGCTTGGGACGCTTGCTACGATCAATCAGTATATTTTCTGGTTTTAGATCGGCATGCAAAACCTGGTGTTGGTGGGCGTGCTCCATCGCCTGACAGATCTGCTTAAACAGCAGCAGCTTCTCCGTTTTTTCTAGCTTATTTTCAGATAGGTACTCATCTAAAGTTTGACCAAACACCCGCTCCATCACGATGTAAACCGAATCTTGATGGAGACCGCCGTCAAACACTTTCGCGATGTAAGGATGGTTTAGACGCGCGAGCAGTTGAGCTTCATCGAAGAGTGCGCGTTGCCCTAACACATTACTCAAATTGCTTTGAATAAACTTGATAGCCAGATCTTGCTCGAACGTTTCATCTGCACGTAGAGCTGCGTATACGACACCCATGCCACCACGCCCCAACTCATGAGTTAGGCGGTACTTACTGATGATTTCTCCGCTTAGATCGACGTCTTGGTTCGTTGCCTGATGAGCACCAAAATAAAGTAACTGCGTTAGTTGTTCTTCCGGTGTCTCGTTGGCTAAAAGAGGAACGAGTTGTCGATACAGCTCAGGTTGACTTCGTTGCAATGCTTGGAGGTATTGCTGCTTTTGGGAGTCGTCCAGATCAAGCAGGTGGTAGTAAATCTGGGTTTCGCTAGAGCCTAACTGCACTGTGACTAATGTCTTATTCTTTTAGGTACGGCATTTTATAAGAACTTTGATATAAATGTCATTTATTTATTCGGTTTTGATTCACAATCCATGAAACGCAATTTGATGGCTAATGGAGTAATAACGTCATGATTTTGCGAATTATTTTCACTGAGCTTGTCGGCAGAGAGTCTATTCGTCATAATGTTACTTGTAACATTACTGATAAATCACATATTTATGGCTCAACAGAATAAGAAAACGCGTACGACATTGCAGGATGTCGCAGACCAGGTTGGCGTCACGAAGATGACCGTTTCACGCTATATGCGTAACCCTGAGTCGGTGGCAGAAAAGACTCGGGCTAAGATTGCGACTGCGATTGAAGAGATGGGTTACATCGAAAACCGTGCACCGGCGATGTTGTCAAAGTCCTCCAGTAAAGCCATTGGTATTTTACTGCCGTCTTTGTCCAACCAAATTTTTGCTTCCTTTGTTCAGGGCATAGAGATGGTGACCAAAGCCAATGGCTATGAGACGCTTTTAGCGCATTTTAGCTACGATGAGCTTGAAGAAGAGCGCAAGATCGCGTCATTACTCTCTTATCAAGTCGATGGACTTATTCTAACTGAAAGCCATCACACGCCGCGTACATTACAGATGATCAAAAATGCGGGCATTCCGGTGGTCGAAACCATGGAACTGCCATCGGAGCCGATTGATATGGCGGTTGGACTCGATCATGAAGATGCGTCGTACACCGTGGTTAAGCAGATGCTAGATACGGGGAAGCGTACAATCGTCTATTTTGGCGCGCGTCTGGATACGCGAACCAAATTGCGGATGCAAGGTTACGATCGCGCGATGACAGAAGCAGGGCTAGAACCCAAACATGTATTAACTGGTGATCATTCTAGTTTTTCTTTAGCGCATGATTTGCTCGAACGCGCACTGGAAATGCACCCAACGCTCGATGGGGTGTTCTGTACCAACGATGACATCGCAATTGGCACCATGCTGAGTGCGCAGCAACGTGGCATTCAAGTTCCACAGCAATTGGCAGTGGCGGGCTATAACGCGCTGGATATCGGTCAAACCATCAGCCCGAAACTGACCAGCGTTGATACGCCGCGTTTCCAAATTGGTGTAAAGAGCGCAGAGCTATTAATTGCGCGCCTGAAAGGCGAAACACAAGAAGAAAAAGTCTTCGATATGGGTTATCAGATCACGTCGGGAGAGAGTGTTTAACTAATTGTTAACTGCTCTTTGTATTCGCTCATCAATGGTATTGGTAGGTTAGGGTATGGCACATCAGCTGGATGCATTGGATCTCAACTTAATGCGTTTATTAAAAGCTGTGGTGGAAAACCGCAGCATCAAGCTGGCCGCAATGCAGCTTGGCATTTCTCAACCGAGCGCCAGCCGCGGCGTGATGAAGTTGAAGCAAGTGTTTGATGACCCGCTTTTTGTGCGTAAAGCACATGGGGTAGAGCCATCACCCATGGCGATTCGTCTCGCCGCCGAGTTCGACAATATGGTTGCACCACTGGAAAAAGTGGTGCAAGAATTTGAAGTGTTCGACCCACTGCAATACCAAGGGCAGATTGCGATTGTAACTGACCCTTAT
This sequence comes from Vibrio sp. YT-15, assembly GCF_033337445.1. Lineage (NCBI taxonomy): Bacteria > Pseudomonadati > Pseudomonadota > Gammaproteobacteria > Vibrionales > Vibrionaceae > Vibrio > Vibrio sp. YT-15. Next base: position 29,367 of record NZ_JAWOQR010000010.1, read on the forward strand.
TTGATGGATGAGCAAGGGCAGCGACTGCTCACTGGTTGTCATCGAGCCTTTCCCAAAGCGCACTTTGCCTTTTCCAGCTGGAATACTTACTCGCACGATGAAATGTTAGAAGGTGAGCACGATTACTGCATTCTTGACCAAGAGACCGAGCTGTCGAAAGACATTTACATGCGCCCGTTATTCGTTGAAAAACGAGTGATTTTGGCGCGCAAAAACCACCCAACGTTGTCGAAAGTCAGCAATGATTGGGACACGGTGTCCAAACTACCACTTGTCTCTTTGCCTGCGCCCGCGTCATATAAACCGCTTTGTACCGTGGAGTCCGAGTATCGACGCATGGGTTATGAGCCAGTAGTGTTACTGAAGTCCTATAATTTGCGTTTGGCTTGCCAAATGTTGCAAGAAACCGACGCGATTATGTATGCCAGTCAAAGCTCGGCATTGTTGATGCCAGAACTCGCCTCTTACGCAATGCCACCCGTTAATCGTGAGTTCAGTCAGTTTGTTGTCTCTGGCGGTTTCCTTCAAACCAACCGCAACCATCCTTTGCACAGACACCTACATAAAGTGGTGCGACAAACCCTCAATACGCCGCTGATTTTTACGCAGTGACGTCACCTGATGGCATCAGCTGAATGAGAGAGCAGATGCTTTAACCTTATCAATGTTGTGTGATTACATAGACAACTTATTTCTTAAGATATTCAAAAATGAATATCTCAATTACCTGTCTCTTTTTCCTACCCAGCGCTAACCTTATCTCAAATAGTCAGGAGAAGTGGCTCATTTTTATCTTTTTAACTTTTTGAATGTCGATACAGGTACGCGGCATTCACCATTCTCCGTTATGCATTTTTTTAATTTCTGATGGAGGATTAATCATGCTAGTTGCACGTCTATTTTTATTGCTCGCCATCGTTGCCGAAGTGGCTGGCACCAGCACTATGTCTCTTATCGGACAAGGGCACGGGTGGTGGGGCTACATCGTAATGTATGTGCTGATCGCAATCTCTTACTACTTCCTCGCATTTGCCGCGAAGAAAATATCTATCGGTGTGGCATACGCTGTCTGGGAAGGGTTGGGTATCTCGTTGATCACCGTGGTGTCGATCATCGCCTTTGATGCCAACTTAAACCATCAAGAGTTGTTTGGTTTGATGTTAGCCGTTGTTGGCATTGTGTGTGTGACCTTAGGGGAATCACATGGTCAGCCTAACGCCAAGAAAAATGCCGATAAACCGGCAAAAGAACGTTCATTTTCTACTAGTACAAGGTGCGAATCATGAGTCAATTTTTTACGATGTCATTTGGATTTGTCGTGATGGCTGCCTTGGTCGATATCATGGCCAATATGGCGCTGACACGCTCAAAAGGTTTTAAATATAAAGGCTGGGGCATTGCGGCGATTGTGTTGGTACTGACAGCATTCACGCTGTTGGCACAAGCGGTGAAAGAGATCGACTTAGCCATTGCTTATGCCTCTTGGGGTGCGATCGGTATCTTGGGTACCGCAGTAGGTGGAGCCTTGCTGTTTAAGCAGAAACTCAAACCAATCGGCTGGTTTGGTATCTTTGTGGTGATTGCTGCGGTCGTAGTGATGAAGACCGCTTGATGTAATTTACTGAATGCTAGATATCGTCATTCTGAGCAGCAAGAGACGAGTGTGATTCAGAATCTACCAACACAAAAGTGTTTCGGCAGAGGTGTTTTCTCTGGATTCACAGCACCTTGATATTAGATTCCTGATCTCGCCTAGGCTCGTCGGAATGACGGATTCATTCGTTTTTTAGAAAGAACTGAGGCCAATCCCAAAGCTTGCCATTTTGAAAAGCGAGGGATGAGCGTGATTCAGAATCTACCAACAAAAAGTGCTGTGGCAGAAGTGTTTTTTCTGGCTTCACAGCTCGTTGATATTAAATTCCTGATCTTGCTTAGGCTCGTCGGAATGACGGATTCATTCGTTTAAAAAGAACCGAGGCCAATCCCAACGCTCGTCATTCTGAACAGCGAGGGACGAGCGTGATTCAGAATCTACCAACAAAAAGTGCTGTGGCAGAGGTGTTTTCTCTGGCTTCACAGCTCGTTGATATTAGATTCCCGATCTCGCTTAGGCTCGTCGGAATGACGGATTCATTCGTTTTTAGAAAGAGCGGTGGCCAATCCCAAAGCTCGTCATTCTGAACTGCGAGGGACGAGCGTGATTCAGAATCTACAAACAAAAAGTGCTGTGGTAGAGGGGGTTTCTCTGGCTTCACAGCACGTTGATAGTGGATTCCTGAGCTCGCCTAGGCTCGTCGGAATGACGGACTCATTCATTTTTAAAAAGAACCGAGGCCAACTCCAAAGCTTGCCATTCTGAATAGCGAGGGACGAGTGTGATTCAGAATCTACCAACACAAAAGTGTTTCGGCAAAGGGGGGTTTCTCTGGCTTCACAGCACGTTGATATTAAATTCCTGATCTTGCTTGGGCTCTTCGGAGCGACGGATTCATTCGTTTTTAGAAAGAACTGAGGCCAATTCCAACGCTCGTCATTCTGAACAGCGAGGGACGGGCGTGATTTAGAATCTACCAACAAAAAGTGCTGTGGCAGAGGTGTTTTCTCTGGCTTCACAGCTCGTTGATATTAGATTCCCGATCTCGCTTAGGCTCGTCGGAATGACGGATTCATTCGTTTTTAGAAAGAGCGGTGGCCAATCCCAAAGCTCGTCATTCTGAACAGCGAGGGACGAGCGTGATTCAGAATCTACTAACAAAAAAGTGCTGTGGCAGAGGAGTTTTCTCTGACGTCATAGCATGTCGATATTAGATTCCTGATCTCGCCTAGGCTCGTCGGAATGACGGATTCATTCGTTTTTAGAAATAGCGGTGGCCAATCTCAAAGCTCGTCATTCTTAATAGTGAGGGACGAGCGTGATTCAGAATCTACCAACAAAAAGTGCTGTAACAGAGGGGGATTTTCTCTTGCTTCACAGCACGTTGATAGTAGATTCCTAATCTTGCTTAGGCTCGTCGGAATGACGGACTCATTCATTTTTAAAAAGAACCGAGGCCAATCCCAACGCTCGTCATTCTGAACAGCGAGGGACGAGCGTGATTCAGAATCTACCAACAAAAAGTGCTGTGGCAGAGGAGTTTTCTCTGGCTTCACAGCACGTTGATATTAAATTCCTGATCTTGCTTGGGCTCGTCGGAACGACGAGGTCTTTCTTCTCGCCTTAAACAATAAAGCTTGCGCCTTCTTCTGCACTCGATACGTTTTGGCGGATCACGCTAAACAGACCTCGTCCCCAAGTTTGTTGGGTCGATTCGGTATCGAAATGAATCAACTCGCGACCAGTGGTGTCGCTTAAGTTGTTCAGTTCACCCGTTTGGCAATCCAGACGAATCAAATCACCGTTGCGCACCAAACCAATCGCGCCACCACGAATGGCTTCTGGAGAAACGTGAATCGCAGACGGAATTTTACCGGATGCACCAGATAAACGACCGTCCGTCACTAGCGCGACTTTAAAGCCCGCTTTTTGCACGTTCCCTAAAATTGGCATCAGCTTGTGCAGTTCAGGCATGCCGTTTGCCGCTGGGCCGTTGTGTGTGACCACAACGATGCAGTCTTTGTTCAGGTCGCCACGTTTGTACGCGGCCTCCACTTCGTGTTGGCATTGGAATACGATCGCTGGTGCCACAATCACGCGTTGCTCTTCTTTCACCGCAGACACTTTCACCACGGCTTTGCCTAAGTTGCCAGTCAATACGCGAGTGCCGCCAGTATTTTGGAATGTGGCGTCTGGTTTGGCGATCACGTCACCGTCTTGGCTGCCTTGGCACGATGTCCAGGTCAGTTGGCCATCGACAAGGCTCGGTAGCGTCATTTGGTCTTCAAATTCACCAAACACGGGTCTCACATCGCGATGCAAAAGCTCGGATTGGTTCAAGCGGTGCAATAACGCTGGCACGCCCCCCGCGTCTTGGAACGCGTTCATATCGGCTGGGCCGTTCGGGTAAACGCGAGCTAACAAAGGAACCACATCCGACAGATCGCTGATGTCTTGCCAGGTGAGCAAGATGCCAGCAGCACGCGCCACGGCGATCATATGAATGGTGTGATTGGTGCTGCCGCCAGATGCAAGTAGAGCGATGATGCCGTTGACCAAGCTCTTTTCTGTGACCACCTCGGCCAGCGGACGGAAGTGTGCAGAACCCGCCGTCATTGAGGCGATTTTCAGAGCCGAGTGATTGGTTAACGCTTTACGCAGTTGGGTATGGGGATGAATGAATGCTGAACCTGGCAGCATCAAGCCCATGGCTTCGAACACCAACTGGTTGGTATTGGCGGTGCCGTAAAATGTACACGTACCCGCAGAGTGGTAAGCGCGACACTCCATATCCAGCAGAGCGTCTTTGCCGACTTCTCCCGCTGCGTATTTTTGGCGCACGTCGACTTTCTCTTCGTTGCTGATGCCTGTTGCCATCAGACCCGCTGGCACAAACGCCGTTGGTAGGTGTGCGTAAGACAGCGCGCCCATCAGTTGCCCCGGTGCGATTTTGTCACAGATGCCAAGCAGTAATGTGGCATCAAAGACATTGTGACTCAAAGACAACGCCGTTGATTGCGCAATTAAGTCACGCGAAAACAGTGACATATCCATGCCTGCTTGACCTTGAGTCACCCCATCGCACATCGCTGGCACACAACCTGCGACTTGCGCTGTATGGCCGTAGTCCGCCAGCACTTTTTTGATTTGTGCTGGGTAGTCTTGGTACGGCTGGTGGGCGCTCAACATGTCGTTGTAGGCGCTGATCAGCGCGACATTGGCATGAGTAAAATCGAGAATATTTTTCTTTTCAGAAGAGCAAGATGCGGCGACTGCATGAGCTAAGTTACCACAAGATAAACCAACACGGCCTTTGCCAGCTTCGGCTTGCACTTCGGTGCGAGCAAGAAACGCAGCGCGCGCTTCACGGCTGCGCTCGGTCAAACGTTGTGTGACCTCAAGAACAACAGAGTGAGTCATTACGCCACCTCGATCGCTTGCATTTTGATTAGCTCAGCGGCAGAGCGTTCCACCACGTCGCTGATGTCTCCGTCGATACTGACGATCAGAGTTTGAGGCTCGTTGTCTGGGCGCTCTAGCGTCTCGAATTGGCTCTTCACCATGTTTTCTTTCATGAAGTGGCCTTTGCGCATACGCATGCGATTAAGGATCAACTCCATGTCGCCATCAAGGAACAGGAAGGTCACGTTGTCGTTGCCTTCGCGGATCTGATCGCGGTAAATCTTTTTCAGTGCTGAACAGACAATAATGCCGTGTTCGTTTTTGCTTTCTAGGCTGTACGCCGCATCACGAATGCGTTCTAGCCATGGCTTGCGATCATCATCGTTCAGAGGCTGGCCCGATGCCATTTTCTGAATGTTCGCTCGTGGATGAAGATCATCACCATCAATGAATTTACGCCCTAGCTTTTTCGCTAGATGCTCACCAATTGTGCTTTTACCACTAGCACAAACGCCCATAACGATGACACTACTACCAGCCATAACTTATCCTCATAACCAAATTTGCGCGTGATCTCAATTTTTGAATTCACTTTAAAATATGGGTTTATCTTATTCATGTTATCGGTAACATGTTACCGGTAACTGAAATAAATGTGAACCATAACACAAACAATAATTCTTAAAGGTGAACCTATGGAGCAATTAACCCAAGCCCCAGATCCTACGTTCCTACTGACGATTGCAGGCCTTGCCATTGCAGCGTTACTCGTTCTGATCATTAAACTGAAAGTCCATGCTTTTGCTTCCCTTACTATGGTGAGTTTAGGCACAGCAATCGCCACTGGCGTTCCTTCAGAGAAAGTCGTATCGACCATGATGGGCGGCTTCGGCGGCACACTGGCTTCCGTGGCATTGCTGGTTGGTCTTGGTGCGATGATCGGTAAAATTCTTGAAGTGACTGGCGGTGCGAAAGTGCTGGCAGACACTTTGATTGGTCGCTTTGGTAAAGAGCGCGCACCATTTGCTTTGGGCGTCGCTTCATTACTGTTTGGCTTCCCAATCTTCTTCGATGCTGGCCTTGTAGTGATGATGCCTATCATCCTAAGTGTGGCGGCTCGTTTTGGTGGCTCACCAATTAAATACGCGTTGCCTGCAGCTGGTGCTTTTGCGGTTATGCACGCGTTTGTTCCACCACACCCAGGTCCGGTTGCAGCGGCAGAATTCCTTGGCGCAAACATCGGTCTGCTATTGGTGGTGGGTATTTTGGTTGCTATTCCAACTTGGTACCTTGGCGCTTACCTATTTGGTTTGTACGCGGGCAAAAAATTCGATATCCCACTATCTAAAGCCTTCTTTAATGGCGAAGCGATGGTGGATGAGCGCAACGCACCAAAATTTGGCACGGTTATGACCATCCTTGTGCTGCCAGTCCTGCTAATCTGTTTGGATACGGTATTGAACACACTGGCGGTTGCGGGTGTGATTGATGGCAAAACGGCACTGGTTGAGTTCCTACGCATGCTAGGTAAAACCCCAGTTGCGTTGCTGATCACTTTGATTGTCTGTCTGGCTGTGTTTGCCAAAGACTACGGCATGGCAAAACTAGAAAAATTATGTGGTGAGTCATTGGCTCCTATCTGTGGTGTTATCCTAGTAACGGGTGCAGGTGGCATGTTTGGCGGCGTACTGCGTTCAAGTGGTATCGGTGATGCACTGGCTGACGTTCTTACAGATACAGGTATGCCTGTGATTGTGGCGGCGTTTGTTATTTCAACCTGTCTGCGTGTTGCTCAAGGCTCGGCAACGGTAGCGCTCACCACTACGGCAGCTCTTATCGCGCCAGTTGTGGCTGCATCAACAGGTTTGAGTGAACTAGACCTTTGCTTTATCGTAATCGCGATTGCGGGTGGTGCAACGGTACTGTCTCACTTCAATGACTCTGGTTTCTGGTTGGTATCTCGTTTGCTTGAGATGGATGAGAAAACCACATTAAAAACTTGGACGGTAATGGAAACGTTACTTGGCGGTATCGCGTTTATTATCGTCGCAACATTAAGCTTTATTCTTTAGAGGTTCCCCATGACAACACTTGAACAACGATTAAGAGATATCAAAATCGTCCCAGTTATCGCAATCAACGACGTAGCACACGCTCTGCCACTGGCAAAAGTGTTGGTAGAAAACGGTTTACCATGTGCGGAAGTGACATTCCGCACCGAAGCGGCGGCGGAGTCGATTCGCATCATGCGTGAAGCGTACCCAGAATTGTTGATTGGCGCGGGCACCGTTCTGACCACAGAACAAGTGGATATCGCGATCGAAGCGGGCGTGGACTTTATCGTTAGCCCAGGCTTCAACCCCACCACAGTGAAATACTGTCAGCAACGTGGTGTGACTATCGTACCGGGTGTAAACAACCCAAGCTTGGTTGAGCAAGCGATGGAAATGGGTCTGCGTACGTTGAAGTTCTTCCCTGCTGAGCCATCAGGCGGCGTAAACATGCTGAAAGCACTCACGGCGGTTTACCCAGTGGAATTCATGCCAACAGGTGGCGTGAGCCCATCCAACGTGGAAGATTACCTAGCGCTGAAATCGGTTGTAGCTTGTGGCGGTACGTGGATGGTGCCAACCGCAATGATGGACAACGGCGATTGGGAAGGCATTGCTGAATTGGTTCGCGCAGTTAAGTAAAACGCACAAACGGCTCCGAAATACCCCCGAACGTTAGAAAACGTGATACGAAAAAGGGTCATCAAGTTACTTGATGACCCTTTTGCTTTTGGGAATGAAACGGTTTTAGAAGTGATGCTTCATAAAGCGCTTAATAAAGCGAATGAAATCTGCTTCGGCTAGCTTCGCGCACTTCAATGTTTGGGCGTGAGACAATTCTACATCTCCCAAGCCTTCTGCCATGTTGGTGATCGCACATACTGCCAATACGGGTAAGCCGCAATGCGCCGCAGAAATCACTTCTGGCACGACCGACATGCCCACTACGTCACCACCGATGATTTGCATCATGCGGATTTCGGCTGCGGTCTCAAAGTTGGGGCCCGTGTAAGAGACAAACACACCTTCATTCAGGTGAATGCCATTGGCTTTGCCTACTTCAAACGCTTCTGCGCGCAGGTCTTTGTCGTACGCATTGGCGAGGCTGAAGAACCTCGGGCCGTACTCTTCATCATTCGGACCGATCATTGGCGATTCAGGCATGGTGTTGATGTGGTCATGAAATACCACCAGAGAACCGACATCAATACGCTCAGGGCGAAGGGAGCCTGCCGCGTTGGTGACGAGCAGAAACTCACAGCCCAGCTTTTTAAAGGTGCGCACGGGCGTTGTCATGACCTTCATTGAGCCGTGTTCGTAGTAGTGGCCGCGACCTTTCATGCACACTACGTCTACGCCGTCCATGGTGCCAATTACCAACTCACCAGAGTGTCCTTGCACGGTGCTAACCGGAAAGCCTTCGAGCTCTTCGTATGGAATGACCACTTTGTCTTGTAGCTCGTCTGCCAATACGCCTAAGCCAGAGCCTAAAATAAACGCCGCTTTAGGTTGGAAGTTTGGTTTGCGTTCGCGAATGGTTTGTAGCGCGTCGATTACTGGATCGTGATTCATGTTAGTCACCTTCTGGTTGTGTGTTGATTCCATTGTGTGACTTTCTGCGCTGGTTATCTTTGCTTTATTCTCTACTATCATCCTTAAAAAGAGGATAATGAAACTCGCTAGGACTCAATGCATGAAGTCAGAACCATTTGAGCGCGTGACGCTGAAGATGCTGCGTTACTTTTACGAGGTCGCACAAACCAAGCATTTCACTAAGGCCGCCGAGAACCTTAATATCACCAATTCGCCGTTGAGCAATCGCATCAAAGAGTTGGAAGAAGTGCTTAACGTCAAACTGTTTGAGCGTGATTCAAGAAACGTCATGCTGACGGAGGCCGGGCGATTGTTGGAGTCCAAATGCCAACTGATTTTTCAGACCTTGGATGTCTCACTCAATCAAGTGCAGCAAGTGGGTTTGAACCAGAGAAATATCTTGCGAGTTGGTGTGGTAAGTAGTGCATTTTGGGGCGGATTTGATCGTTTGTTACAGCGCTTCCATGCTGAGCATAGCACTTATCACGCCGACATTTTTGACCTTAACCCAGAGACGCAAAAGAAGCATCTGAGTGAGAAGAAAATCGACGTGGGCATTGTGCGTTTTGCTGATGCACTCAACATTTATCCGTATCAGTCGGTATCTTTGGGCAAAGATGTGTTTGTGGTGGCGGTGTCGGAGCAACATGAGTTAGCCAGCAAATCTTTGCTGCGGCTCCAAGATTTAAAGACGTGTGAGTTTGCGTTTATGAGTTTGGCGAATTCTGCCTCGGCAAACTTCATCATCAATGCCTGTCTGCAAGAAGGCTTTTCACCCCATCTTGGCAAACAAGTGGTGGAGCCAAGCACCTTGATGGCGTATGTGGCAAACAGCAATACCGTGACGTTGGTGCCGTCGACGTTTTCTCAGCATCATTGGCATGGGATTCGTTTTATCAAGCTGAAAGAGTCACTGCGTGCAGACTTGTGTCTGATTCATGACGGTAAGCAGGAGAGTGCTATCAAAGCCGAGTTTATTCGCACGTTATTGGAGAATGCGAGTTAAGCATGGTCTAACAAAAAAAGGTCATCCTAAGATGACCTTTTCAAATGATTCGCTGAAATCAGCAATGCGATTAGCGCGCAATTAACGCATCGTCACAAACTCTTCCGAGCCTGTTGGGTGGATCGCGACCACTGAGTCGAAGTCCGCTTTGGTTGCGCCCATCTTCATTGCAACGCCGAAGCCTTGGATCATTTCATCTACAGTGAAACCGATGCCGTGTAGACCCACCACCGTTTCTTCTTCGCCCGCGCAGACTAGCTTCATCTTACATGGTTGACGGTGCTTAGTGACGGCGGTGTACATCGCGGTAAAGCCAGAGGTGTAGACTTTGATGTTGTCTTTGCCGTACTTCTCTTCTGCTTCTTGCGTCGTTAGACCGATAGTGCCAATTGGTGGGTGGCTGAATACCACAGTTGGTACCAAATCGTAGTCCATTTTCGCGTTTGGCTTGTTGTTGAACAGACGCTCAGACAATTGACGACCCGCTTTCACTGCCACTGGCGTTAGCTCGATACCGCCTTCCATGATGTCACCCACACAGTAGATGCCGTTCACGTTAGTTTGCTGGTATTCATCGACCTTGATGTAGCCTTTTTCGTTCGTTGCCACGCCGGTTGACGCTAGGTTGATTGCGTCTGTCGCAGGGTGACGACCGATTGCCCAAATCAGTTGGTCAACGTTTTGGCTTCCACCGTTTTCTAGGTGCAGAGTTAGGCTGCCATCGGCTTCTTTTACCACTTCTTTTGGTACAGAGTGGGTGTGCAGTTTTGGACCTTCTGCGTCCATCACTTCAACCAACGTATCGATGATCATTGGATCGAAGCTACGCAGTGGTGACTCTTTACGTACGAACAGGTGCGTTTCTGTACCTAGCGCGTGCAGTACGCCAGCAATTTCAACTGCGATGTAGCCAGCACCCACAACCGCAACGCGTTTTGGTTGCTCTGCTAGGTCGAAGAAGCCGTTTGAATCGATGCCGTATTCAGCGCCTGGAATGTTTGGAATAGTAGGACGACCACCAACCGCGATCAGGATGTGATCTGCTGTGTAGTGTTCACCGTTTACTTCGACAGTTTTTTCGTCAACAAACTTAGCAAAGCCTTTAATCACGTTTACTTTGTTGTTGCCAAGAACGCGATCGTAAGATTGGTGAATACGACCGATGTATGCCTGACGGCTCTCAACCAGTTTGCTCCAGTCGAAACCTTTCACGTCGACATCAAAACCGTAATCTTCTGCGTACAGGTTCATCGCTTCTGCGATTTGCGCGCCATGCCACATCACTTTTTTCGGTACACAACCTACGTTTACACAGGTACCGCCAAGGTCTTGAGCTTCGATTAGCGCAACTTTCGCGCCGTACATCGCCGCACGGTTTGCAGATGCGATGCCGCCACTGCCGCCACCGATACAGATATAGTCAAAATGAGTCGCCATTACTTTCTCCAAGAGCTTATAAATTTTATCTGGTACATAGATAGATTGGGATGACCTTGCCCGAACTCAATGCCACCGTTATCCCACTATCATAAATCGAATTCGACTAATTCCTAAATGGGAAAAAGCGACAATACTTATGACAAATAGCGATGAGAGGCACAAAAAGAAGAATAAGCACGACTGGAGGGAGAAGGTGAGAGCATAAAAAAGCGCAACGAGAATATCGTTGCGCTTGAAGATAGCAGTACTGAAGTGCTTACTCTGGCACAATCCAGTCCACTTTCCAGTGGCCAGTTGCTGGTGCGATCGCGTCTTGCAGGAATGGCAGAATCTCTTTCATCTGGCTTTCCAGTTTCCATGGCGGGTTAATCACAATCATGCCGGATGCCGTCATGCCGCGCTCGTTGGTATCTGGTGCAACACCTAACTCGATTTGCAGAATTTTACGAATACCCAGTGCTTCCAAGCCTTCGATCATATCTTCGATGTCGTGGCGGTTTACCACTGGGTACCAAATTGCGTAGATACCGGTTGCCCAACGTTTATGGCTCTGATGAATCGCTCGTACCACATCGCGATACTCTTTCGCGAGTTCGTATGGTGGGTCAATCAGCACCAAACCACGACGTTCTTGTGGCGGTAAGCTTGCTTTGAGGCGTTGGAACCCGTCCTCTTTGAAGATGCTCACTTGGCGATCACGATGGAATTCTTGCTCTAACAATGGGTGATCGGCCGGGTGCAACTCGGTCAGCACCATGCGATCTTGTGGGCGGATTTGCGCGCGCGCTACACGTGGTGAGCCTGGGTAGTAACGCAGCTTCTCGCCGTTGTTGAGCACTTTAATGGCATCGATGTAGCTTTTGATGTCTTCGGGAATGCTTGGGTTATCCCAAATACGTGCGATGCCTTGTTTGTATTCGCCCGTTTTTTCAGACCATTCGTGAGTCAGATCGTAACGGCCCACACCCGAGTGGGTATCGTGATAAACGAATGGCTTATCTTTTTGTTTCAGCGCATCAAGAATGAGGCTTTGAACGATGTGTTTGACCACGTCGGCATGGTTGCCAGCGTGGAAGCTGTGGCGGTAACTTAACAAATTAAACTCTCGAAACACTCTTTGGTTGAGTGTGGTCTGTGATTTTCACTCTATGGCGGTATTATACTCAAGTAACTTAAAGATGTAGAACTTCCAATCAAATCTGTTCCTCTGATAAGGGGACGCTATTGAAATTTCTTTAAGTCACCCACACTTACTATTGGTAATCGAATTGAACTAGGTGAGTTTCTCGCACTCAAAAGGGTGTGAAATTTCATTTAGGTATAACAAGACTCAAGGACAGAGTAGCGCTGGTTGACTATATGATGGTCATCGCGGCATAGAGAAAGGGAACGGAGCTCCCCCAATCCATGTTGCTGGCTCGTCTGTACATTGAGTTGGCCTATCTACACAAAATAGACAGGCAATCACAGAGTCAAAACACAAAAGGAATTATTCATGTCTAATCCTCTTCTGACGTTTACGGACCTACCTCCGTTTTCTCAAATTAAACCAGAACACATCAAGCCTGCCGTTGAGCAAGCGATTGCTGACTGCCGAGCAAAAATCGATGAAGTTCTACAAGACAACGCTCACCCAACTTGGGACAGTGTGATTGCGCCAATTGAAGAAGCGGATGATCGCTTAAGCCGCATCTGGTCGCCAGTGGGTCACATGAACTCGGTAGTGAACAGCGAAGAGCTACGTGAAGCTTACGAAAGTTGCCTACCAATTTTGTCAGAGTACGGCACTTGGGTTGGTCAGCACAAAGGGTTGTACGAAGCGTACAAAACCATCAAAGCGAGCGAAGAATTTGCAACGTTAACTCGTGCCCAGCAGAAAACCATCACTGATGCACTGCGTGATTTCGAGTTATCAGGCATTGGTTTGCCATCCGATGAGCAGCACCGTTACGGCGAGATCAGCAAACGTATGTCTGAGCTGAGCTCTAAATTCTCTAACAATGTGCTGGATGCCACCATGGGTTGGACCAAGCACATCACAGACGAGAAAGACCTAGCAGGTATGCCAGAATCGGCGCTGGCAGCAGCGAAAGCTGCCGCAGAAGCAAAAGAGTTAGATGGTTACCTCATTACGCTAGATATCCCATCTTACCTACCTGTCATGACGTACTGCGATAACCAAGAGTTGCGTAAAGAAGTGTACGAAGCGTACGTGACGCGCGCTTCTGATCGAGGTCCAAACGCAGGCAAATGGGATAACTCAGAAATCATTACTGAGCAGCTAAAACTGCGCCATGAAATTTCACGTATGCTAGGTTTCAATACTTATAGTGAAAAGTCGTTAGCAACAAAGATGGCTGAAACGCCGGATCAAGTGCTGGGCTTCCTGAATGACCTAGCGACACGAGCGAAACCGCAAGGTGAACGTGAAGTCGAAGAGTTACGTCAGTTTGCGAAAAGTGAGTTTGGTGTTGAAGAGCTGAACGTTTGGGATATCGCTTACTACAGCGAGAAACAAAAGCAGCACCTGTTCCAAATTTCGGATGAAGAACTGCGCCCATACTTCCCAGAGTCAAAAGTCGTGAGCGGTCTGTTTGAAGTGCTAAACCGCGTGTTTGGCATGACCGTTACTGAGCGCGAAGGCGTAGACACTTGGCATGAGTCCGTGCGCTTTTTCGATATCTTTGATGCTGAAGGCACACTCCGTGGCAGTTTCTACCTAGATCTCTACGCTCGTGAACACAAACGTGGCGGCGCGTGGATGGATGATTGTCGTGGCCGTCGCGTTACGCTATCTGGCGAGCTGCAAACGCCGGTTGCGTATTTAACGTGTAACTTCAACCGTCCAGTGGGCGACAAACCAGCACTGTTCACGCACGATGAAGTCGTGACGCTATTCCATGAGTTTGGTCATGGAATCCACCACATGTTGACGCAAGTTGATACAGGTGCTGTTTCAGGTATTAATGGCGTGCCTTGGGATGCGGTTGAGCTACCAAGTCAGTTCCTAGAAAACTGGTGTTGGGAAGAGGATGCGCTGGCGTTCATTTCTGGTCACTATGAGACAGGTGAGCCGCTACCTAAAGCGATGCTAGACAAAATGCTCGCAGCGAAAAACTTCCAATCTGCGATGGGTATTTTGCGTCAGCTAGAATTCGGCTTGTTCGACTTCACGCTTCACACCGAATATGACCCTGAAGTGGGTGCGCGTGTACTGGAAACTCTGGCGAAAGTGAAAGAGAAAGTCGCGGTAGTTCCTGCGGTTGAGTGGGCGCGTTTCTCACACAGCTTCGGCCATATTTTTGCTGGTGGCTACAGTGCGGGTTACTACAGCTACCTATGGGCTGAAGTGCTGTCGTCAGACGCGTATTCTCGCTTTGAAGAAGAAGGCATCTTCAACAAAGAGACGGGCCTAAGCTTCCTGAACAACATTCTAGAAATGGGGGGCAGTGAAGAGCCAATGGAGCTGTTCAAGCGCTTCCGTGGCCGCGAGCCACAAATCGATGCACTGTTGCGCCATTCGGGTATTGCGGCGTAAATTGAGCAAAAAACATCAAGGCCAACCGTTCAGTTGGCCTTTTTTGTACATTTTTTATAAAAAATTTTACGGATTTACGTTGCGGTTGATCGGGTTCTGCAACGATATCAATGTCTCTGTGGACTGAACCTCATCAATGGCTTGCAGCTTGTCGATCAGTACAAATTGCAGCTCTTCAATCGATTTGCACATCAATTTGACGAATATGTTATACGCGCCCGTGGTGTAGTAAGCTTCAACGACTTCGTCGAGCGCGTTGAGTTTTTCTAACGCGGAGTGGTAATCACGAGCTGCATTGAGGTTAATACCAATAAAGCAGCACACATCGTAGCCAAGCTTTTTGGTATTGATGATCACCTCCGTTCCTTCGATGATGTCAGCCGACTTCATCTTCTCGATACGCACATGGATAGTGGCAGGGCTGACATCGAACTGCTTTGCCATTTCTGCGTAGGGCGTTCTGGCGTCAGCCATCAGTGTTTTTAATATTGCGCGGTCAAGGTCGTCGAGTTTCGGCAGGCTCGCATTCATACTATGATTTCCGTTAGGGATAGAGTTTTACCTCCCTTTTATACTCATAGCGGATAGGATTCACAAGGTTTGGCAGGAGTAACTGCGGGTTAACTCCGAGCTATGGAGATAATGTGCAGCGTTTTCTGGTTATTGCCGCGCTATGTTGGAGCGCGTTTGCTACGGCCTCAGATCCGAAGGTGTTGGTCGTGCACTCCTATCATCAGGGTTTTTTCTGGACGGACTCCATACAGCGAGGCATCGAGCAACAGCTGGGCGATCGAGCGCTGGACATGCGTGTGCTCTATCTAGACTCGAAACGTAACCAGAGTGAGCAGTTTTTTGCGCAACTAAAATCCTTGTATCTTACGAAATTACGCAAAGAGCGATTCGATGCCATTTTAGTGAGCGATAACAATGCACTTGAACTCATGCAGCGTTTAGCCCCAATCATCAAAGACACCCCAGTTATATTTAACGGCATTAATAACTACCATCCTTCTTTACATCGTTCTCTGAATGCAACCGGAGTCATGGAAGATGTCGATTTGGAAGCGAATCTCGCTCTTATTGAGCGCTTACATCCGAACTACACACAAGTTCTCATCGTCAGTGACCACTCGGTGACCGGTGAGGTGTTGCGTTATCAAATCGACAATTTTGTCCTCAAGTTCCCGCAATATCGAGACAAAATCGTACAACTTGTCCCAGACAGCATCATCGATCTAAAACAACAAGTCGCAAAACTGAGTTCCGATAAAGTCGTCTTGTTCTGGACCTATTACCGAGATAAACAAGGTATGGTAGGCAGCGAGCGTGACTGGGTTGGTGTCAACAAAGTCTCAAACGCGCCGCTGTTTATGGTGCATGACATTGGTTTGGGTCATGGCGCAGTTGGAGGGGTTATTCAAAGTGGTTATCGGCATGGTATTGAGAGTGCAGAGATGCTTGAATTCGTTTTGGATAACCCTGATCAGCCTCTGCCTGAGGTGAAAAAAAGTGATTCTGAAATAAAGCTCGATTACCAAGCGGTAGCGCGTTGGGGATTGGGGGCTGAACAAGAGGTTTCTGCGGTATTTTTTAATAAGCCAATGAAGCTTTCTGAACGTTTTGCCAAGGAAATTCGCCTGTTTGGTAGTCTGTTTGTGGTGATGTCGGTGGTCATTTTGCTGATGGGTTATTATTTACAGCGGATGCGTCGCAGTGAGAGCGCTGCGCGAGAAAGCCAGGCTATTCTAGAATCGATTTTCGATCAGAGCATGCAGTATATGGGCATTTTGGATGCCAACGGTGTGCTTAAATCGGGCAACGATCACCTTCAATCCTTACTTTATCACCAAGGACTGCGCTTAGACCGACCACTTTGGTTTCACCCCAACTGGAGTGAAAAAGCACAAGCGTTGCTAGAGGAGTATTTCCACGCGCCTCACCATCAAGTGTCGACGTTTGAAGCTGAAATTTGGAGTAAAGAACACGGCGCATTGGTGTTAGAAGTTTCGCTCAAGCCTTTTTCTCAGCAAGTAGGGAATCATAAGCAATACTTGTTTGAAGCGCGCGATATTACCACTCGTAAATTGATGGAGGACAAGCTCTACCAACGTGAGTCAACCCTACGCAACTATTACGAGCAGCAGCCCGTGATGATGGTGACGCTTGATAGTAATAACCGAATTCAAGAAGTGAATCGATTTGCTCAACTACTTCTTGGCTACAAACCGATGGACATGCTCGGACATCGCCTGAGGGAGTTCTATTTTGATGACAAAGTGCTGTTCCCTCGCCAAGTGTTATTGCAACCCAACCAGCAAGTGCATGGTGTTTGGCGACGTGAAGTCGAGTATCGTCATGCAAATGGTCATCGTGTTTGGGTGCGCGAGAATATTCGTCCGCTGAGTGAATCTGAGCAACTGCTGATTGTGGGCGAAGATATTACCGAAACCAAACTGCTCTCCGAGAAATTGGAATACCAAGCTCGCTATGACTTACTGACGGGGACTTACAACAGAAACCATTTTGAACTAGAGCTTAAGACCGCACTGTGCGAAGTGGACAGCCATCGTCGAGTCCACGCCATGCTGTACCTCGACTTAGATCAGCTAAAAGTCCTCAATGATACGGTTGGGCATGATGCAGGTGATGCGGCGATTCAATTCTGCGCCAGTATGCTGGAAGGCGTTCTGCCGCACAATTCCATCTTGGCTCGAATGGGAGGCGATGAGTTTGCGGTGTTACTCAAAGACTGTGACGAATATGGCGCCATCAATATTGCCAAACTGATCATCTCGACACTAAGCGAACACCTCTTTATTTGGGAAGACACACGCCTGTTCATCAGTTGCTCAATTGGTATCCGTATCATCGATCATACCGCTGATACGCCACAAATGGTGCACGCTCAAGCAGACTCTGCTTGTCACGCCGCTAAAGAGCAAGGCCGTAACCGCTATAATCTATTCAGCTTAGATAACGAAGAGTTGCAGCGTCGTCAGATGGAAATGCAGAGCGTCAATTTGGTGCATGAGGCATTGTCGAATCAACGTTTAGAACTGTTTGCTCAACCGATAAAAAGCTTACAAAAGCACGAGACTCAAATGTATTTTGAGATTTTGGTGCGTATTCGCAATGGGTACGGTGATTATGTTTCTCCTGCGCTGTTTATCCCTGCTTCCGAGCGCTACAACATTGCCCATTGGATTGATAAGCAGGTTATTACTCAAACGCTAGAGTGGTTTGAACAGCGTCCTGAGGTGATTGAACAGCTTGGTCGCTGTTCGATAAACCTTTCAGGTCAATCTATGGGGAATCAAGAGTTTATTGACTTCTTATTGGAGCGATTGGAAAGTTCGACTCTGCCGTGTGAAAAAATCTGCTTAGAAATCACCGAGACAGCGGCGATGAGCAATCTGGATCAAGCCATTGAGCTGTTTACCAAGCTAAAGGCTTTGGGTTGCATGATTGCATTGGATGATTTCGGATCTGGATTGTCTTCATTTGGTTACTTAAAGAAACTTCCTGTCGATATCGTGAAAATTGATGGTCTTTTCGTGCAAGATATCAACGTAAATGAAATGGACCGCGTGATGGTTCGTTCAATCAATGACTTGGCGAAACAACTAGGCAAAGTGACGGTGGCGGAGTTTGTCGAAAATGACCAGGTCATGCAGCATTTGATAGACCTCGGTGTGGACTACGGCCAAGGCTACGGTATTGGTCATCCTAAGCCGCTTTCTGAGCTAGTGGAGCAACTGACGGTTGTATAACCTCTGCGTAGCAAGCTCAACCTAGCATTAATAGGTAACTTAGGTATACACTCAGCGCCAGTTACCTCGATTTTTATTGGAGCCTCCTTTTGCAACTGCAATTGATCTGTGAAAACCTGTCTCAACAATCTCATCTTGATGAACTCGCTGCGCGTTGGCGGCTTTCTCATACTGACGATAGCGATTTTGCTTTGGTGCTAACCACCGAGCGTTTGGAGCTACGTAAAGTGGATGAGCCAAAGCTGGGTGCAATCTTTGTGGATTTGATTGGTGGTGCGGTCGGTCATCGTCGCAAGTTCGGTGGTGGTAAAGGTCAGGCAATTGCGAAAGCTGCGGGGTTGAACAAAGGGGCAACGCCAACCGTGTTAGACGGCACGGCAGGTCTTGGTCGTGATGCGTTTGTGCTCGCCTCACTAGGTTGTAAAGTGCAGATGGTCGAGCGTCATCCAGTCGTCGCGGCTTTGTTAGATGATGGCTTGGATCGAGCGAAACAAGACCCAGAAATCGGCACCTGGGTATCTGAGCGCATGTCGCTAATCCATGCTTCTAGCCATGATGCGTTGGAACAATTGGCGCAAGATAAAGACTTTGTCCAGCCAGATGTGGTGTATCTTGACCCGATGTATCCGCACCCAGAAAATAAAAAGAAGTCGGCGCTCGTGAAAAAAGAAATGCGCGTTTTCCAATCGTTGGTTGGCGCCGATTTGGACGCCGATGGCCTACTAGAACCAGCCATGGCGTTAGCCACAAAGCGTGTAGTAGTTAAACGCCCAGACTATGCTAACTGGCTGAACGAGAAAAAACCGACCATGGCGATTGAAACGAAAAAAAATCGCTTCGATGTCTATGTTAAAGCATCGATGGCATAACTTCCTGACGGCTCAACTTTTCTTGTCACAGTACGGTGTATCGTGCTGTGACTCAGCTTCTCTTTCCTCGTCTCTATTGATAGTTTTCTCTTGCTAATTCCCTTTCCTGACTGTATATCTAACTAAGAATTATTATTATTTCACTTGTTGTGATGCGGTCGATAACTGGGAAGCTGGAGTAGTAGAATGGCTAAACGTTTATGTAAAATGAGTCGCAAACAGATCGCGGCAGAACTTGGTGATATCCATCGTTTAGTTGTCGCACCAAAATTCGTTTGTCGTTCTTGCGCACGCTCTTCATCGGCCAAAGATACCCTTTGTAAGCCAGCCGCAATTCCTCCACAAAAATGCCAAGACAAGCCATTGAGTGAGCAACAAGCATGTGGCTTATTGGTTGAAGCTCTGCCATCACAAGCGATTCCAGTGACCACTAAACAAAGCAACGAAAAAGCCGCGATTGTGAAGCGTGTTGTTGAGCGCGTGAAAGAGAAAAAACAAGCCGAAAAATCTCCGGAGCCAGTAAGAGCCGACGCATCAGTATGGTTTGATTTAGCGGATAAAAAATCGCTCAAGAAAGCGAAAAAAGCACTGAAAAAGCACTATAAGCAGCAAAAGAAGTTGCTAAAAGTGGCGAAAAAACAACAAAAGTTACTTAAGCGTCAGCGTAAACTGGAAGCGCGTAATGCGAAACTAGAAGTGTTGCTGCCAACGCCACCTAATGCTTTGATGAACGCAATCTCACAAGCCAAAGTGCATTAATCAAATAAAAAAACGCTCTCCAGTCGGAGAGCGTTTTTTATTGTCGAAATGTTTATAGGATTAGCTGCGTTACTTATTGGCGTAGCTCATCTCTACGCGCTTTTTCACCCAGGTTTCGTTAATCCATAGGGATAGCATGATGATCGCACCGCCAATGGCGAGTCGCATGACATCAACATCGCGGTTCCAAATCACAATGTTTACAATCAAGCCCGCCGGAACCAATGCATTGTTCATTACTGCCAGTGCACCTGCGTTCACCATAGTCGCGCCTTTGTTCCAAGCAAAGTAACCAAAACCAGAAGCAATCAACCCAAGGTATGTCAGAATGCCCCATTGTGTTGCAGTGGTAGGTAGTTTGTCGAGGTTACCCATGAGCGCGAAAGCCACGGTTGCTACACAAAGTGCACCTAAGTAGAAGTAGCCAAACACGGTGTGTTGTGGCAAATCGACGGGTTCACTCTCCATGATATATTTGTAGCCCACCTGACCGATGGCAAAGCAGAGGTTTGCTCCTTGTACGACCAAAAAGCCCAGTAGGAAATCTTCATTAATGCCTGCAAATTTAATCCAGGCGGCACCAAATACGGCTATTGCAGCGGTAACTAAGTACCAAGGTGAAAAGCGACCTTTCAAGAAGTCATAGATTAGCGTGACGTAAATGGGTGTGAATACGGTGAACAGCAATACTTCTGGCACGGAAAGGAGCAAAAAAGATTGGTAGTAGAAGCAATACATCAAGCCGAGCTGGAAGCCACCGACGGTCATCAGTTTCGCGATCAGGGGTTTGCTAACGCCACGGAATTTCAAAAAGGGAATGAAAACCAGGCTCGCCAGTGCCACGCGCATGAACACCGAGAACCAAGAATCAACCTGACCGGCGAGGTAAACGCCGATCAGGCTAAATGAGAATGCCCAAAGTAGGGTAACTGCGGATAGATAAGCCATGGATGAGAATCTTTATCAACAACAAATGTGCCCGCAGTCTAACCAAGTTTTATCGCTGCGCCAATCAGTCTTTTAGCGGTACGACCAGCATATCGACTGGTGAGCAGTTAATCAGCTGTCGAGTCGAAGATAGAATCTTGCTCCAGAAATCTTGGTGATGACCACAAACCACCAAATCAATACTGTAATCTTGAATGGTATCGCACAGCTCATTACTCAAATCGCCACTACCGACTAAAGTATGGGCAATTGGGTATTGCGCATATTCAGCGAAGTTTGCCAATTGTGTGCGCGATGCTTCCATTGCTTGATGTTGCGCTTCTGCCATATTGATATCGATAAGCCCGGTGTAGAGTTCTGCGTAGTTCACGTCGATGTGAATAAAAGAGACTTTCGCATCCAGAGGTTTAGCCAGTGATACGGCTTTCTTAATCAACACTTTACTGTCGTCTGAAAGGTCGACTGCCACAAGTATGTGTTTGTAACTCATATTACTATCTCCTTGTAAGGTCATAGTTTTAGATTAGCACCAACCCCAAAAAAAATTTGCTGAAGTGATCTCATATCGGTGCCGTAGGTACAAAGTCTTGTCTCAGTAATCATGTTATAGTGGCGTTATACCCAAGTGACTTTGATATGCTGAAATAAGCGTAGTGTTACTGACTAGAGTTGAAGTGAAACTTCGCCGTGTCTGCCAGACCAAGCTATTCTCGCAGCGTCATTTATTTCGAGGTTACTTGGGTATATTGCATGCACAATAATAGGAGTTAACATGCTGTCTCAAACTATGGTCGAACAATTGAATGAGCAAATTAACCTAGAATTTTTCTCATCCAATCTATACTTACAAATGAGTGCTTGGTGTGAAGACAAAGGTTTTGAAGGTGCGGCTGAATTTTTACGCGCTCACGCCGTAGAAGAAATGGAGCACATGCAACGCCTATTCACTTACGTGAGTGAAACTGGCTCAATGCCAATCTTAGGCGCTATTGATGCGCCAAAGCATGACTTTGCGAGCCTAGGTGACGTTTTCCGCGAGACATTTGAACATGAGCAAATGATCACGGAAAAAATCAACAAACTGGCGCACGTTGCATTTACTAGCCAAGACTACTCAACGTTTAACTTCCTACAGTGGTACGTGTCAGAACAGCACGAAGAAGAGAAGTTGTTTAAAGGGATTTTAGATAAGATCGAACTGGTAGGTGAAGACGGTAAAGCGTTGTTCTTCATTGACAAAGATCTAGCACAAATGGCGAAAGAAGGTTCATCTTCAATCATGGATGCTCCAGCTGCGTAAACGCGTTTTGGGACGTTGTAAGTAGCGGGTAAAGACGAAGTGTTGATCGTCTTTTTCTCTTGAGCATTGTTGAAGATGTAGGGAGGAAAAGATGATCAGTGGAGACACAATCTTATTTGCGCTAATGGTGGTAACTGGAGTTAATATGGTCCGGTATCTCACCGCTCTTCGTTCTCTAATTTATATCATGCGTGAAGCGCATCCGCTGTTATATCAGCAAGTTGATGGTAATGGTTTTTTTACCACTCATGGAAATGTCACCAAGCAGGTGAGGTTGTATCACTACATTAAAAGTAAAGAATATCATCATCACCACGATGAAATTTTTACTGGTAAGTGTGAAAGAGTGCGTGAATTGTTTGTTCTATCGACCGCGTTGCTCGGCGTGACGCTACTTGCAGCCTTCATTCTCTAAGAGTCAATAATCTAGATAGTTGTTCTGTCTGAGATTTTGCGGACATACAGAGCGCTTAGAGTTTAAGCGCTTTTCCCTTTCGGTATTTGTCGGTAGAATGTCGCGCCTAGAAAGCAAGGATGTGCAATGTGCACATCCTTTTTTATTTTGATTCGATACCAATCAGTCTAAGAGCTACCGATGAGTAAGAAATTTGATGTTGTTGTAATTGGCGCAGGCGCAGCAGGTTTAATGTGTGCTGCAGAAGCAGGCAAGCGAGGCCGCCGTGTTTTGGTGCTCGATCATGCTAAAAAGCCAGGACGTAAAATCCTTATCTCGGGCGGTGGTCGTTGTAACTTCACTAACTACGACGTTTCAGCTAATCACTATTTGTGTCAAAACCCGCACTTTGTTAAGTCGGCGCTCTCCCAATACACTAACTGGGATTTCATCTCGATGGTGTGTAAACATGGCATTGAGTTCGAAGAGCGTGATCACGGCCAGTTGTTTTGTGTCGATGCATTTACGGCCAAAGATATCGTGAAGATGTTGTTAGTTGAGTGTGACATGCCGAACATCGAGCAGCGTTACCAATGCGATGTTCATTCGATTGAAAAAATTGATGAAGGCTTTCGTTTGCATGCTGGTACTGAGATTGTCGAATGTGAGTCTTTAGTTATCGCAACAGGTGGCTTGTCGATGCCAAAACTGGGAGCGACACCATTTGGTTATAAAGTCGCGGAACAATTTGGTCTTCGAGTTATCCCAACCACGGCAGGTCTTGTACCATTTACTCTGCATAAAGAAGACAAAGAAGACTTTGCTGAGTTATCCGGTATCGCGGTACCTGCGGAAATTACGGCTGAAGATGGCACCATGTTCAAAGAAGCCCTGTTGTTCACACATCGTGGGTTATCTGGTCCAGCAGTGTTACAGATTTCTTCATTCTGGCGGGCCGGACAAAAGGTGTTGATCAATCTTGTGCCAAACGATGATGTTGCTGAGTTATTAGAACGCAGTCGTGAGAAGCATCCAAATCAGTCACTCAAGAATACGCTTGCCAAAGTGCTGCCTAAGCGTCTGGTTGAAGTCTTAATTGAACGTAAAGAGCTAGTCGATAAACCGCTAAAACAGTTCAATCAAAAGGAGCTTGCGGCGATTGTGGAGCGCCTAGAGCATTGGGATATCGCCCCGAATGGCACTGAAGGCTACCGAACTGCGGAAGTGACACTCGGCGGTGTCGATACTGATCACTTATCCTCGAAAACCATGGAATGCAAAGACATTAAAGGGCTTTATTTTATTGGTGAGGTGATGGATGTGACTGGTTGGCTAGGGGGCTACAATTTTCAGTGGTGCTGGTCGAGCGGTTTTGTTGCGGGGCAGTGGGTTTAATCAAACACCAAACGCAGCCTAACTGCATAAAAGATAAGATACAAAAAGAGCACTGAGTTTTATTCAGTACTCTTTTTGTATTCCCATAGCGAGTTACTCGTCTTGATACTTTTCGAGTTTGTTATAGAGCGTTTTCACGCTAATGCCTAACTCCTGCGCTGATTCCGTTTTATTGCCTTGATTCTCTTCAAGGGTATTGAGAATGGCGGCTTTTTCTAGCTCTTCTAGCGAAACGCCCGCCGGAACAAGGTCTTCGATGCTGGTGCCTGTTTCCAATGGTGGTGTGTCGAAGATCAGGTGTTCATCTCGGATGGTGTCATCAGCCAAAATAAATGCACGCTCGATCGTGTGTTTGAGCTCACGGACATTACCTGGCCAGTCGTGTGCAGCGATTTTTTGGATCGCAGAGTCAAGAATCGTTTTGGTTTTTGCCTCATTGGCGTTGCGGTGCGCAATAAAGTGCTTGGCCAGACCGACGATATCACCGCCTCGTTCTCGCAGTGGCGGTATCGTTAATGGGAAATGCGATAAGCGGAAAAACAGATCTTCACGCAGGAACTGCTCCTCAATGGCGATTTTAGGATCACGGTTTGTAGCAGCAATGATGCGAGTATTAGCGATATGAACTGTATTACTGCCAACTGGGCGATACTCTCCGGTTTCTAGCACCCGCAATAGCTTCACTTGATGCTCGATAGGCATCTCGGTGATTTCATCTAAAAATAGGGTGCCGCCCTCTGCCTGCTTAAATACACCTTTGTGAGTTTTATTTGCTCCGGTAAAAGCGCCTTTCTCATGGCCAAACAGTTCACTATCAACCAATTCAGGGCTAATGGCACCACAGTTAATCGCTATAAAGGGCTGTTGTTTACGCTCACTCGCTAAGTGGATGGTCTGCGCCACCAGTTCTTTGCCTGATCCACTTTCACCGACAATAAGGACGTTGGCTTCGGTTTTTGCAACGCGCCTGATCATACGATAGAGCTGATGCATCGGAGAGGAAGAGCCGACCAAAAGACCAAATTGGTCAAGATCGCTGGTGGACACTTTACGCCCTTGATCTTGTTTGTGTTGATAGTACTGGCTGACTTCGCCCAGGGTGTCCGTCAGAATGGCAATATCAACGGGCTTTCTGTAGTGAAAAATAGCACCCAAGTTCATCAGCTTATCCAAGTTCTCATTTGGAGCGCCTGAGCTAATGATGATCAAGTCCATATCGTAGATGTCTTCGATATTAGAAAGACGTTGATAATCTGCACTAGTAAAGTGGGCGACTTCAACAATCGCAACTTCCGGTTTGAGTTGTAGAAAATCTTCAATCCATTGGTCTGCGGCATCGATGTCATGCAGACGAAATTTGTTCAGTTCCTGGCAAGAAGCGATGGCATTTTTAAGTGATGGATCTTGTATTCTTAGAAACAGGCTTGGCATCGACATAGAAATGTCCTCTTTACTATGACAGAAACAATGTACGTGGATTATTCTCACTTCACAAGACAAAATATTGTCAGCATAGATTTAAGGATTTGTTCGATATTTTTATGTTGTTAGCCCCTTTTTGATATATATCGGTGAGAGCCATCAGTAGATATTTCCTTTTGTTCTGATTTTTTTATTTAAAATAATAATTTTGCTATTAATTGATTCTGGAGAAATAGCCTTTCTGTTTTATCAGGTTATTTAGGCACAAGTGACGGAGGCTTTATCACCGATTAAAAATTACATTTATTACGTGTAAATAATTCATGCTTATACTTTATTGCTCATCTCATTTTTACCTCTTTCCCTTATTAGTTGCTTAAAAACAATAAGTTATAAAGTTGGCACATGGTTTGCTCCTAGGGAAGTGCAACGTCAATAAAGGAGAATTACCATGAATAACATCGCAGCTAAAATTGTACTTACGTCAGTTCTTGCTACTTCATCTACAGCAGTCTTAGCGAGTGATAAATGGCAAAAAGAATCCATGGACGCTTGGCTAGATGGTAAAGCTGAAACCACGCTACTGCTAAACAGCAATCTCAACTCTTTTGATATCAATACCGATGTTGAGAATCAGGTCGTTACCCTTTCTGGTTCGGTAAACAATGATCTTGAAAAATCACTTGCCGAAGAGCTTGTTACTGGTCTTGATGGTGTGAAAAAAGTAAACAACGAATTGTCAGTAGTGAATGAAGGCAAGAAAGAAACTGATTCAGAAGCTTTAGCTACACTGACCGATTCTAAAATCACGACTATAGTTAAAACGCGCCTACTAATGGATACCAATGTGAGTGGTACGGATATTGATGTAACGACAGAACGCAAAACGGTAACGTTGGCAGGTAAAGTTAATTCAGATGCGGAGCATGATCTTGCAATTTCAATTGCAAATAACACCAATGACGTAAATAAGGTGATTGATAAGCTAGAAGTGGTTCAATAATAGCGAGCTGAGTGATTTAACCCACTTTTATTAGGAGGTAACACTATGGTTCGTTGGATGTTTATTTTTCTGGCACTGGCACTAATTTCTGCACTATTAGGCTTTACCGGTATTGCAGGAGCTGCTGCCTCTATCGCGCAAGTGATATTTTACCTATTCCTATTGTCATTAATTGTATCAATAGTGATTGTTCTGCTGGGAAGAAAAAACGTAAATAGATAGGAGATTCCATGCGACTTACGTCATTTGTTTACCGTATCGCCGCAGTATTCGGTTTGGTGTTTGCGTTGGCAGCTTGTAGTGAAGAAGGGCCAATGGAACAGGCCGGCAAAAAGATAGATGAAGCCGCCGAAGAAACCCAAAATGCGATTGAAGATGAATGTGAAAACATTAAAGAAAATCTAAACGCTGAAGACCAAGACTGTTAGCCGAATCAGGTTAGGTTTTTTACGCATAGCTATGTAAGAGAGGGGCGGTCAATCACCGCCCTTCCTTTTGTCCCAATTGTTTACAATCAGATAAGGAGTCAAAGATGAAAAACATATTTGATGTACTGAAAGAGAGTCATGAAAAGCAACGCCTTTTACTCGATGCTCTGATGGAAACGTCTGGAGATTCCCCCGCTCGTGAAGAGTTTTATCACAACCTTAAAGAGGAACTCGAACAGCACGCAGCGGCAGAAGAGCGGTTTTTCTACGCGCCTTTAATAGATAGCGATAAGACCATTGATCTCACTCGCCATGGCATCGCAGAGCATCATGAAATTGATAAAGTGATTGCACAGCTTGATGCAACCGATATGAGCTCGCCAGCGTGGCTCAACCTAATGAAAACCTTGCGTCACAAAGTGTTGCACCATCTTGAGGAAGAAGAGCAGCGTTTCTTCCAGTTAGCCGGTAAGGTAATGACCGATAAGCAGAAAATGAAACTAGCGGATGGTTATGTTGAAGAGATGGTAAGCTAGGTAGAGTGTTGGACCTTTTCGTGCCATTTCGGCACGGGAAGGCACTCAATCAAGGCGTTTACTCAAGTTCATGTATCCAAGCTCAATCCCCCGCGTATTCTAACTTCCACTAAAAAGTGCACTCGCTGAAGGCAAGGAGAGCGAATGTTTATCATCAAATATTATATTCTTGGCGCTCTGATCAGTTTATTGGCCGCTATCTATACGCCTCAAATTATCGTTAGTCTGCTGTTCTTGTGGATATCGCTTTCTTTAGCGTTGGTCAGCGTAGCCTACGTATTCGACATTCCCTCTATTTTTAGAAAAAACCAAGATGGCAAGATTGTCAGGTGGATTCGCTGGGCATTCATCCCATTTCTATTGGGGGCTAGAGCGTATAACGCCTGGGAAAGACGGCGTGATACAGTGCCTCCAATCCAAAAAGTCAGTGACAATTTATACCTATCTCGCCGTTTGTTTCAGAGTGACTTAGATTTTCTCGAATCCAATGAGATCTCTTGTATTGTCGATGTCACCGCAGAATTTGCAGGCCTTGAAAGCGCGATGACCGACAAGCAGTTTCATTACCTTTCGATTCCGGTACTCGACCACAAAGCCCCAACGCTAGAGCGTCTTCGCCATGCGATTAACTGGATTGATACTCAAATCTCGTGCTCGCGGGCCGTGGTTGTGCATTGTGCGTTAGGGCGTGGTCGTTCAGTGTTTGTTGTGGCGGCGTATTTACTGAGCAAAGACCCGTCACTGACGGTTGAATCCGTGATGAAAAAAATCAATGACGTACGCAGTACCGCGAGATTGAATAAATTACAGATTAGAACGTTACGAGCGATCAGTGAAAAAGGCGTGCTAGGGCTGGATCAATCCACTTGGATGGTGGTTAACCCTGTTGCAGGTGGCGGAAAATGGGAGGAAAACGAACAGCACTTGATTCGTGAACTAACCAAAAAATATCGCTTGAGTATTCATCAAACCACCACAAACCTCAGCGCCGAGCAGCTAACACAACAGGCAAAAGAAAGTGGAGCTAAGCAAATCATCGTAGCTGGTGGCGATGGCACAGTAACAGAGGTGGCGAGCCAATTGGTGGATACCGACCTAAAACTCGGTATTGTTCCGCTCGGAACTGCCAATGCGTTATGTCATGTGCTCTATGGCGTTGGCGCAAAATTCTCACCGGTCGAAAAAGCGTGTGAAGCGTTGCTTGGCGGACACTGCCAACGTATTGATACTGCGGAATGTAATCAGCGGCTTATTTTGTTGGTCTTAGGTATTGGGCTAGAACAGAAGATGATCGAGCACGCTCAGCGAGAAGAGAAAAATGTTTTTGGACAACTCGCTTACCTCACCGGCTTTTTTAATGCTGTAGTGGCGGAAGAAACGCAAGCTTTAACCGTTTCGTTAGACGCTCCAACTGAAGATGGAAACCACGACAATAATACACAAACGCTTGAAGTCCATAGTTTTGTCGTTGCGAATATCGCTCCATTTAGTACGTTGCTTGCCCAAGGTGGTGATGCGCCGCAGCCTGATGATGGCAAGCTGCATATCACATATTTAGATAACACCGAGTCTTTAGGCGGACGTCTTATCGCCTTGTCGGATCTGACATTAACGAGCGTAGGCGCACAGGAAGAATCGACACATTTTCAATACGCGACGGCTCAGAGCGTCACTATTTCTGCGAATAAACCGATTGAGTATGTGATTGATGGTGAACTGTATTCTGATGAGCAACTAGCAATCAAGCTGCGTCCAAAGTCATTGAACGTATTTGTTCCAAGCCAGAGACGTAAATCAGCTTCGCTTTAACACTGTAATCCGCGGATAACGCGCCATTTGCTTCGTATTCTACATGGCGCTTTTTCTGTGTTGTTTGATGATTTGGTGTGCGTCGTAAAAAGGCTCTCAAGGTCGCTGCGTAGTAGATGCAGCGGCTTTTTTTCTACCTGCACCTTTTACTAGGTTGATTGGGGATGTGGTTTAAACAAAGTGAAAGAAGGGCGAGTACAATTACTCACCCTGAGGTAAGTGCTTTTCAATTTCATCGTTTTCAACTTGTAAAGCAGCTAACCAATAAGAAACAAGTGCGGTTAAGTTGGTGTCGTCAATGGCTCTAAGCAGGGCTTTTAAATCATCTAACAGTAATTTATTCATAAAATGCATTTCTTTGTAATTGCCTAACTCGGCAACGCCGTATTCGGTGGCGTTTTCTGCAATGAATTGTTCACCATCTTGATCGAAGAACAGCTTCGCCATCTTTTTGATCATCACTTTTTCTATTTTCACGAATCGATATGCCGCTCTTGCGAGTGTCATATGTGATTGCGGGTTAACGAGAGGCAAACACGTTTGGCGATGGTGTGTCATTTTTACGAGTAGCTCCCTTACTCGATTGTTATCCAATGTCATAGTGACCTCTTTATTTATGACTATTGTCGTGGGACATTTCTCGTGATGGTTATGTTAATGAGCCTGTGGGCTTGTCAGAAATGGCCAAAGCAAGTTGGCCATTTCTTTGATCAATACCGAGCTTTATTGCAAAGGCGACCACCAGGTTTTAGCTAATAAGGCTGATGCTGCTGAGTTTTTCTTTGCAGCTTTTTATATCGCTACGAACTTTCAGCAGAACCGAGTTATCCGCCTGCTCTGGGTGGGAAGTAATCAAATTCTCAATCTCTTTGAGTACCTTGCTTTCGACACCTTCAAGCTGTTCTAAATACATTGACTCTTTGTCAGAGGACACTTCCTTCATCACGTCGCTGTAAACCTCACGCGCCTTGATGGTGTAGGAAACCGGAGTGTCGTCGGCAGATTCTTCATTGTTACTTGCTAGAGAGTAGGGAGTGAGCTCAATGACTGCACGCTCACGTACTCTGAGCAGTTCTACCAACACATTATTCAAAGAAGTGTTGTCGATGTTCTCGATGGCCTTGTTGTAAATTTCATTTCCGCTTTCGATAAGCTCAATGATTGAGGCGATGTTTTCATTTTTCATATGCCACTCCTTATTTACTGGTGATAGGGGTGTTTGAGCGTATGGAATACAAACACGATGTTCATCTTCAAATGCAGGTTGTATGCCAATGAGTTTTAAGTCTTATTAATCAGTGACTTAATGTCTTGTTTTGCAATAAATTGCTAACAGTCGGTAAGGCGCTAAGAAAAAATTACAAGAATGGCGGGGAAAGCCTGGAAAGAATTACACGTACAGATACGGCTTTTTATCGAAATAAAAATAAAATCAATAAAAAACAACAACTTAAAATTCTGGCATGGATATGGCTTTGTAGGGAGTAAGTGAGGTCAAACATTGTTTCACTTGATTCACTATTCAACTCATTAATGGAGGCTAGTTATGGCTACTACAAAAGAAAGCACAGTAAAACCTCAAGAGCAGTTAGAAGAAGCATATCACTTAGCGGAACAAGCCACGACGGAAGCCGTTGGCGCGATGAAAGATCAAGCCAAAGAGAAGCTGGATGTCGGTGCACAGCAAGTTCAGCAGGCGACTAAGTCGGCAGAAAATGTAATCAAGGAGCGCCCATTGCTGAGCATAGGCTGTGCCTTCCTTGCTGGTTGGGCGGTTTCGAAGCTGATCAAATAATAGTGGTCACCAAGGATTAAGCCACACAACAGAAAGGCGAGGCTTCACATGAATAACTCAGGGCAAGTTACCAATCAGCAATCAGGCTCGGCGGCTTCAGACAGCGGCCGAGCCCCTGATGGGGCAGAAGAACAGGATATCCAACAAACCATTAATGGTTTGAGCAGCATTCTTGCGCAATTGGACCAACTGACGAAATCGCTAAAAGCATGGTCAGGTTCAACGTTGGATTTGTTCCTCTTGGAGATGAAAGTTAACGTGTCCGCAGTGCGTCAGATTTTGCTGTGTACCGTTGTTTTTACTCTATTGTCGGTATTGTTCGTATTCAGTTTGTGCCTTGCCTCTGGGGTGGTGGCTTATCAGTTAACTGCCAACGTGTATGTTGCCGTGGGTGTATTTATCACATCATTAGGCTTGGCATTATTTGCTTTAGCCTGGTGGCAGAAGCGTTTAGTTGGATTTCTTGGATTCAAAAATACGACAGAACAATTACAGGAGGGGTGGGATGCGCTCGCTACAAAAGCTCAATCGAGCCATGCGGATCAAGCGGATGGAAGGTAAAGCGTCTCTAGAGCAATGCTGTTTGTCGATGGAAATGTTCACGTTTACCACCAAGAAGTTTGTGAGAGAAAACCCTTGGACGACATTAGGCATTAGTGCTGTCGTTGCCGTTACCGCAGCAAAAGCAGGTCGATTGTCTCGACTGACTTCTTCTATTTCGTCAATGGGGCTATTGGTTAGCAGCGTGTCTGATATTACCGATTCGCTCACAAAGCCGGTCGCGGCAGCTTCTCTGGATGAGTCAGATGCGGAGCAAAATGGAAATGCAGCAACACAAGTAAGCAACGCTGCGACGACAGAGGGCGAACCACTCTAATAGCGGATTTCACCGCAAAATTTTCTTACCGATTCTGAGCTTATTATGACAGCGAAATTGAACATTCCTGCCAACACTGCGATTGGTGCAACGCTTCTCGTCCTGTTACTCGTCCCAGGGCTGTATTTTGCCAAGCCAATATTGTTACCTATTGTGCTTAGCACCTTTATTTCTCTGCTGTGCAGCCCTTTCATTAATTATCTTGAAGACAAAGGTTTACCACGTGCTATTACCGTCGTGTTGACGCTGTCATTCCTCGTTGGCGCCTCAATTATTGGTCTTGCCGCCATGTCGGAGCCCGCCAAGCAATGGTGGTCTGAGCTGCCCAGTATCGTGAAAAATGTGTCGCAAGAAGTAAGCGAAGTTACTAAAGCTTCGGCTGATCACCTTAATACTCCATTGAATATCGCCAACGATATGAGTATGGATGAGGTCGGGAACAACACCGTATTTTCTTTGGTAAAAACGCTCGCGACCACTACGCCGACGATTTTGACACAAGCGATGATCGTGCTGTTTATGGTTTACTTTATGCTCAATCATGGACGAAGCTTATTTCGAAAGTCAGTGTCTTACTTACATGGGTTCGCCAAACAGCGCCAAGCGATTGAGTTGGTCAAAGCGCTACAGAAAGACCTGTCTCGATACATTGGCACCATCACTTTAGTGAATGCGGGGCTGGGGTTGAGTGTTGGGGCCGTGTTTTTTGTTCTAGGCCTTGAAGATCCATTTCTATGGGGCGCATTTGCAGGCGTGATGAATTTTGCGCCGTACCTCGGCCCTGTCATATCCATGGTGAGCTTTGGCTTTGTTGCTTATCTTCAGTTGGAGTCGGTCAGTTTTATGCTGACGGTGGTGTCTATCTATTTACTGCTCAATTTGATTGAAAGTCAGTTTGTTACACCAACACTATTGGGGAAAAGGTTTAACTTAAACCCATTAGTGATTTTTGTTTGGCTTGTTTTTTGGGGCTGGCTTTGGGGCGGAATGGGACTATTGATCGGCGTGCCGTTACTGGTTTGTATCAATATTTTGGTTGATCGCCTAGAGCTATGCCAATCAACCCAAAATCAAGCAAAGCAAATCACCTCCGCGGACGTGGCACCGCGAGAGTGACTTGAGGGTCAAGCTGGTTCAACGAAACAGTTTTCCAGCGCTCACTGGCTGACTAAATAAATATCCCTGACCATAAATACAGCCTTTTTCGAATAAATAATCGGCTTGTTTCCGAGTTTCTATCCCTTCCGCGACGACTTTCAACGACAGCGTTTTTCCCATGGCAATAATGGCATTCACAATCGCGTTGCTGTCACTATTACTTGGGACATCACTGACAAATGAGCGGTCAATTTTCAGTTTGTTGATTGGCAAACCTTTCAAGTAAGACAAAGACGAATAGCCAGTTCCAAAGTCATCCAGAGAAATCTCAATACCCAGTTCTCGTAATTGATTTAACGATGCAATGGCTTGTTGAGGGTCGATCAGTAAAAAGCTCTCTGTGATCTCCAAATCTAACCGTTGGGCAGGGTATCCGGTGTTATCGAGGATAGTACTTAATCGCTGAATGAAATTTGACTGCTGAAGCTGCAACGCAGAAACATTGACGGCGATTTTGCCAAACTCGATGCCTTGGTCCAGCCAAGCATTACCTTGCAAACAAGCTTGTTGTAACACCCACTCACCAATGCTTTGAATCAGCCCTGTTTTTTCTGCAATTGGAATAAAGTCTGCTGGTGGTACAAGGCCAAACTCTGGATGCTGCCAGCGTAATAAAGCTTCCACGCCGACAATCGAATTTTGTTCCAAGTTGTATTGCGGTTGGAATTCTAACCGGAGTTGTTGTTTTTCTATTGCTTGATGCAAAGCGGATTGAATGCGTACATGGGATACGGATTTATCGGTCAAATCCGGTGAGTAAAACGCGTAGCCGTTGCGTCCATTTTTCTTCGCTAAGTACATCGCGGTGTCTGCGTTTTTCAGTAAGGTTTCACTGTCTTGACCGTCTCTTGGGTACAAGGCAATACCAATACTGGTCGAGACACGAAGTGAGTCGTGATTTGCCAAGTCGAATGGTTGCTGGAATACGCTTAGAATATCGCCGACGGTTTCCAATAAGGCAACATCACTATGGATGTCTGGCAAAATAATCACAAATTCATCGCCGCCAATGCGAGCCACATGCGCATTGAGGTGAAGCACATCTTGCAAACGAATCGCTAACTTAGACAGCAATTGGTCACCACAGAAGTGGCCCATGCTATCGTTGATGTGTTTGAAATGGTCGATATCTAAGAATAGGGTGGCAAACGTCTGCTGGTTTTTGTGTCCGGTTTCGATGTGTTGCTCGAGTAAGCTAAGTAAATGGGTGCGATTAGGTAGATTGGTTAATGGATCGTAAAAAGCCATGCGCTGCAGCTTTTCTTCGTGTGCCTTACGCACAGAGATATCTTCAAACACACAAATGTAGTTAATAAGGTGGTTTTTATCGTCCATTACGGCGCTAATGGTCGCTAATTGCGGATAAATGCTGCCATCTTTCTTTCTGTTGATGAATTCGCCTTTCCATTGGCCTTTGTTTTCGAGTTGATGCCACAACTGTTGATAGAAACCTTGATCATGATGGCCTGAGCGCAGAATTCGTGGGTTTTTTCCTATCACCTCTTCAGAGCGGTAGCCTGTAATTTGGGTAAAAGCCGTGTTTACATCAATGATGTTGGCATTGCGGTCTGTAATGACCATGCCTTCTTGCGAATTGTTGAAAATTTGGGACGCTAAGGAGAGCTGCGTTTCTACCATTTTTCGGCGGGTGATGTTACGTGTCATCCCCAGAATGCCGATTAAGTTTCCCGCATGATCACGGACAGGAGACTTAATGGTTTCTAGCCAAGTGGGGTTATTGTTTTCATCAATTTGACGGCATTCTTCAACAATATTTTGCGTGCCAGTGGCTACCACCAATTTATCGGCATCAATGAATTTTTCCGCACGTTCATGGCTAAACAGGGCAAAATCGTCTTTGCCAATGATTTCACTGTTGGTTTTTTGCCACGCATTTTCTACGCTTCGGTTGGTCATCGAATAAAGACCATCCATGCCTTTTATCCATACGTGGTCTTCAAGGCAGTCGATAAACTCTTGTAGTGTTGGTGTTGGCTTTATTTCCGCGCTTTGATGTCGCGTTTGTTCTTGCTGCCAGTGCAAGTTGATATCAAAGCTGATCCGCCCCGCGATTGCGCTTAGCCATGCCGAAACAACCGTTGATTGATCATTAGGGTGAGTCAGTGTCAGTACGGCAAGCAATTCGCCATTAGGTAGCCAAATCGGTCCAATGCTCAAGGTTTGCTCTTCAAAGGGGGTATGGCTAACTGTAAAATCTGTCGGCGTAAAGTGATCGACAACTTGCGTTATCACATCGATGATAGCACGATGATTTTGGGTTGAGGTGGACACCTCAGTCGATAGCCACTGCTGAGTATCGCTCAGAGTATAAAGCTGTCCCTGAGCTTGAGTTACATCACAGCATTGTCGCAGAACGTGTTGCCAGTCTGCCATCAAAGGCGAAGGAATAGCGAAGCGAAACATAATTAATAACGAGTCCTAAATCGCCCAAAGGTAATTATATTGGAATCTAGCGTAAGCTATTGGGCTTTGTGAGTATCGTATCCAACGCGTAGCTAAATCCTAGCAGCGTAAAGTGCTTTCTATCATTAAAATGTTATCTATATCTCTTTTTTATCCAACTTATTGCATCGTTTTTTAGGGCTTTTGATAGGTGATTAAGAAGCGTTTACCGCTTTGGTTTTCTTGCCCCATGAGACTTGCTGAATGACTAAGCCACTGATGATCAATACCAGGCCAATCAAGGTTGAAGGATGAATTTCTTCGCCGATGATGGTAGCTAACAACATGAGTGAGATAAATGGAGAAGCAAAGATCAGATTACTGATACGCGCGGTGTTTTGCGTTGATTTGAGTGCGCTCAGCCACAAAACGAAAGTGATCCCCATTTCAAACAGTCCGACATACGTCACCGCTGCCCAGCCTTTAATTGAGATTGCCTGCCAGCTCGCACCTTCATAAAGACTTAAACCAATGGCGAATGGAATAGCGACCAAAAAGCCGAGCAGAACGCCAACCACAGGGTCCGCCTTATTTTTGGTATTTAAAATCCAGTAACCGGCCCACAGCAGTGTTGATAGCAGCGCAAGACCAACACCCAACGGGCTCTCAAATTCCATGCCTAAAAGATTGCCTTGTGTGGC
Organism: Vibrio sp. YT-15; assembly: GCF_033337445.1. Lineage (NCBI taxonomy): Bacteria > Pseudomonadati > Pseudomonadota > Gammaproteobacteria > Vibrionales > Vibrionaceae > Vibrio > Vibrio sp. YT-15. The sequence continues at coordinate 65,558 of NZ_JAWOQR010000010.1, forward strand.
AATCACTATCACGCCGACATAACTAAAACCGCAAGCCAGCCAGTCCTTACCACGGATCTTTTGTCCTAAGAAAACAGCGGCCATTAGCGTTAAGGTGATGGCCCAGCTGTAGTTGATCGCTTGAGCCTGAGATGCGGGCAGCAAGTCATATGCTTTGAACAGAATAACGTAATACGCCAAAGGGTTAATCAACCCAAGCAGTAGGTAATACCAAGGGTTTGAGAAAAATGTAGCGCTTAACTGGCCCAGTTTACATTGCACATCACAGATTACTGTTAGTGCAATCGCAGAGACGATGCTGGCAATGCATAGCATTTGAATCGGCGTAAATTCTGCCAGCGTGAGTTTAAATGCGGTTGCAACGGTAGACCAAAGTAATACTGCTGAGAGCCCAAATCCTAGGGCGCGACGCTCGTTCATGATGCCTCTGCGTGATGATGTGCCGCTCGGTTTGGATAATTTGAGCGGAAGAAAGAATATTATAGGAAGGCCTAGTGTATGCGAGGATTTTTCATCCAACAAACTGGACATTTATCCAGTGTCTAAATACCATTGTTATAGATACAAAACACAGGCTAACTCGCTATTATGCAATGGATTCTTGAGTACCAATCTCTCATTCTCTCTTCTCTTTGTGCTGCCACGCTTAGTGGTGTCGCTGCCGGTTGGTGGGTGAAACAGCGTTTTATCACCCAAACTCAGCTTCTCGAGCAACAACTTTTTTCAGAAAAACAGCTTCATCAACAGCAACTTGAACAGGTCAAGCAAAGCCTTGCCGATGCTCAGCAAGAGTTGGATGAATTAGATGATGAGCGCGATAAAGCCGCGTTTGAAGTACGCCAAACACATGGAAAGCTGATGGCAGCAATGGAAAAACTACGTTACTTCGAGGCTGTAAAGCAAGAGCGCCAGCAATACTTTGATGAGCTTGGCCAAATGCGTGAACACAAATCACGTCTAGAAACGCAGCTGCGTGAACAGCAAGCTCGCCATGAGCAAATTAACCAAGCTAATGCCGAAAAACTGCAAATTTTAGAACAAGCGGAAGCACGCTTGAAACAACAATTTGAGCACTTGGCCAATCAACTGTTTGAAGAAAAAACCGCGAAGGTCGATTTGCAAAACCGTCAGAGTTTAGAAGGCTTGTTGTCACCGCTTAGAGAACAGTTAGAAGGGTTCAAAAAGCACGTTAATGACAGCTTTAGTCAAGAAGCTAAAGAGCGCCATACCTTAGTGCATGAGCTGAAAAACCTGCAACGTTTGAACGAGCAAATGACGCGCGAAGCGGTTAATTTGACCCAAGCGTTGAAAGGGGACAACAAACAGCAAGGTAACTGGGGCGAAGTGGTGCTCGCTAGGGTACTTGCCGAATCTGGCTTGCGTGAAGGGCACGAATATCAGACTCAGGTGAACTTACAAAATGAAGCAGGTAAGCGTTACCAACCTGATGTCATTGTGCATCTCCCACAAAACAAACAAGTGGTTGTGGATTCTAAAATGGCGCTGGTTGCCTATGAGCGCTACTTCAACGCCGAAACTGATGCTGAGCGCGATCAGGCTTTGAATGCGCACTTAGCTGCTCTACGTGCACATATCAAAGGGTTAAGCATGAAGGACTACCACAAACTCAAAGGTATTCAGAGTTTGGACTATGTTCTGATGTTTATCCCGGTTGAGCCGGCGTTCCAAGTCGCGATTCAAGCCGATCCGAGCTTGATTAAAGACGCGATGGAGCAAAACATCATTTTGGTGAGCCCAACAACGTTGCTGGTGGCATTGCGCACCATTGATAATCTATGGCGCAATGAACGCCAAAATGAAAACGCCAAAATGATTGCGCAGCGTGCGACAAAACTCTACGACAAATTACGATTGTTTGTAGACGACATGGAGGGGCTCGGCGGTGCGCTGGATAAGGCGAATCAAAGCTATCAAGGTGCGATGAACAAGCTTGCCACAGGGCGCGGAAATGTGATTCGCCAAGCCGAAAGCTTTAAACACTTGGGAGTTGAAATTAAACGACCGATTTCTTCCGACCTCGCGCAGTTAGCGCAGAGTGATGCATTTTCAGAAAATGACCCGTTAGTAGAAAGACATCCGGCTGAGGATAAAGTAAACTAATCGCCCGCAGTGCAGTGGGCGATTTTATTTGTCAACAAACGCCCCGTAGAGGAAAGCGCTGCCTAAGAGGAATTAGAATGACGGACACAAGTTTGCAATCCAATACAGCGTTAGAGAATGAAACCACTCACTTTGGTTTCTCTACAGTGGCAAAAGACGAAAAAGTGACTAAGGTTGCCGAAGTATTCCACTCCGTGGCAACAAAATACGACATCATGAATGACCTGATGTCTGGTGGTATTCACCGCCTTTGGAAGCGCTTCACTATCGATTGTAGTGGTGCTCGCCCTGGCCAACGTATTCTTGACCTAGGTGGTGGTACGGGTGATTTGACGGCGAAATTCTCGCGCATTGTTGGCGATGAAGGCCATGTCATCCTTGCCGATATCAATAACTCAATGCTTAACGTTGGTCGCGATAAACTGCGTGACAACGGTATTGTGGGTAACGTGCATTATGTTCAAGCCAACGCAGAAGAACTGCCGTTCCCTGATGATTATTTTGATGTTATCACCATCAGTTTTTGTTTGCGTAATGTGACAGACAAAGACAAAGCGCTTCGTTCAATGTTCCGCGTACTGAAGCCTGGCGGCCGTCTATTGGTGTTGGAATTTTCAAAACCAGTGCTAGAGCCGTTATCTAAAGTATACGACGCATATTCATTCCACTTGTTGCCGAGAATCGGTGAGCTAGTTGCGAATGACTCAGAGAGTTACCGCTACCTAGCGGAGTCAATCCGTATGCATCCAGACCAAGAAACGCTGGAAGGCATGATGCAAGACGCAGGTTTTGAAAACACCAAATACTACAACTTAACTGGTGGTATTGTGGCTTTGCATCGCGGTTATAAATTCTAAGGGTTAACGGCATGCCATTTGAACCACTTATCACCGCTGTGATTGAAACGTCACTGAATACACTGATCAAAGACGACCCTGCATTGGGCCGTCGTTTAGCGCGTCTAAAAGGTCAAGTTATTCAAGTTCACCTGAAAGAGATCAATAAAACACTGACATTCGTTTTTAGTCAGCAAATTGATGTGCTTGGTCATTACGAAGGGCAGCCTAACTGCTATCTATCGCTCAACTTGAGTGTGTTACCAGAGCTGCGCGATCAGGCCAACATCACTCGTCTTATTAAACAAGATAAACTTGAACTCGAAGGCGATATTCAATTGGCGCAGAAATTCTCTCAGTTGATGGTGGATTGCAAACCAGATGTTGAAGAGTGGTTGTCTCGCGTGACTGGCGATGTCGCCGCACATACCTTTGTGCAAGGTTCAAAAAACATCGGCAACTTTCTTGCGTCTCAAGCAGAAAAACACCAACGTCATCTTGCGCAAGTAGTGACTGAAGAATGGAAACTGGCTCCCGCTCCGTTAGAAGTGGCCTATTTCTGCGACCAAGTTGATGAGGTTCGCAGCCAGGCTTCTCGCATTGAAGCTCGTTTAACGGCTTTGCTGAATAAGCTGGATGCAGATAAGCCTGCATTGGAGAAACCATGACGCCAGCAGAACTAAAGCGCTTATACCACATCGCCAAAGTACAACTGGAATACGGCTTAGATGAGCTGCTTCCCGATCACCAACTGACCAAAGCGCCGCTTTTACTGCGCAAAAGCTTGTTTTGGATTAAGAACAAGCACCCAGAAAAACCACTCGGTGAACGTCTGCGTTTAGCACTGCAAGAGCTGGGGCCGGTTTGGATTAAGTTCGGTCAGATGATGTCGACGCGCCGTGACTTATTTCCTCCGCATATCGCTGATCCCCTAGCTTTACTTCAAGACCAAGTCGCGCCTTTTGATGGCGAGTTGGCAAAAAAGCAGATGGAGCAAGCATTAGGTGGTCCGTTAGAAAAATGGTTTACCGAGTTTGATATCAAACCACTGGCGTCTGCGTCGATTGCTCAGGTACATACTGCGCGCATAAAAGACACTAACCAAGAAGTGGTATTAAAGGTTATCCGCCCAGATATTCGCCCAGTCATTGATTCAGATCTAAAACTGATGCACCGAATGGCGCGTATAGTCGCCGGAGCGATGCCTGAAGCACGTCGTTTAAAACCAGTTGAAGTCGTGCGTGAGTACGAGAAAACCCTGCTTGATGAACTCGACTTGCGACGTGAGGCGGCGAATGCCATTCAGTTGCGCCGCAACTTTGAGGGCAGCGAAGAATTGTATGTTCCTGAAGTTTTTCCCGACTTCAGTAATGAAACTGTCATGGTTTCTGAGCGAATATATGGCATTCAAGTCTCTGATATTGAAGGCTTGAAAGCAAATGGCACCAATATGAAATTGCTCGCGGAACGCGGTGTGAGTGTGTTCTTCACTCAGGTGTTCCGAGACAGCTTTTTCCATGCCGATATGCATCCGGGTAATGTGTTCGTCAAACCCGAACATCCAGAGAACCCAATGTGGATAGGGCTAGATTGCGGAATCGTTGGTACACTTAATAGCGAAGACAAGCGTTATCTGGCGGAAAACTTCCTGGCGTTTTTCAATCGTGACTACCGCCGAGTGGCTGAGTTACATGTGGATTCAGGGTGGGTGCCTGCGGATACCAATGTCGATGAGTTTGAGTTCGCGATTCGCATTGTGTGTGAGCCTATTTTTGCTAAGCCATTGTGCGAAATCTCCTTTGGTCATGTGTTGTTGAATTTGTTCAACACGGCACGTCGATTCAATATGGAGGTTCAGCCACAACTTGTACTGTTGCAAAAAACGCTGTTGTACGTGGAAGGGCTTGGTAGGCAGCTATATCCTCAACTTGATTTGTGGGAGACCGCAAAACCATTCCTGGAAGAATGGATGATGAATCAAGTTGGGCCGCAAGCTCTAGTGAATGCGATTAAAGACCGCGCACCATTTTGGGCAGAGAAATTACCTGAACTGCCAGAGCTACTTTACGATAGCCTGAAACAAGGTAAAGCGATGAATCAACGTATGGATCAGCTTTATCAAGGGTATCGCCAGAGCAAGCGCCAGCAGGCGACAGGAAAGTTTTTGTTTGGCGTTGGCGCGACTTTAGTCGTATGCTCGGCAATATTGGTGAACGATGCTTTTGAGCAGCTTTCGTTGGCCTGCGGTATCGCAGGTGTCACATTTTGGCTGCTTAGTTGGCGAGCTTATCGTCAATAGACGTTAAACTCTTGAAATATTTTTGTTTGTTTAAAGACCCGAGGTAAAGAGAATGGGTGGTATCAGTGTTTGGCAACTTCTAATCATTGCTGTAATTGTTGTATTGCTATTCGGAACAAAGAAACTACGCGGTATCGGTGGCGATCTGGGTGGTGCCGTTAAGGGCTTCAAAAAAGCGATGAGCGAAGATGAACCTGCGAAAAATGACAAAGACGCAGACTTCGAACCAAAAAGTCTAGAAGAGCAGCAGAAAAAAGAAGCTGCTCCTGAAACGAAAAAAGACAAAGAGCAGGCGTAAAACGTGTTTGATATCGGTTTTTGGGAACTGGTATTAATATCTGTTGTTGGTCTGGTCGTTCTTGGGCCGGAGCGTTTGCCTCATGCTATTCGCAGCGTGTCTCGCTTTATCGGTGCCGCTAAGAGTATGGCAAATAGCGTCAAAGACGAATTGTCACACGAGCTGAAAGTCCAAGAGCTGCAAGAAAACTTGCGCAAAGCAGAACAAATGGGGATGGATGATTTGTCCCCTGAGTTGAAATCTTCAGTTGAAGAGTTGAAGAAGGCAGCGCAATCTGTAAATCGTCCTTACGCAAAGAACACCGATTCAGAGGCTGAGCCTGTAAAAACAGAGCCAGCAGCAGAAAAGGTAGAGAAAGCGCAAGAGAGCAAGGTTACAGCGGCAGATAAGAAAGCCGAATAGTCTCATTAGGAGGAGCTACTAGTGATTGGTAGCTCCTTTTTGATCTGGTTTTTAATAAGAGGTTTGCCATGTCTACCGTCGAGCAGACACAACCTTTAATTAGTCATTTGTTGGAGCTTCGCAACCGACTACTGCGCTCAATCCTCGCAGTGTTGGTCGTGTTTGTCGGACTAATTTATTTCTCTAACCACATTTACGAGTTTGTTTCCGCACCTTTAGTAGAACGTCTACCTGAAGGCGCGACCATGATTGCTACGGATGTAGCGTCACCTTTTTTTACGCCACTTAAGCTGACGTTAATTGCTTCGGTATTTATTGCGGTGCCGTTTATCTTGTATCAAGTGTGGGCATTTGTAGCGCCAGGTTTGTACAAGCATGAACGTCGATTGATCATGCCACTGCTGTTCTCTAGTTCGCTATTGTTCTACTGTGGAGTGGCATTTGCCTACTTCGTGGTATTTCCATTGGTGTTTGGCTTCTTTACCGCCATCTCTCTTGGTGGAGTAGAGTTTGCAACTGATATCTCGAGTTATCTCGACTTTGTGCTGGCGCTATTTATGGCGTTTGGTATCGCATTCGAGGTGCCTGTTGCGATTATTTTGTTGTGTTGGACTGGGGCCACTACACCAGAAGATTTAAGACAGAAACGTCCTTATATTATAGTGGCTGCGTTTGTCGTAGGTATGGTGTTAACGCCACCAGACATGATCTCGCAAACCTTACTCGCTATTCCGATGTGTTTACTGTTTGAAGTCGGTTTGTTCTTCGCGCGTTTTTATACTCGTCGAAGCGAAGAAGTAGAAGCGGAAACCGAAGAATAAGGCTAATCTAGATGTGAAAAGCGGCTCAATTGAGCCGCTTTTTTTTGCGGTTGGTTTTTTCTTGGGCTAATTACTTAACTTTCATGACGTAACCACATTTTGTGCATACGTATACTTCCTTGATGCCCAGCAGCTTTTGAAAAAAACTGCGCGGTACGCGTTGTAAGTAAGCACCATGTGTACACACTTCAACTTCCATATTCATGCTGTTTTACATTTGTGCTAATTAATGGGCGTAAATCAGTATAGAAAAATAATGTGTCGAGTTGTCGACAGTTTTGCAAAGCGGACGAAGTAAAGTGACGATATGAGAAGTAAGTAGAGTTGCTAGTTAATTATTATGTTTATCAATAATTTTGTATGGATTGTTCTACTATTTCAACGGGTTGAATCGTCCATTCAATAGTTTAGGTGATAAAAAAGCGACGTTGATTTCGTCGCTTTTTTCAATTCTCGTGAACTAAATATTAAACAGCTTTTTGGCATTCTCAGTCGTTATGGCATCGATGGTTGCGATGTCGACATCACGCAAGTCGGCAACACGTTGTGCAACGAGAGAAGTGTAGGCTGGTTCATTACGTTTACCACGGTGTGGCACCGGCGCTAAATATGGACAGTCGGTTTCTAAAATGACCCACTGCATATCCAAATGTGGAATGACTTTATCCATCCCGCCATTCTTAAAGGTTGATACGCCACCTAAGCCTAAGTGGAAGCCTAGCTCATTGATTGCTTGTGCTTCTTCTAAGCTGCCTCCAAAACAGTGGAATACACCACGCAGACGACCATCTTGCTCTTGTCGCAGCAAAGTGAGTGTTTCTTCAATCGAATCACGAGTGTGGATAACGACCGGTAAATCCATCTCTTTTGCCCAGTTAAGTTGAGCTACGAACGCCATTTCTTGCTCAGCACGATAGGTTTTATCCCAATATAGGTCGATACCAATTTCGCCCACCGCAATAAACTTGTGTTTCTCAAACCAACCGCGGATGATCTCCAACGTTTGTTCAACATTGCTGTCCACATAACAAGGGTGCAGCCCCATCATTGAGTGGCATACGTCAGGATATGCCGCTTCGGTTTTTAGCATGGGCTCAATTGAGTCCAGATCGATGTTTGGCAACAGGATTTTATTAATGCCTTGCGTTAAGGCGCGTTGTACTACTTCATCGCGGTCGTTATCAAATTCGCTGGCATAGATGTGCGCGTGGGTATCGATCATCGTTACTCTCTGTGCTTCATGGTTGGTTTCGTATTCGAAGTATACTTGAGTGTGAGTGCTGGGTCATTTTCAGTTTTTTTCATTACCTTTTTCCAGATTGTCACTCGCAACATGCATCAAGAGTGATATGATTTTGTTCACCAGATGATTTGATCATCATAACCGTCCAGACAAGGAGAAAATGGTGTCTGTATCAATTCAAGGTCCATTCCCTGCACGCCGTATGCGTCGTTTACGTAAGCACGATTTTAGTCGTCGTTTGATGGCTGAGAACCAACTTTCAGTTAATGATCTGATTTACCCAATGTTCATTCTTATGGGTAAAGATCGTCGTGAGAGCGTGGAGTCCATGCCGGGTGTAGAGCGTTTGTCGATTGATTTAATGCTAGAAGAAGCACAATACCTTGCAAATCTAGGCGTTCCAGCAATCGCGCTTTTCCCTGTCGTAAACCAAGACGCTAAAAGCTTATGTGCTACTGAAGCCTACAACCCAGAAGGTTTGGTTCAGCGAGCAGTACGAGCGCTTAAAGAACACATTCCTCAAATTGGTGTAATCACAGACGTGGCACTCGACCCATTCACGACACATGGCCAAGACGGCATCATCGATGAAGATGGCTACGTAATGAATGATGAAACCACAGAAGTATTGGTTAAGCAGGCTTTGTCTCATGCAGAAGCGGGTGCTGACGTAGTTGCGCCTTCAGACATGATGGATGGCCGAATTGGTAAGATCCGCGAAGCATTAGAAAACGCGGGCTACATTCATACTCAAATCATGGCTTACTCGGCTAAGTACGCATCGAACTACTACGGACCATTCCGTGATGCGGTTGGCTCTTCTTCAAATCTAAAAGGCGGCAACAAGAAAAACTACCAAATGGACCCAGCAAACATTGATGAAGCGATTCACGAAGTGGCGCTAGACATCAATGAAGGTGCGGACATGGTGATGGTTAAACCTGGTATGCCATACTTAGATGTAGTTCGCCGAGTAAAAACTGAACTTCAAGTACCGACATTTGCTTATCAAGTCTCTGGCGAGTACGCGATGCATAAAGCGGCGATCATGAATGGCTGGCTCAAAGAGCGTGAAATTGTGATGGAATCACTATTGTGCTTCAAACGTGCAGGTGCAGATGGCATCTTAACGTACTTTGCGAAAGACGTTGCTGAGTGGTTGGCAGAAGAGAATGCACAAACTGCTCAACACCTAAATCGTACTCCGGAAGCGACAGAAGAGTAATTATCGCTCAGTGAGAAATACCAGACCAACAAGAGTTGTTCGTCTGTATATACCCAAGTAACCTCAGGCGGATTACAACAGTAACAATCCAAGGTGCTTGGGTATTTTTATTTTGGAGAAGAGAACAATGACAATGCTGATTCGTGAAGGCACATTGGAAGAAGCACTTCAAGTTGTGGCGCGTGTTACCGAGTTTTCGAAAGGAGAAACGGTAGACTCCATGACTCAACGTTTAGAAGAGAAAAACAGTTTAATCCTCGTTGCAGAAAAAAATGGCACGATTGTCGGCTTCAAAATAGGTTACGAATTAGAGGATGGTGTTTTCTATAGCTGGTTAGGTGGTGTTGTCCCTGAAGCTCGAAATGAAGGCGTGGCACAACTGCTTTTGGAAGCTCAAGAGGATTGGGTGGCAGAACAAGGCTACAACACATTAAAAGTGAAATCTCGAAACCAGTTTCCGGCTATGCTTCGCTTGTTATTAAGAAATGGCTATATAATTGAAAAGTTTGAAGAAAAAGTAAATCTTCGAGAATCTCGAGTGCATTTCATTAAAGCAATGTGAAAATAAATGAGATTTTTTCTCATTTAACTGTTGACTACGAAATGAGAATCATTATTATTAAACCTGTCTTAGGGAATGAGGAAAGTTCACAAGGACGTTGAGTGACTTATTAACAGAAGTTAATTAACTGAAAGTTGAGAAGTGATGAAACATTTTTCCGAGAACTTGCACGAATTCTTTTTGACACGACATTGCTCACATTGCTTCCAGTGTAATTTATAGCTTCTTGGTTAAGCTGCTCTATTTACAGAATTTGCTTTACCACTTCTGCTAGGCGACCCCATTCGGGTCGCTTTTTTCTTTTCTACGATTTCTATTTGACGTCACTATTAATATCTTTTCCACATGCGATGATCATTTTAGGATCGTTGATCTTCTCGCCGTTATGCGAATTTGTTGTTATTAATCAATGGTTTGTGTTGGTGTTTTCTTGTGTTTTTTGTTATTGGATAACCAGTGGATAATTTCTATAAACAGAGTTATCCACAGGAGGTGGTGTTTTCGTGAATAAAGTCGGAAAAATTTACGCGACCTAGATCGAGCGAACAAGATAGATTCAGATCAGCAGTCATGGCATCCTAGGCAGATCTCTCAAGTACTGAATTGGATACAGACAATTATGGCAAGTATTCCTGAAAATCCGTTGATCCTTATCGACGGCTCTTCTTACCTATATCGCGCTTTTCACGCCTACCCGGGCACCATGAGCAATGGTGAAATTCCAACTAATGCCGTTTACGGCGTCGTGAACATGTTACGCAGCATGATGCGTCAGTTTGCGTCTGAGCGCATCGCGGTGGTTTTCGATGCAAAGGGAAAAACCTTTCGTGATGATATGTATGCAGAATACAAAGCGAATCGTCCGCCAATGCCGGATGACCTGCGTTGTCAAATTGAACCATTACACAATGTTATTCGTGCAATGGGTTTGCCGCTGATCTGTGTTCCTGGCGTCGAGGCGGATGACGTCATCGGTACGTTAGCATACCAAGCATCACAAAAGGGCATGCCTGTATTGATCAGTACTGGTGATAAAGACATGGCGCAGCTAGTGGATGATAACATTACCTTGATCAACACCATGACGAACGTCGTAATGGATCGTGAAGGTGTGGTTGAAAAGTTTGGCATTCCACCTGAGTTGATCATCGACTACTTAGCACTGATGGGCGATAAAGTAGATAACATTCCTGGTGTACCGGGTGTCGGTGATAAAACAGCGACCGCACTACTGCAAGGTATTGGTGGTCTGACGAAGTTGTATGAAAACCTCGATGATATTGCAGGGCTTGGTTTCCGTGGTTCTAAAACCATGGCGAAAAAGCTCATCGACAACAAAGAAAATGCCATGCTTTCGTATGAGCTCGCGACCATCAAATTGGATGTTGAGCTTGAGGAAACGCCAGAATCATTGCTGAAAGCGGAACCAAATAAAGACGAATTAGTGAAGCTGTATGGCCAACTGACGTTTAAATCTTGGTTGAATGAACTACTTGAAGGCGGTTCTGGATCTGTGGAGGCCGTAGAGCTTGCAGGATCTTCACAAGCTTCTTCTTCTCAAGCCGAGATGGAAACTTCTGCGGTAACAATCGATCGCAGCCAATATGAAACAATTCTGGATAAAGAAACCTTCAATGCTTGGCTAGATAAACTTCAAACGGCTGAGCTGTTTGCATTTGATACGGAGACCGATAACCTAGATTACATGCTAGCGAATCTAGTTGGTTTGTCATTCGCTGTCGATGAAGGTATTGCGGCTTATGTGCCAGTTGCACATGACTATTTAGATGCGCCTGAACAGCTTGATCGTGATTGGGTACTAGAACAGCTGAAGCCAATTCTTGAAGATGCAGCGAAAGCAAAAGTCGGTCAAAACTTAAAGTATGATGCGTCTGTACTCGCTCGTTACGACATTGAGCTAAAAGGTATTAAGCACGACACGATGTTGGAATCGTATATCTACAACAGTGTCGGCGGTAAACACGATATGGACAGCTTGGCGCTTCGCTTCCTACAGCACAGCTGCATTTCTTTTGAGCAAATTGCAGGTAAAGGCAAAAATCAGCTTACGTTTAACCAAATCAAACTGGAACAAGCATCGCCATACGCGGCAGAAGATGCGGATGTGACCCTTCGTCTGCACAATCGCTTGTTTGCTAATATCGAGCAGGATGAAAGCCTGAAGACAGTTTACGAAGAGATTGAAATGCCGTTGGTGCCAGTTCTTTCGCGCATTGAACGCACTGGGGTCTTTATCGATGAAATGAAGCTGAGTGCGCAGTCGGTCGAGATTACCGCTCGCCTTGATGAGCTTGAAAAGAAAGCGTACGAAATTGCAGAGCAAGAGTTTAACATGAACTCGCCAAAGCAATTACAAGCCATCCTATTTGAAAAAATGGGTTTACCGGTTGTGAAGAAAACGCCATCAGGCACACCATCGACGAATGAAGAAGTTCTGCAAGAACTCGCGCTAGACTACCCACTACCAAAACTGATTTTGGAATACCGTGGTTTGGCGAAGCTAAAATCAACTTACACCGACAAACTGCCGAAGATGATCAACCCATCAACGGGGCGCGTGCATACTTCTTACCACCAAGCAGTGACTGCAACGGGTCGTCTATCTTCTACTGATCCGAACTTACAGAACATTCCAATTCGTAACGAAGCTGGCCGTCGTATTCGTCAAGCGTTTGTCGCGCCATCAGGGCATAAAATCTTAGCGGTCGACTACTCGCAAATCGAACTTCGCATCATGGCGCACCTTTCTGGTGACCAAGCGTTATTGGATGCATTCCGTGATGGCAAAGATATCCACGCGGCAACCGCAGCAGAAATCATGGGTGTTTCTATTGAAGACGTTTCAAGTGAGCAACGTCGTCGTGCGAAAGCGGTTAATTTCGGTCTTATTTACGGCATGAGTGCGTTTGGTTTGGCGAAGCAATTAGGCATTCCTCGTGGTGAGGCTCAAGCGTACATGGATACATACTTTGAACGTTACCCAGGCGTGATGCAGTACATGGAAGACACACGCAGCACGGCAGCAGATAAAGGGTATGTTGAAACGATTTTTGGTCGACGTTTGCATTTACCAGAAATCAAATCACGCAACGGGATGCGTCGTAAAGCTGCTGAACGTGCGGCAATCAACGCACCAATGCAAGGTACGGCTGCGGACATCATTAAGAAAGCGATGCTGTTGGTTGATCAGTGGATTCAGGAAGAAGGCAATGGTCGTGTGAAGTTATTAATGCAAGTACACGATGAATTGGTCTTTGAAGTTGAAGAGTCATCATTGTCCGAAATTGAAAGTAAAGTACAGAAATTGATGGAATCTGCAGCAGAGCTAAAAGTACCGTTGGTTGCAGAAGCAGGTCACGGTGATAACTGGGATCAAGCTCATTAGTCACTTTTAGACCAAAATAACCAATTAATTATGAGCCAGCGCACAAACGCTGGCTTTTTTTTGAGATTAAAAAAGCTAGCGCAAAGTTAACTTTGATGTTGCTTAATAAAAATTTCATGAAAAAAAACTACAAAAATTCTTTGCAATTCTGACCAATTGTTGTACATTAATACTCGTAGGGTACAGAGGTAAGATGTTCTATCTTTCAGACCTTTTGTTTCACGTTATTGGATTGGGCTGATTCAGCCGCCCCAGTCAGTTTTTGACTGGGGCGTTTTTTATTGGGCGAAAGAAAATTATTCTTTTGGATCAGCAGCTTAAAGTTAGCCTTCAAAAACCTTCTTTTTTGACCTTTCTAAGTCACTGCAAAATCTCGATTTTTCCTTCAAATTTATTGCGTTATTCATCCTGTAAATTTACGCCAGTCACACTATTATTTTTTCTTGAAAGAAACTAAGTTACATCTTTTTGAAGATTTGCTTGGCTTAACTGTCTGAATTGTAACGCTATTGGGTGTTTTTGGAGTGAATGTTTGGTGATACACAGGAAACAAGAGCGCTTTTTAACCTATTGAAATCGAATCTCAGTTCAGCAATGCTTCGTCACATAACAATAATTACCAATTTTTCTCTCCCGTTATCCCTGCCAGGAAGGCGGGGATTTTTATTGCCTGTTATTTAGTTCAGATAAACAAAAGCCCCACCAAATGGCAGGGCCGTGTCGAAGAAATTTAACAAATATTGTTAATTATTCTTCATCGCTCGCTGGTATCTCTTGTTCGTCTTCTTCTATCAGGTGTGCTAGTGCTGGTGCAAACCAGGTATCCAGTTTTGCACGTAGCTGATCGACACCTAATCCTTTCAGTGAAGAGAACACATCAACAGAAACGTCACCACCGAAAGTTTCTACTTGCTTACGAACTTTCAGTAGAGTTTGTTTGCGTGCACCACTTTTTAGTTTATCTGCTTTGGTTAGCAAAACTTGCACAGGAATGTGGCTATCGATGGCCCAGAAAATCATTTGTTGGTCGAGATCTTTCATTGGATGACGAATGTCCATTAGAACCACTAAGCCTTTTAGGCACTCGCGTTTCTGTAGGTATTCACCCAAAGATTTCTGCCATTTGTTTTTCATCTCTACCGGTACTTGAGCAAAACCGTATCCAGGTAGATCGACAATGTGACAACCTTCTTCTACTTTGAAAAGGTTGATTAATTGCGTACGACCAGGTGTCTTTGATGTCTTGGCTAAGCTTTTTTGATTAGTTAGACGGTTAAGTGCACTCGATTTACCAGCGTTTGAGCGTCCTGCAAACGCAATTTCGACACCTTCGTCTTCCGGCAGGTGACGAATATCGGGTGCGCTGGTGATGAAATGCGTATTTTGGTAATGAATTTTTACGCTCACTGTTAACTCCATCTCGACTTTGTGTAGTCGATTGATTACTTTTTTGTGAAAATGTGTAAAATAACCGTGCTCGGCATAAGGTCGCCTATTGTACCATGAGTGTACGCGGTATGTTCACATTCCGTGGTACTGGAAGCTTGATAATTATAATGGAATGTCATGAAGAAATTAGCGCTAATTTTGAGTCTTTTAGCCAGTTGCTCAGTATGGGCCCAAGGTAATATTGAGGCTGGTAAAGCAAAATCACAAACCTGTGTCGCCTGTCACGGAGCAGATGGCAACAGTGCAATAACAACGTACCCGAAACTCGCAGGCCAACACGCTAAGTATCTTGAGAAGCAGTTAAAAGAACTTAAGCTAGGCATGACAAGTGGTGGTAAACAAGGTCGTTACGATCCTGTAATGAGTGGTATGGCAATGCCACTGAGCGATGAAGATATCGCAGACCTATCTGCTTACTACGCTTCGCTACCAGTTTCAGAAAACTCAACACCTGAAGATGTAGTAGCAAAAGGCAAAACGCTTTATACCGCTGGTGATGCCGAGCGTGGCCTAACCGCATGTATTGCATGTCATGGTCCTCGTGGCAATGGTACTGAGCTTTCAGGTTTCCCGAAAATTTCTGGTCAGCATGCTGACTACATCAAAGCTCAGCTAGAAAAATTCCGTGATGGCGACCGTGGTAATGATATGAATGCCATGATGCGCGACATCGCGAAGAAAATGACAGACGAAGATATCGAAGTGCTGTCTAAATACGTTGGCGGTCTGCACTAATATACCTAAATCGCTCAAGATCCTGCATCTTGAGCTGGTTGGGTAGATGTCCCTACATCGTTCGAGCAACTTGTACAAAAATGCCCTAGTGAATCCACTAGGGCATTTTTGTTCGTGACAGATATCACAGTCGAGTTTGGATACGAAAGCGATAGTTGGCTCGGCAGTTTGTGAGACATTTGCCATACTTGATGTTGGCTTTTTCTTGTTAATGTTTTTAAGTTTTTGATTAAATGATAATTTTGATTTTTTAGAAAAATAGGCGGATTATTTTTTCAATCCATTACTTGTGAGCATAACGGGATGGCGTAAAGTAGAAGTCGTTCACAGGGGGTGAATGTAAGGATTTAAGACCACGGTTTAGGTCTCCAAGGATGTAGCTCGGATGCTTGGTGATTTAGAAAGGGATTTAGATAGGTAGGGAGCCTATCAGATAAGGATGGTCATCTCGTCTGACGGTTAAGACAGTGAAACGGATCAGGCACAGGAAGTTGCTCAGTAGACAGGAAGTAAACGGATAGCCAAAACTCATCAGGAAGATGAAAAACAACTCTTTTTGGCAGGGAAAGCTCTAAAAACAAAGGGATCATTGGTGCACCAAATGTGTGCAACACAGTTTCGCCAATTGATGGCACTTAGAAAGCGACAGTCTGACTGTCGCTTTTTTTATATCCGTTGACTTGCTCAGTCGTAACTTGAATTGAGATTACTGCACTTATTTAGCTTTATAGGTTGTAAACAAAGTTTTTTAACAAAAATTGCTGAAAAAATACTCAACAACACTCCAATCCGAGTTCACTTTCTGGTATGTTTCGCATCCCTGTTTGAGGAAGTCAGCATGCATACCTGTCCTTTATGCCAAAATCAGCGCACTCACCATTATTTTGAAGATAAGCGTCGTGAATATCTTCAATGTGAGCAGTGCAGCTTGGTATTCGTAAATCCAGACCAACGTTTGGATGCGGAAAGCGAAAAAGCTCACTATGATTTGCATGAGAACAACCCCGATGATTTGGGTTACCGACGCTTTTTGTCGCGTATTGCTGACCCGATCACAGAGCGAATTTCTCCACAATCAAATGGTATCGACTTTGGTTGTGGTCCTGGCCCAACGCTCTCCTTGATGCTGGAAGAGGCGGGGCACAACATGGCGTTGTACGATCTCTATTACCACCCTGATACGTCGGTTTTAGAAAAAACGTACGACTTCATGACAGCAACAGAGGTGATAGAGCACCTCTACCACCCAGATTTGGTGTGGAAGCAATGGTTGAATTTAGTTAAGCCAGGGGGCTGGATAGGCCTGATGACGAAAATGGTCATCGACGTGGAGGCTTTCAAATCATGGCATTATAAGAACGATCTCACTCACGTAGTGTTCTTTAGTCGTGACACGTTCCAGTTCCTAGCAGAGCGGGATAAGCTCGAACTCGAATTTATTGGTAATGATGTAATTTTACTGAGGAAACCCCAGTAATGAGCCGTAGTAAAAAATCTAGAAAGCCGGGTGCCGCTGGTGCGCCTGAGTTTGTTGTAACTCGTAACCGTACAGAATCTGATGTGGAAGGCCGCTTACGCAAGCGTGCTAAAAAGCGTAAAGGTCTGAAAACGGGTAACCGTAACTCAGAAGTTAACGAGCAGAAAAAGCAAGCTGCTGCACAAAATCGCGACCCGCGCTTAGGCAGCAAAAAGAAAATACCTCTGATTGTTGAACCTGCGAAGAAAATGACGAAGCAAGAGCGTCGTTTGTCGGCAGAGCAAGAACTAGAGATGCTAGAAAATGACGCGCAATTGAACGTGTTGCTAGACCGTATTGAAGCGGGTGAAAACCTGGGCACAGGTCTACAGAAATTCGTCGATGAGAAACTCGATCGCATTGAGAAACTAATGGACCAACTAGGTTTGTTGGAACCTGAAGAAGAGGAAGACTTCACTGCACCTGCTGAGAAAAGCACGCGCAACGATGATGACTTGCTGGCAGATTTCGACGACATTAATTTCGACGACTATAAAGGATAATTAAGCTATGAATGTAACCTTATTAGCTATTGCTGGTGTTGTGATTATCATCGCACTCGCTTCTTATGCAGGTTACCTTCTGCTTCAATTGAAAAAGCAAAAGGAATTGCAGCTGAAGCATCAAAAATTGGCGATAGACAAACGTAACGCCAACATTTTTGAGAATGTGCATACCTTGTGTCAGGCGGGCATTCAAGGCCAGTGCGATTTATCTGAAATCAGTATCCGTGTGTATAACATCATGGATTATGTACAAGGTGAAGACCGCGTTGATTTCGATAAAACGTACCCTGCGATTTCTGAGCTTTACCACATCGTGAAAGATATGGCGCGTGGCGAAGAACGCCAACAACTTGCCAAGAAAGAGCGTATGCAACAGAACTTGACGCGTCATAAAGCGGAAAGCCGCCTCACTGATGCGATTATTGAGGAGCTCAAAGTGTTGCAGAAAAACGTCCAGCCACTGAATAATCAAATCAATATTCAGATGATTTAAGCGCGACCCCCAATAGTCTCCTTATGGCTAATGGGGGTATCGTGATCACGCTAGCACTTCTTTAGTTTTATACTTAAAAAGCCAGTCGGCGTTGCCACGCTTGTCATCGTCGTATGGCAAAATAGCGGCTCTGAATATCGGGTGACGGCTTTCGTTGCCCTAGCATTTAACGGAAAGTACCACCATGTCGAATCAACACACTGAATCGAAACAGCAAATCGTCTGGGATCAAGCGGTATTGGATAAGTACAACTATTCCGGGCCTCGTTATACGTCGTACCCAACGGCGCTGGAGTTTCATGAAGCGTTCACCATTTCTGATTATGATATGGCATGCACTCAATACCCAGAACGCCCATTATCGCTGTACGTACACATTCCGTTCTGTCACAAGCTTTGTTACTACTGTGGATGTAATAAAGTCATTACGCGCCACTCGCACAAAGCGGATGAATACCTCGACGTGCTTGAACACGAAATTCGTCAACGTGCTGCATTACTTGTTGGTCGCACCGTGACGCAATTGCATTTTGGTGGTGGTACACCGACGTTTCTCTCTGAAAAGCAAATCACGCGTGTAATGAGCCTGCTACGCCAAGAGTTTACTTTTAGCAGCGATGCTGAAATCAGTATCGAGGTTGACCCGCGTGAAATCGAGCTGACCATGCTGGATCATCTGCGTAGTGAAGGCTTCAATCGCTTGAGCATCGGTGTTCAGGACTTCAACAAAGAAGTGCAAAAACTGGTGAATCGTGAGCAAGATGAAGAGTTCATCGTTGCGATGGTTGCGCGCGCAAAAGAGTTAGGCTTTCGTTCGACGAACCTAGATTTGATTTACGGTTTACCGAAGCAGACCAAAGAATCTTTTGCCAAGACTCTAGAACAAGTGTTAGAGATGCAGCCGGGCCGTCTATCCGTGTTTAACTACGCGCACATGCCACAGCTATTTGCAGCGCAGCGTAAGATTAAAGACGAAGACCTGCCAAAAGCAGAAGAGAAGATGGCGATTCTGCAAGACACCATCGCGACACTGACTGGTGCTGGCTACCAATTTATCGGTATGGACCACTTTGCTTTGCCGGACGATGAACTTGCTGTTGCCCAGCGCGAAGGTATTTTGCATCGCAATTTCCAAGGCTACACCACACAAGGTGAATGTGACTTGGTTGGCTTTGGTGTTTCTGCAATCTCGATGATCGGCGATGCGTACGCGCAAAACCAGAAAGAGCTGAAGAAATACTACGCTCAAGTCAACGAACTTCGTCACGCTCTATGGAAAGGGGTCTCTCTGGACTCCGATGATTTGCTCCGTCGTGAAGTGATTAAGCAGCTGATTTGTAACTTCAAGTTAGACAAGAAAGCCATTGAGTCTGAGTTTAAAGTGAAGTTTGATCAGTACTTTAAAGAAGACTTACAGCTACTTCAGACCTTCATCAACGATGAGCTGGTGGAAGTGGATGACAATGAAATTCGTGTGACGCTGCGAGGTCGTTTGCTGATCCGTAATATTTGTATGAGCTTCGATAAGTACCTGCGAGCAAAGGCACGTCAGCAACAATTCTCTCGTGTTATTTAATCAGAGATACAGATTCAAGATATAAAAAATGCCAGCAGATGCTGGCATTTTTTTATGTTTTCGCTGGATTTAAGCGCGATCTTTTACTTTTTCTCTCAGTTCCGATTTTTCTGCTTCTGAAAGGAACGCAATCTCAAGGCCATTGATTTGCGCTTGGCGAATCTGGTCTTGGCTCAGGCCAGCGGCTGGTGCCGCTACTTCGTATTCGTATGGCAGTTCGATGCCTTCAACCGCTGGATCGTCAGTGTTCAAACACGCAAGAACGCCATGCTCTAGGAACTGCTTGAGAGGGTGGTTTTCTAGCGTTTCTACCGTACTTGTTTGGTAGTTTGACGTCAGGCAAGATTCAATACCAATGCGGTTTTCTGCTAGGTAATCCATCAGTTTTGGATCGTGAATCGCTTTTACGCCGTGACCGATACGAGTTGCGCCCAGCTCATTGATTGCTTGCCACATGCTCTCTGCACCTGCTGCTTCACCAGCATGGACCGTTACCCCAAGGCCAGCATCGCGTACTTGCTTGAAGTGAGACACAAAGCGATCACCCGGTTGGCCTAGCTCGTCACCCGCAAGGTCGACGGCAACGATGTGATCTTTCTGGCTCAGAATGCCGTCCAGTTCTTGTTGACATGCGTCAGTGCCAAATGTACGACTCATGATACCGATCAGGTTGGCTTTCACGCCAAAATCGCGCATACCCGCTTGCACACCGTCCACGACGGCTTCAACAACCCCCGCTACTGGTAGTTTGTGTTTCATCGCCATGTAGTAAGGAGAGAAACGCAGCTCTGCGTAATCGATTTGTGCGTTTAGCGCGTCTTCTACGTTTTCGTACGCGACACGACGACACGCATCTAGATCGCCCAGTACAGCAACACCCCAGTCGAGCTTAGAAAGGAAAGCAACAAGAGAGGGTTCCGCTTCGACAATTTGAACGTGAGGAGTGAGAGACTCAATATCGTACGCTGGTAGGGCAATGCCAAACTTTTGGCCTAGCTCAAGAATCGTTTTAGTACGAATGTTACCGTCGAGGTGACGGTGCAAATCAGTAAGAGGAAGGTTCTTCGTTATCATTTTGTCGATCCGGATAGTTATGAACTGGAACAGGGCCCAAACATCATCTGTGACAATACATGGGTAAGATTTGCAGTTAAGTATAAATAACAGTTGGGTAGATTGTCAGTAGAGGATGACTAGGAAATCAACGATTCTCGCTCTTTTCTACTTCATGTTCACCAAATGTGTTGGCCATTCTTCTAGTGGCATAGGGCGGCTGTAGTAGAAGCCTTGCACCTGATTACAGCCTAAAGAGCGCAGTAATTGTGCTTGATTGCTATCCTCGACACCTTCCGCGACGACATTAGTTTTGAGACCTGCTGTGATATTGATGACGGCAGCGACGACTGAACTGTTTAAGTTTTCTTGTGTGAGTTGATTGATGAAGGTGCGATCAATCTTCAAGCAAGTAAACGGTAGAGAGTGGAGGTAACCCAGTGATGAGTAACCGGTGCCAAAGTCATCTATCGCGATACCAATACCCATTTCACGCAGTTTAGTCATGTTTTCTAGTGTGGTCGGTGCGCTATCAATGATGCGTGATTCTGTGATCTCTAGTGTGAGGTTACTTGCTGGTAATTTCGTGATATCCAATACGCTTGTCACCGTATCAACAAAACTTGGGCAAGATAGTTGATTAACGGAGATATTCACATGCAGTTGGAAGTCCGACGGCCACTGTTTGCTTTCGATCGCTTGGTAAGTGTCGCGACAAGCTTGTAACAGAATCTGTTGGCCGATGGCTTTGATCATGCCGCTTTCTTCCGCGATTGGGATAAAATCTAATGGTGACACCATACCTGAGTCGCTATGCCAACGCGCCAGTGCTTCGGCGCCACACACTGTGCCACTGACGAGATCCACAATCGGTTGGTAATGAGGAATAAACTCTCGGTTTTCAATGCCAGTTTGGATCTTGGTCAGCATTTGCGTACGAAACTTTGAAGCGCTCGCTAGTTCTGGGCTGTAGTGACAAACACCAGTCAGTGAGTCTTGTTTAGCGTAACTTAATGCGATGCTGGCGTTGCGTAACCATAAAGGCATGGTTTCGTTTGGCTGGGTTTGTACAATACCAAGTGAAATCTTCATCACTACATTCTCGCCTTCCACCATAAATGGGGTGGAAAAGAGTTGCTGTAATCGACGCTCGGTTTGTTTAATTTTGGTTTCAGTGTCGACATTTGAGAGAAACACCGCGAACTCATCACCACCAATCCGAGCCAATAATGCGTTGTCACGAAACTGCTGTTTTAGCCTTTCAGCGATGCTGACCAACAACTGGTCGCCGTTGTGATGACCCACACTGTCGTTGATATCTCTAAATTTGTTGATACCAAGTAAAAATAAACTGCCGTGACAAAGATGAGACTGATTTTCACAGATTTCGACCAAACCCTGACGGCTATATAAGCGTGTTAGAGAGTCATAAACTAACTGTTCACGCAATGCTTTGAATGAAGCTCTTAGATTGTTCGCCATTTCATTAAAAGCATGAACTAGTACGGTTGTCTCATACACATAACCAGGCTTTGGCATGCCGCTATCCCAATCCCCATTTGCCAGGTGCTGAGCGGCGGCGGCCGTCGCGTTAATTGGTCTGGTAACTCGGTTGAAAATGATCCAACTGATGGCGATCCCAAATAGGCTTACAATAATGCCAACGAGCCAACTCTCTTGCTGGCTTTTTGGTAACAGGCCGAGAAGCTCGGACTCCGAAATGGAGGTGCCAATAAACCATGTTAAGCCATTTTGGTCTCGATACGGGGTTAGCCGACTGAAAATACGTTGTCCATCATGTTCAAATGAAAAAGTATAAGGTTGCTTGGTGTTGTTGAGATCGAAAGACCGGACGCGGCTCGCACTGATTTTGATGATCGGGTCTGCGTTTTCAGCGGCAAGCAAACGCTGCCCTTTATCCGAAAATTTTGTGCCCCATGAGATGACGCTTCCCGGGCCTGAGTGAGCGATTAAACGATGATCTGGGTCCATGATGTAGACCGACGCTTTAGTGTTGTATTTTAACTCGCGCAGGAACTCGTTGAATGTATTGATACGAATGTCTGTCACCAAAACACCAGCAAATTGGTCGTGTTTGTACACCGGCGTCATGGCTGATAGCGTAATATCCTGGCGTTCATCAGCGTTGGTATAAATTTCAGACCAAGTGGCGTTTTGGCTCTCTGCAACGGGCTTATACCATGGGCGAGTGCGAGGATCGTATTGGGAGATAACCGTTCGAATGTTGTTACTCACATGGTTGGTTCCATAAATAACCAGATCACCATCGGTGTAGCGATCTTGCACCATTAAGGTGTAATCGTCGGAAAGCTCGCGGCGAAAGCCTGCAAAGTCGCCGTTTTCTGAACCAAATGCGATTACATCCAACTGCGGTATCGATTGGTAAAGATTTTTGAATGCACTCAGCAGGTAGTTTTGAATGTCTGAGGTATCGTGAGGGCGATAAAGGTTGTGATAGCTGACGTTGTGCGCGAGAGCCATAACCGCAGTAAAAGGCTTACGTAGATAGCTATTGAGGTGGTCGTGGACACTTTCGGTTAACACGGAAAGTTGCTTGTCACTGATATCCGTGACCACTTCTTCGTAACTTTGTTTTTGGACGTAGACAATGACACCGATCGCCAGTAAGAAGATCATGACAAATGGAATCAGAACAGCAGTACGCAGTGTAATTTGAGTCGTAGCAGTAGACATCGCCTAATCACATAGATGGTGGTGCGCCACAATTGTACTGATGTTTTTATTAATATCGAGTGACAAACGACGCTCGTTGTTAACGCACCACGTAAGTGATTGTCAGTACAATTCTTTTAATTTTCTGGTGAGTGTATTTCGCCCCCAGCCTAATACTTTAGCGGCATCTTGCTTATGACCTTTAGTGTGCTCTAAGGCTGCTTCTAATAAAATGCGTTCAAATTCTGGTAAAGCGTAAGAAAGTAGTTCTTTATCTCCTGCTGCGAGTGAATGCCGTGCCCAATCCGCCAATTGTTCTTGCCAACTACCATGTGCAGAGTCTGAAATGGATTTTTTCTCTTCGAGTAGTTCGCTTGGCAAGTCATTTGGTAACACCTCGCTACCACTGGCCATAACGGTTAACCAACGGCAAATATTCTCTAATTGACGCACGTTGCCAGGCCAATCAAGGCGGTTAAGAATCTCTACGGTTGACGGGTGGAGAGTTTTTGTTTCCACACCAAGCTCATCAGCTGCACGGATAAGAAAATGCTGTGTAAGCTTTTCAATGTCTTGCTTACGCTCACGCAGTGCCGGGATCTGAACGCGAATCACGTTTAAGCGATGAAATAGGTCCTCACGGAAGTCACCTTCGTGCACCAGCTTTTCTAAGTTCTGGTGTGTTGCCGCGACAATTCGTACATCGACACTGATCGGAGAGTGACCGCCCACTCGATAAAACTGCCCGTCAGCTAGAACGCGTAGTAAACGAGTTTGAATGTCTAATGGCATGTCGCCGATTTCGTCTAAAAATAGAGTGCCGCCATTGGCTTGTTCGAATCGTCCTTGACGAACATTGTTTGCTCCCGTAAACGCGCCTTTTTCGTGGCCAAACAGTTCTGATTCAATCAAGTCTTTGGGAATCGCCGCCATATTGAGCGCAATGAAAGGTTTGTTAGCACGTGGACTGTGACGGTGCAGTGCATGAGCAACGAGTTCTTTACCCGTGCCCGATTCACCGTTAATCAAGACTGAAATAGAGGAGCGAGAAAGACGACCAATGGCGCGAAACACCTCTTGCATCGCTGGTGCTTCACCGATAATTTCAGGCGTTTCTGCTGGAATGTCTTCTGGAGAGAGCTGCTCGCGTTTGTTTTCGTGGCTGTGTGCAATGGCTCGTTCAACCAGAGTTAAAGTTTCATCAATATCAAAAGGTTTTGGTAAATATTCAAAAGCACCTTTTTGGTACGCATTCACTGCCGCATCTAAATCTGAATGCGCGGTCATGATAATCACGGGAAGGTCTGGGTAATCGCGCTGTACTTGCTTTAGTAGCTCCAACCCATCAATACCTGGCATGCGAATGTCTGATACTAGAACATCCGGCACTTCGCGTTCGAGCGCCATTAACACGCTTTCTCCATCGGCATAGGTTTCACATTTGATGTTGGCAGAGGAGAGCGTTTTCTCCATTACCCAGCGAATTGAACTGTCGTCATCAACGACCCAAACATATCCTTTACTCATGTAGTAATCCTTGCAGCAAACCGAAAAACTGACGCGACTTGAAGTCCATTAGCGCACTCAGATCGGCAGATAAATAGTAAATGTTGTGTGACCAGGCCAGCTTTCTACGTCTATTTTTCCATTGTGCTGGTCGATCAAATTTTGCGAAATAGATAGCCCTAATCCAGTTCCTCCCTCGCGGCCACTGACCATGGGATAGAACAGCGTGTCTTGTAGTTCCGGTGGAATACCTGGGCCGTTGTCTGTGATTTCGACACGAGCAGCGAGTTTACAGCGTTTGCCGTGAATATTGGCTTGATGCACCGTTCTGGTGCGAATGGTTATTTTCCCGTGTTCTTGATGGCTAAGAATTTGTGCGGCGTTGCTGACGATATTAAGCATTGCCTGCTCGATTTGGTCTGTATCCATCAAAATCTCTGGCAAGCTTGGGTCATAATCTCGTTCAATGATGATTGAGCGTTGTGACTCTAATTCAACCAGTTGGCGAACCTTTTCAAGAATTTGGTGCAGATTCTCTTGTGTCTTCTTACCTGGCTTTTGCGGTCCTAGTAATCGATCCACGAGCGCCCTTAAACGGTCTGCTTGCTCAATGATGATGTGTGTATATTCGGTGAGAGAGGGCTCTGGCAGCATTTTTTCTAGCAATTGCGCCGCACCGCGTAAGCCGCCAAGCGGATTTTTAATCTCATGTGCAAGCCCTCGGACTAACAGCTTCGCTGCTTGTTGTTGGGCGTGTTGGTTCAGTTCTTGAGAGAGTCGGCGCTGCTGATCAATTTTGCGCATCTCGACCAGAAGCATCAACTGCTTTTGCCAAGTGATAGGGCTAACCGTCACCTCTAGCATTAAAGGGCGGCCATCAACAACGAAAGTGACGTCACTGTCGGTGATGCTTTGGCCACTTTGCAACGGTTGAGTGAGCAGCGCGAGATCCAGCGACGCATGCTGAATCAATTGAGAAAGTGATTGTTCAATAATTCGTTTGGCGCTTTGAGAAAACAGCAATTCGGCAGCCGGATTGGCATAACGGATGGCCAATCCATCATCAAGAATCAGCGTTGCTGTCACCATATTGTTGAGAATGGCACTAGGAAGACTGGTATCCACATTACGTCCTTGTTTTGCTTTAAGATTGTGCGATGCACAATAATGGTGCAATTGAACGTTAAGTATGGCGAATAAATCTTAGAAGAAAAAGTGAAAAGCATCGCTGTGATGTGATTTTTTTCACCAGATATTCTATTTTGCCCCTTTTACGGTCGGCTTAACACTTGCTCTATGTAAATGCACCGTTATAGGGCTAGTAGATGCAATAAGCTTGCCGCTTCTTTTCGCGTGCACAGCAAGTGTGTGAGTGCCTCGGTCAATATTGTTTAACTGCCACACTATATGGTTTTGTGGTGCACCATAAGGTTTTCCATCGAGTAACAATTGCAATTGCTCACCGATACCAAGCTTGCGATTGGTTTCTAATTGAATATTGATGATGCCTCGATTGCTGCGGATGGTCTCGTTGTGCTTGGGGGTCTGCATTGAAAGTTTTAATGGAAGAGGCTTCTCGGTTGTTTTCTCTGGCTTGTTTTGTGATGCAGTAGATGGCGTAGTCTGAGGTGCGAGCGATTCAGTACTTTCTACCTCAGGAGCTGGTGCGCTGGCTTCAAGGTTTGGCAGTGCGATCGCTTTTGCTCCTTTGTTTGGCGTATCACTAAAGTGAACCACGCCATTTTCATCTACCCATGTATACGCGACCTGCGCAAAGGCGGTAGAGGCGATTAACAATCCGCTGAGTGCACACAGTGATGGAATAAGCTGAACTTTCATTGCTCACCTTCTCTTGTTCGATGATTTCACGTTTCAATGGCTTAGCTCTTTGACATGTAAGGAAAAATTCTAAGCGTGTTTTTATTATCCCCTCATGTTAAACGGCGAAGCTTGACTGGCGAATACAAAAAAGGCCCGCCTGCGAGGCGAGCCTAATATTTTATTGCTGTGTTTACATTTTACACAGTGTCGACCTTACACAGAGTAGTAAAGTTCGAACTCAACAGGGTGAGTTGTCATGTTCACACGCTCTACGTCCTGAGACTTAAGGTCGATGTATGAATCGATGAAGTCGTCAGAGAATACGCCGCCCGCTGTTAAGAACTCACGATCAGCATCTAGCTCTGCTAGCGCGTCTTTTAGTGAGTATGCAACAGTTGGGATTTCTGCTGCTTCTTCAGCTGGAAGATCGTAAAGGTCTTTATCCATCGCTTCGCCCGGGTGGATCTTATTCTTGATACCGTCAAGACCAGCCATAAGCATTGCTGCGAAACATAGGTATGGGTTCGCCGCTGGGTCACCGAAACGAACTTCGATACGACGTGCTTTCGGGCTTGGTACCACTGGGATACGGATTGAAGCAGAGCGATTACGCGCTGAGTAAGCTAGCATTACTGGTGCTTCGAAGCCTGGTACAAGACGTTTGTACGAGTTTGTTGATGGGTTAGCGAATGCGTTGATTGCACGAGCGTGTTTGATGATACCACCGATGTAGTAAAGCGCCATTTCAGATAGACCGCCGTACTTGTCACCAGCAAATAGGTTTACGCCATCTTTTGCTAGAGACTGGTGAACGTGCATACCGCTGCCGTTGTCGCCAACAAGTGGTTTAGGCATAAACGTCGCTGTTTTACCAAACGCGTGAGCAACGTTGTGTACAACGTACTTGTAGATTTGGATTTCGTCAGCTTTGGTTGTTAGCGTGTTGAAACGAGTTGCGATTTCGTTTTGACCCGCCGTTGCCACTTCGTGGTGGTGCGCTTCAACAACAAGACCCATTTCTTCCATCACTAGACACATAGCAGAACGGATGTCTTGAGATGAATCTACTGGAGCTACTGGGAAGTAACCACCTTTAACGCCTGGACGGTGACCTTTGTTACCTTCTTCGTAGTCAGAACCTGTGTTCCATGCCGCTTCTACGTCGTCGATTTTGAAGAAAGAGCCTGACATGTCTGTCGAGAACTTCACGTCATCAAATAGGAAGAATTCTGGCTCAGGACCGATAAGTACAGTATCTGCAACACCTGTAGAACGCATGAAGTCTTCAGCGCGTTTTGCGATAGAGCGTGGGTCACGGTCGTAGCCTTGCATTGTTGCAGGCTCTAAGATGTCACAACGGATATTTAGTGTTGCGTCTTCCGT
This sequence comes from Vibrio sp. YT-15, assembly GCF_033337445.1. NCBI lineage: Bacteria > Pseudomonadati > Pseudomonadota > Gammaproteobacteria > Vibrionales > Vibrionaceae > Vibrio > Vibrio sp. YT-15. Next base: position 93,503 of record NZ_JAWOQR010000010.1, read on the forward strand.
GAATGGGTCAAGCACAGCAGAAGATGCGTCAGGCATCATTACCATGTCTGATTCGTTGATACCTTTCCAGCCAGCAACTGATGAACCATCGAACATTTTACCTTCTTCGAAGAAGTCTGCGTCGATTTGGTGAGCAGGGATCGAAATGTGCTGCTCTTTACCTTTTGTATCAGTGAAGCGTAGGTCAACAAACTTAACTTCGTTTTCTTGGATCAGCGATAGAACGTTTTCTACTGACATCTTGGATAACCTCCAGTGTTAATAAGCGGTAAAAGCTCGATTTATGAATTATTCATGAAACCTGGCATTGATTAATCAATTTGACTTTTCATTAATCGATGCTGTTTTAACTAAAGCCAAAACCGTGCCAAAAAAAATATTCCATTAATTTCAAGCAATTGTGTTTTTGAATGCTAGTTTGGTGCACTTGCTTGCACCAAAATGATCTTTGTTTGCACTATTATGGTGCCAAAAATCATTGTTGCACCATAATGTGACAGGTACATTGCGTATTCAGCCCAGTTTTTGAGCAAGAGTCAATTTGAATTATGCATCGATTAGAATAAAGTTGCGTTTAATCAATTCGTTCTGAGGAAGAAAATGGGCATTAAGCGTAAAAATCGCAGAAATGCTCGGGAGTAGATCACATATTTCTAGGCTTTTTGCTAAAATCTGGTACATTATGGCCGTTTTTTTAATCAGCAAATGTCGCCAGAGAGCACCCGTTCTCAGCGTGGGGGCATTTCATCTATCTAAGTGAATCAATATCCATGGCTACTCCACAGATTGATAAATTAAGAAATATCGCGATCATCGCGCACGTTGACCACGGTAAAACCACGTTGGTTGACAAGCTGCTACAACAATCAGGCACGCTTGAGTCTCGCGGTGAAGCTGAAGAGCGAGTCATGGACTCGAACGACATCGAGAAAGAGCGCGGTATTACCATTCTTGCTAAAAACACAGCAATCGACTGGAACGATTACCGTATCAACATCGTAGATACTCCGGGACACGCGGACTTCGGTGGTGAAGTTGAGCGTATCATGTCGATGGTAGACTCTGTACTACTTATCGTTGACGCAGTTGATGGTCCAATGCCTCAAACGCGTTTCGTAACACAAAAAGCATTTGCTCACGGTTTAAAACCAATCGTTGTAATCAACAAGATTGACCGCCCTGGTGCACGTCCTGATTGGGTTATGGACCAAGTGTTCGATCTATTTGACAACCTAGGTGCAACTGATGACCAGCTAGACTTTAAAGTAGTTTACGCATCTGCACTTAACGGTTGGGCTTCTCTAGAAGAAGGCGAAACTGGCGAGAACATGGAACCACTATTCCAAACTATCGTTGATGTTGTTGACGCGCCAAATGTTGACCTTGATGGTCCACTACAGATGCAAGTTTCTCAGCTAGACTACAGCTCTTACGTTGGTGTTATCGGCGTGGCTCGCGTAACTCGTGGTAGCGTTAAACCAAACCAGCAGGTAACCATTATTGGTGCTGACGGTAAAACTCGCAACGGTAAAGTGGGTACAGTAATGGGCTACCTTGGCCTAGAGCGTCACGAAGTGGAACAAGCTAACGCGGGTGATATCATCGCAATCACTGGTCTTGGCGAGCTGAAAATTTCTGACACTATCTGTGCACAAAACGCAGTAGAAGCATTACCACCATTGTCTGTTGATGAACCAACAGTAACAATGACGTTCCAAGTAAACACGTCTCCATTCGCGGGTAAAGAAGGTAAGTTCGTAACGTCACGTAACATCCTTGAGCGTCTTGAGAAGGAACTGGTACACAACGTTGCACTACGCGTTGAGCAAACAGACGATCCAGATAAATTCCGCGTATCAGGTCGTGGTGAACTTCACCTTTCTATCCTGATCGAAAACATGCGTCGTGAAGGCTTCGAGCTAGCAGTATCTCGTCCAGAAGTAATCATCAAAGAAGAAGATGGTCAGTTGATGGAACCGTTCGAAACGGTAACTATCGACGTAATGGAAGAGCACCAAGGCGGCATCATGGAGAACATCGGCCTACGTAAAGGTGAGCTGAAAGACATGTCTCCAGACGGTAAAGGTCGTGTGCGTATGGACTTCGTTATGCCATCACGTGGTCTGATCGGTTTCCAAACGGAATTCATGACACTGACTTCAGGTTCAGGTCTTCTTTACCATACGTTTGATCACTACGGCCCTCACAAAGGCGGTAACATCGGTCAACGTGTAAACGGTGTACTAATCGCGAACGCGATGGGTAAAGCGCTAACTAACGCACTGTTCAACCTTCAAGAGCGTGGTCGTCTATTTATCGGTCACGGTGTTGAAGTTTACGAAGGTATGGTTATCGGTATTCACAGCCGTGACAACGACCTAACGGTAAACGCACTGAAAGGTAAGCAGCTAACCAACGTTCGTGCATCAGGTACCGATGACGCACAGGTTCTTACTCCGCCAATCAAGATGACTCTTGAGCAAGCACTAGAATTCATCGATGACGACGAGCTAGTAGAAGTAACGCCTGAAAGTATCCGTATCCGTAAGAAGTTCCTAACGGAAAGCGACCGTAAGCGTGCTTCTCGTGGCGCGAAATAATTTTCGTTAAGCGATTCAATTAAGAAGAAGCCTCGAGTTATGCTCGGGGCTTTTTGTTTTCTGGAGTTGAATATGAACCCGATTATTATCACCGGTGGGCCTGGTGCGGGAAAAACAACACTGCTGAATGCGCTAGACGCGTGTGGTTACGCCACGTTTCCTGAAGGGTCTCGCGACTTGATTGAGCAGCAAAGCCAGTTAGAAAATGGTATTTTGCCGTGGACGAATTTACCTGAGTTTGCCAAGTTATGCCTTGGGTTGATGGACAAACAAAAGAGTGATGCGCGTTGTCATGATGTTGCGTTTGTTGATCGCGCCATCCCCGACATCATTGCATACCTACAAGTGGGCGGCTGTAAGGTTGACCAAGCTTTCTTAACCGAAAGCGCTGGGTACCATAGTCAGGTGTTTACTTGTCGACCTGAAGCATCCATTTACGTACAAGATGAAGTGCGTCCGCACAGCTTTGAAGAAGCATTGGAGATTCATCAGTCGTTAGTGAGTGTCTATACTGAGTTGGGTTATGAAGTGGTAGAAGTGCCATGGGGAACTGTGCCAGAGAGGGTAGGCTTTGTTCGAAGAGTCATCGGTTTACTCGGTAAGGTCGCCGACTAAAACCTCCTCACTAGGAGGAGGTCTGAATCATTTACTTTTGATTGAGCTTTTGTAGGAATTTATCGGACTCTGCAATCGCTTCGTTCATTTGTTTGATCGCAAACTGAATGTCTTTCTCTAAGCTAGAGAACTCACCTTGCAAAGAACCAATCGCACTGGCGTTAAGGTTGTGTTTTAAGTACAACGTGTTGTCACGTAGCGTGTCCAGTACCGGTGTCATCTTTTTCTCTGCACGCTTCATAGCGCTAAGCATGGTTTTGTACGAGGCTTTGGTTTCACGTAGCTTTTGCTCGCTTGAACGACGCAGTTTCGCACTCGAGTACAGCTCTAGCTCATCTTGCCACTCATCAAACAGTGCGCCAGATACGTCTTCAATCGCAGCAATACGGTCACGTACGTCTTGAGCCGCTTTTTCGCTATCTTCGTATTTGTCATTGATGTTGTTGTAGACATTTTCTAGCTCACCACCATCAAAGTTGGTGATCGCAGATAAGGCTTCAAGTGCACTGGTGAATTCTTCTTGTGCATCTTGTTGAGATTCTTTGGCATCTTCGACGCGGTCGACCATAATATCTCGTTTATGATACCCAACCTGCTCCATTGCTGAGTAATAAGCAGATTGACACCCTGTTAAAGTGAAAATTGATAGTACAATTGCTAATAAATAAGGCATTCTTATGTCCTCGGCGCTAATTATGGGATGAACTATGAACCAGTTATCAGAGAGTTACAAGGCGAGATTAATCAATCTACTGCCAAGTTGCGTCGCGTTTTTTACGTACCTTCTTAAGCGATTAACGCATGACCGTGTGAATGTGAACGCGGGCTATCTTGCCTACATTACCTTGTTGTCTATTGTGCCAATGCTGACGGTATTGTTATCAATATTGTCGAAATTTCCCGTTTTTGCGAACGTTGGTGAGGTGCTGCAAGGCTACATTATTGAGAATTTTGTGCCGGCTTCTGGAGAAGCTGTACATACGGCATTACAGGAATTTGTGGCGAATACGGGCAAAATGAGCGCGGTTGGCGGTGGGTTTTTATTCATCGCAGCGGTCATGCTGATTTCCAACATTGATAAGAACTTAAACTACATTTGGCGAGTTAAAGACAAGCGCCGTTTAGTCTTTTCATTCTCTATGTATTGGATGGTACTCACGTTAGGGCCGATCATGGTCGGTGCGAGTATTGCGGCGACGTCGTACGTGACTTCGCTGCAAATTTTAGAGAATGAGACATTATCTGGTGCGTTTAATCTATTTCTGCGTTGGCTACCGTTGTTGCTGTCCTTTTTTGCTTTTCTTGGCTTGTATATTCTAGTGCCGAATAAAAAAGTACACCTCGCTCATGGTGCCATGGGGGCAGCAGTCGCCGCGATACTGTTCGAGTTGAGTAAAAAAGGCTTTGCACTCTACATCACTCAGTTTCCGTCTTATCAGCTCATCTACGGCGCGTTAGCGGCGATTCCTATCTTATTTGTTTGGGTGTATTTATGCTGGATGATCGTGTTATTGGGGGCGGAAGTTACGGCTGCGCTTGGTGAGCGAGAGCACTGGAGTGAAGATTTAGACATGATACACTCGACCGCTGAATCTCAGTTAACAGATGAAGGAAGCGAGAGTAGTGATAGCGCTAATTCAACGAGTCAGTGAAGCAGCCGTCCGTGTGGATGGTGAAGTCGTAGGAGAAATTGATCGTGGTCTGCTGGTCTTATTGGGCGTAGAGAAGGACGACGATGAAGCTAAAGCAAAGCGTTTAATGGAGCGTGTTACAACCTACCGTGTGTTCGAAGATGACGAAGGCAAGATGAACCTGAACGTTAAACAGGTGGAAGGTAAAGTGCTGGTGGTTTCTCAATTTACGCTGCCTGCGGATACAAAAAAAGGCACGCGAGCTGGCTTTTCTCGCGGTGCGCATCCTGTTGATGCAGAGCGCTTGTATGATTACTTTTCTGACTTGTGTGAAGAAGTCTTACCCACACAGCGTGGCCGCTTCGCTGCCGATATGAAAGTGTCCTTGGTGAATGACGGTCCTGTGACGTTTTGGTTGCAGGTCTAATCTGGTAACACAGGCGCCATAGTCTAAGCTTTAACTCCAAGCTCATGGAATTGGCTTGGAGTAATTTTTCCGACACTGATTAGTGTTGTGCTTTCAAAGGATTGATATGTTCAAACTCATTACTCCCAAAACCGATAATCAGATAAACAAGTATTATCAGTTTCGCTGGCAACTGCTTCGTGAGCCATGGCGTATGCCGATCGGCTCAGAGCGCGATGAATACGACGAAATGAGTCATCACCGCATGATTGTTGATGGTCGAGGTCGTCCTATGGCGATTGGCCGTTTATACATTACGCCGGACAATGATGGCCAGATCCGCTATATGGCGGTTAAAAATAATCGCCGTAGCAAAGGGATGGGTTCGCTGGTTTTGGTTGCACTAGAGTCGTTAGCACGCCAGGAAGGAGCGAAACGCTTGGTGTGTAATGCCCGTGAAGATGCCATCGCCTTTTATGAAAAAAATGGCTTTGAGCGTCGAGGCGAGCTAACCGATGAGCGTGGCCCTGTGCGCCATCAGCAAATGGTGAAGCAACTGGATCCGATGGCCAATGTGTTACGTCGCCCTGAATGGTGTACTGAGCTTCAACAGCGCTGGGAGCAACAAATCCCAATTAGCGACAAAATGGGGATCAAAATTAATCAGTACACGGGTTACCAGTTTGAATGCTGTGCGCAGCTTAATCCTAACCTTAATCCGCATAACACCATGTTCGCCGGGTCAGCTTTTACCTTAGCAACCTTGACAGGGTGGGGGATGACGTGGCTGCTGCTTAAAGAGCGTGGGTTGCACGGTGATATTGTGTTGGCCGACAGCTCTATTCGTTATCGTCAACCAGTCGAACAAAACCCCGTGGCGAGTACTTCGTTGGATGGGATCAGTGGTGACCTAGACCGATTGGAGTCGGGACGCAAAGCACGCATCGTTATTCACGTAGTGATTTATAGTGGTGACACGCCAGCTGTGGATTTTGTCGGTACCTATATGCTGATACCGAACTACTCGCAGTTACTCAGTTGCTGATGGGGTAAGCGCCGACTGATCTGCTGGGCGCTTATCTGTTTCACCTTCTTGCTCTGTCGGTGAGAGGGTTTGTTCTGCTGCGGAATTCGTGTCGGGTACTTCATCTTCTTCGATAACTTCTTCGTAAAGCTCTTCCTCTTGAGTCTCCAAATTGATGTTATCAATTACGATTGGCTGCTCGATGGAAGGTTCATTTTTCTGTGGAGTCTCAATATCAGTAGGCTCGGCCAGTTTTGATGCGTTCACGCACTCATTACGGTGGGTTTCGCCACTTAGTAGATCGCCTTCAATGTTTCCGCACGACTCTTCCAATTGATAAGTAATGCCACTTAGCGGGTTGTTGGCCATATCAAATGTTCCCCAAACCTTACCACTTATGGCTTTTCCTGAGATGGTGACCGGCGTTATGGCAACTTCCCCTCGTTGCGCGCTTAAACGCAGTGGACTTAAGGTAATGGCTTTGAGCGAATGATCCGCTTGGGACTTCAAGCGGGTATCTCGGAGATTGGCTTCCACTTCACCCGATAAGCTGTAGGCCAGCATGTTGCGATCACCTGATAACCCTTGTAGATCGAGGCTGAGATCGGAAAAACCATCAATAGCCAGTGTGTCGGGTAAAAAATAATCGTGGAAGAGCGATAAGGGAATACCATCAGCATTGACGTTGAGCGCCCAAGGTTGGCTCGGGGTACTCAAATCTATTTGTCCGATGCCTTCTACGTAGCCTTGCTCGAGTGGCGCAAAAAGGCGAGTCAATTGCCAAAAGCCATCTTTGCTTTGCATGGCAAGTGCTGCGTGAGACGTGAGTATTTGGTCATAGCTGGCGTTGACAACGCTGACTTCCAATTCGCCTTGCCAAAGGCCCCAACGTTGAGCAGACTGTTTAATATCAAGCTGTTGCCCTTCGATATTTAAACCGGAAAGTTGCCAATAAGGTTCGTGAGATAGCTGGATAATTTGGCTGCGCTCAATGTCGAGTCGTTCGATTGCAACATGCTCTAACTCGCTGGTGGCGGCGTGCCACCAATTTAGGTTGTCTTCTGGCTGTGTTGCCCACTTGAGGCCTTGAATAGAGGCTTCTTTGAGCTTCCATTGTGTTGGCGTGAACAATCCAGAAACTTGCACTCGACCTTGCTGCCAATCTAAGCTGAGCTCGTTGAGCTGGATTACTCCTGGCTCGATAGCGGCACTCAAACGTGGCTCTATTGCGGTTTGCTGCTGGAATCGAACGCTATCCGCCTGCAATGACACTTGAGCTTTTGTCTTCCAGAGAGACAGTGGCAGTGTGGCGTTTTCCACAGAAAGATCCAAGTTCTGCCAGTGCCAGTCGCCCCATTCAATATCGGCGTTAAGCAAATCTAAGCTATTAATATGATTAATGTTAAATGGTAGATCGTGCCAAGGTTTTGCAAGCAGTGATTGGCGCTGCGTATTACTCAGTTTCAGCTTGTTGATGGTCACATTTACTAAAGACCAACCTTGAGGATACTGCTCCCCTTGCCCAGATATTTGACTGTTACGCCAGTTAAAAGAGGTGCCATAAAGCGTACTGTCTTGCGGTTTGTAGTCTATATCGACTAAGACTTGATTAAAGGCTTCGCCATTCCAATAGAGTTGGTCGGCCGCAAGTTGAACTTCGCCATATGGTATTAATTGACCATTCCATTGTGGTGATTGAATTTGAAGATCAATGCCATTGGCAGAGAAATGCTCGTCGGCGTAATCAATATTTTTGAGCGCGATTTGATGGAATAATACGTTCTCTAAAGCTGGGAGCTTTGGTGCGCCATACTGCAAGCTCATACCATCAATCAATAAACTATCAACGATCCATTTACCATCGCGATAAACATCGGGATTCATCCATAAATCGACTTGCTCGATGTAAGACGCATCGTCTCCGCTGGTGTTCACGCGTTGTAAAGTTAGGTGATAGGGAAAGTCATAACGCACGCTTCCGGCCCGGAAGGGAAGAGAAAAGGTGTTTGACAGCAAGCGCCAGGTTGCGTCCGCGTAAGATGTTGTTAGCAGCGCAATCGTAGCGGCCGGAATGGCAACTAAGATAACCAGTAACAGAAGTAGAACTCGACGCGCTGTTTTCATCTTTGCTAGAACCTACGTGTGTTATTAAATAAAACTAGATAGGCTTTAGCTTGTATCAATATTCTGTGGTATTCAATAAAAAGCCCCTCAAAAGAGGGGCTTGAAGCAATTTTTGTAACTTGGCCTACGTAAAGGTGATAAGTTAATGCCAACTTTTCACTGAGCTTACGCGACGTCGCTGTTACTCGATTTAATCAATCTGAGGACCAGCCGCAACCAGAGATTTACCTTCAGCGTTGTCTGTGTACTTATCAAAGTTATTGATAAAGCGCGCTGCTAAATCTTTCGCTTTGCTTTCCCACTGAAGTGGGTCAACGTACGTGTCGCGAGGGTCTAGAATGCTAGGATCCACACCTGGTAGTGACGTTGGTACTTCAAGGTTGAAGATTGGAATGTGCTTAGTTGGTGCTTCTTCAATCGAACCATCAAGAATGGCATCAATAATTCCGCGTGTATCTTGAATAGAGATACGTTTGCCAGTGCCGTTCCAACCAGTATTCACTAGGTAAGCCTCAGCGCCCGCTGCTTCCATGCGTTTTACCAGTACTTCCGCGTATTTTGTTGGGTGGAGCGTTAGGAACGCCGCGCCGAAACAAGCAGAGAAAGTTGGTGTTGGCTCAGTAATACCGCGCTCTGTTCCCGCTAGTTTGGCGGTAAAGCCAGACAGGAAGTGGTACTTAGTTTGCTCAGGTGTCAATTTAGATACTGGAGGCAGTACGCCAAATGCATCGGCTGATAGGAAGATCACTTTATTCGCGTGACCGCCTTTTGATACTGGCTTAACGATATTATCGATATGGTAGATAGGGTAAGAAACACGTGTGTTTTCTGTTTTCGAACCATCATCAAAGTCGATAGAGCCATCGCCACGTACTGTTACGTTTTCTAGCAGTGCATCACGACGAATTGCATTGTAGATGTCCGGCTCCGCTTCTTTCGAAAGTTTGATGGTTTTTGCGTAACAACCACCTTCGAAGTTGAAGACACCGTCATCATCCCAGCCGTGCTCATCATCACCAATTAGCGCACGTTTAGGATCAGTCGACAGGGTCGTTTTACCCGTACCAGATAGACCGAAGAATACCGCTACATCGCCATCTTTGCCCATGTTAGCGCTACAGTGCATTGATGCGATGTCTTTTAGTGGAAGGAAGTAGTTCATCATGGCGAACATACCTTTCTTCATTTCACCGCCGTACCAAGTACCACCGATAAGTTGCATGCGCTCGGTTAGGTTAAATACGGTGAAGTTTTCTGAGTTCAGGCCTTGCTCTTCCCATTTTGGATTAGTGCATTTTGCGCCATTCATCACTACGAAGTCTGGTTCAAATGTCGCTAACTCTTCTTCTGTCGGGCGAATAAACATGTTTTTAACGAAGTGCGCTTGCCATGCGACTTCTGTGATAACACGAATGCTCAAACGTGTATCTGGGTTTGCACCACAGTAACCGTCAACAACAAACAAGCGTTTGTTAGAAAGCTGGTTTGTGACCAGTTCTTTTAGCTCGTCCCACACTTCAGGAGTGATTGGCTTGTTATCATTTTTCACTTGATCAGACGTCCACCACATATGTTCTTCTGTCGTAGCGTCTTTGACGATGTATTTATCTTTTGGTGAGCGACCAGTAAAGATGCCAGTGTCAACGGCAACCGCACCTAGTTCAGTAACCACGCCGCGCTCATAACCGGTTAGGTCTTCACGCGTTTCTTCCTCAAACAACATTTCGTAGCTTGGGTTGCGAATAACCTCTTTTACGTTATGCAGTCCGTGCTTGGTTAGATCAAGTGTTGCAGCCTTAGTATGTTCCATAACGGTCATAGGTGCTCCTTATAAGGATTTTGTAGGGATTTTGTAAGAATGTTTTAATTTTAATCTGCTCACCATGCTAGCAACGGGGCGGGGAGAAAACAGGGAGATAGCTCAAAATTTACCCATGATTTCAATGAGGTTTTAGGTAACCCGTCACATATTGGTGGGAATAGTCTATCGTGCACGCAATCCTTTGCGCTAGGGCAAAATCATTATTAATTGTTTAAAATTAAGCAGTTGTTTTATTACGCTTGAGGCTAGTTATTACGAGGGGTTGATCACAAAAAGGCCAGCATTAAGCTGGCCTTTTGTAGGGTAAATTACGTGCTTGATAAGCTATGTAAATTAATGCAGGGTTTTCTTGTCCGTAGAAGCTTGTGCATACAGTTCAGTGACTTCAGATTCGTCGAACGTATAAGTTGTGCCACAGTAATCACAATGTAAAGAAACTGATCCAACTTCTGCCAAAATGTCATAAATTTCAGCTTTCTCAACGGTGATGATTGCGGCACCGCTACGCTCACGAGAACAGCCACAATGGAACTCGACAGGTTGCGGCTCGTACAGACGTACTTTGTCTTGGTTATATAGTCGATACAATAACTCGTTCGCTTCTAAACCAAACAATTCTTCATCTTTTACTGTATCAGTGAGCTGCTCTAGATGTTCGAAATCATCTGGAGAGCCAGTGCCGTCAGGGATCACTTGAATCAACATACCTGCTGCGTGTGCTTTGCCCTCATGCTCACCAGTGCGGATCCATAGGCGCGTTTTTAACTGCTCTGAGTTTGCAAAGTAGCCTTCTAGCACTTCTGCTAAAGTGTCACCTTCTAATCCAACGACACCTTGGTAACGCTCGCCGTTTTTCGGTTCGATAGTGATCACAAGGTAGCCCTTACCCATTAGATCGTGAATGTTTGCGTCATCGGCAATATCGCCTTCCCAGCGAGCTACGCCACGAACACGTTGGTTATGGTCACCGTTGATAACGGCAAGAGACACAGGACCGTCGCCTTGTAGCTGGATGGTGATCGAACCTTCGAACTTAAGAGTGGCAGTTAAAAGAGTAGTTGAAACGAGTAGCTCACCCAGCAGTTTCTCTATTGCTGCCGGATATTCCTTGCTGGAGATAACACGTTGGTACGCTTCATCTAATTGTACCAACTCGCCACGTACTGAAAGATCTTCGAATAGGTAGCGGTTTAAAACATTATTTGCCATGGAGTGCTTTCCTCGTTGGTAATTCCGGCTTTTATTGGTGTTTGAACTTAATGATGTCTCGGCGCTGCTTTTTATCTGGGCGGCGTTCCGGACTTGGGTTGTGGGCATTAAGCTTACGTTGAGTCGCGTGTTCCTCACGTTTCGCTATACTTTCATTAGTTTCGCGATATAAGGTTTGTGCGATGGGAGCGCCTCGGCGTTGATCTGAGATTTGTTCGATGATCACGATTTTTTCTTCGTTGCCTTGACGAAGTCTTACTTCAGCGCCCACTTCAACGATTTTACTCGGCTTGCTTCGTTGGCCATTATAGTGGACTTTACCGCCATCGACCATGTTACGCGCGATGGAGCGGGTTTTGTAAAATCTTGCGGCCCATAGCCATTTATCTAGCCTAACGGCTTCATTTAGGGAACTCATAGAACACTACGCTATCTAATCACTGCCCGAATACGGCAATGAGTGATGGATTATTCACCTACAGATGGAGTCAAGGCGTATTTTTTTCAAGGGAGTTGGCAAAAACTGCATAAGAAAAAGGTATGAAAGACAACTTGTGATATAGTTCACTGCTCTTTGTTGAGTAATAATTTTATTGCAAATTTAGCAATTTAAAGTCGATAGCTATCGTTATAGCTTAAATGACGGACGTTAGAATAAAGGAATCCATTCAGTGAAACGTTTAGAGCTAAGTGCAGGATTATCAAGCAGACCGCTACTGGCTCAGATCAAGTCCAATCATTATACCATTCAAGCCAAACTTAGCTTGTTGCTTACCTGTCTGTTTATTGCGATAACCGGATGGATACTTGGCAAAATTGTGTGGTTAGCCATACCTCAATCGTCGGAAGTGCCGCAATGGCGTCCATCGGCGAGTAGCGTTACTGCGAGTAATAAAGGCGACGCGATAGATTTTAATGCCCTTCAGAATGCCAACCTATTCGGTAAATTCACTGAGCAAAAAGCGGCAGTTGTAGAACAGCCCATTGTTAAAGACGCCCCTAAGACGCGCCTTAACCTCACGCTAGTCGGTGCGGTTGCCAGCAGTGATGCCAATACCAGCCTTGCTGTTATTGCTAACCGAGGTAAGCAAGCTACGTACGGTTTGGGTGAAGAAATCGAAGGGACACGTGCGACGCTAAAAGCGGTATTGGTGGATCGCGTCATCATTGATAACCAAGGTCGAGACGAGACCTTAATGATGCAAGGTATAGAATATAAGAAGCTATCTGAATCGCCGCAGGTAGCTAGGGCGCAAGCTCAGCGAGCAGAAGCAGCGACGTCTGACGTTGGAGAGAAATTAGAGCAAATCCGCGAGGAAATTGCGAAAGATCCACAAAGCGTTTTTAAATACATCACCATTTCACCCGTCAAAAAAGACGGAGACATTGTTGGTTATCGAGTATCACCTGGTCGTGATGCCGCATTATTTAATGATGTAGGGCTACAACCCGGTGATATTGCGGTTCAACTGAACGGGATCGATTTAAGTGATCCGTCTTCTTCAGTACAACTGATGCAAGTGATGAGCGATCCGCAAGAATTAAATTTAACTGTTGAGCGAGACGGCCAACAGTACGATATCTATATCCAATTGTAAGACTTAGGCAACCGGCGTAAGTTCAGGGAGACATACGTGAAACATTGGTTCAGCAAAAGTGCTTGGCTACTAGCAGGAAGTTTACTCTGCGTACCAGGTGCAATGGCAAACGAATTTAGTGCGAGCTTTAAAGGCACTGATATTCAAGAATTCATCAACATTGTGGGTCGTAACCTCGAAAAGACCATCATTGTTGATCCTTCAGTACGCGGTAAGATCGATGTCCGCAGCTATGACGTACTTAACGAAGAGCAATATTACAGCTTTTTCCTTAATGTCCTTGAAGTATACGGTTACGCAGTCGTAGAGATGGACAATGGGGTACTTAAGGTTATCAAAGCAAAAGACTCAAAAACCTCAGCAATCCCTGTGTTAGGTGATGGCAGCGCGCAAGGCGATAGTGTTATCACTCGAGTTGTCGCGGTGCGTAATGTGTCGGTCCGTGAGTTGTCTCCTCTACTTCGTCAGCTGATTGATAACGCCGGTGCCGGTAACGTGGTTCATTATGATCCAGCGAATATTATCTTGATTACTGGTCGTGCGGCAGTAGTGAATCGCTTAGCAGAGATCATCAAGCGTGTTGACCAAGCCGGCGATAAAGAAATTGAATTGGTGGAGCTGCGTAATGCATCTGCTGCTGAAATGGTACGCATTGTCGAAGCACTGAATAAAAGTGCGAATCAGAAAAGCACGCCAGAGTTCCTTGAACCTAAAATTGTGGCCGATGAACGTACTAACGCGATTTTAATTTCTGGTGATCCAAAAGTAAGAGCCCGCTTGAAACGTTTGATTCGCCAACTTGATGTTGAAATGGCGACAAAAGGTAACAACCGAGTTGTGTACCTGAAAAATGCGAAAGCTGAAGACTTGGTGGATGTATTGAAAGGTGTTTCCGATAACCTGCAAGCTGAAAAGCAAGCCGGTCAGAAAACATCAGGCGCATCGCGTGGTGAGGTCGTCATTGCTGCTCACGCTGCAACTAACTCGTTAGTTTTAACAGCGCCACCAGATATTATGATGGCATTACAAGACGTCATTTCTCAACTCGATATTCGTCGTGCTCAGGTTCTTATTGAAGCGTTAATTGTCGAAATGTCTGAAGGTGATGGTATTAACCTAGGTGTTCAGTGGGGTTCATTAGAAACGGGTGCTGTAATTCAGTACGGTAACTCAGGAGCCCCGATTGGTCAGGTGATGGTTGGTCTAGAAGAAGCAAAAGATCAAACCCGAACTGAATACTATACCAACTCTAATGGCGAACGAACGCCATATGATGTTACTGAATCAGGTGACTACTCTACGCTAGCGTCAGCACTTAGCGGAGTAAATGGTGCGGCAATGAGTATTGTCATGGGTGACTGGACAGCGCTAATTAGTGCTGTTGCTTCTGACTCCAACTCAAACATTCTATCTTCTCCAAGTATCACTGTAATGGATAATGGCGAAGCATCATTTATTGTGGGTGAAGAGGTTCCGGTTATTACGGGCTCTACGGCTGGCTCAAACAACGACAACCCATTCCAAACGGTTGACCGTAAAGAAGTCGGTATCAAACTCAAAGTAGTGCCACAAATTAACGAAGGTGACTCTGTACAGTTAAACATTGAACAAGAAGTTTCCAACGTATTAGGCGCGAACGGTGCGGTTGACGTTCGCTTTGCTAAACGACAGTTAAACACCTCTGTCATGATCCAAGATGGTCAGATGTTGGTTCTTGGTGGTTTGGTCGATGAACGCGCACTTGAAAGTGAGTCTAAAGTGCCGCTATTGGGTGACATTCCGGTACTGGGTCACCTGTTCAAGTCAACTAGCACGCAAACAGAAAAACGTAACTTGATGGTGTTCATCAAGCCGACGATTATTCGCGATGGTGTGACGGCTGACGGTATTACGCAGCGTAAATACAACTTTATTCGCGCAGAACAGCTTTATAAAGCGGATCAAGGGTTGAAGTTGATGGCAGACGAGAAGATCCCGGTTATGCCAGCCTTTGGCCAGGAGCGTCAGCACCCAACAGAGATTCAAGCGTTTATTGATCAAATGGAAAACAACTAATGGTTGATATGTTAGACACAGCGCCAAGTATGCGTCGTCTGCCATTCAGTTTTGCCAACCGCTTTAAACTGGTGCTGGAGACAGAGCATCCTGAGCGTCCACCTATTCTTTACTATGTCGAGCCGCTTAACCCTGCGGCTCTGGTTGAAGTCCGTCGTGTATTAAAGAAAAGCTTCGTACCGCAACCTATCGATAAAGAAGCCTTTGATAAAAAGCTGACCGAAGCATATCAACGCGACTCGTCTGAAGCGCGTCAGTTGATGGAAGATATTGGTGCTGATAGCGATGATTTCTTCTCTTTGGCTGAAGAACTGCCGCACGATGAAGACTTATTAGAATCGGAAGACGATGCGCCAATCATCAAATTGATCAACGCCATGTTGGGCGAAGCGATCAAAGAAGGTGCGTCGGATATTCATATTGAGACGTTCGAGAAAACCCTTTCGATTCGTTTCCGTGTCGATGGCGTATTGCGTGAAGTCCTGACTCCAAGCCGTAAGCTAGCGCCTTTGCTAGTTTCTCGTGTGAAGGTTATGGCTAAACTAGATATCGCAGAAAAGCGTGTGCCTCAAGATGGCCGTATTTCGTTGCGTATCGGTGGTCGTGCGGTGGACGTGCGTGTATCTACGATGCCGTCCTCACATGGTGAGCGCGTGGTAATGCGTTTGTTGGATAAAAACGCGACTCGTCTTGATTTACATAGTTTGGGCATGACACCTTCAGTGCATGACAACTTCCGTCACTTGATTGGCCGCCCTCACGGTATCATCTTGGTGACGGGCCCGACAGGTTCTGGTAAATCCACCACCTTGTACGCTGGCTTGCAAGAGATCAATAGCAACGAACGCAACATTCTAACGGTTGAAGACCCGATCGAATTTGATATTGATGGCATCGGTCAAACTCAGGTGAACCCAAAGGTCGACATGACGTTTGCGCGCGGCTTGCGTGCCATTCTGCGTCAGGACCCGGATGTGGTGATGGTCGGTGAGATCCGTGACTTAGAAACCGCACAAATTGCAGTGCAAGCGTCCTTAACGGGTCACTTGGTAATGTCTACTCTCCACACCAACACCGCAGTGGGTGCGATTACGCGTCTACGTGATATGGGTATTGAGCCATTCCTTATTTCTTCTTCGTTATTAGGGGTGCTAGCGCAGCGCTTAGTTCGAACGCTTTGTCCAAGCTGTAAAGAGCCGTATGAAGCCGATGCGGAACAGAAAAAACTGTTTGGTATGGAAGCGCATGAACCGTTAGAACTGCACCGAGCAAAAGGCTGTGAAGCGTGCAACCAAAAAGGCTACCGAGGTCGAACAGGTATCCACGAGCTCATTATGGTTGATGAGCAAGTGCAAGAGTTGATTCATCGAGAGTCTGGTGAACAAGAAATTGAGAGAGCCGTTCGCGCCCATACGCCAAGTATTCGCAGTGATGGTTTAAGCAAAGTACGTCGTGGTATTACGTCACTTGAAGAAGTGATGCGAGTGACGAAGGAAACCTAATGGCGGCATTTGAGTACAAAGCGCTAGATGCAAAAGGCAAGCATAAAAAAGGCACGATAGAAGGGGACAACGCCCGACAAGTGCGCCAGCGACTCAAAGAGCAAGGGATGATCCCGATTGAAGTGGTCGAGACGAAAGCTAAATCGGCTAAGTCTTCAGGTTCAGTCAGCTTTAAGCGCGGTATCTCAACATCTGAGCTGGCACTCATCACACGGCAATTGTCTACGCTAGTCCAATCAGGAATGCCTTTGGAAGAGTGTTTGCGTGCGGTCTCTGAGCAGGCTGAAAAGCCGAGGATTCGTTCTATGTTGGCTGCGGTTCGCTCGAAAGTAACAGAGGGTTATCCGCTTGCCGACAGTTTTGCCGATTACCCACACGTGTTTGATGAACTGTACCGCTCCATGGTTGCGGCGGGTGAAAAATCAGGTCACCTCGATACCGTATTAGAGCGTTTGGCAGACTATGTCGAAAACCGCCAAAAGATGCGATCTAAATTGCTTCAAGCCATGATTTATCCTGTAGTTTTGGTGGTATTCGCGGTTGTCATCGTTTCGTTCTTATTGGCGACAGTGGTTCCTAAAATCATTGAACCCATCATTCAGATGGGCCAAGAGTTACCTCAATCGACGCAATTTTTACTGGCAGCCAGTGAGTTTGTGCAAGATTGGGGGCTGATTATTTTCGTTGTGCTGGTGGTGCTTTTCTATGGCCTCAAACTGGCGTTGCAAAAGCCAGACTTTCGCTTAGCTTGGGACAGAAAAATCTTGAGCTTACCGCTAATAGGTAAGATCTCTCGAGGTTTGAATACCGCACGATTCGCACGAACGCTTTCGATCTGTACTTCCAGTGCGATTCCAATTCTAGAGGGTATGCGCGTTGCGGTAGATGTTATGTCTAACCGTTATGTGAAGCAGCAAGTGTTGCTTGCAGCGGATAACGTTCGAGAGGGCGCTAGTCTGCGTAAGGCGTTGGACCAAACCCGCTTGTTTCCACCAATGATGCTACACATGATCGCCAGTGGTGAGCAAAGTGGTGAATTAGAGAGCATGTTGACGCGGGCAGCCGATAACCAAGATCAAAACTTTGAATCAACAGTCAATATTGCTCTGGGTGTGTTTACTCCTGCGCTGATTGCATTAATGGCTGGATTAGTGTTGTTCATTGTGATGGCGACCTTGATGCCAATGCTAGAAATGAATAACTTGATGAGCGGATAATTTCGAATTAAGACGTGTCTACTAACGGCATGGCTTTAATCTAACTTTCGGAGAAAAAAATGAAGTTTAAGCGTAGTAAACAACAGGGTTTTACACTTTTAGAAGTGATGGTTGTTGTAGTTATCCTGGGTATTTTGGCAAGTTTTGTTGTTCCAAACCTATTGGGTAACAAAGAGAAGGCAGACCAACAAAAAGCGATTACGGACATTGTCGCGTTGGAAAATGCCTTAGATATGTACAAGTTGGACAACAGCGTTTACCCAACAACGGACCAAGGTCTAGAAGCATTGGTTAGCAAGCCATCTAACCCAGAGCCACGCAACTACCGTGATGGTGGTTACATCAAACGTCTTCCTAATGACCCTTGGGGCAACCAGTACCAATACTTAAGCCCAGGTGATAACGGTACAATCGATATCTTCACTCTAGGCGCAGATGGCCAAGAGGGTGGAGAAGGTCCAGCTGCAGATATTGGCAACTGGAACATGCAAGACTTCCAATAATTGAGCCTAAGCCAGCACTAATGAAACAAATGCGAAAACATAACGGTTTTACATTGATAGAAATTCTATTGGTGCTGGTTTTGCTATCTCTTACGGCTGTGGCCGTGATCTCGACGTTACCGACTAGCCAAAAAGATCTTTCCAAACAGTATGCTCAAAGCTTTTTTCAGCGTTTACAGCTGCTCAATGAAGAAGCGGTGCTGAGCGGTAAAGATTTTGGTGTTCGAGTGGATGATGCCAAATCGACCTACGCTCTACTGAGTTTAACCTCAGAAGGTTGGCAGCCTCTGAAATTAAAGCAGATTCCGAGCAAAACCAAGCTAGAAGAAGATATTACGCTACAACTCGAGCTCGGAGGTGGTGCTTGGGATAATGATGAGCGCTTATTCAAACCAGGTTCTCTTTTTGATGAAGACATGTTCGCAGAAGAAGAGGACGAAAAGAAAATTGAGCCACCGCAAGTGTTTATATTTTCCAGCGCCGAAGTCACGCCATTTACCCTGTCTTTTTTTCCGCAAAATGGTGATGCCTTTAATGACGGTTGGCGAGTTATTGGCAAAGAAAGTGGACAAATTTTGTTATTAGCTCCGGGCGAAGAAGTGAAAGAGGATGAGAATGCGCAATTTTAAGCAAGCTCGCCCAAATTTGAGTCATCGCCGGACGAGAGGCATGACCTTACTGGAAGTATTGGTCGCACTGGCAATTTTCGCCACCGCTGCCATCAGTGTCATTCGCTCCGTGAGCCAGCATATTAATACAATCAGTTATTTAGAAGAAAAAATGTTTGCAGCCATGGTTGTGGATAATCAGATGGCAAATGTGATGTTGAATACCGGAGAACTCAAAGCGAAAAACGGCACAGAAGAGCTGGCAGGACGCACTTGGTTCTGGAAAGTCACGCCAGTCGCCACGACGCAGCCATTGCTGAAAGCATTTGATGTGAGCGTCTCGGTAGAGAAAAGCGCGAGCCCTGTAGTAACGGTACGAAGCTATGTGGCGCAATAATAATCCCCGCGCAAATACGCGCCAAAGGGTAAAAGGTTTTACACTTATTGAAGTGTTGGTATCGATTGCCATCTTTGCCAGTTTAAGTGTCGCTGCGTACCAAGTGGTATCGCAAGTACAGCGTAGCAATGCGCTATCACAAGAACGAACCCAACGCTTAAACGAAATTCAGCGTGCCATGGTTATGATGGATAACGATTTTCGTCAAATGGCGATGCGTCAAACACGTACTAATGGTGAAGAGCCTGCTAGCCGGCTAATTTTTTGGTCCGATTACCTGTTGGACTCCGATACTAAAGGGCTGATGTTTGCCCGTTTAGGTTGGCACAACCCTCAGCAACAGTTCCCTCGTGGAGAAGTAACCAAGGTTGGCTATCGCTTAAAAGAAGAAACACTGCAGCGAGTATGGTGGCGCTACCCTGATACGCCGGTTGGGCAACAAGGCACTGTTACTCCATTGCTAACGCAGGTCGAGTCATTTGATATGCGTTTTTATGATGGTAAGCAATGGAAAAAAGAGTGGGCTGAAGAAAAAGCGCTGCCGAAAGCGGTTTCTGTTGTTCTCACTCTCAAAGACTATGGAGAAATTGCCCGCACTTATCTCACTCCTGATGGCACATTGAGTCAGAAAGAGGAAAGTTCAGGAGACAGCAATAATGGTTAACCGTCAGCGCGGTGTTGCTTTGATTATAGTGTTGATGTTGCTGGCGATTATGGCGACGGTTGCCGCCAGCATGTCGGAACGTTTGTTCTTGCAGTTTCAGCGAGGCGCTAATCAAATCAATTATCAGCAAGCGTACTGGTACAGCCTTGGCGTCGAGGCGCTAGCAAAAGTGGGTATCGAACAAAGTTATAAAGACACCGACACGATTAATATGAGTCAACCGTGGGCGATAAAAGAGCAAGTCTATCCGTTAGATTATGGTCAAGCGGCGGGACGAATTAGAGACAAGCAAGCGTGCTTTAATCTAAATGTATTGAGTCGTGTGCAACCAACGGGTCAGCAAATTACAAGACCATATTTAGTGAATGTATTGCAGCGCCTATTAGAAGAGCTGGATGTCGAGCCATATCAAGCAGAAATCATTGCAGACTCTACTTGGGAATACATTGATGCTGACGACTCTGTCCGTTCGACTACTGGGGTTGAAGACAGCACATATGAAGCGATGAAGCCTTCCTATTTAGCATCAAATGGTTGGATGGCAGATGCTTCCGAGTTACGGGCTGTCTATCAGGTGAGTGGTGAAATTTTCCAAAAATTGGAGCCGCTGGTCTGTGCATTACCAAGTGATGACTGGCGTTTAAACGTGAATACGATTGATGTTGAGCAAACTCCGATTTTGGTGGCAATGTTCTCACCAAACTTAAGCAGTAGTGATGCGATTCAGCTAATTGAAAAACGCCCATTTGATGGGTGGGATAGCATTGATGAATTTTTAGCAGAGTCAGAAATGGCTGGCTTAAGTGAAGATGTAAAGAAAAACGCCAAAGGCTATTTGGGTGTGGATAGCGCCTTTTTTGAATTGGATGCACAAGTGTTGGTGGATGAATCACGTGTACGTATCCGAAGCCTTTTACAAAGTACAAATAGAGAAACGGTGACCGTAGTTCGCCGTCGTTTTGGAGGGATCAGTGAGCGAGTTTCTGACCGTTCGGCTGAGTAGCGAACAACAAAGTACCATTCCTTGGGTGGTGTGGTCGACAGATCAACAGGAAGTGATTGCTAGCGGTGAAATCGCCGGATGGGAACACTTAGATGAGTTGGTCTCATATGCTGGTCAGCGCCAAGTTGTGGCGCTGCTGGCGAGTAATGATGTAGTCCTGACGCAAGTGGATATACCACCTGGTGCAACACGCCAATTCGAGGCTATGTTACCGTACTTAGTGGAAGACGAAGTTGCTCAGGACGTTGATGGCCTGCACTTTAGCGTGTTGGGTAAACAAGCGGATAAAGCGCAGATTTGCGCAGTTGAACGTGCTTGGATTCAGACTGTACTGCAACGTTTCTCAAGCCAAGGTATCGCCATTAAACGCATTTTACCCGATGTGCTTGCGTTACCGGTTCGTGGAGATCACAGCAGTGCTGCAATGATTGGCGAGCAATGGCTAATTCGTCACTCTGCGACAGAGGGCGCGGTTGTCGACGCTTCTTGGTTAGACCTTTACCTCTCTTCTTATCTACAAAATCATGAAGGTTGGAAGCTCGATTGCTATAGCTCGGTCCCGGAATCTGCGTTACCTGAAATATGGGATCCGCAACCAGAAGAAATGACGATGGCTTTACTGGCGAAGGGGGTGACAGAAAGCAAAGTCAATTTGCTGACTGGGAGCTTCAAGCCGAAATCTTCTTGGGGTAAATACTGGAAGCTCTGGCAAAAAGCCACCATTGCTGCGGGGATGCTTATCGTCGTTATGGTTGCGCAGCAGTTGCTCGTGGTCCATAAGTACGAAGCACAAGCTCAAGCGTATCGTGAGGAGAGTGAGCGTATTTTCCGCCAGGTGTTCCCAAATAAACGACGCATTCCTACCGTTAGTTACCTCAAACGACAAATGGATGATGAAGAGCGCCGCTTATCTGGTGGAAGTGGTCAGCAGGCAATGTTGTCATGGTTGGCGGCATTACCCGCGACGCTTGGTCAGGTCAGCGACTTGGAGATCACTAGCTTTAAATACGACGGACAACGTGGCGAAGTACGTATTCAGGCTCGTAGTTCAGACTTCCAACCTTTTGAGCAGGCTCGTGTGAAATTGGCAGAGAAGTTTAATGTTGAGCAAGGTCAGTTGAACCGTAGCGATAACGTTGTGGTTGGCAGCTTTGTTTTGAAGCGTTTGTGAGGTGATGATGAAAAATTTAATTTCTCAAGCTCAGGTTTGGTGGAGCAGCATCTCGCAGCGTGAGCAGCGTTTGGTCATGGGATGTGGCGCTATTGCCGTTATCGGTATTATTTATTGGGGTTTATTACAACCAATGAGTCAACGTGCGGAGCTAGCTCAGTCACGTATTCAAAGTGAAAAGCAGTTGCTAGCTTGGGTACAAGATAAAGCGGATGGCATCACTGCACTGCGAAAAAGCAGCGGTGTGAGCTACTCTAGTCAACCGTTGAATCAGTTAGTTTCTTCTTCAGCTCGTCGTTATAAAGTTGAGTTGATTCGAGTACAACCTCGTAATGAGAGCGTTCAAGTGTGGATCAAACCACTCGCGTTTAATCAACTAGTGGATTGGTTACGTTACTTGAAAGAGCAACAGGGTATTGAAGTCGAATTTTTAGATATCGACCGAACAGAGCAAGCGGGCATGATCGATGTAAACCGCCTTCAGTTTAAGCGAGGTTAAGGTGAAGCGAGCAGTACTTTACGTTGTTATCTTTATCGTCTTTTTTTCAGTCAGTCTTTTAATGGGATTACCAGTCTCTTGGGTGTTACAACAAGCACCAACAGTGAGAGGTCTGGACATTCAAGGAGCCAACGGTTCGGTATGGCAAGGTCAAGCTTCTAGTATTCGTTGGCAGCGCCAGAACCTTGGAGAAGTTAATTGGGATTTCCAATGGTCGAGTCTACTGACAGGTAAAGCTGAGTTTGCTGTGCGCTTTGGTCGTGGTAGTGAAATGGACGTTCGTGGGCGCGGTTTTGTCGGCTATAGCTTAAGTGATGGCCCTTATGCCAAAAACTTAGTTGCCTCGATTCCGGCGGTAAAAGTTGTTGAGCAAGCGCGCCTCCCTGTGCCTGTTGGTGTTGATGGGCAACTTGAGCTGAATATTCGTCATGCGACTTATGCTGCGCCTTGGTGTAAGAACGGTGAAGGCACTTTAGTATGGAATGCCAGTGGTATTCAAAGCCCCGTTGGCAGCTTAGATCTCGGTCCTGTGATTGCCGATATAAACTGTCAGGATAGTGTATTGACGGCAACTGGTGAGCAGAGCAGCGAACAAGTCTCTGCGGCGTTCTCAGCAGAGCTGATGCCTAATCAACGATACTCAACCAAAGCGTGGTTCAAACCTGGAGCAGAGTTCCCATCCAGCATGGGGGAGCAATTGAAATGGTTGGGTAAGCCGAATGCTCAAGGTCAATATGAGTTTAATTACCAAGGGCGCTTCTAACCAATCGTGACAAAATCCAATATCTTAAAAGAGCTGCTATTGTGCAGCTCTTTTTGCTTTTGGATCATCGTAAGCTAAAACCTCTATTCGCTGTACATTCGATCTTGATTGGGAATGAGTGAAAGTTTAAAACCATGATTTTTAATTGATTTGTTTTCTTTCGTTCAGCTTTGCAAGCAATTGGAACATAGTGGGCCAAATACTCCAAGTGCTGTACAGAAGGTCAAAAAGAAAAGGCCACGAAGATATTCGTGGCCTTTCTATTGCTAGAATTTTGTGCTCTAAATTTTACCGATAGGGCGCTTAATCTTTGCGTTGTAAAATCTCATTCCAAGGTAAATCCGCATCACCAAGAACAATAAAGTTCGGGTTTTCTAGTGTTTCCCGCTCGTTATATGACAGCGGTTCTAATTGCGTGCTGAGAATACGTCCGCCAGCTTCTTCAACAATGCATTGTGTCGCAGCGGTGTCCCACTCACCTGTTGGACCTAGTCGGAGATAGCAATCTACCGCCCCTTCCGCGACGAGGCATGCTTTCAATGCTGCAGAACCGAGCGGTATTAAGTCGTAATTCCAGGCGCTACTCATACGGTTAGTAATACGATTGATGTCTTGGCGACGACTAATAGCAATTGCGATGCTTTGCTCTGGCTGTTCGTGTTTGTGTGTATGGATTTTGACGCTGTCCGACATGTCGGGAATTTTCCAGGCGCCTTTGCCATTATAAGCGTAGTAAGTCACGCCAGATACAGGGCCGTAAACGACGCCCATGGTTGGTCGATTGTTGTCGACCAACGCAATAATAGTGGCAAAGTCACCACTGCGAGCGATGAATTCTTGAGTACCATCAAGAGGGTCGACTAACCAATAACGTTCCCACTGAGCGCGTTGCTCTAAGCTTATGTCTGCGTCTTCTTCTGACAACACGGGAATGTCAGGCGTCAGATCACTCAAGCGTTCAGTGATGAACTTGTGAGCTGCAATATCTGCACTTGTTACGGGAGTTTCGTCACTTTTGGTGTAGGCCTCGTATTGCTTCTTTTCATATATTTCGAGGATCATTTGCCCAGCACTGCGGGCAATCTCGATGACTTGAGGAAGTAGGTGAGATAGATCTTTTGTCATTGGCATAAGTGATAGTCCTTACTCACAGTGTTATTCGGTTCTAATGACCGTTATTGGTTATGCTTGTGAGTGGTGTTTGGTAAGTGTTTCAGTGCCAACATTAGCGCTGTGATGCTTCGTGCTTCACAGAAATCCATGTGAGTTAATAACTCTTCGGCTTGCGCAAGTGGCCAACGCACAATTTCCAGTGGTTCAGGCTCATCGCCTTCTTGCTTCTCTGGATAAAGCGCCTGTCCTAAAAATAGAGTCATTTTGCTCGAAAAGTAAGATGGCGCGAGGATAACTTGTTTCAACGGGGTTAACTGATTACAGCCAAAGCCGATTTCTTCTTTTAACTCACGATCCGCAGCTTGGTGTGGTGTTTCTCCTGGGTCAATCAGCCCTTTTGGGAAACCTAGCTCGTAGCGTTCAGTTCCAGCGGCGTATTCACGCACCAGTAATAAATCGCCTTGTTCTGTTACAGGGACTACCATTACAGCATCTCGTCCACTTGGCTTCATACGCTCATAAGTACGGTGCTCACCATTGGAAAAACGAAGGTCGAGCGCTTCCACAGCAAACAGTTTGGATTTTGCAACCGTCTGGCATGAGAGTATCTCTGGTGGGGTTCGTTTCGGCATGACGCTGGCTCCTTGGTGTCGTTGGCGTTTACGAGATGCGTAAGATTCTTAATATATGAGAACTCCGCCTGAGTTTCTAGCGGATTTTACGAGTCGAGCTAAGCATCTCAGCATCACCTCAGTATCGATACAAAAATGGGAGACCGAAGCCTCCCATTTTCTGACAGTGTTTACTCTTAGTAGTAAGAGTGATCACCACGGTCATGTTCTGTAGCATCACGAACTGCGGTTAGTTCACCAATGAACTGGTTTAGCAGCTCTTTCTCGATGCCTTCTTTTAGTGTTACGTCAACCATAGAACAGCCATTACAACCGCCACCAAATGCAACAATCGCAACACCGTCTTCAGTGATCTCAACCAAGTTTACGTGACCACCGTGGCCAGCAAGTTGTGGGTTCACTTGAGTTTGGATAACGTACTCAACGCGCTCAACCAGTGGTGCGTCGTCCGCAACTTTACGCATTTTAGCGTTAGGTGCTTTTAGCGTTAGCTGAGAGCCCATTTTATCGGTAACAAAATCGATTTCAGCGTCTTCAAGGAATGGCAGGCTTAGCTCATCCACGTAAGCTGAAAAACCGCTGTAAGAGAGTTCAGTGTCGGTCGATTCTACTGCTTCTGGTGGGCAGTAAGACACGCCACACTCAGCGTTTTGTGTACCTGGGTTCACAACGAAAATACGAATGTTAGTGCCTTCAGGTTGTTGACCTAAAAGGTTAGCGAAATGCGTTTGCGCAGTTTCTGTAATAGTAATATTTGACACGACGAATACCCGAGTAAATTTGTAGGTTACTGCTGCTATTCTACTCTTGTTGACGTATGGGTCTAGTCTTTTTGATGCTAAGGCATGGCGAAGCGATCTAGAGAGAACGAGGAGCAGGTGTTCTGCAGATGCAGTAAATATCGATGCTTTCTACGCCAACTTCAAGTAGTAAATGACATAATTGTCGGACGGTACTGCCTGTGGTGACTACATCATCGACGATGGCAACATGGGAAGAGTGAGGTTGCTTATTGAGAATAAACGCGCCTTTTAAGTTTTGTTCACGGCTTGTTTTGGTATTACCACGCTGTGATTGGGCGAGCTTTACTCGACGAAAGACCTTCGCATCAAAATTAGTCTGCAATTGCTTGGCGAGGTGTCGGGCTAAAACATCACTTTGATTAAAACCCCGGCGCAGGTAACGCTGCCAGTGCAATGGCACACTGGTAATGATTGGAGCTGGCGTGGTGATGCGCTGTGCCAGTTGCTCGGTTAATGCTTTTACATGCCAAGACTCTCCGTGATCTTTAAAGCGTTGTACTTCCCGTGAAAGGGGAAAGTCGTAATCGCCTAACGTGTATAGCCTTTGCCATGGCGGTGGCTCTGAAAGACATTCACCACAAATACTATCCGTACTCATTTCTTCTTTCTGTAATGATAAACCGCAGCGTTGACATCGTTTTACCGGAGTTAGGTATTTTAAACAGTGCTCGCACCAGCGCAGAGTATTTGTGTGGCTTGGTGTTTGAATAGGGAACCGACACAGGCCGCATTGACTGCTCAATACACGATGCATGATGTTTTGCCAGTGATGAGATAACATAGCGTTTATTCATGATGATATTTTACTCAGCCTAACGCTTGGCTGAAGCCGTAGGGAATAAAATAAGTGGGAGAGATTGAGAGCATGAGCACGAAATTACACTGGCAGTCATTTGGTCAGGGACCAGATTTGGTGTTACTTCATGGGTGGGGCATGAATGGTGCGGTATGGCAGCAGACAGTCGAGTCTCTTCAACCTTATTTCCGAGTTCATGTGGTTGACCTTCCGGGGTACGGACATAGCGCCGAATCTCATGCTGAAGATTTAGACCATATTGCTAACTTGGTGGTGCAAGGTGCGCCAGAGAAAGCGATTTGGCTTGGTTGGTCCCTCGGAGGTTTAGTGGCGACGCATGTGGCATTAAATATGCCCGAGCGCGTGGCTAAGTTGATTACGGTTGCCAGCTCACCTAAATTTGCCGCAGAAAAACCGTGGCGTGGCATTCAACCGAATGTACTGAGTGCGTTCACCTCTCAGTTGCTAGAAGATTTCTCACTGACCATTGAGCGCTTTATGGCGTTGCAAGCGATGGGCAGCCCATCAGCGCGTAAAGACGTTAAACAGCTCAAGCAAGCGGTACTATCGCGCCCTCAGCCAAACCCTGAATCGCTGTTGGTTGGGCTAAACATCCTTGCTGATGTGGATCTGCGCGATGCGTTGACGTCTCTTTCTGTTCCAATGTTGCGTCTTTATGGCCGTTTAGATGGGTTGGTGCCAATTAAAGTAGCTAACGATTTAAGTGAACAGTTGCCTCATACCCAGCAGTTTGTTTTTAATCAGTCCTCTCATGCGCCTTTTATCACCGAACATGACGAATTTTGTGTTCAAATCCGAGAGTTTGCTCACGATTGAGCAAGTACGAGCGGAAATACCTCAAGTTGTTTAAAAAGTGGTCGATATAAAGGCTGGTGAGGTTTTATTAGCCAATAAAGCTAAGCCATATTGACGAGTTGGGCGACTCTGAGGAGGGTTCGCAATGATTGTGTCACCGACCAACGTAAGTGTGCCACTGATCGCCCCATCCGTGAATGTGCAGACGGAACAAGCAGCTCGCGACAATAAAGTCCGAGAGCCTGTAACGCCAACGGTCGCATTGGCCAAAACCAATGCAGAGCGAAAAGTAAAAGGTGATGACAAGCGCCGACGTCAGTCTTCTTGGGATCCTTCAGAGCATCCTGATTATGATATGGAAACGGAAGTCGACACGCGTTATCAAGAAGAGCCGGAAGATACACTAGAACGGCTTTTTAGTTTGCTTGCGCTCAAATCGTATAGTGAAGACCAGGGGAAAGGCTACGCGATCCGCTTTCGCTTACCAAAGCGCATTTTGGATGCTGCGATCAATGAAGGATTAATGGAAAAGCGCAGGAAGGTGATCAAGTTTCATTATGGTCATGCAGTCGCTCCCCATACACCGTCAGAAGTGATAGCAGTATTATGACGACTCAATATCCTACTCAAACAAAAACGCTCCAAGCAGGTTGACTGATTGGAGCGTTTTCTTTTTAGTTATGAAAGCTCGTTAGCGGTGAAGCCTAGGTAAGATTACTTTTTCGCTCTAGCAAACGCTGCAGCAAATGCACCGCCCATCGCGCTGTTCGATGACGAATCATCACGGCGAGGCTGACGACGCTGCGGTTGGTCATTACGACGCGGCGCTGCTGATGAGCGTTGGCTACGGTTGTCTTGACCCGGTTCGTCGTTCATACGCATCGATAGACCAATACGTTTACGCTGCACGTCAACTTCCATCACTTTCACTTTGACGATGTCGCCCGCTTTCACCACTTCACGTGGGTCAGACACATAACGATCTGTCAGTGCAGAGATGTGTACGAGACCATCTTGGTGAACGCCGATATCAACGAAGGCACCGAAGTTGGCTACGTTCGATACCACACCTTCTAGAATCATGCCCGGTTCCAAGTCAGATACCGAGTTTACACCCTCTGCAAACGTCGCCGTTTTGAATTCTGGACGTGGGTCACGACCCGGCTTGTCTAACTCTTTGATGATGTCTGTAATGGTTGGAACGCCGAAGTTATCGTCGGTGTAATCGACCGCATGCAGACCTTTAAGGAAGCTTGAATCACCAATCAGTGCTTTGATATCTTTGTTGTTCTTCTCAGAAATCGCTTTGACCACTGGGTACGCTTCTGGGTGAACCGCAGACGCATCAAGTGGGTTCTTACCATCCATGATTCGTAGGAAGCCTGCACACTGCTCGAACGCCTTAGGACCTAAACGAGGTACTTTCTTTAAGGTTGTACGTGCTTCGAAGCGGCCGTTCTCATCGCGGAAGTCGACAATGTTCTGCGCGATGGTACTTGATAAGCCTGCTACGCGCGTCAGTAGCGCCGCAGAAGCGGTGTTCACATCAACACCAACCGCGTTTACACAGTCTTCCACAATCGCATCTAGGCGTTTTGCCAACATAGATTGGCTTACATCGTGCTGGTATTGACCCACACCAATAGATTTCGGATCAATTTTCACGAGTTCAGCCAATGGATCTTGCAAACGACGTGCAATCGACACTGCACCACGCAGTGATACGTCCATATTCGGGAACTCTTTTGCTGCAAGCTCAGACGCTGAGTAAACCGATGCACCCGCTTCACTTACGATGATCTTCTGAACTTTCAGGTTGCCACGTTTGATGACGTCTGCGACAAAGCTGTCGGTTTCACGTGAAGCCGTACCGTTACCAATCGCAATCAAATCCACGTTGTACTTACGCACCAACTGCTCAACGATTTGTGCTGACTTGTCGTATTGTTTTTGTGGTGGGTGAGGGTAGATGGTTTCGGTTGCAAGCACTTTACCTGTTGAGTCGACAACCGCGATTTTTGAACCTGTACGCAGACCCGGATCGAGACCAAGTGTTGCACGAGGGCCAGCCGGTGCTGCCATCAACAAGTCTTTTAGGTTAGTGGCGAATACTTCAATCGCTTCGATTTCAGCGCGCTCTTTCATTGCGCCCATTAGCTCGGTTTCCATGTGCATCGATACTTTGATGCGCCATGCCCAGCTGATCACTTGCTTACGCCAGGTATCCGCCGGTGCGCTGCTTAGCGTTACGCCATAATGGTCGGCGATAATCGTTTCGCAGTAAGACTGACGAGCGCCTTCTTCCTGTTCTGGATCAGCGTTCATCGCCAATGTCAGGAAGCCTTCGTTACGGCCGCGTAGCATCGCCAGTGCGCGGTGCGATGGCACTTTGCTTAGGGGCTCGTTGTGGTTGAAGTAATCTTTAAACTTCTCGCCTTCTTGCTCTTTGCCTTCAACGACTCGTGAAACCAGTTCCGCATTGCGATTTAAGTGGTTGCGAATTTTTTCCAGTAAGTTTGCGTCTTCTGCGATGCGCTCCATGATGATCGCGCGAGCGCCATCCAATGCAGCTTTGGTGTCTGCGATGCCTTTGTCTGCATCAAGGTATTTGCTTGCTTCGCTTTCTGGCTCGGTTTGTGGATGATTCCAAAGTTGATCTGCGAGTGGCTCAAGACCAGCCTCAATCGCGATCTGACCTTTCGTACGACGCTTGGGTTTGTAAGGTAGGTATAAGTCTTCAAGACGAGTTTTGCTGTCTGCCTGCGCGATCTCTTGTTCTAGCTCTGGCGTCAGTTTGCCTTGCTCTTGGATTGATTTGAGGATGGTTTGACGGCGATCATCCATTTCACGAAGGTAAGACAGACGGCTGTCCAAAGTACGCAGCTGGGTATCATCAAGGCCCCCCGTCACCTCTTTGCGGTAACGTGCAATAAAAGGGACAGTGTTGCCATCATCAATTAGGGTGACAGCGGCGTTGACTTGCTCTGGGCGAACATTCAGTTCTTGAGCAATCATGCGACAGATAGCTTGGCTCATCCGTGTTTTCTCTTTTAATTCGGTTTGGGTTGTATAGAACATTGGGGTCATTCGAAGAATTTGCAATGTTTTAAATTAACGAGGCAAAAATTTACCGGGCGCTGGTGGACATCAGTCAGATTTATGTCAAAACTGTAATTAAATTGAGAACTTATATCCGCAGTTATCGACTAACCTAATTCCACGGTTGTTGATATCACTAAATGTACCTCGGCTTATACGGATAATCATGATGAAAAAAATGTCTTTGGCGTTAGCGCTTACGAGTGCCTTACTTGTCGCCCCGCTTAGTTGGGCGCAATCTATCTCAGGAACCACACAAGCTCCCGTTTATCAGCTCGATAACAAATTGGTACTAGGGCGTGTGGAGAGCGTCTACTACAGTGACATTCCGGAACTAAAAGCGGTGCCATTTATTGGCAAGATTGATACTGGTGCAGATACGACATCGATGCATGCGGAGAATATCCATGTCAGTAGCTCACACCCAGATTACCAAGATTTGAAAGATAACGAGTTACTTTGGGCGATTGTCGATGACTTAGGTGGTACGAAGGCAAAGTGGGACGCCGACAGCTTTAAGCCATATCAAGTAAAGGTTAGCTTTACGGTTCCTCACCCTTATACAGGGAAGGAAATACAGATTACCGATGATCTGGAAAGAGTGAGCGCGATTCGCAGCCGAACAAGCAAAAAGCCCATCCTACGCCCGACAATAAAAATGCCGATGACAATCGCTGGTCACACCGTTGATACGGAAGTGAACCTGACCAAGCGTACGCAATTCTCTTCTCCTATCTTGATTGGTAAAACCTATCTCGATGATAACGCATGGGTCTTCGCTGGTTACGATTACCTTCAAGAACAGCCACGCGCAAAAATGATTGGCAAAAAAGAGACGGTTGAAGTCGAAGGTGTGCCATATAAGATCAGCATCTCAACTTCTAGCCGTTATACCAACGTCCATGCACTGGACATCAAGGTAGACAAAAAGCATAACGAAGTCTCTTTTATGTTAGAGGGCGAGAATGGCAAGCGTCATCCAATGACATTACCCTTGGTACGAATGCTGAAAACGACCAAAAGCGAGCGCCCTTTAGTCTATTTACCCGTCAAAGTCGGCGAAAATGAAACTCAACGTTGGTTGGTGTATCTGCGTGATCGCAGTAAGTTCAGTTCGCAAATTCGCTTAGGTCGGGACGTCGCGAGTCAGCACTTTGTTATTGATACGGACAGAGAAAATCTACTGGGTGGCGTAGAAAAAACGTTCAAAAGCGCGCTCAAATCAAAACCTCTTGTCGTTTCACCAGAAGAACAGGTCACCATTGATGGTTATACCGTCCCTGCTTACCCCACTTTTACTGTGAAAACGCCATTACTGCGTGTAAATGGGTTTGAAGTAACAGAAAAAGGTAAGGATGAATCCGTCACGTTTTATTTAATGAACGATGAGGGGAAAGAAGAAAAAATCACCAAACCAGTGTTGAAAAAGCTCAAGGTTGGCAGCGCGGTTCGCCCTGTTGTCGAAGGAGACTTTCTTCTCGGTAGAAAAGACACATCAATGAAGTTTGCGCTCGATGTGCTTGATGAGGGTGACACTCAACCCTTTTTCGTCTTTGGTCATGACATAGCCAAGGGTGGTGTGTTGCTGAACACTCGCGCAGACCATCTACTAGATGCAAGGCCACTTTTCAAAGCTGGCCATATCGAAGTGGCTGAAGTTGAGGGGATGTCTTTCCCTGTGAAGTTAGACACGGGTGCAGATGTAAGCTCAATCAATGCTAAGAACATCAAGCAGTTTAAGAAAGACGGCAAAGACATGGTGAGCTTTACCTATGAGAACGATCTTGGCATGAAACAGGCGTTTACCAAGCCTGTTGTTGATGTCATGCGTATTAAAGCGAAGAAAGGCGAGAAAGCGAACGTACGCCCTGTGGTTGAAATGCATGTTAAGCTTGGCGAATTAGAGAAGAAGATCCGAGTCAACTTACAGGACCGAGGTCGCTTCCATTACAGCATGATTTTAGGTAAAAACTTCCTAAAACATGGCGCGGTTGTTTCGAGTGATACGAATTACATCGTGACGCAAAAACCGGATTACGAAAAGTAACACTCTGGCCGCCTTATCACCTTGATACCCAAAGCCTGAACAACGTTGGATCTTTGGGTATATCATCTCCTTAATGCTGCCAAAGAGCAGCATTTTTTAGTTGAGATAGGAGTTAATTTGAAAACTAAGCTGATTACACGAGAAGGTTACAACAAACTCAAACAAGAGCATGATTACCTTTGGAATGAAAAGCGCCCGGAAATCACCAAGATCGTCACTTGGGCGGCGAGCCTGGGCGATCGCTCAGAAAATGCGGATTACACCTTCAATAAACGTTTACTCCGTCAGATCGACCGTCGTGTCCGCTTCCTTCGTAAATTCCTGCCAGAAGTCACGATCGTTGACTATTCTCCGCAACAAGAAGGCAAAGTCTTTTTTGGTGCATGGGTGGAAATAGAAAATGAGGTAGGAGAAGTGAAAAAGTTTCGTATTGTCGGGCCTGAAGAGATTTATGGCGATGCGAAAGACTACATCTCTATCGATTCACCTATGGCGCGAGCGATGTTGAAAAAACAAGTGGATGAAGAGTTCACGGTACGCACCCCAGAAGGTGAAAAAGAGTGGTTCATCAACTCAATTGAATACACTCAACCGGCCTCGGAAGACTGAGGCTTTATCACCGATTCAAGTCTCATGAAGTTCACTAGAAGTGACTTGGGTCTCAACGTCAGAATATTTGGTATAAAGGCATGGTGCCTTTCTCGGAGAAGTAAAATGAACAAAGCAGTCATGTGTAGTGCTGCACTAACAATAGGTTTCTCACTTTCAGTTTTTGCTCAAGATGAAGTGAAAGGCTGTGACGCTAAAGAGTTAGCGGTAGAGCAGCAGCTTGAGTATGCAAAAGCGCAAGGTAATGAGCATCGCATTAAAGGCTTGGAGCAAGCACTTTCCGCTATCCAGAATGAATGCTCGGAAGGTGAGCTGCGCCAAGAGCTGCAAGCAGAAGTGGAAGAAAAGATTAAAGAAGTTGAGGAGCGAGAGGAAGAATTAGTCGAAGCTCAGCATTCAGGTAAAGCAGACAAAATTGAGAAAAAACGTCACAAGTTGGCGGAGGCACAGCAAGAGCTGCTTGAGGCCAAACGTGAACTGGAATGGAATTATGGTCAATAGTAGGTGCTGAAAATACCTGCTAGAGAGAGAATAAAGCGCTTAAGATAAAAAGAGTAACAATTTGCTTGAGCACGTTAGGAAAAACAGTGATACATTTTCGACAATAGACGCTTCTGAAAGGATGTTTCAATGCAAGAAAATCATAAAATTTTAGTGGTTGATGACGATGCTCGTTTACGTGCTCTATTGGAGCGTTACCTTTCTGAGCAAGGTTTTCAGGTACGAAGTGTCGCCAATGGCGAACAGATGGATCGCCTACTGACGCGCGAAAACTTTCACTTAATGGTGCTGGACCTAATGTTGCCAGGTGAAGACGGTTTGTCAATTTGTCGTCGTCTACGCCACGCGAACAATATGTTGCCAATCTTAATGCTCACCGCGAAAGGTGATGAAGTGGACCGCATCGTAGGTCTTGAGGTAGGGGCGGATGATTATTTGCCAAAACCGTTTAACCCACGCGAATTATTGGCTCGCATCAAGGCCGTATTACGCCGCCAAACTGTAGAGTTGCCGGGTGCACCAAGCACGGAAGAAAAAGTGGTGGAGTTCGGGGAGTTCCGACTCAATCTAGGCACTCGCGAGATGTTCCGCGGTGACGAGGCAATGCCACTCACCTCTGGAGAGTTTGCTGTTCTAAAGGCGCTCGTGATGAATGCACGTGAGCCAATGTCACGAGACAAATTGATGAACATGGCGCGTGGCCGTGAATATTCTGCAATGGAACGTTCTATTGACGTACAAATCTCACGTTTACGTCGCATGTTAGAAGACGATCCGAGCAAGCCGCGCTACATTCAAACCGTATGGGGCCTAGGTTATGTTTTCGTCCCAGACGGCAAAGAGGTGTAACCTCTTCACTCCATAGCCAGCACTTGGCTATAGCAACTTCAGCCTTCATTACCTTCCCTTTGAAGGCTGAAATTTCGCGATTAGGACCACTAGGAACGTTCCATGCGCATCCGAAGTTCACTGACACAATCTATTCTGCTGTTCATCTCTTTGCTTCTCGCGAGCCAAGTTTTCTCTTACTACGCCGTTTTTAACTACGCGTTGATGCCGAGTTTGCAGCAGTTCAATAAAATTCTCGCCCATGAGCTCAATTTGGTGCTTGATGATGAAGGACCTTTAAAGTCTGATGCACCGTTAAGGCGTCAATTGTTAGAAAGATTAGGGGTGACGGTTCATAGTCTCGATAGCGATAAGGCGATTGAATTTCATCACGCAATGTCGATTGATTTGATGTCTGAAGAAATGAGCCAAGAGCTGGGTTCGCCCACAGAAGTGCGCTTATTGCTTGGCGATGAAAGTTACATTTTGTGGATGCACATCGAAAAGTTGCCGAACTCCATCATTCGTATTCCGTTATCTGAGCTGCAAGAAGAAGATTTTGCCCCGCTGTTTCGTAACAGCTTGATTATGGCGCTGCTGATCATTGCAGGTGGTTGGTTGTTTATTCGTTTGCAAAACCGTCCACTTTTGGCTTTAGAGAGAGCCGCGAAAGACGTCGGTCGAGGTGAGATCCCGCCCCCCTTAGCAGAGAAAGGCGCATCGGAGATTCGCTCTGTAACTCGAGCCTTTAATCAAATGTCGAAAGGTATTCAAGAGCTAGAAGAAGACCGAGCCTTATTAATGGCAGGGATTAGCCATGACTTACGAACACCTCTGACGCGTATTCGCCTAGCGACAGAAATGATGTCTCCTGAGGACAGCTATCTTGCGGAGGGGATCATTAGCGATACGGAAGAATGTAATGAGATCATCAGTCAGTTTATGGATTACCTCAAACCGGTGAACCAAGAATCGTTTGAAGCGGTTGATATCAGTACGATTGCCAGTGACGTCGCCAGTTCTGAAGGTGGTTATGAGGTTGAAATTGAAACAGATCTTAATCTTAACTTGCCGCCAGCCAAAGGAAGCGCGATTGCGATTAAGCGGGCGATCAGTAACTTAGTTGTGAATGCGCTACGCTATGGCAATGGCTGGGTCAAAATCAGCACTGGTGTGACAGCAGATAAGCAGCTAGTGTGGATTTCAGTAGAGGACAACGGACCGGGTATCGAGCATTCCCAAATCGCGAGGTTATTTGAACCCTTTACGCGTGGTGACACCGCTCGCGGTAGTGAAGGCACTGGGCTAGGGTTGGCGATTGTGAAGCGTATAATCAGCCAACATTCAGGCTCTGTGGTGATGCGTAATCGCAGTGAAGGCGGTTTAATCGCTCAAATCAGCTTTCCTACCAAGTAAGTCGATGGCCTGCACCCTTTAAACAAAAAGCCCAACCTAAATAGGTTGGGCTTTTCTTATTCTCAATAATCTTAAGACTCTTTCACTTCCTGAGGAAGTTCATCTTCGTCTTCCAGTTTCTCTGGCAGAAGTAAATTTAAAATGATCGCAGTGATGCCACCTGCTGCAACACCAGTTGAGAAAATACTCTTAATAAATTCTGGCATAAATTGCAGGATCTCTGGTTTTTGTGCGATACCAAGTCCCATTGAGAAGGATAAGGCCATGATCAGAATTGCGCGGCGATCGAGCTCAACACGAGAGATAATACGCACACCAGCGGCAGCAATCGTACCAAACATGACAATCGTTGCGCCGCCAAGTACTGGCTCAGGAATCAGCTGAACAAAGCTAGCGACGCCAGGAAACAAGCCAAGAATCACTAACATGCCTGAAATAAAGTAACCCACGTAGCGGCTCGCGACTCCTGTTAGCATGATGATGCCGTTATTCTGGCTAAACGTTGAGTTCGGGAAGCTGTTGAAAACGGCTGCGATTGCAGAGTTTAAGCCGTCTGCTAACACACCGCCCTTAATGCGTTTCATGTACACTGGGCCTTTTACTGGCTCACCAGACACTTCAGATGTTGCGGTAATATCACCGATGGCCTCTAGTGCGGTAATAAAGAAAATCAGTACCAGCGGAATGAACAGAGACCAGTCAAACGATAAGCCATATTGCATTGGTACGGGCAGTGCTACGATCTCGGTTGCGCCTAGCTGAGAAGTATCTACCATCCCCATAAAATACGCCATGATGTAGCCCACTAGCATCGCAATCACGATTGAAGCCACACGGATGTATGGGTTTTTCGAGCGGTTTAAAATCACAATTAATCCAAGTACCGTCCCAGCCAGAGCAAGTTTGTCTAAGCTGCCGAAGGTTCCTTCATTTAATGCTGCGTAGCCACCGCCCATTGATACTAAGCCGACTTGAATCAGTGTGAGACCGATAAGAGTGACGACGATGCCTGAAACAAGCGGAGTGATGATTCGGCGGGCATGCTCCAACACGCGAGATAGAAAAATTTCTGCAAATGATGCGACTAAAATCGTACCAAAAATGGCAGCCATCATGGTGCTGATGTCTGCTCCACCGGCTTTCAGCGATAGGCCTGCACCAATAATAGGACCTAAAAAGTTAAAGCTGGTGCCTTGAACAGAGAGCAAACCAGAGCCAATTGGGCCAACGGTGCGAATTTGAATAAACGAAGACACGCCTGACGCAAACAAAGACATGCTGATGATGGTATTCGTTTGGTCTGCTGGTACACCCAAAGACTGACAGATGATCAGTGACGGAGTGATAACCGCGACGAACATCGCCAATAAGTGCTGAAGTGCGGCAAAAATGGTTTGAGGCAAAGGTGGTCGATCGTTGAGTTGATAGACCAGTTCCGAAGATCGGTTTGAAGTTGTCATTGTTTGTCTCGCTAGTCGCAATATTTCCCTAGTTCTCGCTGAATGGGAGAGCAGGGTGGAGTTGACGTCGTTACCTGTGATTGCTGTTAATCAGAGTCAACTCAGGTTGGTGGAGTGTGATCTAACACACTTAAAAATTTGTGCGCGATTATAGAGAGATTTACTCAAAAAGCAAACGTTTGCTTTGTTTTTGGCGTATTAAAAAACGAGCCATTTGGCTCGCTTTCAATCATTACGCTTTGGAGTAAATATCCCGCTCACCCAACCAGCGATCGATAATCGCTGTTGCGTTAGTCGGGTAATTGTCATGAATATGACGCGCAATACGCTGAACTTCGGGAATCAGGCGTTGATCTCGAACTAAGTCTGCGATTTTGAAATCAGCAAGACCTGTCTGCTTTGTACCCAATAGTTCTCCAGGGCCACGAATTTCTAGGTCTTTCTGCGCAATGACGAAGCCATCGTTACTTTCACGTAGTACTCCGAGACGTTTTTGCGCGGTTTTTGACAGCGGAGAGTGGTACAGCAGCACACAATGGCTAGCAACGGAACCTCGGCCCACGCGACCTCTTAACTGGTGTAATTGTGCCAAACCAAGACGTTCAGGGTTTTCTATGATCATCAAGCTAGAGTTTGGCACATCCACACCAACTTCAATCACTGTCGTTGCGACCAGCAAATGCAGTTTATTGTCTTTGAAATCTTGCATCACCGCTTGTTTCTCTGCCGGCTTCATTCGTCCGTGCACTAGACCAATTTTTACGTCCGGCAGTTTACGTTGAAGCTCTTCTGCGGTATCTGCCGCGGCTTGCGCTTCTAATACTTCCGACTCATCAATCAGGGTACACACCCAATATGCCTGCTTGCCTTCGTTTAAGCAGGCATTTCGGACACGCTCGACGATGTCGTCACGTTTTGTATCAGGAATGGCAACGGTTTGAATCGGCGTTCGACCCGGTGGTAGCTCGTCAATCACGGAAGTTTCCAGATCGGCGTAAGCGGTCATCGCTAAGGTGCGAGGAATAGGCGTCGCCGTCATGATCAACTGATGTGGGTAGGCGCCTTGTTTTGCGCCTTTTTCACGCAATTCTAATCGCTGATGGACACCGAAGCGGTGTTGTTCATCAATGATGACCAAAGCAAGGTGATGAAATTCAACGTGCTCTTGGAATAGCGCGTGAGTACCCACTACCATTTGCGCTTCACCACTGGCAATACGAGCCAGCTCGGCTTCCTTTGCCTTACCTTTGAGTTTGCCCGCTAACCAACCGACTTGAATGCCCATGGTTTCAAACCAGTTTGCGAAGTTGATAGCGTGTTGCTCGGCCAATAGTTCGGTTGGCGCCATGAGTGCCACCTGATGGCCATGCTCAATGGCTCTAACAGCGGCCAAAGCGGCAACCAACGTTTTCCCCGAACCAACATCGCCTTGCACTAATCGCATCATTGGGTGCGGTTTTTCTAGATCGGCTTCAATCTCTTGTACGACTCGGGTTTGAGCGTTTGTAGGAGAGAAAGGCAGTTGGGCTAAAAGCTGCGTTTTTAGTTTATTACAAGGACCGAGAGGTAGCGCTGAATCCTTCTGACCTTTGCTACGCACCGCTAGCATCGATAAGTTTTGTGCGAGCAATTCTTCCATGATCAAGCGGATTTGGGCAGGATGTTTGCCTTCGTCAAACTCATCTAAATTAATGGTTGGTGGTGGGCGATGAATGGTGTGCAGCGCTTGCGACATCGTGATTTGATGGTCATACAACCCCGCTGGAAGTAATTCCTGCACTGCGGTTTTATCAAGCAGGGCTAAAGCTTGTTCGGTAAGGTTGCGTAATGTGATTTGGCGTAAACCATCGGTGGTGGGATAAACAGGGGTTAAGCTCTGTTCTACATCGGGCTTTTGCTCGCTGACGTAAAACTTGTAGTCAGGATGAACAATTTCCAAACCCATGCCACCGCGCTTAATTTCACCGTAAGCATGTACTAACTTACCTTGCGTGAAATTGTTCTTCATGGCTGCGGTAAAGTTGAAAAAGCGCAGCGTGATAGTGCCATTACCGTCGCTGATTTTTACCGTTAGCATTTTGCGCTTACCGAAGATGGTGTCGACTGCCATGACCTTACCTTGCACTGCCGCCCAAAGGCCAGCATGCAGTTTGGCAATAGGGTAAATACGAGTACGATCTTCGTAGCGTAACGGA
The DNA here is from genome assembly GCF_033337445.1 of Vibrio sp. YT-15. Classification (NCBI taxonomy): domain Bacteria; kingdom Pseudomonadati; phylum Pseudomonadota; class Gammaproteobacteria; order Vibrionales; family Vibrionaceae; genus Vibrio; species Vibrio sp. YT-15. Next base: position 133,229 of record NZ_JAWOQR010000010.1, read on the forward strand.
AGGTGAAACAGCAAATCTTGAACGCTATGTAAGCCAACTTTGGCGAGTTTTTCTGCGACTTTCGCGCCAACTCCAGAAAGGGAGGTTAATGGGACGGCAGATAACATTTGGGCGGACATAGAGGGCTCAAGAAAATGGTTAACATAGCAGTATGTTAACCATGGAGCTGTGTTTTTGTACAGGAAAAAATAGTCATGCTTTAGTTAGTGTCATGATTTGACTGATAACCTATCATTCCGAGGAGCTTTAGCGACATCAGGATTCTATTTCCAACAAGTATGTCGCTGAAGTTAACACTATCAGCATCTGTATATTTGAGAATTAGATCCTGAACCACGCTCCTTCGCCGCCGTTCAGGATGACGAAAGTCTGTTACTTGCTTTGCATCTCTTGCCACCACGCGTCATCGGCGATGATTTGACCTTCTTCATCGAGTGGTGGGTAAACGAGCCCTTTTCGTTTCGCGACCTTTGCCAGCACTGGGTGACCACGTTCAAAGAGAATACGGTTGATTGTCTCTTTAGGCAGAGCGCTTTCTTCTCGGTCGTACATGCCTGCGGCTTCACGTTGACGTTGCGCTTCATACAAAATTACGGCACTGGCAACCGATACGTTTAGTGACTGCACCATGCCCACCATCGGGATAATAATGTCTTGATCAGCAAGCTGTTTGGCTTGCTCTGAAGCGCCAACCTTTTCGCTGCCTAAAATGATTGCCGTTGGTTTGGTGTAGTCGATCTCGCGAAAATCGACGGCGGTGTCCGAAAGATTGGTCACCAAAACCTGCATACCTTGCGCTTTGAGTTCGGTAATCGCAGTTTCAATCGAATCGTGAGTATCCACTTCAACCCAGTTACGCGCGCCAGCTGAGGTATGGCTCAGCGTACGCATTTTGTCAGGCCAAATTGCGTGAACTTTGTGTAAGCCTGTCGCGTCAGCGGTGCGGATCACGGCAGAGACGTTGTTTGGCTTATGTACTTCTTCGAGACAAAGTGTCAGATCAGTTTGGCGAGTTTTTAGGACTTGGTGAATACGGTTGTAACGTTCTAGGTTCATATTTATTGAGGTATAAAAAATCGCCACCTAACAGAGTAGGTGGCGATAGAGGTTAGTTCTTTCTGCGTCTGACTCGGGTTGCTTGAGGCATTGCCTTAATCTTACGCATGATACCAGCAAGGTGGACACGATCTTTCGTCGTCAACAGCACAGTCACAGTGTATAGACGACCATCACGTTCTTCCGTTGAAAGGCCATGAATGTTTGATCCTGTTTTCGAGATCACGTTGGTTAGTTCTGCAAGAGCACCTTGGTTGTTAAGCATGTCGACTTTAAGTTCAGCAATGAACTCTTTATCGTAGTCTTCAGACCAAGCGACAGCCATATAACGGTCTGGCTCTTTCTGATAACCACGAACGTTCGGACATGTTTCTCGGTGAACAACCAAACCACGACCAGGCGATACGTGAGCAATAATGTGATCATCTGGGATAGGATGACAACAATTTGCAAACGTCAGCAATAAGCCTTCTGCGCCACGAATCGGAAGCTTCTTCTTCGAGTCCGTTGGGATTGAACTTGTTGTCGTGAGCTCTTCGGTGTCACCAAGGAGACGACGTGCGATCACAATGCTCATCAACTCACCCAATCCAATAGCAGCCAATAAATCATCGATGCTTTCTAGGCGAAGATCATTCAAGACTTCTTGGATATTTTCTGGATAAATTGAATCAATCGAGTGACGGCCAAGTGCGTGATTAAGTAGGCGACGACCTAAAGTAATCGACTCTTCACGACGCATCGTTTTCAGTACTTGTCGAATCTTAGTGCGGGCACGAGAAGTCACGACATAGTTTAGCCATGCCGCATTCGGACGCGCACCAGGGGCACTGATAATTTCCACCGTCTGACCGTTTTTCAATGCCTTACTCAATGGGTAAGGGTTACGGTCAACACGAGCACCAACACAAGAGTTGCCTACATCGGTATGTACCGCATAGGCAAAGTCGACAGCCGTTGCGCCTAAAGGCAATTCAACGATACGACCTTTTGGTGTGAAGACGTAAATCTCATCTGGGAAAAGATCGGATTTTACGTTTTCAATGAATTCGAATGAGTTACCCGCGCTTTGTTGTAGCTCTAACAGGCTTTGCATCCAACGCTGAGCTTTCACTTGCGCAGTGGTGCCAGACTTGTCGCCTTTGTCTTTGTAAGACCAGTGTGCCGCGACACCTTTGTCCGCCATTTGATCCATATCTTCAGTACGGATCTGAACTTCAACAGGTACGCCGTGTGGGCCAACCATGGAAGTGTGTAGCGATTGATAGCCGTTCGCCTTTGGTACCGCGATGTAATCTTTCATGCGACCAGGACGTGGCTTATACAAGCTGTGTACTTGGCCTAAAACGCGATAACAAGTATCAGCGGTATCAACAACGACTCGGAACGCATAGATATCCATGATGGTGTGAAAGCGCTGTTCTTTGGTTTTCATCTTGTTGTAGATAGAGAACAGGTTTTTCTCACGACCAACGACGCGAGCATTCAAGCCAAAATCTTGCAGACGGCCTTCTATTTCGCTGTGAATGCGTTGGATCATCTCTTTACGATTACCACGTGCGGCTTTAACCACTTCTTTCAGTACGCGGTAGCGGTTGGGATATAGCGCCTCAAAGCCCAACTCTTCGAGTTCGGTTTTGATATTGTGAATACCAAGACGATGAGCGAGGGGCGCGTAAATTTCTAACGTTTCACGAGCAATACGACGCTTTTTATCTGGTCGAAGCGCGCCAAGCGTACGCATGTTATGCGTGCGGTCAGCCAGTTTGATCAGAATGACGCGGATATCTTGCACCATGGCCAGAACCATCTTACGAAAGTTCTCAGCCTGAGCCTCTTTCCTATCGCGGAATTTGAGTTTGTCCAGTTTAGATACACCATCAACCAATTCTGCGACAGTGTTGCCGAATTTCTCTTCGAGATCTTCTTTAGTTACATCACAGTCTTCAATGACGTCATGCAGCAAAGCAGCTTGGAGGGTTTCGATATCAAGGCGCATTTCGGCCAAGATACGAGCCACTGCGACAGGGTGGATGATGTATGGTTCACCGCTAGAGCGGGTTTGCCCTTCATGGGCATCTCTCGCTACCACATAAGATTGACGCAGAGCCTCAATCTGAGGCTCTGTTAGGTATTCTTGGGCAACGTCTTTGAGGCTATCGAATAGATACAAATTATAGGCCCGGGAGGTTGTTGAATTCTAAAGTCAGAATTAACGGTTGTGAGCGATGCTGCTTACTGCCGCTAGCTCTGCCGCTTCTTGCTCTTGCTGTTCTTGACGTTCACGAGCGTCTAGAACTTCTTTAGTAATTAAACCTTCTTCGATTTCGCGTAGAGCGATAACCGTTGGCTTATCGTTCTCTTCTGGCACTAGTGCATCTTTACCGCCAGTTTGCATTTGACGAGCGCGGCGAGCCGCAATCAGTACTAGGTCGAAACGGTTGCCAACTTTTTCAACAGCGTCTTGAACAGTTACGCGTGCCATGAGGACTCCAAATAGTTAACTAAAATTTTAGAATGACGAGAAAGTATACAACCTAACTACTTTATTTACTAGCAATTAGACAAGCCACCGTTTGTGGACTTTCTCAGGTAGTTTATTGTGTTTTTCGCACTGGGCAAAAAACGGGAAATTCTTTATGTTTTACAGCGTGACTTTTCTGAAGTTACTCTGCTAACAACGCGTCAAGCATACCTTTATATTTAGCAGCTTGCTTTTCTTCCTTCAATCTTTCAGCACGCAAGATAGCTTTAAAATCCATCAAAGCGGTATCAAAATCGTCGTTTACGATCACGTAGTCGTACTCGTTGTAATGAGAGATTTCCGACTTGGCTTCAGCCATACGCTTTGCGATCACTTCATCGCTATCTTGACCACGAGTGTTCAAGCGACGCTCTAACTCACCGTTTGATGGTGGCAGGATGAAGATGCTTTTGGCTTCTGGCATTTGTTCACGGATTTGGCGTGCGCCTTGCCAGTCGATATCTAGAAAAACGTCGATACCTTTATTTAGTGTTTCTTCAATCCATACACGAGATGTGCCGTAATAATTACCAAACACTTCTGCGTATTCTAGGAAGTCACCTTTAGCGATCAGGGCTTCAAACTCATCTTTCGCTACAAAATGGTAGTGGACACCATTTTCTTCACCAGGTCGCATGTTGCGCGTGGTGTGAGACACAGACACTTTCATTGCGTAGGTTGGGTTGCGTTCCAACATCGCTGAGATCAAGCTAGATTTACCTGCGCCGCTAGGTGCAGATACGATATAGAGAGTACCTTTGCCCATTGTACTGTTCCACTTTTGATTGGATTGATTGAGTGCCGAAGGAAAGTTCGACATTCTTATAACGATAGCACTGGCATTGAGAAATCAACCACCAAAGGGGTGGATATTGGTGATAATCCCGCCAGAAAAATGGAGGCGAAGAGTATCATGATCTCTATTTTGTTACCAGTTGATCTTTCTGTCTGTGATCGTCCCAGATGAAATAGTTACTTACGCCAGAGTGTTCCTAAACAGCGAAGAAGGAGCGTGGTACAGGACTTACCATCCGCGCACTCTGTTATTAAAACCATTTCTACAACCGTTTAGTGTGCTGATTTTAGGTTTAGAGTCCCGATTTGGCTTGCGTGAGTGACTCTGGTTAAAAATAGGGGTTAATAAAGATAAAACGGAAAAAAGGGGAAGCTTTCACTTCCCCAGGCGTGCGACTGACTCACACTTAATCTTCGAATTACCCTTGAGACTCTAGGAAATTTATCCAAGGGCTAACGGTTGACCTGAATTTTGGCGATTGAGCAGCGCCTTTCATCGCCTGCAAGGCCTTTTGTGGTTGCTTAAGCTCGAAATAGGCCATCCCGCGAATGTATTCAAGTTCTGCCTTTTGCTCTTTAGAGGCACTGGATGCCGCGCTTTCTACAAAACGAGTTGCTTCAGAATACTGCTTGTCTTGTATCATTAAGCGAGCAATCTGAATTTGCGTTTTAGCAGAAGGAGCGAGGTTATATGACTTTTTATAAGCGAGAATTGATTTATCTAGCTCTTTAGCTTGCTGCCAGAAACTGGCTAGGCGGTCATAGTTTTCCTTCGTCTTTTCAATGTTTCCAGCTGCCATTTCCTTTTCAAGAGTTTTGGCTGCTTTATATGGAATACCTTGATAAGCCAAGAAGTTTACAAAGCGTAAATATTCCTTTTCTCCTTCTAGTTTCCCCATTTTGTAAACCATTTCTAGGGTGGCTAGAGAGTTGCGCTCTTGACCTAGCTCCATGTAGACACCAGAAAGTTGCATCCAGTAACGCTTTTTCTGAGGGTACTTTGAAGTCAGAGTTTTGAGTACACTGGCAACGCTTTTCAGCTGGCCTAACTCGTAGTGAGATGCAACGAGAATTAAGTACCAAGACTCACTTGGGCTCTTGCTCATCGCGATGGCTTTTTTGGTTGGCGGGATTGCATTTTTGTAATCTTCCAACTGAACATAAGCGCTCGCTAACGTGATATAAGCATGAGCTTGAGGCTTCTCTTTGGTTGTTTCTGCAACCTTGAACCATTCCTTCATCGTTTTTACAGACAACGTATACTTTTCTTCAGCTAGGTAAAGCTGAGCCAAGCTGTAGCGAACTTGTTGAGCAACAGGAACGGGAAGTGCGTCGAGCTGTAATGCTTCGGCAAAGTATTTTGCTGCTTGCACATAATTGTCTTGTAGCGAATACAAAAAGCCAGTCTGCTGAAGTAAAACTGCTCGGTCGTATTTTTTCGAACTTGTGCTTTCTAAAGCGCTTGCTAGTTTTTCTTTCGCTGCTGAATATTTTTCAGTTGCGATCAACTCTTGCACTTTGTTAACGGTTCGAAATGTCCGATCTGATAACTGAGGAGCTTCTTTTGCCATCGTAGGAGCGGTCATTGCCACTCCTGCGAAGAGAATTAAAGAAGCCACTTTGCTTTTCCATAAACTTTTCATCGTGACTCCTTAATTGGTTGAGAACTCTATTTCTTGCGATAGGCGCGAGCTAACAGGTTTCCCGTCAACCAATTTTGGTTTAAATGTCCATTTAGAGACTGTTTTTCTTGCCGCTCGACCGAGGCCTAAGCGTCGTGGTTGCTCTTTAAGAACTTTGATGTCCTCTACGGCACCACGTGCGTTGACAGTAAACTCTAATAAGACGACCCCTTTTTCTATTCCTGCTTTCGCAGCTTTCCTAGGCATTTGAGGTTGGAATGTCGCTAGAGGTGTTGGACCTCCGCTACCCGCGAGTTGCGCACCTCCACCCTGGCTATAATGTCCAAGCACCGAACCACCTGTAACATTTACGGGTAGGTCAAGCTTTGGCATATCCATTGGGGTCTGCTCCATCACCGGTTTTACTGTCGCTGTCACTTTCATTTCTGGCGGCGGCGGCGGACGCTTAGGCGGTGGTGGCTTTGGAAGTTCGCGTTTTTTCTCCTGTATTTTTTCGTCTGGTTTAATGCGAATAAACTCGACCATACGCAGGTCATCATTCGACACTAACTCGTGGCGCTCTTTGTTTACTAGCTTGTCCATCCCCCAGAACAACCCGAGGGAGACAATGAGCGCCAGTGCAATTGAGGCCAGATACCGCATAAGCTTAATCCTTATTGGTTGCGGCAATGGAGATGCTTTCTACACCTGCCATTTTGATCTGGTCCATAACCTTCACGACTACGCCAGCATTTGCTTCAGTGTCGGCTTGGATAACAACTGCGCCATCAGGGCTTTCTGCACGAAGACGTTCAATATTCGCGCGAACCGCGTCCACTTCGATGCGGCGTTTATCAACCCAAACATCACCCGCCGCACCAACTGCGACCATGATGTTACCTTTTTTCACGGTTTGCGCAGAGCTTGCCGTCGGGCGGTTTACTTCTAGACCAGCTTCTTTTACGAACGATGTTGTTACGATAAAGAAGATCAACATGATGAATACGATGTCGAGCATCGGTGTCATATCGATAGCGGTTTCATCACTGCTATCACTGCTATAGCGTCTTTTCATGACCTATACCTCTAATTCCATTTACTCAGGCAATATGCTTTAGCTTATCTTCCAGCTTTTGCGTTGTGACTTTGGCTAAATGATCAAGACGTGAACTAAAGAACAGTCCTGATAGAGAAGCCACCATCCCGGCTAAAGTTGGGATTGTTGCCTTTGAGATCCCCGAGGCCATTGCTCGAGGGCTTCCTGTTCCTGTTACCGCTAAGATGTCGAATACTTGGATCATGCCAACAACGGTGCCGAGCAAACCCAGTAAGGGACAAAGCGCAATCAATACTTTGACGATTGGTAGGCCCTTTTTATTCTCAATGTCCTGACGAGAAACAATTTCTTGTCGGATCATCTTAGCGTTCCAGCTCTGGTGCTCTGATCGCCCCTGCCATGAGCCAACGGCTTTTTTCATGGCTTTTGGAGCGACGGCAGCAAAATAGAACCAACGTTCTAACAATACTGCCCAAAGCATAAAGCTGAGGATGAAGATGGCGACGAGTACATCGCCACCCATTCCCAAGAAGCGCCTAATTGATTCAAGTTCTCCAACTAACCACCACATAACGCCTCCTTAGCTTTCGGCTTTATGTAGTTTTTCCTGATAGCGAGCGATGAAGCCTGCACTCTGTTCTTCAAGAGTTTGAACCAAACGACGACCTTTACTGTGTACGATGGTGTACAGGAACAGTAGAGGAATTGCGACAACCAGACCAAGCATCGTAGTAACAAGTGCTTCAGAGATACCGCCAGCCATTAGCTTAGGATCACCTGTACCAAATAGTGTGATTGCTTGGAACGTACCGATCATACCCATAACCGTACCCAGTAGACCTAGAAGTGGTGCTACAGAAGCGAACAGTTTGATTGAGCTGATAAAGCGTTCAATGCTCGGTGCGTTACGTAGGATGATTTCGTCCAGTTTCGCTTCAAGATCTTCAAGGTTGTCACCTTTGTGTTCTTGGTAAGCTTGGATAACTTCACCCAGAGGGTTACCAGGAATCACGGTTTCTGATTTCGCTTGCCTACGCATTTTACCGCCAATCACTTGAAGGCGTAGGAAGCAAACTAGAGCAATGATAGCGCCAACTGCACCCATACCAAGGATGACGTAACCTACAATGCCACCTTGATCAATACGTTCTTGAACGGTAGGGCTTTGTACAAGTAGAGACAGAATTACACCACGGGATGGGTCAATAAACAGTGGCTCATAGCTGTTTGACGCTGACTCAAAGCCTGCAACATGACGTGTAATATTGGTGCGAGGCTGTCGAGAGAGTTCTTCGAACTTACCTGTTTGAGGTACATAAGTAACGTACTTACCATCGGCAATCGCGTTAAATTCACCGACAAGAGTAACATCGCGAACCGCTTCTTTACCTTCGCCATAAACAACCGTTGCTTGGGTTGTTGCTGTCTCGCCTGAGGCAACCACTTGTTGAAGAATGGTATGCCAGAATGCTTCTAGCTCTTGTGTTGATGGCAGTTCTTTGCTTTCAGCCAGTTTCGTTAGTAGAGCGTCACGCTCTGGGAACTGAACAGCGTTTTGAGAGGCAGCAAATAAGCCCTTAAACTCGCCCGCATATTGGCGGACCACACCAAACATTTCGCCCAAAGTACCAGAGCGAACACGTAAGGTTTCTGTTAGTTCAGTCAGCTGCTTATCGTTTTCATCAAATGTCGCTTTAAGTTGATCGCCCAGTGCTTGCTGTGAAGCTAGCTCTTCACGAGCCTGTTGCAATAATGCCGCTTGCTTATCTCGGTTGTTCTTGAACTCAGCTTCACGGGCTTTGTTCTCTTTTGACTCAACGATGCTTTCTGATTTTACGTTTTTGAGTAGTTCAGATAGGTTTTTAGGCGTTTCTGCTTGTACGCCTGAAACCATAAATAAGCTCGCTAGTAGACCAGCGGCTAGAGTTTTGAATCCTTTCATCTCTTATTCCTCCCCAGCATATACAGGCAATTTGATTAGCGCTGGTGGCGCTTGCTTCTTCGCGATACGAAGGCCTTGCTGTACCGCTATGCGGTAGCTTTCCGGTAATGTTTCCCATTGACGTGTTTGTTGGTTCCACATACCTGTCTCACCACCGTCTGGAGATTGGAATAAAAGCGCCGTGCGACCAATACGTAGGAAGTCGTAAGTCACGGTTTCCCCATTTCTATCTAGGCTAGCTTTGTAAGATTCAATTGAGCGAGAGAAGCCTTCTTCAATTTGGTAGGCTTCCATCACTTTACGGAATTTCTCAGAAGTCGTTACGTCGGCGCGATCCATGAGACGACGCAGTTCTTGGACACGTTTATTACGTTCTTTTTTCTGGAAAGGCAGATCGAGAGTCACAAACTCATCGAGTGCATCGATCATTTTAAGTGTTAGTGGCACTACTTCTGTTGCCGTTTGATCGATCTGAGCTATTTGGTTATTTAATGAGTCCAATTCACCTTGCTGTGATTGAACCATACGATTAATTTGCTCGTTGTAGACTTTCATGCTGTCGATTTGACGTAGTAAGCCTTTGTATTCTGCCAACATGCCTTCAGTACTTTCGGCATAATTGTCGATTTTTTGTTGCGAAGCTTCTGAAGATTGATTTGCTTTTGCTTGTGTGGAAACGACAGCACCAGAGTTGGCCGCTATAGAGCTACTACTGATAGTAAGCAATGCTGCAGCTATGGCACTGAGACCAAATTCCTTGAATTTCATGGTTGCATCCTTGTCAGTGTTTTAGTCAGTCGAAAAGGGCGCGGAAAACCCGCGCCAAATATTTTTTAGAAGTCGTATGATGCCTCGACGTATAGCTGACGTCCGATTGGATCGTCATACCCAGTTGCATAGAATGGAGAGGTATCGCTTAGAGGATCTGCAGGCGGTACTTTGTCAAACATGTTGATAGCACCAAGAGTTACACGACCACTCTCGTTGAATTGGTAAGAAGCCGTTAGGTTCCACGTTGTCATACTAGCGATTTCTGCTTTGTAACCCGCTTTTTTAGCAGAATCACAGTCATCAAAGTAGTAACGGTTTGCGTAGCTTGAACACATACGGTCGCGGTATTTACCAAATAGGTTGATAGCGACATCTTCATATGCCCAGCCAAGATTTAACGTTGCGGTGTATTCAGGCATGAAATCTCTTTCATCCGTTACAGGCTCGCTGTCGTTTTCTTGATATTCAGCAATCAAGATCTTCGTTACAGCAACACGCGTGTTAAATGAACCGAACTCATTAGTGTCGTATGCGTATTTGATCGCTAGGTCAATACCAGAACGCTCTTCATACGACTGGTTCACTGGACCATAGGATACCGACTTGATGGTGCCATCTGGGTTACGAACGACTTCAGTACCTGGGTATTTACCTGGATCGTTAATTACGTCTTGGTAAGTTGGTGCTGTTACGACGTCTTCCATCTTGATGTGGTACCAGTCAACAGTTACACCAAGATCATCCACAGGCTCCCACGCTAGGCCCAAGTTAATGTTTGTACTTGTTTCTTCTTTCAGCTCAGAGTTAGGGCCATTAAGCGTATCGAAGTACTGAGTATCACACTCTGGGTACTTATCTTTATCTTGTGGGCCGCTACCACCAGCGTTGGCACAAAGCACAGGGTCAAAACCAGAACCAAAGCCTCGAGTTTGATCACCAAATAGTCGCTTCAAGTCTGGAGCTCGGAAGCCTAGACCGTAGCTACCACGTAGCAATAGGGTGTCAGTAGGACGGTATGCTAGGGCTACTTTAGGAGTGAATGCGCCGCCAGTTGCCGAGTCGTCGAAGTAGTGGTCGTAACGACCAGCGACAGTCATTTCTAAATCTTCAATGATAGGAATAAGAGCTTCAACACCAAGACCAATCTGATCGCGGTCACCGCCGCCTGATGTTCCACCTAGACCAGAGAAACCACCCGCTGCTGTTGTAGCATCAATCGTCTCATTGTAGTCAGTACGGTTCCATTCACCATAAACAGCAAAGCCAGACATACCTGCAGGAAGTTCAACCAAATCACCAGCCAGTGAGCCGTTAACAGAGTAAAGCTTTGAGTAAGCTTCTTTGCTTGAAGTGCCGCTGTATTTGTCTACAACGTCTTGAGAGATAGGCCCTAGAAGATCGACATCACCATTTTGTACAGCTTGGTCGAGAGTTAGGAAGATTGCTGGGTTGCTTGTTTCAACGCTTTGCTCAGAGTAACCAGCTGATAGGTCCCAATCATACGTATCAGCAAGCAGGCCGTTCAAGCCTAAGGTTAAGCCAAAAGAATCGGCTTCAGTGTTACTTTCGCGTGGTCCAAATTCGACCATACGGCGAGTGTATTCGCCTTCGCCGCGGAAGTGAGTGGCATCAACTTCTACGCTGTAAGGGTTAGGTTCGAATTCAGATTCTGTAGACTTGTAGCCAAAACGGGCTTCTGCCATGGCAGTGACATTGTCGTTAATGTCCATTTCACCACGTAAAAGTAGGTCTACTTGTTTGTTTTCTGGTTTTAATGTTCGGTACGCAGAGCGGTTAACACCACACTTTCCATCCGCTCGTTCAATCGCGGCATCACCAACGACTTCTTTACATGAAGAACCTGCATCAGCTGGTGTTAGAAGTGTTCCGTTGGCGCCTTCAAAGTTTGCACCGTAGCTAGAGTAGCCACTTAGCTGAGAACGGCTAGAACCGTCATCGCCAGCCCAATCATCTCGGTCAGATTGCTTTAGCATTTCGTTGCCCGCAAATTGGCCAACGAAGAGAATACGTTTGTCGTCAAAGTTTTTGCCAGCTACAACGTCTAAACGACCATTTTGGTAACCACCATCCGTCGCGTCACCCGCGCGTACTTTTACAGAAACGCCATCAAAGTCTTTCTTTAAAATGAAGTTTACGACACCACCGATTGCGTCGGAGCCGTAGATAGCAGAACCTGAGTCGGTCATTACTTCAACACGCTCAATGGCGGCGACAGGGATTTGGCCGATATCTTGGAAGTTAGATGTACCATTTTGTGCTAGCGGGTATTGAGGAAGACGACGGCCATCAATAAGAATCAATGTGCGTGACGCGCCAAGGCCACGTAAGTTGACTGACTGCGCTGCTGGTGTAAACGAGAAAGAGTCTGTTTGAGCCATTACACCACCTGTGTTTTGGGTCAAACTGTTCAATACGTCTTGCGCGCTGTTAAAGCCTTTAGACTCAATGTCTTTACTATTAATAACAGTAACTGGTGAAGGACCTTCCATATCCGTCGTGGAGATACGCGAACCAGTAACTTTCATCTTTTGAAGTTTTTCAACTTGCTGCTCTTCTGCCAGTGCTGTTGCTGGGGCTGCAACTGCTGCCGTCCCCAAAGCAAGGCTTATCGCAACAGATAAAGCGGTTGTGTTTTTATACATCCTTGTTGCTCCGATTATTATTATTTCCTATGTCTGGCCGCATAGCGGCCAAATGTGACGTTAATATTTCGTTAACGTTCGGCCAATGTATAACCGAGATGAAAAAAGGAAGTCAAACCAGTGGTAAACGGGGATGCTTAAATGTAAAAAAGATGTAAATAACCAGGCTTTGTTTAAAAGGCGGAATAAAAAACCGAATAATGTTTATGAATCGATATTAAATTTCAATAAAACACCGTATTTTGTGTTTCTTATAAACTTTAATGACTTATCTTGCCTATGGTTTTTTAGTGGGTAATTGAATCTGGAAAAAGATATTTTTCCAGTGAATTGTTCTGAGATGAGTTTTATATCGAATCCATACTTTGTTAGCTCGAACTTATTAGGTGGTATCAAAATATGATACCCATTGCGGTTAAAGGGCTCACTCGTATTTTTAGGTCAAATATAACCTTGGATTATGTGTCTATTTATGTGTGTAGGGTGCATTTTTATGTAGGGTTTTGGCTCTAAACAGCCTAGATTGATATTCTGTATGAATTATTTTTGTGGTTTTTTATAATTTTTTACAAAAACATTTCTGTTTTTCGACATCGAAGGAAGTTTGTCATGTTTTGGTTTCAAACACTTGAAGCTGATGTGGATTCAAGATAAATATGACGCTGAAATTATTGCAGTAGTAGAAAAGTCTAGCTCTTGAGGCGCAGGGAGTGTGCTTCAACAGTTTTAGTTACTACGAGATAAATATGCACCATTTTGGGCGGAAAATATCCTCTTTCACTCCGTTTGAACTGGACAGTAGACAAGGAGCAAGTTGTATATGCTGTCGTACTTTTTACGCCGTTTGGCGTTGGTTATCCCAACGTTTCTCGGGATAACTATTCTCATCTTTGCTATCACTCGTTTCGTGCCTGGCGGACCTGTTGAACGCATGTTGTCACAAATGCAGTCCCAGGGGGACGGCGCCGCATCAATGACGTCTGCGGGTGGTAACACGGCCCTTTCTGACGATCAAATCGCGGAGCTGAATGCGTTTTATGGCCTGGATAAACCTGTAACGGAAGCGTACGTCGAGTGGTTAAGTCGTTTGGTAATGCTAGATCTTGGCGAGTCGACGCGTTACTACGAGCCTGTCTCGGACATGATCGCAGAGCGTTTGCCAGTGTCGTTGTTTTATGGCGGCATGACCTTCTTTATTAGTTATTTTATCTCGATTCCTCTTGGTTACTATAAGGCGCTCAAGCACGGTTCTGTGTTTGATTCCGCTTCTTCAGTACTCATTTTCGTAGGCTACGCGCTACCAGGTTATGTGGTGGGTGTATTGCTGATCACGTTATTTAGTTATCACTTGGAATGGTTTCCGATGGGAGGCTTTGTCGGCGATGACTTCGACGATTACGAAACCTTCTTTGAACGCACTAAAGACATTATGTGGCATGCGGTGTTGCCTTTGATCTGTTACCTCATCGGTGATTTTGCCACGCTGACGATGACAATGAAAAATAACCTGATGGAAAACCTTTCCTCAGATTACATCCGCACCGCAATTGCGAAAGGATTACCTTTCAAAAAAGCAGTTCGTAAGCACGCGTTGCGTAACAGCTTAATTCCAATCGCAAGTCACTTTGGTAACTCTTTGTTGTTCTTCATGACCGGTGCCTTCCTGATTGAAGTTATCTTCAATATTGATGGCATTGGCTTATTGGGTTACGAATCAATCATGGAGCGTGATTACCCTGTTGTTATGGGTATTGTCGCCATTAATGCGCTGTTGCTGCTCATTGGTAACATTATTTCAGATATTTGTGTTGCTTTAGTCGACCCACGTGTGAAGTTTGGAGCGTAACATGATTAAAGTTAGTCCATTAACTCAAAAGAAAATTCGTCACTTTAAAGAGATCAAACGAGGCTATTGGTCGTTTGTTGCTCTTTCTATCATGTTGATCCTTTCTCTATTCGCCGAACTTTTGATTAACAGTAAAGCGCTAGTCGTCAAGTACGATGGTAGCTACTATTTTCCTGTTGTCAGTGACGTACGTTTAGGTAGCGAATTCGGCCAAGAGTCATCCAGCGAAGCGGATTATCGCGTACTGCAAAAAGCGTTTGAGGCCGAAGGGGGCGACAACTTTGTTATTTTGCCGCTTGTGCCATGGAACCCATATGAACAAGATTTTAGTGGTGATTTCCCGCCAACAGCACCTAGCGCCGAAAATAAGCATTATTTAGGTACAGATGTGATAGGTCGCGATATTTTGGCGCGACTTGTCTACGGATTCAGAACGGCGATGGGATTTGCGTTGCTTACGATGGCCATTTCCTACGCGATCGGTACTGCAGTCGGTTGTGCTATGGGTTTTTGGGGCGGTAAATTTGACTTGTTTGTACAGCGACTTATCGAAATCTGGTCAATGGTCCCGTTTTTGTACGTCATTATGATTCTTGTCTCAATCGTTCAACCGACGTTTGCTCTCTTTGTCGCTATTAACGTGCTTTTCACTTGGATGGGGATGACATGGTACATGCGGACCATGACCTATAAAGAAGCGGCACGAGAATACGTAATGGCGGCACGTGCTTTAGGGGCATCGACTGGACGTATCTTGTTTAATCACATCTTGCCAAATACGATGGTGATGATTGTAACCCTAGCACCTTTCACTATTGCAGCTAACATCACAGCATTGACTGCTCTCGATTACCTAGGCTTAGGCTTGATGCCACCAACACCAAGTTGGGGGGAATTACTGCAACAAGGTAAGTCAAACTTAGATTCGCCATGGATTGTTGCGTCAGTAGTGACTTCTATTGTTCTGGTTCTGGTAATGGTGACCTTTATTGGTGAAGCCATTCGAGCGGCTTTCGACCCGAAAAAATTCACACGCTATGTTTGAGCGAGCATTGTGAGCAAAACATAAAAAAGGGAAGTTTTATGAAGAAATTATTTTTAGCGTCCACGCTGAGCGCCCTGAGTTTTGGTGCAATGTCAGCAACGCTTCCGACTGACTTAAACTGGCAAACAAACTGGGATGAGCCTCAATATGGTTCGCCAGAAGCGAAACGTGGAGGGACTTATCGCACCTTTATGTCAAGTTTCCCGCAGACGTTACGTAGTGTTGGCCCAGATGCTAATGCAGGGCTACGTTCTTTTATCTTAGATGAAACACCAGGCTTGGTGGTCCGCCACCCAGATACTTTAGAGTTCATACCTGAGCTTGCTAACGAGTGGGCGTTAGCAGGTGACAACAAAACGGTCTATTTTAAACTCAACCCTGAAGCCAAATGGTCGGACGGCAAACCTGTGACTGCCGACGATTTCGTGTTCATGCTGAAGTTTTATCGTTCCAAGGACATCTTGGAACCTTGGTACAACGATTACTACAACAAAACGATTGCGGATGTTATCAAGTACGACACTCATACGTTTGCTGTTAAGGCGGCGAAAGAGTTCAATCCGGAAGAGTTGCTGTTACGAATGGGGGCTCTGCGCCCACGCCCCGCACATTTTTATGCTAACCCTTCAAAAGATGAAAATGGTGACGGTATACATGACAACTTTGTCCGCTACTACAATTTTAAAAGTGAACCAACGACCAGTGCATACTACCTAGATGACATTAAAAAAGGTAAAAGTGTTACCTTCAAACATGTTGGTGAAGACTGGTGGGGTTACAGCAATAAGTATTATCAACATCGTTATAATGTCGACAAAATCCGCATCACAGTGATTCGCGACAGTGATATCGCGATGAAGCACTTTGAGAAAGGGAAGCTGGACGCATTTGGTCTTGTTTTACCAAGCTTATGGCATGATAAATCGAATACGGAACCTTACCAAAAGGGATACATTCAAAAGTTCTGGGGTTACAACCAATTTCCAGTTGGGGCTGGTGGTGTATGGATGAACACCGCGATGCCTTTGCTGGATGATTTAAACATTCGCAAGGGCATTACTTACGCGATTGACTTTGATGGCATGATAGAGAATGTCATGCGTGGCGACTACTCCCGTAAACCGAACCCGACCGGTTATGGTCATGGTAAATACACCCTACCAGATGCTAAGGCACCGAAGTTTGATCCCGCAAAAGCGGCCGAGGCATTCGAAGCCGCAGGTTTTAACAAAATTGGTTCTGATGGTATTCGTGTTAATGATAAAGGTGAGCGCTTAAGCTTCGAGCTGACCTACGGAACACCTGTTCATACTCCTCGTATTGCATTTTTGCGTGAGCAAGCCAAGCTAGCAGGGCTGGATATTGAGCTCAAGTTAGTTGATGGCTCATCCATGTTCAAATACGTACGTGAGAAAAAGCACGATTTGGCTTTCTTAGATATGGGTACGTCTGAGATCCCAACGTATTGGGAGTACTTCCATTCTGTCAATGCGAACAAGCCGCAAACTAACTCTTTCACAAACTACAGCACGCCTGAACTGGATGAAAAGATCATCGAGTATCGTTTTGGCATGGATATGGATAAAAAGATCCAGCTAGGTCATGAGATTCAGCGTGACATCATTGATGCTCACGTTATCGTCCCAGGCTACATGGTTCCTTATGTCCGCTATGGTCACTGGCGCTGGTTAAAGTTTCCAGATAAGCCAATGAATCGCATGACAGAGGCGCTGTTCAGTGGTGCAATCATAGGCGATGGCACTTACTGGATTGATAGTGATATCAAAAAAGAAACGAAACAAGCGATGAAGTCAGACAAAGCTTTTGAACCTGTCGTTGTCGTAGATGACACTTATAAGCTGTAAGGATTGGTTATGGAAAACGATGTAATCCTAAGTGTTAAAGATCTCGAAGTTGAATTTACCACCGATGATGGTCCAGTGAAGGTTCTGCATGGTGTGAACTTTGATGTGCGAGCTGGACGTACACTCGGCCTGGTGGGAGAGTCAGGTAGTGGTAAGAGCGTAACCTCAATGTCGATCATGGGGCTATTACCTAAGCCATATGGAAACATCATTAAAGGTGAAGTGAATTATCGCGGCACCAACCTAGTTGATTTGCCTGCGGAAGAGATGTACGCCATGCGTGGCGATCGCATTTCGATCATCTTCCAAGACCCGATGACTGCGCTCAACCCAGTGCACACCATTGGTCGTCAAATATGTGAAGTGCTTGAGCTCCATCGACCTGAGCTCGACAAAAAGGAGCGGGAGGCGTACGCGATTGAGATGCTGGCAAAAGTAAAAATTCCAATGCCAGAGAAGCGATTGAATGAGTATCCCCATAACCTATCTGGTGGTATGCGCCAGCGTGTCATGATCGCGATGGCATTGGCCTGTAAGCCGGATATTCTGATTTGTGATGAACCGACTACAGCGTTGGATGTTACGGTTCAGGCGTCTATCCTTGAACTGATGAACGAGCTTCAGGAAGAAACGGGCATGGCGATGATCTTCATCACTCACGATCTCGGGGTTGTGGCAGAAGTGTGTGATGATGTTGCCGTGATGTATGGCGGACGTATTGTCGAAAAAGCAGAAATTTTTGAGTTGTTTGATAACCCGCAGCACCCATACACAGAGCGTTTGATGGGGTTGATGCCGAGCTTAGATAATGAGCCGAAGCAGATGATCGATATCAAGCCTATTGATGCCAGTATGTTTGCCAGTTAACTGGGCAAAGTGAACCAGTCATAAAAGAGGATGTTATGGCAAAAGAAGTATTAAGAATTGAAAATCTTAAGCAGCACTTTGTTTCTGGTAAAGGGCTGTTCAAGAAAGGCTACACCATCAAAGCGGTAGACGGGGTTTCACTGTCTGTTTCTGAAGGTGAAACACTGGGGCTAGTTGGTGAGTCAGGTTGTGGTAAAAGCACCCTTGGTCGCACGATCTTAAAGTTATACGAGCCAACAGAAGGTAAGATTTTCTTTGAAGGTAAAGACATCACTAAATTGTCTGTTAAAGAGATGCGCTCGCTGCGTAAAGACATGCAAATCGTCTTTCAAGACCCAATGGAGTCACTCAATCAGCGTCATACCATCGGTATGATTCTGGAAGAACCGTTTGTTATTCATAAAATTGGCACGCCAACAGAGCGTAAACAGTGGGTAAAAGAGCTTTTAATCAAAGTGGGATTACCAGAAACGGCAGTAAACCGTTATCCACATGAATTTTCAGGCGGACAACGGCAGCGTATCGGTATTGCTCGCGCGATTGCATTGAAGCCTAAATTACTGATTTGTGATGAATCGGTATCTGCGTTAGATGTGTCGGTACAGGCGCAAATCTTGAACCTATTGCTACAGCTGCAACAAGAAATGAACTTGGCGATCATATTTATCTCTCACGATCTCTCGGTGGTGAAACATGTTTCTGACAAAGTTGCCGTGATGTATTTTGGTAAAGTGGTAGAAGCAGGCAGTGCTAAAGAAATTTATGCAAACCCGCAAAACGAATACACCAAAAAACTCCTATCTGCGATTCCGATCACTCACCCTAAATATCGGAAGAAAAAGCGCGTAGCTGAAAAAAAGCAGCAAGTGGCGTAAGTGATGCCACAGGTCCTATAACACAAAAGCGCTCCGCCAAATAAGCGGAGCGTTTTTATAAGCAAATGCCAGGACTTGGAGTCGATTCGCACTGATGTTTATTCTGATTGATTGAAGATCGTTGCATGCTAAACTCAAGGCCTATTTTCTTTTTTTGGATAATGGACCATGCCGTCGAATTTACCGAAATCCTTTAGTCGACCTTTCCTGAAAATCTTCCATATTTTGGAGGCGGTGTTATTAGTCTCTATTACCTTGGCGACGTTGTACGCCATGATGCAAGAGTTTGTGCACGTATTTGTAGAGAAGCGTGTCTTACTCACAGATATTCTTTTGATGTTTATCTATCTGGAAGTGCTCGCCATGGTGCAGCAGTTCGTGATGAACGGTAAAATTCCGGTACGCTATCCTATCTACATCGCGATGATGGCGATCGCCCGCTATATCACTCTCGGAATGAAAGAGCTGGATGCAGTTTTGGTTGTGTGGTTATCTCTGGCTGCGTTTATTTTGGCTGCGGCTACTTTGCTGATCAGAATTGGACATCATTATTGGCCCTACGTTGATAACAGTACCTTGGAAAAAGACGAATAAAAGAAAGCCCCGTATTAGCGGGGCTTTTTTGTTTCAATACTCGATGACTTTTAGATCATTCAATGTTTTGGATCTGCTCACGCATCTGTTCAATTAGAACTTTCAGTTCAACGCCCGATGCGGTGATGTCGGTGCTGATGGATTTCGACGCTAGCGTGTTCGATTCACGGTTGAACTCTTGCATCATGAAGTCCAGACGACGACCGACTGCGCCACCTTTTTTCAGAATGTTTGTGGTTTCTTTTACGTGAGAATCAAGACGGTCTAGCTCTTCTGCTACGTCTGATTTCTGTGCCAGAAGGATAAGCTCTTGCTCAACGCGAGATGGGTCTAGCTCTACTTTCGCATCTTCAAATTTAGAGAACAGACGCTCACGTTGCCACTCTAGTATTTCTGGCATGCGTGCGCGCACTTTCACAACTTCTGATGTGATCGCTTCTAGGCGTTGCTCAATCAGCGCCTTCATGTTCTCGCCTTCACGAGCGCGCGCTTCAATAAATTCATCCATTGCGCCATCAAACGCTTCTAGTAGCACTTTATTTACCGCATCCATGTCTTGCTCTGGCGTTTCCATTACCCCCGGCCATTGCATGACTTGAAATGGATTGATTCGGCTCAGTTCACCAGTCATGTGCATGACTTGTTCAGCGGCTTTAATTACCTGGCTAGCAAGCGCTTCATTGATGCTAAGCTCACCTTTTGCGGCAGGGTTTGCTTCAAAACGTAGATTACATTCTACTTTTCCTCGCGCTAAGCGCTTACGAAAACGCTCGCGTAAAACGGGCTCTAATCCGCGAAATTGTTCTGGCATGCGGAAGTATGTTTCTAAATAACGCTGGTTCACGCTGCGGATTTCCCATACCGCAGAACCCCAATCGCCTTTTACTTCTTTGCGTGCATACGCTGTCATACTGTAAATCATCGAATTTTCCTGTCTTCATTTTTTGAAAATTACTTCAAGAGTGTATCACGCTGCGTCGATAGGTGCGCGGGATGTATGGATTGTTTATGTTGTGCCAGAGGCGTAACCTATGAATCCGGAATCGATTCCGTTATAATCTTCGCCCAACCAAATCGTCTTCTCCTCATATTTAAGGTAGATGCCCATGCGTCCAAACGATCGCAAGGCGGATCAAGTTCGCCCTATCAAAATTACTCGTAACTACACAGCTTACGCTGAAGGGTCAGTGCTAGTTGAGTTCGGTAACACCAAAGTGTTGTGTAATGCGACCGTCGAAGAATCTGTGCCACGTTGGCTAAAAGGTCAAGGTAAAGGCTGGGTTACAGCTGAATACGGCATGCTACCTCGAGCAACACATTCTCGTACTCGTCGTGAAGCGGCAAGTGGAAAGCAAGGCGGCCGTACGATGGAAATTCAGCGTCTTATCGCGCGAAGCCTACGTGCAGTTGTCGATCTAAAAGCCATGGGTGAGTTCATGATCACCGTTGACTGTGACGTTATCCAAGCTGACGGTGGTACGCGTACTGCATCCATCAGCGGCGCAAGTGTTGCAATGGCCGATGCATTCCAACACCTAGTAGATAGCGGCAAGCTAAAAGCGAATCCAATGAAAGGCCACGTAGCGGCAGTTTCTGTCGGCTTGCTAGGCGATGAAGTATTGTGTGATCTTGAATACGTTGAAGATTCAGCGGCAGACACAGACATGAACGTCGTAATGACCGAAGAAGGCAAGATGATTGAAATTCAGGGCACCGCAGAAGGTGAACCGTTCAGTCACGAACAGCTGATGGCATTGCTCGAGTCGGCGAAAGTCGGCATTACGGAAATTGTCGCAGCGCAGAAGGCGGCGTTAGCCAATTGATTTAGATAGCTCCCATTATGGGGGCTATTTTTTTATCTCGACAATAGAGAAATGAATGATTGTCGAGAAGAGACACAAGAAACCAAGGATATAGAGAGAAAATAATGAAAGCATACCAGCGTGAATTTATTGAGTTTGCACTTGAGAAAGAAGTTCTTAAGTTTGGTGAGTTTACTTTGAAATCTGGCCGTAAAAGCCCGTACTTCTTTAACGCTGGTCTTTTCAATACTGGTCGTGACCTAGCGCGTCTTGGTCGTTTTTACGCAGCCGCGCTCGCTGATTCAGGCATTGAGTTTGATGTGCTGTTTGGCCCTGCGTACAAAGGGATTCCAATCGCGACGACAACAGCAGTCGCGCTGGCGGATCATCATGACGTCGACACGCCTTACTGCTTCAACCGTAAAGAAGCGAAAGATCACGGCGAAGGCGGTAACCTTGTAGGCTCTGCGCTTGAAGGTCGTATCATGCTAGTAGATGACGTAATCACAGCAGGTACTGCGATTCGTGAATCGATGGAAATCATTCAAGCAAATGGCGCAGACCTTGCTGGTGTGTTGGTTGCGATTGACCGCCAAGAAAAAGGCAAAGGTGAGTTGTCTGCGATCCAAGAAGTGGAGCGTGATTTTGGTTGTGCAATCATCTCAATCGTTAGCCTGACTGACCTTGTGACTTTCCTTGAAGAGAAAGGCACAGACAAAGAGCATCTAGAAGCAGTCAAAGCGTACCGCGCAGAATACGGCATTTAATTGGTTACTTTTTCTGAAAAAGTAAAAAGGGCAGATGGATATTCATCTGCCCTTTTTTGTTTTTGGATTTATCGCCGTGACCACTTACTTATAGCGAATGCCTTTCTCGACATGCTCATCTTGCATCGTTTTATAGCGTTTATGGAGCCACATCCATTGCTCTGGGGCGCGTAGAATGACCTCTTCCACATACTTGTTCATATAAGCAGCAGCGGCGACTTCGTCTTTTTGTGGGTAGTCGGCTTCAATGCACTTATCGGCGATGATGTCGTATTTCCCTTCGTCATTGCGAAACCCTGAGCCTGGGATGATCGCACATTTTGAGGTATACGCCAGAATGCTCGTGCCTGTTGTTGTACACGCATCGTCTACGGCAAAGAAGGGCACAAATACTGATTTTTTGCGACCGTAATCGTGATCCGGTAAATAGAACAGACGCTCACCACTGCGTAATACACGAATCATCTTTTTCACATCTTTACGATCAATCAGTTTATTGCCGTTATGTGTCCGTCCCCAATACTGGATAAAGTTATAAGCAGGATTATTATGCGGACGAAACGCGCCGTACCCGGCCACGCCTAACACGGCGAAAGCACGCGCAGTGATCTCTAGATTAAGAGCATGGACACAACAAAGTAGGACGCCTTTACCTTCTTTGGCTTTTTCACGCAGTGCGCCGAGATCTTTCTCGACGATCAGGTTTTTAAAGCGCCAAGTCGGCCAGAACCAAGTGATTCCGGTTTCTATCAGTGCCATACCGGTATTTTTGAAGTTCTCTTCAACAATATGTTGAATCTCTTCAGTTGTTTTGTCTGGAAAGGCCAATTCTAAGTTACGCTGAGCAACGTGGACACGCTTTTTACCGTAGCGCATGCCAATTTTACCGAGTGAACGACCTAATGAAAGCAGCAGCCGATAAGGAAGAATATTGACGAGGATGGCCAACAGACCAAAACCAAGCCATACGCCCCAGTTAC
Organism: Vibrio sp. YT-15; assembly: GCF_033337445.1. NCBI lineage: Bacteria > Pseudomonadati > Pseudomonadota > Gammaproteobacteria > Vibrionales > Vibrionaceae > Vibrio > Vibrio sp. YT-15. The sequence continues at coordinate 156,300 of NZ_JAWOQR010000010.1, forward strand.
GAGGGTGAAGAAGTGAAAGAGAAAACTCGGGCTGCGTGTATTTGTCTTTACTCATAGTCTTTTACTTTATTTGTGCACTCAAAAGCGCCCAGTACTCGTCAAAGTTTGCAGTCGGCTGGTATTTAAAGTCGCTACGCACAAAGCGGTTTAGGCTCCCCTCAACTTGTCCCAGAATTTGCGCGGCTAGGATGCGCTCTTCGACAGGGAAAGACTTCCCTTCACGAATCTTACGTTCACGCAGGATTTGGCGCAATTGTGTTTCTATACGCTCAAAGAGTTGATTGATGCGTTCACGTAGACGTTCATTTTCAAACATTAGAGCATGACCCGACAAAATGCGTGTCAGACCTGGGTTACGTTCAGAGAACGCCAAAATAAGGTGCATCACCATACGAATACGCTCTAGTGTATCTTTTTCGTCGTCTAGAATACGGTTGATACGTGTCATCAAGGCTTCTTCAATGAACTCAATCAGCCCTTCGAACATGCGCGCTTTACTTGGGAAATGACGATACAGCGCGGCTTCTGAAACGCCGACTTGCTTGGCCAGTTTTGCCGTAGTAATGCGTGAAGCGCCATCTGTTGATTCAAGCATTTCTGCCAATGCTTGTAAGATCTCTTCACGACGGTTGGATTTTTTACTGCCGGCCATTAGTTACTTCCTTTCAAAATACAAAGTTGAGCGGAGGGGATTATAAGACGCTATTTCGCCTCAAACTAGACCACTAAGGGTGGAATGGGAGATTTAACACCCTTAGTTGTCATTTTTGTACCAAATTTATGCCAGCTTTTGTAAAAAATTGGCAGGGTTTTCAAACGTTAGTTACATCAATTGATGCATTTTTTCGAGAATTTTAAAGCTCAATGCTTCTTTTGATTCTAAAGCGAGCGCAAGTTCACCTTCAGGCCAGTAAAGGGTAATTGCGTTGTCGTTGCTGTTAAATCCTTGCCCTGCAACCGAAACGTCGTTTGCACAGATCATATCGAGGTTTTTCTTTGTTAACTTGCCTCGAGCGTAGGTCTCTACATCATTGGTTTCAGCCGCAAAACCGACGGTAAACGGACGCTTCTCCGTCATTGCTGCCACAGATGCAACAATATCAGGATTTTTAACCATATTAATGACCATTTCGTCGTTGTCTTCTGTCTTTTTCAACTTTTTAGACGCGATCGTTTGTGGGCGGTAGTCGGCAACGGCAGCGCAGCTAATAAAGGCATCATGCTGGTTTGCATGTGTCATAACGGCTTCGTGCATCTCTTGGGCACTGGAAACATTTATGCGCTCAACACCTACGGGCGTATTTAAACTGACAGGACCGCTCACGAGGGTGACTTTTGCTCCCATCTGCGCTGCGGCGCTCGCCAATGCATAGCCCATTTTCCCGGAGCTATGGTTAGTAATGTAACGCACTGGATCAATCGCTTCGCGAGTTGGTCCGGCGGTAATGAGTATCGACCTACCTTCTAGCAATTTTGGTTGAAAGAACTGTTCACATAGATGTACTAGCTGCATTGGTTCCAGCATTCGACCTGGTCCTACATCACCACAGGCTTGCTCTCCTGCCGCAGGGCCCCAGATGTGCATACCACGACGCGCTAACGTAGCGATGTTCTCTTGGGTTGCGATATTGCGATACATCTGTTGATTCATCGCAGGAGAAACAGCAACAGGGGAATCCGTCGCGAGCACGAGCGTGGTAAGTAAATCGTTCCCCATGCCTGCGGACATGCGCGCGATTAAGTCCGCGGTCGCGGGCGCTAATAGCACTAAATCTGCCCATTTGGCCAATTCAATATGGCCCATAGAGGCTTCCGCTGCTGGGTCTAGTAAACTGTCCGAGACAGGACGGCCCGAAACGGCTTGCATGGTTAAAGGGGTAATGAACTCTTTTGCGGCTTTCGTCATTACAACTTGAACTTGCGCTCCTCTCTCTATGAGGCGACGGGTTAGCTCCGCACATTTATACGCGGCAATACCGCCACTGATGCCGAGTAGAATTTTCTTTCCTGCTAGTGTTTGCATGTGAGATCTCCAATTTGATGACCGGATTTTAACACAATTCAAAGTCTGACCGCCCGAGCATATATAACGAGAAGATAATTCACATCAAACTCCAGAGTATTAATCTGACCGAGGAAGGGAAAATTCTCGCCTACCTCACAGACAAGTTGCGCGGAGTTTGCAAGTCTGAAAAGAAAAAGAGGTAGTGGAAACCATGGTGTTGAAAAGTCGAAACAAATTGCTGCTGATAACCCTAATTCCGCTGTTGTTGATCACTACGTTGATCTCAGTGGTGTATTACATCAACAGCAGTAAAAGTTTGGAAGCGGAGCTGGCAAGAGACAGGCAAGAGCTCATCGAAACGAAAAAGAAAGAGTTACAAGCCTACATGATGATGGGCGTGACGGCGATAAAACCGTTATACGACGAGGATGTAAATGGAAGTAATAAAGAGGCAGCAAAAGAAATTCTGAAAGCCATGCGCTTTGAAAGCGATGGCTACTTTTTTGCCTACGACTCTCAAGGTGTGAATACGTTGCACGCCATCAAACCTGCATTAGAGGGTAAAAACCTTTACGACTTAAAAGATGAAAATGGGGTCGCAGTTATTGCGGGCTTGATTGACGCTTCTCAAAAAGGGGATGGGTTCCTCTATTTCTCGTGGCACAAACCGACCATTGACGCACAAGCGCCTAAGTTGGGCTATGCAGAATATCTATCGAAATGGGACTGGGTTTTAGGTACTGGCGTTTATATTGATGACATCGACCAGCAAGTTGCGATGCACAGAGAGTTAAAGACTCAAGAGCTAAAAGAGCATACGTTATCTGCCGTGTTGATTTCCGTTATTGGATTGATCATTACCAGTGTTCTCACCAGTATCGTGGTGTCTAAAGGCATTCAGCCATTACAACATGTCGCGGCTTCATTAAAAGATGTTGCCGCAGGCGGCGGTGACTTAACGGCTCGTTTAAAAGTCGAAAGTCAGGATGAAGTCGGTGAAGTGGCGGCGGCGTTTAATGAGTTTATGGATAAGCTGCATCCACTGATGCAGGACATTCATCGCTCTGCGACGACAGTACAGACCGTTTCCCAAAGCCTGAACATTCAGACCAGCCAAGCGAGTGGTCAAATGCAGGATCACTGTTTAGAGACGGACAAAGTCGTGACGGCAGTGACGCAAATGAGCATGACTGCCAAAGAAGTAGCCAGCAATACCAATGCGACCGCGCAGGCAATTGACGATGCCAACAGTCAAGTCACCGCCGCTCAGCATGAGGTCGAGCAAGCAATAGAAGGCATTACCGAACTCGTGACGGAGATAGACAGCACGTCAGATGCAATTTCTGAGTTGAGTTTACAGACCGAAAAAATAACCAAAGTGCTGGATGTGATTGGCGAGATAGCCGAGCAAACGAATTTGTTGGCTCTAAATGCGGCGATTGAAGCGGCTAGAGCCGGTGAGCAAGGTCGAGGGTTTGCCGTCGTTGCGGATGAAGTGCGCTCGTTAGCCAGTCGTACGCAAAATAGTACTCATGAAATTGGCGACATGCTCAAGCAGTTACAAAATGGTGTATCAAGAGCGGTCAGTACGATGTCGGTAAGCCAAAAACGAGGTGTCAAAACGGCGGAAGAATCTGCGCTCATTCAGCAATCTCTTTCTGGTGTTCATCATTCTATCGGAACAATTCGAGATATGGGTATTCAAACCGCGTCTGCCGCAGAAGAACAAAGCGCGGTTGCAGAAGACATCAACCAAAACTTAGTGGCTATTCAACAGATCGTGAACAACATTAATGAGACGTTGCAGCATGCCGAGTCAATCAGCACGCAGCTATCACAGTCTGGAACGGAAATTCACGGCTTGGTTGGCAACTTTAAACTCTGATGAACTGTTAAGTTGCATGGAAAGCACTGATGGTACGAAGAAAGCGAAAGTCATACTCGACTTTCGCTTTTTGTTTTGTGGAATAGGGACACTTTCCATATAAAGAGACATCAGATGATATTGAAAGCTTTGCCAAATGAGTCCATGCCCAGAGAGAAGCTACTGCAACGAGGGCCGCAAGCTTTGACCGATGCTGAGCTACTGGCCATCTTCTTGCGCACAGGCACCCGCGGAATGAACGTGATTGAGCTCGCAGACTTCCTTATTCAAGACTTTGGTTCGCTCAGACAACTATTTTCAGCATCAGAAGAAGAGTTTTGTCGTCACAAAGGATTGGGGCAAGCCAAGTATGTTCAATTGCAAGCTGTACTAGAAATGACACAACGTTACTTGGCGGAGACGCTAAAGCGTGGTGATGCCTTAACCAGCCCCGACCAAACTAAGTTATATCTGTCTTCTATTTTAAGGGATCGGCAAAGAGAGGCTTTTTATATTCTTTTTCTCGATAACCAGCACCGAGTGATAAAAGATGAAATTTTATTTGAAGGAACGTTGGATGCAGCGTCGGTGTATCCGAGAGAAGTTGTTAAGCGTGCTCTGCATCATAACGCGGCGGCTTTGATTTTGGCGCACAATCATCCTTCAGGGGTTGCTGAGCCGAGCCAAGCTGACAGAAGGATTACAAGGCGTCTCACCGACGCATTAGCATTGGTGGATATTCGCATTTTGGACCATTTCGTCATCGGAGATGGGGAAAGTGTCTCTTTTGCTGAAAGAGGCTGGATATAACTGTGCGTTTTTTAGGTTGTTAGTTGCTAAAAATCTGCTATCATCCACGCCACTAAATTTTTAACTGAATTCAGCTTGGACTGCTAAAAAAATCTGCTGTCTAAAAAAAGATCACGAAAACCTGTAAAAAGGATCTGTTCGGGTCTTGAGCAATGCATATCAAGTTAGTATAATGCGCGACCTTTGATAGCCTTGTATGGATTTTCCATAGCGGTTCTTAACCTCTAACTTCTTTTCGAGAGATAGAGAGGTTCGGCCACCAAGGTTGATATCGAGCTGAAACGATTTTGGAGAAGACATTCATGTCACGAGTATGCCAAGTAACTGGTAAGCGTCCAGTAACGGGTAACAACCGTTCACACGCACGAAATGCTACTAAGCGTCGTTTTCTGCCGAACCTACAAACTCATCGTTTCTGGGTAGAGAGCGAAAAACGTTTTGTTAAACTACGTCTATCTGCTAAAGGTATGCGCATCATCGACAAGAAAGGTATTGATACTGTTCTTGCAGACATGCGTGCACGTGGCGAAAACGTTTAAGAGGAAATAAGCAATGGCAAAGAAAGGCGTTCGTGAGAAAATCCGTCTAGTATCTTCTGCAGGTACAGGCCACTTCTACACAACTGATAAGAACAAGCGTAACATGCCAGGCAAATTTGAGATCAAAAAGTTTGATCCAGTAGTTCGCCAGCACGTTATGTACAAAGAAGCAAAAATCAAATAATTGGTTTCAGTCTCTTTGATGAATTGAAAAACCCAACTTTCGAGTTGGGTTTTTTATTACCTGAATAAAAGTGCTGAAGATAAAGTGTTCAGTACGTCATCGGATTATAAAGTACTGCTGAAGTTACTTTACTGGTCCGACTCTATACTCGAATTTTTGATTGATCGCTCTCTGCCGCTTAGTCACCACTCCCTACTCCCTTGCACACCGTTGTTCTAGTCAAGCTCAATACTCTTTGGTAATTTACTCATAACGATAAGAGAGTAGAGATGGTTATGCGTGTGAGTCCGGCTCGTCGCCGCCGATGGAACAATATTCTTATTCTGGGCATTATCGCGTTTATAGTGATCTTAAATGCGCCGATGTGGATCAAAACTTACCTATTAACAGACCAAGCAGACCCTTACCCAAATGTACTTCGCTCCGACTATACGGTGGAGTCTTTGTACTATAGTGGCTGGGAGTTCGAGCTGCATGATGGACGGTGGCAATCCAACATCAAAGTTGATGCACCGATCAGTGAGCTTGTATCACGCTGGCAATCATTAGAAGGGACGGAGCTTACCTCAGAACAGTACGACCATTTAAAACCTAACCTAGCGGTACCTGAAACGGTAGAAGTCTGGTATCAGGATCTCGAAGAGCCGCAGCGGGTGACTTTCTTTCGTTTACCTGATTTTTGGCTATTTAAAACCTGGCAAGACAAATGGGTCGCTATCTCCGTTGATGAAAACTACCTTATGCCAGAGTAAAGCCTTTTTGCGTCTATACCCCTAATAAGCTTCCCTATTTATCGTTTTTCTTTTCGATTATGCTAGCAGCGAGAACTATTAGCCGGTGAATTGGAGAATCTAATGCCTGAGTTGCCAGAAGTTGAAGTCAGTCGTATGGGGATTAGCCCCCACATGGTTGGACAAACGATCCAGTCGTTTACTTTTCGAACGCCTAAATTGCGCTGGGATATTCCTACAGAGCTTAAAAAATTGGAAGGGCAGGTGATCCGTGCGATTAGCCGTCGTGCGAAATACTTACTGATCGAGACAAACACAGGTACAGCCATTGTTCACTTGGGCATGTCTGGGTCTTTACGTGTCCTAGATGCTGACTTTCCGCCAGCAAAGCACGATCATGTGGATCTCAAACTAAGCAGTGGAAAAATACTGCGTTATAACGATCCGCGTCGTTTTGGGGCATGGCTGTGGTGTGCTCCTGGCGAGTCACATGCTGTGCTAGCAAACATGGGGCCTGAGCCTCTAACTGAAGAGTTCAATGCGGAATATGTAGCGGAGAAAGCTAAAAATAAGCGTGTTGCCGTCAAGCAGTTCATCATGGACAACAAAGTCGTGGTTGGTGTCGGAAATATCTACGCGAATGAGTCGTTGTTTAAATCTCGAATTCACCCTTCAAGGCCTGCAGGTAAGCTAACTTCTCAAGAGTGGAGGTTACTTGTTGAAAATATCAAAATGACACTTGAGATTGCCATTACGCAAGGTGGGACTACTCTGAAAGATTTTGCGCAAGCCGATGGAAAACCGGGTTACTTTGCACAAGAGTTATTGGTTTACGGAAAAGCCGGAGAGCCATGCCCAGAGTGCGGCGAACGACTTCAAGAGCTAAAGATTGGCCAACGTAATACCTTCTTTTGTAGTGAGTGTCAGAAGTAAGTCGAGCTATTATCGAGCTTAAGTTGTTGTAATCTTGCGTTCGAGCCTCAATAATTCAATCAGTTTCGAATAACTTAGTAAATTATATGAAAGTCATTTATCCGGGCACTTTTGATCCAGTGACTAATGGTCACCTCAATCTAATAGAACGTACTCACGAAATGTTTGATGAGGTTGTGATTGGCGTAGCCGCAAGCCCATCGAAGAACACTATGTTTTCATTGGAAGAGCGCGTTGCACTGATGCAGGACGTTGTAGCGCATTTACCTGGTGTGACGGTAAAGGGATTCTCCGGGTTATTAGTGGATTTCGCGAGAGATGAGAAAGCTAAGGTTCTTATTCGTGGTTTACGAACAACGGTAGACTTTGAATACGAGTTTGGACTGACCAACATGTACCGAAAGCTATTACCAGGAATCGAGAGCGTATTTTTAACTCCTGAAGAAGAGTTTGCGTTTTTATCGTCGACTATCGTGAGAGAAGTAGCGATTCATGGCGGAAGTATCGAACAATTCGTTCCCAAGCCAGTAGCCATCGCGATTGGGGAAAAATTGAATGAAAGACAGTAAGTTCCCTTATTATTTCTCAAACGCTCTCTCGATACTTATCCCTCGCTTTGTATATCGAGCACAAGCCAAGCGTTTACTTTCGAATCTGACCGAAGCAGAGCAGCAAGGCTGTATTGAGCGGGTGAACTATTACAATAAGTGTGAAACGCCGTTTTCAGTTGATAGTCGAGAACAAAGTTACTCGACCATCGATACATTCAAAAAAACGAAAGGTTGGACGTATTTTTTCGATCTTCGCCAAGCTGTACGCTATTTCCCTTCCAGTTTTGCGTTTAACTACATCAACGGCGATGTTACACACATCCCCAATGTACCGAGCTTTATAAAAAGCCGCCCTATTTTGGGTAACAACCAAAATTCAGTGGTGTTGAAACTTAATCAAGTTCGTCATTTTAAATTTATTGATGATCCTGTTCGCTATCAAGATAAAAAGGACATGGTAGCGTGGCGCGGCGTGGGTTTTCAGCCGCATCGTAAAAAGGTGATTCATGCGTTTTACAACCATCCGCAATGCAATATTGGCCAGACCCGCCCGGTAGAAGGGAAACCATGGGAAAAGGGCTTTATGAGTATTGAAGAGCAACTGCAGTATAAGTTTTTGCTCTGTATAGAAGGCAATGATGTGGCCACCAACCTTAAGTGGGCTATGTCGTCTAACTCCTTGGTTATTATGTCAAAGCCAAAATATGAGACTTGGTTTATGGAAGGTAAGTTAGAGGCAGGCGTCCACTATGTTGAAGTGAAGGATGACTATTCGGATTTGCCCGAAAGGATGGATTATTACCTAGCGAATGAGCAAGAAGCATTAGCGATCATTGAAAATGCGCACCAGTGGGTTGAGCAGTTCAAAGATAAACGTAAAGAGCGTTTGATCTCATTGATGGTTGCCGATAAGTACTTCGCTTTATCTCAACAACAATAAAAAGGGGCGAAACGCCCCTTTTTATAATCTTAAGCTTCTAGAAATTGATCAACACCATTCTCACAGCGTTTAAGCTTGTTTTTAATGGTGTTTTCTAAAATCTCGTCATTTTGTCCGAGTGACGCACGAGAGTTTTCTACGTGGTACAAGTGGTAGCCTACACCTGCGAATTTTAGGTAAAGACGTGACTTACCCGCATTCAACATGCGATGAACAAACTCGCTGTCTTCGCGTCCCCATCCAACAAAATCTTGGTTGAAGCCATTCACCTCGATGACATCTTGTCGCCAAAACGCCATGTTGCAGCCGCGAGTGGCTTTATCGTTATTACGCTCGTAAGAGAACCATTTCGATAGCAAGGCGTTGGTGATGCAGTTTTTACGATTGCGAATGCCTTTGCTGAAAATGGAAGGCACTAAGCCGTTTTCCATGATGGCCTTGCTGCAGCTTTCATCCGTTAACACACGTCCACCCTGCACAAACCAATTTGGTTTTGCGACTTGCTTATGTGATTCAATAAACGTTTGGGACAGCACCATGTCGCCATCAATCATGATGAGGTAGTCACCTGATGCTTTGGCGATCGCACGGTTGCGGCTCATTGAAAGCTGAAAGCCATTATCCTCGTGCCAACTATGAATCAGTGGAACCGGAAAACCTTCACGCATTTGGTCAACCATTGCTTTGGTGTCTTCTCGAGAGCCATCATCTGCAACAATTACTTCGTCAGGCAAAACGGTTTGACGTTTCACGCTTTCTAACACCGCTTTTAATGCTTCTTTCCAGTTGTAAGTGGTGATAATTAAAGTCGTTTTCATGATTTTTTTGCCTGTTCACGTAAGTAGAGATCGATATATTTTACAAAAGTAGAGTGCATGCTTAGCCAAGCTAGAATGAAGCCATGTTTGCCATCAAGGAAACCTCGTTTGAGAACATACATCTTCAAAAAGCTCGCAAGAGCGTGAACGATAGCGGTCGTTAACCCCGCTTTCTTTTTTCCTTCCCGTTCATCTGTCCAGGCCTTGAGGTATCCAGTGGTTTTATTGATGTAATGATGAAGGTGCTCGTAAGTGTAGTGATGCAGTCGACCATCCAGTTTTTCAGTTTGATAGTTTTTCTCATCAACTTTTTCATGAACGAGCGAATCATTATATTGTGTATATTCGGTGCGATATAAGCGCACAATCCAGTCTGGAGACCAACCAGAATGGTAGATGAACTTACCAAACGCTGAGCTTAGTCGATTAAGTTTGTATAAAACGTTCGGCTTATTGGCTGATACCGCGTGTAAGATACTTTCTTTTAGCTCTGGAGTGACTTGTTCGTCCGCATCAAGCCACAAAACGTAGTCTGCTGTAACGTATTGCTGCGCCAGTTGGCGCTGTTTACCGAATCCTGGCCAATCTAGGTTGGTGTAAAACTTATCTGTGTATTGTCGGGCGATTTCTTCAGTGCGATCAGTGCTGCCCGAGTCTAGAAGGACAATCTCATCGACCCAATCTTTTACTGTGTCTAGACAAGCTTGTAAGTGCTTCTCTTCATTTTTTACAATTAAGGCAACGGCTAAGGTTGGTTTGGACAAGGTCATTTCCTTCTTAACAAATCAAGACAGTAAGTTTACTGGTATTGAGGATACAAATCTTCTAAGACTTGATCGAACATGCTCATTACTTGAGTGTTGGTAATGCGGTTCATTGCCGTTTCATCTTTAGCGCGAGTTCGCCAGCTTAACTCGTGACTGTTTTTGCCTGTTTCCGCAAAGATTGTTTCTTCATACACTGAGACAACGTATTTTAGATAACGGTAAGGTCCCACTCGCAGCGGATTATGGTGTGCATAGAGCCCGATGATTGGCGTTTTCATGGCATTCGCCATGTGTGCTGGTCCGGTATCGGGGGCGATGACCATTTCAACCTTATCTATTAACGCAAGCATTTGCAGAATTGAACTTTGTCCAACTAAATTTAGACACGGTTCTTCCAAGCGAGATTGAATGGCTTCTGCCAGATCCAATTCTACCTGAGCAGGGCTACCTGCCAGAATCACGTTCCAGCCTTTTGTTCTGGCGTGATGAATCACATCCACATAACCTTCCGCGTTCCAGTTTTTATAAGCTTTGCTCGCACCAGGCACAATCAGCAGGTTAGGTTTACTACGAGAAATATGAGACTCTGCCCAAGCTTGGTCGTGGTCTGAATAAGAAAGTACCCAGTCTAGTCCTGCCTTTGGTACCCCAATTTGATGGGCAAAGGCCATTAAGCCATCTGCGACATGCAGAGATTGCGGGGAAGGCACTTTGACATTGGTAAATAGTGTTTGAAAGTCCTGGCTTCTATCAAAAGAGAAACCAAGTTTGTATTTTGCTTTAATGCCCAACGTTGCGACACTCGCTCGAATCGCGTACTGCATATGCAATAGCGCATCAAACTCTCTGCCTTTCAGCTGTCGCCAAAGTGATTTGTAGCCATCAAGTCCCGCTTTTTTATCAAAAACAATCACTTCTACACCATCGATGGCGGCTAATAACTGGGCTTCAAGTTTACCCGTTATCCAAGTAATCTGGGTCGAAGGCCAGTGTTTCTGAATAGCTTGAATGGTGGCGATAGTATTGCAAACGTCTCCGATAGCGGACAAACGCAAGACGCATAGTGACGATGGGGCAGAAGTGAACATAATTATTGTCTGATTCGATGAATAGAGGCAGGTAAATTATGCAGACATCCCCAATAAATGTAAAATACACGGCTCGAATATAGCTAAGTACCGATAAGTGTTCTGCAATGTCAAAGACAACACCACATCAATCGCAAGAATCTGGCAAGCCGGGTAACACCGGGCTAAAGCGCATCGTTAAAGCGACGGGTTATTCGATCCAAGGATTAAAAGCGGCTTTTAAGTATGAAGCTGCCATTCGACAAGAGTTGGCTCTGTTGAGTATCGCCGTGATTTTGGCTTGGCTCGTGGATGTCGGCATGGTTGAGCGTATCTTAATGATCGGGGTCGTGGTGTTAGTCTTGATTGTAGAGCTTGTAAACTCAGCGATTGAGGCGGTAGTGGATCGTATCGGTATTGAACGGCATGAACTCAGTGGCCGAGCTAAAGATATAGGCTCTGCTGCCGTTATGGTTGCTTTGGCGTTTGCTGCATTTACTTGGTTGTATATATTAGCCAGCCGGTATTTAGGCTAGAGGGTGAGCGTATGATTCAACAGTATAAAAACAACAACCAAGTGATCTGGTTTGATGACGAGATCATTACAGACCCTAGCCAACCGATATTTGATGCGGAATACTGGCAGTCCTCCGACAAGGTGGTTGGCAGTGCGACGGGGCGAGGCACGACATGGTTTATCCAACTAGAGAACATGCAAGCGGCACTACGTCATTACCGTCGTGGCGGTTTGTTTGGGAAGTTAGTTAAGGATCATTATTGGTTCTCTGGCTGGGATAACACCCGTTGTGCGCAAGAGTTTCAGCTTTTGTTGGCGCTAATTGAGGCTGGGGTGCACGTTCCTCGTCCTATTGCAGCAAGAGCCGTAAAGTCAGGACTCTTCTATCAAGCTGATTTATTAAGTGAGCGAATCCCAAACGCCAGAGATCTGGTTAGTATCTTGCAAGAACAGTCTTTATCGGTAGAAATGTATCAGAAAATAGGGCAAGAAATTGCCAAGATGCATCAGGTTGGCGTTAACCATACCGATTTGAATATCCACAATATCTTGATCGACCACAAAGATAAGGTATGGATTATCGATTTTGATAAGTGTCGTTTTGAAACTTCTGGTGACTGGAAGCATCAAAATCTAAATAGACTTCTGCGTTCATTTAATAAAGAGCGTTTAAAGCGACAGATTATTTGGCAAGAATCCGATTTTGAACATTTTCAGGACGGTTATGCTTCTCAATCTTAATTGAGTTTTTTATCATTTTATATTGATTGCTCTAAGTAAGCCTTCTTGAGTCTAACGATGCTCGAGTGAGTCTATAAACTACAATAATCATAAAGTATTCATGTGTATCTGATGGCACAAAAAATTAACGTAGGTAACATTTGTAATGAAAATATTAGTAACCGGTGGAGCAGGCTTCATTGGGTCAGCTGTTGTCCGACATATCATTCGTGACACCCAAGATACCGTTAT
>NZ_JAWOQR010000110.1:0-1225 GCF_033337445.1 Vibrio sp. YT-15
ACTCACTTCTTGCATCGAATGAGATCGCGAACCTGTCTGTCGAACGTTTATAACTGAAACTCTCAATGGCTTTTTCAACCACCGATTGAGCAGAATATCTTTTGAAGGAAGAGCGAGATACGCGGTTTTCATCAATCGATGTGAGCAATAAATCGATTGTCTCGTTGCCTGAATGAATAATGTTCATCGCATCTTCGCTCACTTCACGGAGCAAGGTTACGTCTTCACCACTCATCACATACTGATCTTTTTCGCCCATCGCCTTTTTGTTAGGCAAGACAGACTGAATAACATCTATCGACGTACATAAGCCACTGAGTGGATTACGCATTTCATGAGCAATACCAGCGCCAAACGACTTAGCGAGCGATACTTTTGCTTCATGCTCGACCTGATTTCGGAAATAGAACATGTTGCCAAACACATAAATAAACAAAAATATCGGCACATGCGTCCAATCCATTGTGATATCGAGATGAAAGCCTTTCGCGATCCACGCAAAAAACGTCGCTAGACCAATACCAGCGAACGTCTGAGCAAACATGACCCTTGTGACATGAACCAACAAAATATGCAGGAAAATAGCCGACATGAATGACATCACCCAAACATTGGACCAATCATTCATGAGCAACATATAAAAAAAGAAGAAAGGTAAACAGGTCGTAATCGTTATTTGATAATAGACATGCACGTACTTTCGCCATGATGACGACAAACGGTTACGAAAAATGATGCCAAAAAACAGTGCGGAACAGAACAAACGTAGCGGCAAGTTTTCATAGGATTGCGGGAACATGAAGTCCCAAACGAAGTAGTAGAGCGGGAAGCCAATAAATCCCATCCAACCAACCAATGTTAAATTGGGCTCTGCGTACTCATATACCTTACGTATCGAATCCATACTATCTAATTTGTCTACTCCGCCTGACGTTCAAAGTTGTGACTTGCTATCTTTTTTATAATCACGTTGTTTTGTAATTATATATTACTTGCCAAATATAAGCAGCGCGAAATCCGTCAATTTATTCGCGATGCTTGTCTTTAAATTCAGTCTTTTATCTAAGTTCAGCTTGATTTCACGAATTTTTTGGTAACGAGTTCAATTGCATATTATTTTATTGTGATTCAAGTAGAATCAACTTATGCGAGGGCAACGCGAATGTTGTTCTCACTCATCTTCGTTTGATTACTCTGCCCAACTCACAAATCAAAGGTGTTCTAT
>NZ_JAWOQR010000111.1:0-1223 GCF_033337445.1 Vibrio sp. YT-15
CAAAGGCTCACGACCATTAGTATGCACCCCACCCACACCAATCGCTAACGAGCCATAGGGCATCATGATCACTTCATGAGGCCCAATGCCGAATCCCGATAACTCAGCGATTTTTCGGTATTGGTCTTTAACATCGTAAACACCGATGATACCTCGGCTAGTGCCGCTTTCGCCTTCCGTAGCGAAGAGATAAAGACCATCGTGAGAATAAACGCCGTGGCCGTAAAAATGGCGCTCCGGTTTTGCCAGTTCCAACTTGAGCATTTGCTCTGTTCGATAGTCGAACACCATAAAGAAAGTGCCAGGACGTCGACCAAAAACAACCGCGTGGCCATGCTGATTGGTCGCCACGCCATGTCCACGTTCCGGGATAGGTAACGTCGAAATAGGCATACCATGTTCATCAGCCACCACGGCAGCAAACTTATCTCGCCCGACAATGGAACAACCAATCAATGCGGGCTCTCGCTTTGTTGTCGCCGCACAACCAAACGGCAACACGGGAGTTGCCGCTCCAAATAGTGCCGCTTTTAGAAGCGTTCGGCGGGTTTGATCAGTCACCATCGGTTGCATTAAACCCTATAACGACACCAAGCTCGATAGCCACCTCTTCATGGATGAGGTATTTAAGTTGTTCTAGCTTGTTGTATTGCGCGAGAACCAAACGATATCCGTCCACACTTTGTAGTGCAGAGAACAGGCTTTTATCTTCAGGCCAAGTCTCTAAAGCCATGTCAAACTGATACGCGACGCGATCCGCCAATTGCGTTTTACCTTGCGCCCTTAACAGCGCATCTAAACCTTTACCGTTCGCAAAATACAACTGATGCAAGCTTTCTAAGTTAGCTTTTAAGTTAGAGAGCGAGGTTTCTGAGCGCCAAGACTCCGAGAAGTAAGGACGAGGATGCCCTATCTTGGCTAGCGGACGGCTGAGCTTTTTCATGCTGTATTCTAGCTGGTTAGAAAGCAGCGAAATGTACTCCGATTCCCACTCTGTCTTTTGCAAAGACTTCCACGGGTTTTGAGCCCAAGAATTAGCGATTATCTGTGCTTTATCGTGCAAGTTTTCGGCAATCGCAACACCTGATTCACACACATTGCTATTGGTGTTAAGCGTGGATGCATCATCATAAAGTAACCATTCCAACGCTCCCAGACCTTGCACAGTCACGCTTTGTGTCGAGATCTCTTCCACTGTCCAAACTTTATCGGCTTTAGTCAGC
>NZ_JAWOQR010000112.1:0-1216 GCF_033337445.1 Vibrio sp. YT-15
CTGCAAACGCCGCTTTGATTGCGGTTACGTGCGTGTTGTCTTCTTCGATAACAAAGGCGTCGTACGCGCGGCTAGATTCGATTTCGACTTCTGCGCCATGTTTTTCACATACCGACTCAAATGTTGAAATCATGTGGTTGACTTGGGCTTCTAGCTTCTCTCCATTTAGAGAGCGAGCTTCAGCAACGATTTTAAGCTCTGGCATCACAATGTTGGTTGCCTGACCACCGTTGACCATGCCGATGTTCGCTGTGGTTTCTTCGTCGATGCGAAGCAGTTTCATTTGGTTGATTGCGTCTGCCGCAACCATGATCGCGCTGATGCCTTCTTCCGGCGCAAGACCTGCATGTGCAGGGCGGCCTTTGATGGTTGCGACGATCTTTTGTTGGCCCGGAGCAGCCGTTACGATAGTTCCAATTGGGCCACCTGTGTCCAGTACGATCGCTTCTGTTGAGGTTACGTGAGACATATCGAAGTATTCAGAACCGAACAGGCCACCTTCTTCATGTACGGTGAACGCCAATTCGAGCGTTTTGTGTTCTAGGTTTTCAGCTTGGATGCAACGCACCGCTTCCATGATGGCAGCGATACCAGATTTGTCGTCACCGCCAAGAATGGTGTTGCCTTTCGAGCGGATGATACCGTCTTCGATGATCGGCTCGATACCAATGCCCGGCGTTACCGTATCCATGTGACAGCTCATTAGGATTGAGCCTTCTTTTTTCCCTTCTAAACGTGCGTACACGTTGAAGCCATTAGAAATGTGTTCTGGTACAGGCAGTTTGTGAACAGTAAAACCTAACTCGCCCAGTTGCTCAGCCAGCGTTTCTGCAATTTGTTTTTCATTCATAGATTCGCTGTCGATACGAACCAGTTGGCAGAAATGTTCAACTAGACGTTCTTGATTAATTTGTGTCATTTGGGTGTCTCTTTCTTTTGGGGTCGAGGGCGATACCGAGAAACGATGTGAATTCGAAATCAATGGCACGGACTCGAAAGGGAACAGAATCTCTCTTATTGCACAGCTTTATGTAGGTGAAGCTGCGTTGAATCAAAGAAAATCACTGCCTGACACGATTCTGACCGAGGATAATGCCAGAAGTGACGACGCAATCACGAAAGTGGTTTAGCAAGTGACAATTTGGTAATTGAGAGCGGAGACAGTAATGCACTATGGCTCGAAGCAAATATGTAACTGATGAAAGCAGTCAATAAT
>NZ_JAWOQR010000113.1:0-1207 GCF_033337445.1 Vibrio sp. YT-15
AATCAAATTGCCTGTATATGCTGGGGAGGAATAAGAGATGAAAGGATTCAAAACTCTAGCCGCTGGTCTACTAGCCAGCTTATTTATGGTTTCTGGCGTTCAAGCTGAAACCCCACAAACACTTTCTGAACTACTAAAAAACGTAAAATCAGAAAGCATTGTTGAATCAAAAGAAAACAAAGAACGCGAAGCTGTGTTCAAACGCGATCGTGACCAACAAGCCGTATTACTGCAACAAGCGCGCGATGAGCTTGCCGCACAACAAGCACTGGGTGATCAGCTAAAAGCAACGTTCGACGAAAACGACAAACAACTGACTGAACTAACCGAAACACTGCGTGTTCGTTCAGGTACTCTAGGTGAGATGTTTGGTGTAGTTCGTCAGTACGCAGGTGAATTTAAAGGCCTATTTGCAGCTTCACAAAACGCCGTTCAGTTCCCAGAGCGCGATGCGCTGCTAACTAAATTAGCAGAAAGTAAAGAACTACCATCAACTCAAGAGCTGGAAGCATTCTGGCACACTATTCTTCAACAAGTTGTCGTATCTGGTGATACATCAACAACACAAGCAACGGTTGTTTACGGTGAAGGTAAAGAAGCCGTTCGCGACGTAACGCTAGTAGGAGAATTTAACGCAATTGCAGATGGCAAATACGTCATTTACGTACCTCAAACTGGCAAGTTCGAAGAACTATCACGTCAGCCAAGCAAGAACATCACAAGCCAAGTGGCTGGTTTTGAATCAGCAAAAGGCACTTATGAGCCGATATTCCTTGATCCATCTCGTGGCGTAATTCTATCGCTACTAGTACAGAGCCCTACCGTTCAGGAGCGTATTGACCAAGGCGGTATCGTTGGTTACGTCATCCTAGCAATGGGCGCTGTTGGTGTCATCATCGCGCTATTGTGCTTCCTACGCCTTCAGATCATCGGTGGCAAAATGCGTAAACAGGCGAAATCAGACACAGTTATCCCTGGCAACCCTCTAGGTGAAGTTATCCAAGCTTACCAAGATCACAAAGGCGACAACCTTGAAGATCTGGAAGCGAAGTTGGACGAAATCATCCTACGCAATGCACCAAGCATTGAACGCTTTATCAGCTCAATCAAACTGTTCGCTTCTGTAGCACCACTACTGGGTCTACTAGGTACAGTAATGGGTATGATCGGTACCTTCCAGGCAATCACGCTATTTGGTACCGGCGAT
>NZ_JAWOQR010000114.1:0-1202 GCF_033337445.1 Vibrio sp. YT-15
GACGAGTTCAACGGTGAAGTTGCGGTTTCTGGCGCATACGGTCCGGGCACTATCCCAAGCAGTGTTCACATTAACTGGACCAAAGCGTTGAACGAAGACACAACGCTGAAATCAGCAGAAGAACTGCAAGCCCTTTACGGCGACATCATCAAAGGTAAGAAAGTTATCGCTTACTGCCAGTCTGGTGTTCGTTCTGCCCACACCACCCTGATTCTTACTGAAGTACTAGGTGCAGAAGGCGTTTACAACTACGACGGCTCATGGATCGAGTACAGCCATGCTCACTACGAGCAAAAGAATCCTGAAGTGAACGTTATCAACGGCAAGAGCTAATCAACACGGAAACCGCAGTTAATGAACAATGTAATTTTTAGCCAAAAGCTATACGACACCGCGCAAATAATTGTCGATGGCTGTATGGGTGATGCCGATCCGGCATGTCAAACCGCATGTCCAATGCACACAGACGTAAAACAGTACGTTCGCATGGCTGGTGAAGGGAATTTCCAAGGCGCTTTGGATCTGATCCGTAGCAAACTATTCCTACCTCAAACGCTTGGTCGTATTTGTGCCCACCCTTGTGAAGCGTCTTGTCGTCGTAACACAGAGTTCGGTCAACCAATCAGCGTAGCGGGCATCAAACGCTTCGTCGCAGAAAAACTGGATAACCAAGATCACTGGGACCTTAACATTGCGCCCCTAACCAACAAGCACATCGCGATCGTGGGTGCAGGCCCTGCTGGTGCGCAAGCGGCTATTGAGCTTCGTCGTCAAGGCCACGAAGTAACGATTTACGAAAAGCTAGACGTTTACGGCGGCATGATGCGTGTGGGTATCCCTGAATACCGTCTACCACGCGATGTTATCGATTTCGAATACAGCTACCTAGCGATGCTGGGTATTAAAACTCAGTTTGGCGTTGAGATCGGCAAAGACATTAGCTTCGACACACTGCGCAGCGAGCATGATGCTGTCATTCTGGCTCACGGTGCACACGTCGGTTCGATCATCCCTCTACCGGGTCATGACAACGATGGCGTGTTTTCTGCGGTTGAATACCTAAAAGAGATTTCTGAAACTCGCCAATTTCCACGTGCAGGTAAACGAGTGATGGTTATCGGCGGTGGTGACGTTGCTATGGACTGTGCGCGCTCTTCATGGCGTATCGGTGCAAGCGACGTTTACCAATGTTCACTTGAGAG
>NZ_JAWOQR010000115.1:0-1200 GCF_033337445.1 Vibrio sp. YT-15
CGATCCCAACTGCTTTTTTATCGATGATGAAAACTCACAAACCTTGTTCCTAGGTTACTCGGTTGCAGGTGAACGCTTAAAACAACAATTTGATGATTTAGGTATTGTGGTTGATGAACGTCATCCACTGTTTGTGTATTTACCATGCGGTGTTGGTGGTGGGCCAGGTGGTGTTGCTTTTGGGCTCAAGGTGGCCTTTGGTGACCACGTGCATTGCATCTTCGCTGAGCCAACACATTCTCCTTGCATGTTGTTGGGAGTACATACTGGTTTGCATGATGAGATAGCGGTGCAAGATATCGGTATAGATAATCTCACCGCGGCAGATGGCTTGGCCGTTGGTCGTCCTTCTGGTTTTGTTGGGCGAGCCATGGAGCGGCTAATTGATGGTTACTACACCGTGACGGACGAACGTATGTATCAGCTTTTAGGAGAGTTGAGCGAACGAGAAGGCATCAATTTGGAGCCCTCTGCATTAGCCGGAATGATGGGCGCGGTGCATGTATCGAGTTCTCTACACTACCAGACTCGTTTACAGCTTACGGATGAACGTTTGAAAAATGCCACACACTTAGTTTGGGCGACCGGGGGAGGGATGGTGCCAGAAGCCGAAATGTCAGCTTACTTGGCGAAGTCTGGTCGTTAGAGCGTTCTTCAAATTTTTTGAGTTAGTCAAAATGAAAAAGCTCATCCGAAGATGAGCTTTTTTTAGTCTTACTTATAGAGATTGAAGCAACTGGTAATAACGACCGCGTTGAGCGAGTAGCGTTTGATGGTCGCCTTGCTCAATGATCTCGCCCTGTTCCATAAGGCAAATGTTGTCCATGTTCTCTAATTCGATGAGTCGGTGAGTGATGAATACAACCGTCTTGTTGGCAAAGTACTCGTTGAAAAGCGCCATGACTTTTTGTTCGGTGCGCTTGTCGAGGCCTTCGGTTGGCTCATCAAGAAGCAAAATCGGAGCATCTCGTAGTAACGCTCGCGCAATACCAATACGACGTTTCTCGCCACCAGAAAGCTGACGACCGCCATCACCCAACCAAGCATCAAGACCCGGCTCTTCAAGCAGTGCACCCAGTTCTACTTTCGTTAGGATTTCCGCTAGTTGCTCATCAGTCGCATTTGGTGATGCCATTAACAAGTTGTCACGTAGTGTGCCGTTTAACACATCTACTCGTTGGCTCACTACGGTAATTGCTG
>NZ_JAWOQR010000116.1:0-1199 GCF_033337445.1 Vibrio sp. YT-15
GCTAATAGCTTTACGGCGGCAATTGGCTCTCTCGTTGGCGGTGGAATGCTACTTGTTGTGACAAATACTGCTCAACCACAACACTTCGCTGAGCAATGGATGCAGACCCAATGGCAAAAGCTGATAGTGCTTGAGCAGGGGAAAGTTATTCCCCAGGTTTCTGAGTTTGCTATTGCGCAGAGAAATACAGAATACATAGAGCAGACTCACGCTGTTTCATTAATCGAGAAAGTGGTGAGTGGGCATCGTAAGCGTCCTTTAGTGCTCACGGCTGATCGCGGTAGAGGTAAAAGCAGCGCGTTAGGTATCGCTTGTGCTCAGTTGTTGCAACACAAGCCGCTGCGTATATTACTTACCGCGCCTTCTATTAACGCTGTTGAGCCAGTCTATCAGCACGCGCACCGTTTACTTACATCTGCCAAACAGATGAAGAAAGACCGTTTGGAAGTCGGCTATGGGTATATTCAGTTTATTGCGCCTGACGAATTGTTGTCTTCGCTGTCTGAGTGTGATTTGTTGCTAGTCGATGAAGCGGCTGCGATTCCCGTTCCGATGCTCAAACAAATCACCGAGCATTATCATCGTTTGGTCTTTTCTAGCACGATTCATGGCTATGAAGGCTGCGGACGTGGCTTCACGTTGAAGTTCATTGAATGGTTGCAACAACAACGACCTGGCATGAAGACGTATCACATGCAGCAGCCAATTCGTTGGAGCGTAGATGATAAGTTAGAAACGTGGTTGTATGACGCTTTTATCTTGAACGCGGAATTATCGCCGCAATCCATTGAAGGCATGGCGAACGTATCGTTGAACAAAGTGGACAAGCAAGCACTGGTTCACCAACCCAATTTACTACGCGAATGCTTTGCTTTACTGGTTAACGCTCATTATCAAACCTCACCGAATGATTTGCTCCATTTACTGCGAGATGACAACAGCTCCGTTTATCTCGCGATGGATAAACAAAATATCATCGGGGTCATTCTCACGGTTGAGGAGGGCGGTCTTGATGACGAGTTAATTGAAGCTGTTCAACTTGGTCAACGTCGCCCTAAGGGGCATTTGACGCCAATCACCATCATCAATCAACTTGGTTTGGTAAAAGTAGGTAAGCTTATTACTTCACGAGTGATGCGAATTGCGGTGCATCCTGATCTACAAGGTTCGGGCATTGGCAAGCGCATGTTAACACTACT
>NZ_JAWOQR010000117.1:0-1195 GCF_033337445.1 Vibrio sp. YT-15
ATCGGTCGCAATAATCGGGAAGTTCAGCGTTAGTTCGTCACTACGATTGGCATGGTCGAGTGGGCCTTCTAGCGTAAAGTTATAAGAACCATCTACGTTAACAATCAAGGTAAAGGCCGCGTTACCACCTGCGGTGGCTTGATAAGTAAAACTGCCGTCTGGGTTGGCCGTTTCAGTCATCGTTACCGCGACGCCTTGAGACGTCAGCCCTGCGACAGGGTCGGCAGAAGCATCCAATTGATAACTAACGACACCATCAGAACCTTGCGTTGTTGCAAATTGGCCGTGGATGGAAAGTGCATCATTTTGGTCTGAACCAATCCCCGTCAAGTCATCTTCATCAACTTGGATTGCATCCACATTCGTGATGACTGGTTTATCGTCGACGATAGTCACTGGGATGGTGGCAGAAGTTGTATCGCCATCAAAGTCAGTCGCAATAATTGGGAAGTTCAGCGTTAGTTCATCGCTATTAATAGCGTGATCGATTGGACCTTCCAGCGTGAAGTTATAGCTGCCATCCGTTTTCACTACCAACGTAAAGACAGGGTTGCCATCAGCGGTCGCAACGTAGCTGAAGCTGCCATCAGGATTTGCAGTCTCTATCAACGTCACTGGATTGCCTTGCGAGGTGAGCCCTGCAACCACATCTACAGAGGTATCTAACTGGTAACTCACCACGCGGTCAGAACCTTGCGTTGTCGTGAACTGACCATCAATCGTAAGTGAATCATTTTGGTCCGAACCGATGTTCGCTAAGTCGTCTTCATCAACACTGATGGCTTCAACATTTGTGATAGTCGGTTGGTCATCGGTAATCGTGACAGGAATAACGGCGGAAGTCGTGTCTCCATCAAAATCTGTCACTGTGATCGGGAAGTTTAGCGTTAAGCTGTCACTGTTTGCTGCGTGATCAATCGCACCTTCAAGGGTAAAGTTGTAGCTGCCGTCTGGATTGACGGTTAATGTGAAAACCGGATTTGTCCCTGCTGTTGCCGTATAGGTGAAGCTGCCATCAGAATTGGCAGTTTCCGTCATTGTGACGGCTACGCCTTGTGAGGTTAATCCATCAACAGGTGTCGCATTCGAGTCAAGCTGGTAACTCACAACTCTGTCTGCACCTTCAGTGGTCGTAAACTGGCCATCAATTGAAGCTGGTTCGTTTTGGTCTGAACCGATACCAGCCAGATCGTCT
>NZ_JAWOQR010000118.1:0-1191 GCF_033337445.1 Vibrio sp. YT-15
ACATTCTGGCGAGCTTCACAGAGCTACCGCCACCGATTGACTACGTACTGCCCAACATGGTGGCCGGCACCGTGGGGGCGCTGGTGTCCCCCGGTGGGGCCGGCAAGTCCATGCTGGCCCTGCAACTGGCCGCACAGATCGCAGGCGGCCCCGACCTGCTGGACGTGGGCGAGTTGCGCACCGGCCCGGTGATCTACCTGCCCGCCGAAGACCCGCCCACCGCCATACATCACCGCCTGCACGCATTGGGGGAACGCCTGACCGACGAGCAACGGCAAGCCGTGGCTGACGGTCTGCTAATCCAGCCGCTGATCGGCAGCCTACCCAACATCATGGCCCCGGAGTGGTTCGACGGCCTCAAGCGAGCCGCTGAGGGACGCCGCTTGATGGTGCTGGATACCTTGCGCCGGTTCCACATCGAGGCAGAGAACGCCAGCGGCCCCATGGCGCAAGTGATTGGCCGCATGGAGGCCATCGCCGCCGATACCGGGTGCTCTATCGTGTTCCTGCACCATGCCAGCAAGGGCGCGGCCATGATGGGCGCAGGCGACCAGCAGCAGGCCAGCCGGGGATCGTCCGTGCTGGTGGATAACATCCGCTGGCAATCGTACCTGTCCGGCATGACCACCGGTGAGGCCGAGGAATGGGGCGTAGACGACACGCAGCGGCCCTATTTCGTCCGCTTTGGAGTCAGCAAGGCCAACTATGGGGCACCGTTCAAAGACCGCTGGTTCAGGCGGCATGACGGCGGGGTGCTCAAGCCCGCCGTGCTGGAAAAGCAGCACAAGAGCAAGGGGGTGCCTCGTGGCAAAGCCTAAGAACAAACACAGCCTCAGCCACGTCCGGCACGACCCGGCGCACTGTCTGGCCCCCGGCCTGTTCCGTGCCCTCAAGCGGGGCGAGCGCAAGCGCGGCAAGCTGGACGTGACGTATGACTACGGCGACGGCAAGCGGATCGAGTTCAGCGGCCCGGAGCCGCTGGGCGCTGATGATTTGCGCATCCTGCAGGGGCTGGTGGCCATGGCCGGGCCTAGTGGTCTGGTGCTAGAGCCAGAACCGGAGACCCCCGGCGGGCAGCAGCTCCGGCTGTTCCTGGAACCCAAATGGGAAGCCGTTACCGCTGACGCCATGGTGGTCAAGGGTAGCTATCGGGCGCTGGCTCGTGAAATAGGCTATGCCAATATCGAGGAC
>NZ_JAWOQR010000119.1:0-1183 GCF_033337445.1 Vibrio sp. YT-15
AAGATACGCAGACAAATCCGACGAATTCTATCATCCTGCAATCGTTTGCAACGTTGCTTAGATCAAACTTTCGAATGAATTTATCATCCAAACGAATGTTTTGAGAGTTGGTTGCTTGCAAAATGGACGATTTTACGAGTCCAAATTAAGCCATTCAAAGAATATCGATGTGCTGTGATCTAATAAGCGCTCTTGAAAATGAAGCTTCAAGAGCAATGAATATCAGGTTTTATGTCTTTCAATATGCATCGATATGAGTTCATGTTGATGGGGTAACGTTAATTAATCACCTAGTGATGCAAAAAACGGCATTAACTTGGTCAAACTACAAACAATTCACTCAGTACGCGCCTTGCTCAAGATTTGATAGTTGCTTATTATGCGGGTTCTTGTTTAGAGGATTATGAAAACTATGCGCTATTTAGCTCTCTTACTGATCGGTTGGTTGTCCCTGCCGGTGTATGCATTAACTCAGGTAGATATCTATCGTGCCGAAGTGGTTATCGACAGTGAGCAGAACGACGGTGAGTCTGCGGCTCGTGAACAAGGTATGAAAGATGTGATTGTTCGAGCGACTGGTTCTCAATCTTCTCTAAGCAACCCTGTTATCCAAAAGGCGCTGAGTTCTAGCTCTCGCGATATTTCTCAGCTTGGGAAAAGCCAAGTTGAAGGCAAAGCAAGTCTTAAAATGTTGTTTAACAGTGGGCAAATTCAATCGCTTTTGACTCAAGCTCAGTTGCCTTCATGGTCACCGAATCGTGCCAATATTTTGGTTTGGCTGGTGGAAGAGCAAGATTACGACCGCGCAATTGCATGGGAACATTCTGATTCTGCCAACATTGCTGCATTGAAAAAAGCAACGGAAGCTCGTGGCCTTCCAATTACGATTCCTGTTGGGGATTTTGACGATGTCACGGGCGAAAACACGTCTGATCTTTGGGGCGGTTTCATTGAACCGATTAGCCAAGCCAGCCAGCGTTACCCAGCGGACGCGGTATTAATTATTCGTGCGCAAGGCGAGCAGATTCGTCGGACTTTGTATGACCAAGCGCCTTCAAAGATTTTTGATGCGCAAACTTCTCCACGCAGCGGGTCGGCAACAGGTGCAGACGCTATTTCCGCAATGGTGGATGGTATCGCTGATTACTACGCAAGTAAAAACGCCGTTGTTGTCTCAGGCAAG
>NZ_JAWOQR010000011.1:0-167590 GCF_033337445.1 Vibrio sp. YT-15
GAGTGGCCAAAGGGAGCAGACTGTAAATCTGCCGGCACTGCCTTCGATGGTTCGAATCCGTCCCCCTCCACCATATTGAAGAAGCCAGCTCATTGAGCTGGCTTTTTTCGTTTCAGGATCTTGATAGCATAGTCCTACTACAACGAACCTTTCACTCCTAACCGAAACTCTGCTCGATTGAATACCTATCACAGTAAATAAGTGATCAGAAATAGCGTAGGGAAAATGCTTGAGAACAAGGCGCAGTTATCGAGTATTTTAACAAGCTAGAATGACCAGTTATTTACTACGATTGGTATAACCTATACTCAATCTCACTAAAGCAACCAACCCCATGTGAAACTCCACAAACAAAAGGCTGAGGAGCAGATCTTTACCCTACAAACAATGTACTAGCTATTTTGATTTTGTTAGTTCGTATGGCCTTAATATGAATGTTCAATATAAATAGGAAAACACTTGAGGACTTACTAGAAAAAGTGGGCTCGCAAAATTACCAAACGGACTCAATTAGTGATGTTTGTATAAAAACACGTACAAGAAATATAAATGATAGATACAAAAAATCCCGCAGGGGATGCAGGATTTTTACTAGTGACTAAATTGGTTTAAAGGTGACTAGCCTTGAATACCAACGATTAACCATGGCGCATTAGGCGCAGTCAAGTCACGCTCTAGGTGCCAGATATCTTCGATTTCTTCTTCAACACCTTCTACTGTGTCACGGTAACGACCGCTAAACTGCAGACTAAGCTGTGCTTTATTTGCATCGTAATCAGCGCGGACGATCTCCGCATCAACGTACATTACGTCAGTATGCTGCTCACCGTCGAGCTTCGCGCGCTCTGCTTTTAGGTCTTCAAACAAGCTTGGAGAAACATATTCTTCAATAGTTTCTAGCTGGTTGTGATTCCACGCACCTTGCAGGATTCGATAGTGTTCACGAGAACCATTAATGAACGCTGCTTGGTCAAAACCCGGTGGGTAGTTATGTGGTACGTCTGTTTGAGCGCCAAAACCACCAAAGCCACCATTATTTGTGTTTGGTTGTTGCTCAAAGTTTTGCATGTTTGGTTGCTCAAACTTAGATGCGTTGCCACCAAATGCAGGCTGTTGACGATGCTGGTTCATACTGCCCTGCTTCGCACCTAGCATACCGCGCATTAGTTTAAAGATGACAAAGGCAATCAAACCAATAATTAGGATATCCATAAACTGGATACCTTCAAAAGCACCGCCAAAGAATGCAGCAAGTAGACCACCAGCAAGAAGTCCGCCTAGCAGACCACCCATAAGGCCTTTCTTACTTGAAGACTTTGTCGTCTGATCTTTGCCGACCGTATTGGTGTTTTGTTGCTGTTGTTTCGGTGCTGGTGCAGTTTTGTAGCTCTTACCGAAAGACTTACTGCCACCAAACTTCTTCGCTTCCGCGATAGGCGTTACAGCAACAGTAAACATCAATAAAGCAACAATAGAAAATAAACGTTTCATCGTTATCCTTAAAGTTAGCTATCTAAGATAGTGCCCCATTTTCAAGACGAAACAATCGTTGTTTCAAACAGTAGCACGCCAAAGATGATTTTTAAGTCATCATACTCTGTATACCGATTGATGAAAATAGCTTATAGAAGCTGACATGTATCAGAATATTGCCAAAAATGCAGACTGCTCACACTGCTTACAATTCAGCTGAAGGCGCTTGATCAATGTAAAAAAAGTATGGAATAAGTTCACTAATACTCCAGATTGTTTTACTTGAATTAGAATCAGTGACACAGCTCAGAATCCTACACCTTGAGGGCACTTGGACACATTGCCTTGTTGACGGTTAATAGGTAGCTGACTATCATATTGAACGATGTTCAATAAAGTAGTTTGAGAGTATGGCGCGCAGAAACGATCACACCCGAGAAGAGTTAGTGAATTTGACGTTAACAACGGTCAAAAACTTTTTAGATGAGAATTCTTACCACGAACTCAGTCTTCGTAAAATCGCTAACATGATTGGTTACGTGCCAAGCACATTGGTAAATGTTTTTGGTAATTATAATTTGTTGTTGCTTCATGTTGTCGCTCAAACTTTAGATGAGTTATCTCAAGAAGCACGCAAAGCGACTAATGACAGCAAAGACTCCCATCAAGCGCTTTTTGAACTCGCTTATTGCTACCACGATTTTGCTCAAAAACACCCATACCGTTGGCAGTTAGTGTTCGAACACAACATGAATGGAGCAGAACTTCCGGAATGGCATGCCAAACGTATCGATGGTATGACGGGAATGCTAGAGTCACTATTGGCTCAAATCGCACCACATCGTACTGAATCCGAAGTGATTCAAGCGAGTCGAGTCCTTTGGTCTGGCGTACATGGCATTACTTTACTCAGTGTTGATGATAAGTTTTTCTCTAGTGAACCGATTGATGGCAAAGAGTTGATCAGTAATCTTCTTTCTAACTATCTCACGAACTGGTAGCAAAGGATTATCCATGTCATCCGACAGACAGCCGTCGTTACTTACGCAGAGAAAGTTCCTGCCCTATTTCATTACTCAGTTTTTTGGCGCTTTCAACGACAATATTTTTAAAAACGTTTTGCTGTTGTTTGTCGCATTCGCGAGCTCCAGTGCACTGCCTATTTCGAGCAATTTGTTCATCAACCTTGCGGCAGGCTTGTTCATTCTACCGTTCTTTCTGTTCTCTGCTTCCGCTGGCGTATTAGCCGACAAATATGAAAAGTCATGGTTTATTCGTAAGGTCAAACTATTTGAAATAGCCATCATGCTGTTGGGTGCCATCGGATTCATAACCGAAAGTTATGGTGTGCTTTTATTGCTACTGTTTTTAATGGGCACACAGTCAGCATTTTTTGGCCCAGTTAAATATGCCCTTTTGCCTCAAAAGTTAAATGCTAAAGAGTTAGTGCCCGGCAACGCTCTTGTTGAAGCTGGTACCTTTATCGCCATCCTTATTGGCACCTTAGGCGCTGGGATTATAGCCTCTGCAGACAACGCAAAATACCTTGCCGCATTTTGTGTCGTGATCTTCGCATTGTTAGGCTACTTGTCGAGCCGCTCAATCCCCTTTGCTGCAGCCAGCGCTCCCAATCTCTCTTTTCGTTGGCAACCATACAAGCAAACCAAACACACGCTCTCTATCGCCAAATCCGATCGAGTTGTTTTTCAATGCATAATGGCAATAAGTTGGTTTTGGTTTTTAGGCGCCGCATATCTAACACAATTCCCGAATTTCACTAAGATTTACCTAAATGGCACCGAGAGTGCGGTGTCTTTCTTGCTCGCTCTATTTTCCATTGGTATCGCGCTAGGGTCGCTACTTTGCAATTGGATCTCAAACCATCGTATCGAAGTCGGTATTGTGCCAATTGGTGCCTTTGGCATTACGGTATTTGGGTACCTAATGGCCACTTCCATTCCCAATGATCTACCTGTTTTCCATAACTTTGTAGACTTCTTTAGATATGAGCCTTTTTGGCCATTATTTTTCTACCTATTAATGATTGGCGCTTCGGGCGGTTTGTTTATTGTGCCTCTTTACGCATTAATGCAGCATCGAGCAAAGGAAACCGAACGTGCTCAAGTCATCGCAGGGCTCAACATTTTTAACTCTCTGTTTATGGTCGGCAGCGCTGTCTTAGGTATTGTGTGCCTAAGTGTAATCAAGATGACAATTCCTCAGCTGTTTGCATTGTTAGCCATTTTAAATTTCTTAGTTGCCGCTTACATCTTTTTGCAAATTCCTATTTTTGTAGTTCGCTTTGTCATGTGGATGCTTACGCACACCATCTATCGAGTTAAGCATAAGAATCTACACAACCTACCCGAGCATGGTGGGGCATTGATTGTATGTAATCATGTAAGCTACATGGATGCATTGCTACTTAGTGCAGTATGCCCAAGGTTGATTCGTTTTGTGATGGAGGAAGATTACGCCAACCTACCTCCATTAAGGCGCTTTTTACGTCGAACTGGGGTAATTCCAATTTCAGCGAGTAACAGAAGCTCTATTAGACGTGCATTTAACGATGTGGAAGCCGCGCTAAGCGAAGGTCATATCGTCTGTATTTTCCCTGAAGGAAGATTAACTTCAGATGGTGAAATGAATGAATTCATGCGCGGTATTGATATCATTCTACGTCGTAGCCCAGTACCCGTCATACCTGTTGCACTTAAAGGCTTATGGGGAAGCTATTTCAGCCGCGCAAAAGGTCGCGCATGCTGTGGCTTACCGACTCGATTTTGGTCAAAGCTAGAAATTGAAGCAGGACAACCGGTGCCACCAAATGAGGCAACGGCAAAAACAATGTTCGATAAAGTGCATCAACTCAGAGGCGACTGGCGATAAATACACTTGAACACATGTTTAGGATAACTGAACATGTGTTCAAATCATTAAGACAAACTGACCACACCCAGTGCGATATACTCTCCCTTTCATTCACAACAGCGAATAAAAACCTTGAATAGAAACTACCTCCTGTTTGGATTGGCGTTACTTTTTTGTTTAACCCCCCTTGCCTCCTCTCCTATTGCTCTAGTTATCGGTTTTCTACTCGCAAGTTTTGGTTTTGTGCCTTCCGAGCTGCCCATCGCTTCTTTTACTAAAAAGCTGCTGTCTTACTCGATTATTGGCTTAGGCTTTGGCATCAACTTTGAGCAAGCACTTGCAGTCACATCGGATGGTATCGGCCTGATCATCGCCACTATTACAGGCACACTGATCATGGGCACTCTCATTGCCAGGGTAATTAAATTGGAGCGAGTAACCGCTTACTTAATCTCATCAGGTACTGCAATTTGTGGTGGTAGCGCAATTGCTGCTGTGGCACCGGCGATTAAAGCGAAAGACGAGCAGATTGGATTAGCACTGGCAACGGTATTTGTCCTGAACTCCATTGCACTCTTTGTGTTTCCTGTGATTGGACATGCTTTAGGGCTAGATCAACACACGTTTGGCACATGGGCTGCGATTGCCATTCATGACACATCTTCTGTTGTCGGGGCTGCCTCGGCCTATGGGGAAGAAGCACTAACGACGGCAACAACATTGAAACTCGCGCGCGCTTTATGGATCATTCCTGTTGCTTTGATCAGTGCCGTCATCTTTTCAAGAGGCCAAAAAGAGAATGGAAAGAAAAAACTAGCTATCCCTTATTTCATTTTTTGGTACTGTGCAGCTATCGCGTTTAGCGACTTCTTTCCTCAATTTGAAATGGTCTATCACGGCATTTTCATTGGAGCAAAGCAAGCGTTGGTTGTATGTCTGTTCTTGATAGGTTGCAGCATTTCAATTTCAAAACTAAAGTCAGCTGGAGCTAAGCCGCTGTTGTTTGGCGTGACTCTGTGGGTGTTAATTTCGACCACTTCTCTAAGTTGGTTACTGTTTTAGATATTGGTGGTCTGCTTATCGCGTTGAGGGGACGGTATTTCCCGTTTGCTATTTTTGTATATAACGACCAACGCAATAGCGATCAAAAATGCCGTTAGCTCTGCAAGAGAGCGGGCTAGCCCTTCACTACTTATCGCGATACCAATTTGTAGTGCTACTGCCGCAATTAAAACTAGCTTTGCCATCCTGAACCTTATGCATTTTCTCTCCACGAAGAAGCATAATTATGATTCAGAGTTATAAGGATACGAAATTCTCTTTATGACTAATACATAGCAAAATTGACTAATGCTGAAGTGATGACAGCAGCCACTCTTTCACGGCCTTACGTGAAATTTTGATCCCACCTTTTAGTAGAGTTTGTGGCATTACATGGTATTCCACTGGCCATTTAAACTTCTCTAACTTTGATTGCAAGTGCTGGTCATACTCCGACTTGCTGCGCAATCCATTGGTCTGAATCACAGCTACTGGTCTATGACCAAACTCCGCGTCTTCGACTGGAACCACTATACTCTGCACTACACCATCAATTTGGTTCAAAGCGGCTTCAATCTCTTCACAATGGATATTCTCACCACCAGAGATAAACTGATTGTCGGCACGGCCGATTATCTTTAATTCATCACCTTGCCACTCGCCAAGATCCTTGCTGTCAAACCAGCCTTTCTCATCCAGAAATGGGGTAACATGTCCTTGATGGAAATACCCTGCCGCTAATGTCTTACCGCCAATAAAAATGCGTTGGTCAACTAATTTTATCTTACGGTGCTTCAATACATGTCCAGCATTACTGGTGCTGTCAATTCTCTTTGCGGTAACGGTAGAGGCCGCCTCCGTCATCCCATAACCTAACCATGTCTCAATGCCTTGCCTTGTTGCTCGTAGTGCCAATTCGTGATCAACGTGGCTGCCGCCCAGTAGCACATGTGTCAATGACAAATGTGCATCATCATCCAATAACCGTTTGAGCTGAGTCGCAACCAAAGAAGCGTGTGATACGCCCTGAACATCATCAACAAGTTTCCCTGAACCGACTTTTAGTGTTGCTCCGACATATAGCCAACGATAGACAATCGCTAATCCAGAGACGTGATACAGCGGAAGCGATAACAGCCAAGCATCTTGCTGAGTGAAAATGAACTCCTGCAACAAGCCCTCTGCAGACGCAAGATGCTGTCGATGTGTATGAACCACAGCTTTAGGCTCCCCTGTAGAGCCAGAAGTAAATACTACTGAAGCTAGCCGGTCATGATGATAGCTATCTTCAGTCAACGAATCACTCTCTTGCT
The DNA here is from genome assembly GCF_033337445.1 of Vibrio sp. YT-15. Lineage (NCBI taxonomy): Bacteria > Pseudomonadati > Pseudomonadota > Gammaproteobacteria > Vibrionales > Vibrionaceae > Vibrio > Vibrio sp. YT-15. Next base: position 6,699 of record NZ_JAWOQR010000011.1, read on the forward strand.
GTGATACTACAGGAGGTGAAAGCAATGTTGCCTTGAGTTTTTGTATATCATGTTCAGAAAAGGTCGAAGCGCACTCCTGAGAAAACCAGATAAACCGAGTTTGATCAGGCCTGTAAAGTGTAGCAAGCTTACCCTGCAACTTATCTAGTGGTTGTTCCATGGTCAGCGCAGCGAGCGCACCCAACTGTTTGGAGGCAAGATAAAACAACAGTGTTTCTACTTGGTTCTTGCCAACCAAAGTCAGCACATCCCCCCGAGTTACACCCAAGTCATTCAAATAGTGAGTGTATTGGTCAATACGCTTCGAGAGTTGTTGCCAGTTTAATACTTCTGTTGATGTCTTGAGTGCAATAGAAAAAGGGCTCGTTTGAGCCCAGTATTTCCATGGTGCCTTCGCAATATTGTCTACGCAGAATGCCACACAATCTCCTGGTCTTTTAGAGGAAGAACGGGAAGTTCACACTTAGGCCAGCCCTGCTCTAGCTGAGCCTTGAATAAGCCAATCGTATCCAAACCTGGAACTTCATCAGGCAGCTGCCATTGGGCAAAGCGCGCTAATTGAGTTAAACCGAGACTGGATTCAATGCTCGAGCTAATCACTGCTTTCATCCCCAGTGACTTCGCTTTCACTATCAGTGTAATACAAAAATCCACTGAACCAATGAGTGTGGGTTTGATGATGATCGTTTTCACACCAGTTAGATCTTCAAGACGGAAATCTTCACGACGAACCGCATCTTGCAATGTTTCATCCCAAGCGATAGCAATACCAGTATTAATCGCAAAAGAGAGACTATCGCCAGGAGAGCGGCACGGCTCTTCTAGAAACGTGATTCGTTGACGCAGAGACGGAGCAATGTACTTAGCGAACTGCTGCGCTTTTTCTGGTGTCCAAGTGCGATTGGCATCGAGTCGAAGCGTTAATTGAGGGATTGATTCAAGAAAAAGGTTCACAAGCATGCCATCGCGAATTGGCTCATAAAGTCCAACTTTCACCTTAGCGACTTTCTCACCTTCCATTTCGTTCAGCTTTGGAATGAGCTCATCTGGGTCGCCAGTGCATAGTGGCGCTGTTTGGTATTTACCTTGTTGTGGTAAGCCACCAGCTAATTCAAGCTGTGCCATCGATAAACCAAACGCAACCGACGGGTACATATTGGCATAATCCACATCCAACTCTGCTACCCAACGCTCCGCCTGTTCTTGTAGCTGAACACCCGCATCTTCGGTGCTCTCTAAGCTAAAACCAGGAAGAGGAGCGACTTCTCCAAACCCTGTTTTACCATCTTCGGAAAGCGCAACAACATAACCAACACGTTCGGTTAGCTTGTTGTCACGTAGGATGACACCACTATCCATGGGCAAGCTATAACGATAAATTTTCGCTTCACGCATAATTCAAGTCCTATGTAATGCCGTATATTTGAGTGTTCTGACGAGCAATCCCACCAGCCTCCCAGAGGGCGAGGCGCTCAGGAAAAAAGGAACAGAGGAGCTAACACGCTCCTCATTTAGACGGATTATGGGTTGCGAGGGAATTTATCGAAGTCTGGGCGACGCTTCTCGTTAAAGGCGTTACGACCTTCTTGTCCTTCATCAGTCATGTAGAACATCATCGTTGCGTTACCCGCTAGCTCTTGCAGACCCGCTTGACCATCACAATCTGCGTTTAATGCAGCTTTCAGGCAGCGCAATGCCATTGGGCTGTGCTGTAGTACTTCACGACACCAACGAACGGTTTCTTTCTCTAGATCCGCTAGTGGTACAACTGTGTTTACTAGGCCCATGTCTACCGCTTCTTGAGCATTGTAGAAACGACATAGGAACCAAATTTCGCGAGCTTTCTTTTGGCCTACGATGCGAGCCATGTAAGATGCACCCCAACCGCCATCAAATGAACCCACTTTAGGGCCTGTTTGACCAAATTGAGCGTTGTCAGCTGCAATCGTTAGGTCACACATCATGTGCAGAACGTGACCACCGCCAACAGCCCAACCCGCTACCGATGCGATCACTGGTTTTGGACAAGTACGAATATCGCGTTGGAAGTCCAATACGTTTAGGTGATGCGTACCTTGGTCATCTTTATAGCCGCCATAGTCGCCACGGATCTTCTGGTCGCCGCCAGAACAGAATGCGTCTTCACCTAGACCTGTCAGAATGATCACGCCAACACCAGAGTCGTAACGCGCATCTGCCAACGCATCAATCATCTCTTTTACCGTTTGAGGACGAAACGCGTTACGCACTTGAGGACGCGCAATGGTTATTTTCGCGATACCATCTTCAGACTTATGGTAATGAATGTCCTCGTATTTCTCGCCGCAATCTTTCCATTGAACCGGAGCGTAAAGTTCTTCTTCAGAAATGCCTACTGTTTTAGCCATGGTGATTCCCATTGTTCTCGTTACTCTCACCAAAGTGAGACTGAATTATTTGCTTGGTATGTATCGCAAACTGTTTGGGCTGCTCTTGATGGACGTTATGACCAGCGCCTTCAACTTGTCGATACGCCAACCCGCTACGTTGTGCCAGTTGGCTAAATTTTTGGTCTTTCTCACCACACAAGTAATACACTGGTATGTTCTGCTTTTGCAGTGAGGGCAATAAATATGCCTGTTTGGCTAACGATGTCGCCATCAACATATTCGCCACCGCTGAGCCAAGATTATCACTTCGCTTCGCAATGAATGTTTGTCTTTGCTCATGGTTTAGTGAAGAAAACACCGCTTGTTGGTACCAATCGTTCAAAACACGTTCAAGTGGTTCAGTTTTGAAACGCATTGCCCAGCGAGCATCATTCCCTAATCTCACCTGTTTCTCTGACTCAGTTTGAAGCCCGAAGTTTCCCCCTTCAATAATCGCGCCTGCAATATTGAGCTCTGGAAAGCATTGATGGGCAATACCATGCATCGCAATGCGGCCGCCCATAGAGTATCCAATCAAAATAAGTGGTTGTTGTGAGGGAAATAATAAAGATAGTGTGGAACCAAGAAGTTTGCAGCAATCATTTAAATCGCAGCAAAAAATAGATTGGCTGCGTCCGTGACCAGGAAGGTCAACCGTAACACGTTCATATTCGGGTAATGCATTTAAACACGCGAGCCAATCGGCACCGCTACCGAGTAAGCCATGCAAAAACACCAAAGTGGGCAACGTTCTACTTTGGTGTTTTTCTAATACAGGGAAACGTTCAAAGTAAAGCATTCAGACTCTTATTAAATGCCTTGAGTGTCTCAGCAGCTTGATTAGGTGGGGTTTGAACCTCGACCAGCAACGTGCCTTGGCGGTGACATAAATGCTCTTTTACAGATGATTGGAATTGCTCCAGTGTAGAAACATGCAAATACGCCAAACCAAACTGCTTTGCCGCGTGTTCAAACTGATAACCATGAGGCATTTGATAATATGTCGTTCTGCGCTCTGGTGGTACTGGCAACATATCAAAAATCGCACCGCCGTCATTATTAGTAACAACAAGTATCGCCGGCAGTTTATTGTGAGAAAATAGCGCCAGAGAATTGAGATCATAAAGTGCTGCTGTGTCACCGATATACATTAGTAACGGATTACCTCTTGCCCGTTGCACGCCTGATGCCGCAGCAAACAAACCGTCAATCCCTGACGCGCCTCGATTAGTGAAAACCTCTACACCATCCAATTTTCCGTACATATCAACAAGCCGAACAAACAAGCTATTACCCAAGAAAACATCTACGTTCTTTGTGCGCTCGTTGATGTCTGCTGCCAACGCAATTTCGTCAATGGCAGACGCTGAATCAGATAGGAAGGCTTCTTCGATACGTTGATGAACTCGCTTAACGTCATTCGCTAACCTATCAGCCCACCCAGCAAATATTGACTTCTCAAAACTAATGCGAGAAACCCACGTTTTAGGAGGCTCAACCCAGTGCATTTGCGCCAGATGATTTTGGTTATTCCGGTCCATACAAGGTGAGACATACCAATACTGAACGTCTTTACTTTGTTGATTTTTCGATACTTGTTTATCAATCCATTGGTTCAAACGTTTGGAGATGATTCGGCTACCAAATTGGATAATAAGTTCACAAGATTCAAGCTCGTTTGCGAACTCGGGAAGTTGAAGCCATACATCGTAATACGCCCAATCCGAACTGAGACCACTTTGCGGGTCTGCAAGTACTGGCCATCCCATCTTTTGTGCAAATGCCTGCGCCGACTTCGCTTGTTCAAGCGGTAAGCTGCCAATCACAACCAAGCCTTTTTTGTCCGAAAAAGGCGGGATGTTTGCCTGTGACAAATGGCTAAAACGCTGAGTATAAGTGCCGCTTCCTTTTCGCCATCCGGCGACCGAATCTAAGTAGGTTTGATAATCCGATTTTGCGCCGTTGGAATACAAAGGCTCTGGAAATGCACAATTAATATGAACGGCACTACCCTGCAATTGCTGAGTAAACATCACTTCGTCAACAGAGGTCAGCAACCAGTTAAGCGACGTTGCTAAATTTGGGCTTGGTAAATTCAAACTGGCCGAAACATGATGTGAAAAAATACCCAATTGATTTATCGCTTGGTTTGCACCACAGCCGACAAGTTCTACTGGACGATCTGCTGTCAGCAGCACCAGTTTTTCACCAGTAAGTTTGGCTTCGGCAACCGACGGTAATAAGTTCGCCACTGCCGTACCAGAGGTAACGATAATTGCCACGGGTTCCTGAGTAGCTTTCGCTAAACCAAGAGCCATAAAGCCCAATCCACGCTCATCAAAATGAGTATGAATGGAAAAGTCGGACTGTTCTGCCGCTTCTAAAGTTAAAGGCGTAGAACGAGATCCGGGAGCGATACAAACATGCTTAACGCCAAATCGCTGAAGCTCAATCAATATGGTTTCTGACCAAACTCGATTGAGCACCGCTTGGTCATGACTCATGATGCGACTCCCAATGGCGGATGATCAGAAATCAGCGTAAGTAACGTCGACATTTTCTTATCAAGTTCTGCCCACTCATGTTCTGCAATGGAGCCTGGAACAATCCCTGCGCCCGCAAACAGTTGTACTTGCTCACCGAGCACAAGCGCACTTCTGATTGCGACACAAAACTCTGCTCGTTCATGGCTTATGTAACCCATTGACCCCGCGTACCAGCCGCGTGCAAACGGCTCATTATCCAATATAAATTGCATCGACTCTTGTCGGGGTAAGCCAGCAACCGCCGCTGTTGGCTGAAGCGCCGATAACAACTGAACACCATTTATCCCCGCTCTTAGACTAGCGTGAATATTTCGCTTAAGGTGCTGCACTTTTCGTAGTCTGACCAAACTCGGTTCAGCTTCCACTTCAACCACTTCAGAATGTGGTGATAGACGGTCAATGATGTCGTCCACCACATACTGGTTTTCGTTGAGGTTCTTTTGGTCTTGGGATAACCAATTCGCCAACTCCATATCTTGAGTGGCATTGTCTCCCCGACCAATCGTACCTGCTAACGCTTCGGTATGTAGCTCATGCCCTACGCGAGAATACAAACGTTCTGGCGTAGACCCCATAAAACTGTGCTTACTGTCTAAGCTCAGCATGAAATGGAAGCTATGATGGTTATTTAAGTAACTTGCTTTAAGTAGCTGTGCAGCACTTAATGTGTTATCAAGCTGCACGGTAGAGCGACGCGCTAAAACCACTTTCTTAAAATCATCATTCTCTATACCAGTCAGAACCTTATGAACTAACTCATTCCATTGAGGCTGACTTGGCGTGTGAACAATAGAGCGGATGTGAGACGAAATTGGAGCTAAGGTCGCGACCTCACAAACCAGTTTATTCAACCCAGCTAGAGTTCGCGCTTTGTCTTCTGAAATATTAACTGCGAGAGACCACTGTTGGTCAAAACGAATTAACTCAATTTGAGGCAAAAAGAAAAAAGAAGGCATACAGCGACGATTCTTCTCATGCTGTCCATCAAAAGAGCGCCCGCCCCAGACTCTTTGCCCTTCACCTAGAATGGTATAAGCAGGACCTGGCTCAACAAAAGCGTGCAATTGCCCTAGTGCAACGACCTCTTCACGTGTATCGCGGGACTGCCAATAAAACTTAGGGAAAAGTGGTTGTGCATCAAGCCAATCAATAAATGAGAAATTAGGTTTCTCGCTAAGGGGCTCGACCAGACGTGTTTGATTGCCTTCCGATTGCTGAACTCGCTCGATAATTCTCTTTACGGCTTGATGGAACTGTGACAAATCAACCTCGTTGTATGTGAGGATAAATGGTAACTGACGGCTACTCTAAGTTTAGACCCAAAGCAAATCAAGGTCGTATGCGATCTTTTGCAAAATCCTGTGATAGCAAGCGAGCGAAACTTAACCAGCAGACAGATTATTTACAGATATATATTCTAATAAAAAACAAATTATTGTATTTTAATAAAGAAATTAACGAATTTTTAGGAATTAAACAATGCAAAATATCGGGATGTCGTCAAAACTCGACAATGTCTGCTACGACATTAGGGGTCCTGTACTCAAACATGCTAAGCGCATGGAGGAAGAAGGGCATAAAATCCTAAAGCTAAACATTGGTAACCCTGCCCCATTTGGTTTTGACGCCCCTGATGAGATTTTAGTCGACGTGATTCGTAATCTGCCGACTTCTCAAGGCTATTGTGATTCCAAAGGCATTTACTCTGCTCGTAAAGCAGTGGTCCAACACTATCAGCGTAAAGGTATACGCTCGCTAGATGTCGAAGATGTGTATGTAGGTAACGGCGTGTCTGAGTTGATCGTAATGGCCATGCAAGCGCTATTAAACAATGGCGACGAAATGCTGATCCCAGCACCAGACTATCCGTTATGGACAGCTTCAGTTGCACTATCTGGTGGTAAGCCGGTTCATTATCTATGTGATGAAGAGGCTGACTGGTACCCAGACCTTGAAGACATCAAAAAGAAAATCACACCAAAGACACGTGGCATTGTTCTGATCAACCCGAACAACCCGACAGGTGCGGTATACAGCCGTGACTTCCTACTTGAAGTGATTGAGATAGCACGCCAGCACAAACTGATCATTTTCGCAGATGAGATCTACGACAAAGTGTTGTACGACGGTGCAACACATACCTCAGTCGCCACACTCACTGAAGACGTGCTAGTTATGACATTCAATGGCCTTTCAAAAGCCTACCGTGTTTGTGGTTTCCGTGGTGGCTGGATGTTCCTAACGGGGCCTAAACATCTGGCTCAAGGGTACGTGAATGGCTTGGAGCTGCTTTCATCGATGCGTTTATGCGCAAACGTACCAATGCAACATGCGATTCAAACCGCGTTAGGTGGATACCAGAGTATTAATGAACTGATTTTACCTGGCGGACGCTTATTAGAGCAGCGCAACCGAGCGTATGAACTGATCAATCAGATTCCTGGTGTTTCTTGTGTCAAACCTAAGGGTGCGATGTACCTCTTCCCGAAAATCGACACTAAAATGTACAACATCAAGAACGATCAACAGATGGTTTTAGATTTCTTAAAACAAGAGAAGGTCTTACTAGTGCAAGGTTCTGGTTTTAACTGGCCAAAACCAGACCACTTCCGCATCGTGACACTACCGCACGTTGAAGATCTAGAAATCGCCATTGGACGTTTTGAAAGATTCCTATCAACCTACAGCCAGTAATGAATCACTGGTAGTAATTAGTGCTGATCTCTCATATGCTTAGAGGAACTCCTAGTGAGTTCCTTTTTTACACCAGAAACGGAGAAAGCCATGAAAGAAAGCCATTTTTTCGCCCACCTGGCTCGAATGAAGCTGATCCAACGCTGGCCTTTAATGCGGTCCGTCTCACCAGAAAACGTTTCAGAGCATAGCTTACAAGTTGCTTTTGTCGCTCATGCCCTTGCCCTAATTAAAAACAAAAAATTCGGCGGTAACCTTAATCCAGAGCGTATCGCGATTCTTGCCATGTACCATGACTCCAGTGAAGTATTAACGGGTGATCTTCCGACTCCAGTGAAGTATTACAACCCTGAAATTGCCAAAGAATATAAGAAGATAGAATCGGCAGCGGAGCAAAAATTACTCTCAATGTTACCGGAAGAGTTCCAAGATGACTTTGCCCCCTATCTTCTTTCTCACTCTGCTCACGAAGAGGACGCAAAAATCGTTAAGCAAGCCGATTCCATCTGTGCCTATTTAAAATGTCTTGAAGAACTAAGCGCCGGCAACCATGAGTTCGCTCTGGCAAAAAAACGCTTAGACGTCACTTTGCAAGAACGCAGAACGCCTGAAATGGATTACTTTCTCAATACCTTTGCCCCAAGTTTCGAATTATCGTTAGATGAAATCAGTTAGCTTACGGAGATAATCGTGTCGTTTGAATTACACCCGCAATGGCAAGAGCGCCATGATGATGAGCATAAAATCCGTCGAGACGACCATCGGAGCCCGTACCAACGAGACCGAGCGCGCATTCTTCACTCGGCTGCATTTCGACGCCTACAAGCAAAAACCCAAGTACACGGCAATAGCTTGGAAGACTTTCACCGCAGTCGGTTAACGCACTCCTTAGAAGCGTCGCAACTCGGGACCGGTATCGTCGCCCAGTTAAAGAAAAAACAACCAGAGTTCCGTGAACTATTACCATCAGACAGCTTAATTGATTCATTATGTTTGGCTCACGACATCGGGCATCCTCCATACGGTCATGGGGGAGAAGTCGCTCTAAACTACGTAATGCGCGAACATGGCGGCTTCGAGGGGAACGCCCAAACCTTTCGTATCGTCACTAAGTTAGAGCCTTATACCGAGCATTTCGGAATGAATTTATCACGCCGCACACTGCTTGGTTTGATTAAGTACCCTGCCCTCATTAGTCAAACACGCTCCGTCAAGTTGCCTCAACCAGCCGAGCATCAACGTAAACTAAAAGCAAAAGATTGGAGCCCAGCTAAAGGCATTTATGATTGTGATAAAGACTTATTTGATTGGGTAATTGCACCGCTTTCTGACAACGACAAGGCATTGCTTAGTCTGATGCGTTCAACGCCAGAATCGGAGTTTGAGCACAGTAAAACGCGTTTTAAATCACTCGATTGCTCAATCATGGAGCTAGCAGATGATATCGCCTACGGTGTTCATGATTTAGAAGATGCAATCGTACTTGGTATGGTGACACGTCAGCAATGGCAAGAAGGCGCAGCAAGTCAATTAGCGGACTGTGGCGACCCGTGGTTTGAAGCTCATATCGATTCCATCGGACAGATGCTATTTAGCGGTAAGCACCATGAGCGGAAAGATGCCATCGGTGGTATGGTTAACGCGCTACTGACCAGCATTTCAATCAAAGCGGTGGATGAGCCGTTTAATAACCCGTTACTGTCTTGGAATGCGTGTTTAGAGCCACAGATGGCACGTGCACTTGACGTACTCAAGCACTTTGTCAGCACCTTCGTTATCCAAGTCCCGCAGGTCCAGATCGTTGAGTATAAGGGTCAGCAAATTATTATGGATATTTTTGAAGCGTTAACAGCAGACCCAGAGCGCTTACTACCCGTTCATACAAAAGATCTGTGGTGTCAGGCGAAGAGCAAGAGCAATAAAATGAGGGTCATCGCCGATTATATTTCTGCAATGACCGATGGTCACGCGCAAAAGCTACACCGCCAACTTTTCTCTTCCATCGTTCTTTAGTAACACTCAACCTTTCAAGTAATTCTTTTCAAAAATGCCCGGAGGCATCTGGGCGATTTGGAATTCGATCATCTTTTCAAACGCACGCATCAGCGGTGTAAAGTCTCGCTCGGGTTCAAGCAAGCGAAGCGAATGATAACCAGCCTCGACTGTCGATAAGCTATTCTCAGAGGGCGCCTTACGAATGGTGTAGTGCCCTTGTAGTTGCTTAGGCAACTGCACGGTTGGGAATGAATGTAAGTTGCTTGAGAGTTGCCACATTTTGTACGCTTTTTTCCACGTACCATCGAGCAAAATCAAACGTATTTTCTTAGATACACTATGACTCGCTTGAGTGATTTCAGAAATGCATCGTGACTCTTCTGATGGGTAAAGAACAAAATGTTGATATGACTCATCCGCTAATAAGTGATTTAAGACATCATCACAAGAAAAGTCCTCTCCTATCAAACAAATACAGTTATCTAAACTCAAATTGAGAATCCGTGCCGTACCAAGCGGACGATGTTCTTCACTCGTGTGCTGAAGAATGATAAGTTCTACCTCGCTTGCCAGCGGTACAATCCATTGGCAAATACACGCTTTTTGCGATTTTCCACAACGAGAACAATAACGAGACATAGAGTGAACCTTTATACCTTGCTGAGTATTATCAGCGTGATCTGTTTGATACTTCAATTTGAACCAATGGCAAGCCTAACCGAGTGGCACAGCTACAATATACGCCATGGTGAATGGTGGCGAATCGTAACAGGAAATCTCACACATACCAACTTTGTGCACTTAGGAATGAACCTCGCAGGATTGTGGATCATTACTTTTATTTTTCGTCCAAGCACTCGTAACTTCCTTATCGTTTTTTCAATCTTATGTGCATGTGTTGGTGCGTTGAATTTGTTTACCAACATGTCGGTATACGTAGGTTTATCCGGCGTATTACACGGATTGTTTGGATTTTGGGCGCTCAGAGAAGTCTTTGAAAGCAGAAGAAGCAGTGTGTTGTTAGTCGGAGGGCTAATCGCCAAAGTAGCATGGGAGCAGGTCTATGGCCCATCAAGCAGTACTGCTGAACTTATCGGTGCAAACGTTGCTATTGATGCTCATATGTTTGGCGCACTCGGTGGGTTAGTGATGGCTTTACTGGAAAAAGGCCTTCGCCGTCGTTTATTCGGATAAAAAATCCCGAACCACGAAAGAGGGGCTGGTTCGGGAAAGCAGTAATAGGGAAACAGATATTGTTCTGAATTCAGACTCAATATCTGCGATACATCAAGCTACAGTAAAATGCGGTCTTCGTTTTTCTTAACTGTCGCTTCACCAATGCCTTTTACGCTCTTCAAATCTGCTGCCGTTTTAAAAGGGCCATGTTCCTCGCGGTAGTCCACTATACTCTGCGCTTTCTTCTCACCTATACCTTTCAACATGGTCGCAATTTCTTCAGCAGTGGCCGTGTTGATATTTACAGTAATTTCAATTCCTTCATATTTGTCAGTGGCTGAATCCGCAGCTATGCTAAAAGGTGCAAAAACAAATAAGCACAATGTCAAAATCCATTTCATATTGAACATACAATCTCCAAAATAGTAGGCTAAAAACAGTCATCGAGAGCGAGTCACTATCAAGTTTGCAATGGAAAGCAATATGGTTATGCATTTAACAAACTGAGATGACCCGGAATTCACAACGGCCGCTATCACTTAAACGCGCACTAATTTAAGTAATGCCTATTGATGATTGAAGTTCATAAAGACAAAAATAAAACGGACCGCTTATGCGGTCCGTTTTATTCAACATACAAATTACACTAATTGTGCTTAGTTGCTCACAACATAATACTCGATGTCAGTATTTGCACGCAGTACGGCTAGTACAGATGATAAATCTTGCTGAGAAGATGCACGCTGCATTTGCATCGCAACTTGATCTTCTAACTCACTATCTAGCTCTGCGTTTACAGCATCAAGCTCGATGATAATGATGTTACCTTCAAGATCTTTAGACTGACCGTATACTGGTTTACCATCGACTGGTTTTGCCATCGCGAATACCGTTGTTGCCAACGGAGAACGACGATCTACTGTCTCTTGTTCACCAAAGGCAAGATTGTTTTCAGCAAGCACGTTCGTCTTACCTTCTTTCAATGCCGCAACGACTTGTGTTCCAAGTTCCATCGCTTCTTGCTCACCTTTAACACGAGATAGCTCTGCAACAACCTGATCTTTCACTTCTTCTAATGGAAGAACTGTCTCGTCACGCGCATCTTCAACACGAACAACGATAATATGCTCAGGCGCAACTTCGATAGCTTCAGAGTTTAGGCCATCTTCTTTAACTTCAGGACTCAGGATAGCTTGCATTACAGCAGGGCTACGAAGCACTTCAGGTGCATCAACCTGAGAAATAAAGTCCGTTGTCTTCACTTCTTGGTTAACCGCTTGAGAAGCATCATACAATGAGTCTGGGTATTCAAACGCTACGCGCTCAAGCTCATTTTGCAACTCGTAGAATTGATCGATAGCTTGTTGGTCAACCATCTCTTGTTTGATTTCAGCAGCGACTTCTTCAAATGGCTTCGCCACAGAATCTTTTAGCTCTTCAAGCTTGATAATGTGATAGCCAAAGTCCGACTTTACTAGACCCGACGTATCGCCAGGATTCTTCAGTGCGAATGCCGCTTCTTCAAAAGCAGGGTCCATCACATCACGCTCAATCCAACCTAGGTCACCACCGTTTTCAGCGCTGCCAAAATCGTCAGATTTCTCTTGAGCAAGCGTCGCAAAATCTGCACCCGCGTTTAGCTCATCTAGGATAGCTTGCGCTTTTGCTTCATCGTCCCCTTCTACAAGAATGTGAGCGACACGTCGTTGCTCTTCTGAAGAGTATTTGTTTAAGTGCTCGTCGTAGTACTTTTTCACCTCAGCATCAGAAACATTAACTTGTTCCTTTAGCGCTTCAGCTGACAGTTCGATGTAAGAGACTTTAACCTGCTCTGGGCGTGTAAAGTTGTCTGGGTTTGCTTTGTAGTACTCTTGAATTTCTTCGTCGGTCAATTCAATATTTTTCGCGAACTCCGCTAAGTCGATCTGAATCGTGCGAATATCACGAGTTTGAGTGAACAGCTTGCCTTCTGCTTGTACTTCACCCGGCAGAATAAATTCACTGTTTTGTAGCGCATTCAGCAGTTGCTCACGAACCAATTCACGACGCATGTACTCAGCAAAAGAGTCTGGCGAAAAGCCTGCACGACGCAAAGAAGCTTGATAGACCTCTTGATCAAACTGACCATTAGATTGGAACTGAGGCATGTCTAGAATCATGCTACGCACTTGAGTGTCGCTGATTCGCAGACCCAAAGCTTCAGCTTGTTGGTCAAGCAACACGTCATTGATCATTCGATCTAAAACGGATTTGCGGAAAGATTCAACATATGCAGGGTCAGCCAGCATTTGAGAGAAGTAGTCACCCAACTGAGCTTGCATACGGTTACGCTCATTTTGGTATGCCATCTCGAACTCACCACGAGGAATCTCAGTGTTACCGACTTTCGCTGCAGAGTTGTTGCTACCACCAACGATGTAGCTACCTACACCTGCAAATACGAAAGACAGGATGATAAGTCCAAGGATAATTTTGACCGCGATGCTATTCACGCCTTCGCGTAGTCGATCCATCATAATTTAACTGCTCTCCACAATTGAAGCCTACTGCTTCTATCTAATAGAAATAATGGCGCAATAATATCAGAAAAAGAAATGCGCATCAGTATGATGCGCATAATTTAAGAAAGTTCGGCTCGAAGTTTGTAAATTTTTGTTCGAAACTTATTGTTTGAGCAAAAGTTAAGCAAATGGCCGGTTACAGAAAAACGCCGTGATTAGTTACAAGCGTCTTTCAGTGCTTTACCAGCTTTGAAAGCTGGTACTTTTGCTTCTGCGATTTGGATTTCTTCACCAGTTTTTGGGTTACGACCAGTACGTGCAGCACGAGTGCGAACGCTGAATGTACCAAAGCCAACTAGAGCGACTTGATCACCAGATTGAAGAGTTCCGCTTACTGCTTCGATGAATGCATCTAGAGCACGACCCGCTGACGCTTTAGAAATATCTGCATTTTCTGCGATTTGTTCTACTAACTGAGTTTTATTCACTGTAATTTCCCCTTTGTGTCATCTGTGATTATTTTTGTGATGACTTTCGTTCCATTGTTAAGAAAATATGCTCCACCCCTTATTCATCAAGGGCTGGCAGCTATCGAAACTAACTTAGCGCCCAAAAAAAACGCTGACAAGCCTTTTTGGGCTTATCAGCGTAAACTTTTACTTATTTTTGCTACACATCACTATTTTTGAGACTCAAACTCAACGCCCGTCGGGTCTCGCTCTAGTGCGACTTTCAGTACTTCATCAATCCACTGTACAGGGATAACTTCCAGATCCGCGATAACATTATCAGGAATCTCTTCCAAATCACGCTCGTTATCTTTTGGAATTAGCACTGTCTTAATGCCACCACGGTGTGCCGCAAGTAACTTCTCTTTTAGGCCGCCGATAGGTAGAACCTCACCACGCAGTGTGATTTCACCCGTCATCGCTACTTCTGCTTTCACAGGGTTGCCTGTTAGAGAAGAAACCAATGCTGTACACATTGCTGTACCCGCACTTGGGCCATCTTTTGGTGTCGCGCCTTCCGGGACGTGTACGTGAATATCTTTCTTCTCGTAGAAGTCAGTATTGATACCTAGCTTTTCTGCACGAGAGCGAACCACTGTCATTGCTGCTTGGATAGACTCTTGCATCACATCACCAAGAGAACCCGTTTGTGTCAGCTTACCTTTACCTGGCATTGATTGAGTTTCAATCGTTAATAGATCGCCACCCACTTCGGTCCAAGCTAGACCAGTTACTTGACCAATTCGGTTACTTTCATCCGCTTTACCGTAATCGAAACGTTGAACACCTAAGTACTCTTTTAGGTTGTCCATCGTTACCGTTACTGACTTGATGTCCTTATCCAGCAAGATGTTCTTCACCGCTTTACGGCAGATCTTAGAAATCTCACGCTCTAAGTTACGGACACCCGCTTCACGCGTGTAGTAACGAATGATGCCAATAATCGCAGAATCTTCAATGACGATCTCATCCGCTTTCAAGCCATTACGCTTCACTTGTTTATCAACAAGGTGACGTTTTGCAATGTTCAGCTTCTCGTCTTCGGTGTAACCAGATAAACGAATAACTTCCATACGGTCTAACAATGGGCCCGGGATGTTCATCGAGTTCGATGTCGCAACAAACATAACGTCAGAGAGATCGTAATCCACTTCTAGGTAGTGATCGTTGAACGAGTTATTCTGTTCAGGATCAAGCACTTCTAGTAGAGCCGATGCCGGATCACCACGCATATCTGAAGACATTTTGTCGATTTCGTCCAATAAGAACAGCGGGTTCTTCACACCAACCTTCGACATCTTCTGGATCAACTTGCCTGGTAATGAGCCGATGTAAGTACGACGGTGACCACGAATTTCCGCTTCATCACGCACACCACCCAACGCCATACGAACATACTTACGGCCTGTAGCTGAAGCAATTGAACGACCAAGAGACGTTTTACCTACACCAGGAGGACCAACAAGACAAAGGATAGGACCTTTTAGCTTGTTGATACGGTTTTGAACAGCCAGGTATTCAAGGATACGTTCTTTGACGCGTTCTAGACCGTAGTGATCTTCATTAAGAACCTCTTCTGCTTTCGCTAAGTTTTTCTTAACTTTTGAGCGCTTAGCCCAAGGAACGCTGACCATCCAATCGATGTAGCTACGAACCACTGTTGCTTCAGCAGACATTGGAGACATCATCTTAAGCTTTTGCAGCTCTTGCTCTGTCTTTTCACGTGCCTCTTGAGGCATTTTTGATTCGTCAATCTTCTTCTGTAGCGTTTCGAACTCGTCTGGTGCGTCTTCCATCTCACCAAGTTCTTTCTGAATCGCTTTCATTTGCTCATTCAGATAGTACTCACGCTGAGATTTTTCCATTTGCTTTTTAACGCGACCACGAATTCGTTTTTCAACTTGCAGCAAGTCGATCTCTGATTCCATCTGGCCCATCAGGAATTCCAGACGCTCAGTGACGTCAACAATTTCAAGTACTTGCTGCTTATCCACCAACTTTAACGGCATATGAGCCGCAATGGTATCCGCTAAGCGTGCGGCTTCGTCGATACCATTAAGTGACGTTAGCACTTCTGGTGGAATCTTCTTGTTTAGCTTAATGAACCCTTCAAACTGATTAATCGCGCTGCGAACAATCACTTCTTGCTCACGCTCATCCAATTCAGGCGTAACAACAAATTCAGCTTCTGCTAGGAAGAAGTCACTCTCTTTAAAGTGATTGATTTTTGCTCGCTGCTGGCCTTCGACCAATACTTTTACTGTGCCATCCGGAAGCTTCAAGAGCTGGAGAATGGTGGCTACCGTACCTACGTCAAATAGGTCGTCAACCGTAGGCTCGTCAGTATCCGCTTGCTTTTGTGCCACAAGAAGAACTTGTTTGTTGGTTTCCATCGCCGTTTCTAAACAGCTAATCGATTTCTCACGACCAACAAACAATGGAATAACCATGTGTGGGTAGACCACTACGTCACGTAGAGGTAGTACCGGGATCTCGATACGCTCGGAACGTTCCAAGTTCATATAATTCTCTCTTCCGCTTTCACGTTTAACGTATTACTTAAGGCAGTATATGGGGGCTAATTGTTTGGATTCAATAAGAGAAATAAAAAAAGGAGGTAATTACTTACCTCCTTTTTCATTATGGCTGAATTTACTCTGCTCCAGCTGCCTGATTGTCTGCGTTACTGTAAATAAGCAGTGGCTCTGACTCGCCATTAATGACGGACTCATCAATCACGACTTTACTAACGTCTGTTGCAGATGGTAATTCGTACATGGTTTCAAGTAGCACGCCTTCAAGAATCGAGCGTAAGCCACGAGCACCTGTTTTACGCTCCATTGCTTTTTTCGCGATAGCGCGCAGCGCATCTTCACGGAATTCAAGTTCAGCGTTTTCCAGCTCAAACAATGCTGCATATTGCTTGGTCAGTGCGTTCTTCGGTTCACATAGGATCTGAATCAACGCTTCTTCATCAAGCTCAGTCAGTGTTGTTGTTACAGGTAAACGACCAATGAATTCTGGAATGAGGCCGTACTTCACTAAATCTTCAGGTTCAACTTGAGTAAATAGCTCACCTACCGTCTTCGCTTCATTCTTCGAACGAACTTCAGCACCAAAGCCAATACCTGTACCTGTTGCAACACGCTGCTCAATCACTTTGTCTAAGCCAGCAAAAGCACCACCACAGATGAACAGGATCTTAGATGTGTCCACTTGTAGGAACTCTTGCTGAGGATGCTTACGACCACCTTGAGGTGGAACCGATGCAACCGTACCTTCGATAAGTTTTAGTAGCGCCTGCTGAACACCTTCACCAGATACGTCACGCGTAATAGATGGGTTTTCAGCTTTGCGTGAAATCTTATCAATTTCATCAATGTAAACGATGCCGCGTTCCGCTTTAGCTACATCGTAATCACATTTTTGCAGAAGCTTTTGGATGATGTTTTCAACGTCTTCACCTACGTAACCGGCTTCGGTTAGTGTCGTCGCGTCTGCCATTGTAAATGGCACATCCAAGAATCGAGCTAATGTCTCCGCAAGTAGTGTTTTACCACTACCTGTAGGACCAATTAGAAGGATGTTACTCTTACCAAGCTCCACACCTTCGCTCGTTGTATCACCATTGCGTAAACGCTTGTAGTGGTTATATACCGCAACTGCGAGCACTTTTTTCGCGTAATCTTGCCCGATCACATAGTCATCAAGGTGTTCACGGATCTGTTTTGGCGTTGGTAACGCTTCAGATTCTTTCTTAGGGAGAACATCCTTGATTTCTTCGCGAATAATATCGTTACATAAGTCGACACATTCGTCGCAAATGTACACTGACGGACCTGCGATTAGCTTGCGAACTTCGTGCTGACTTTTGCCGCAGAAAGAACAGTACAGCAATTTACCGCTGCCACTTTCTTTGCTTTTATCTGTCATTCGCTAACCTCTTAGCCTTTACTCTTCATGAATGAGTGTATATCAATTTTTGCCAAAATGCGCTGGCTAATTACTCGCCACGGTGGCTTAACACTGCATCCACGATACCGTATTCCACAGCCTGCTCTGATGACATGAAGTTATCACGATCAGTATCGCGCTCAATGACTTCAAGAGGTTGGCCTGTATGTTCTGCTAACAACTTGTTTAGCTTCTGTTTAATCGTCAGGATTTCCTGAGCATGGATTTGGATATCAGAAGCTTGACCCTGGAAACCACCCAATGGTTGATGGATCATTACACGTGAGTTAGGCAGTACATAACGCTTACCTGGCGCACCACCTGCAAGCAGGAAGGCACCCATTGAACATGCTTGACCCATACATACTGTGCTCACATTTGGCTTAATGAACTGCATGGTATCGTAAATAGACATACCTGCTGTTACGCTGCCGCCTGGAGAGTTGATGTATAAGAAAATATCTTTATCTGGATTTTCAGATTCTAGGAAAAGTAGCTGAGCCACGACAAGGTTTGCCATGTGGTCTTCCACTTGACCCGTTAAAAAAATCACGCGCTCTTTAAGCAGACGTGAGTAGATGTCGTAAGAGCGTTCGCCTCGGGAAGTTTGTTCAACCACCATTGGTACTAGCGCGTCCATAATTGGCGACATTGCATTTTTTTCTTGGTAGCTCATATTCTTATGTCCCTAAAATAAATGGCCCGGATGATGACTATCATACGGACCATTGTTAGCAGAATAGTTAACGTTAAGTCAACCTTCTACGCAAGATATTGCTTATTAAGCAGCAGGTTGTTGTTGGTTAAGTAGCTCGTTGAAGCCTACTTCTTTCTCAGAAACCTGTGCTTTAGCGATGATCGCGTCGATTGCTTGCTCTTCTAGAGCTACGTTGCGCATGTTGTTCATCATTTCTTCGTTTTGCTCGTAGTAAGCAATAACTTCTGATGGATCTTCGTATGCAGTAGCCATTTCTTCGATTAGAGCTTTAACTTTCTCGTCGTCCGCTTTTAGCTCTTCAGATTTGATTACTTCACCTAGTAGAAGACCAACAACTACGCGACGTTTAGCTTGTTCTTCGAACAGTTCACGTGGAAGCTGAGCAGCAGCTTCTGGGTTACCACCGAAGCGTTGTGCAGCTTGTTGACGTAGAACTTGGATTTCTTGCTCGATAAGCGCTGATGGTACGTTGATGTCGTTTTGCTCAACTAGACCGTCAATCGCTTGCTCTTTGATGCGGTTCTTAACAGCTTGCTTAAGTTCGCGTTCCATGTTCTTACGAACTTCAGCTTTAAGTGCTTCAACACCACCTTCAACAACACCGAACTTAGCAACGAACTCGTCGTTTAGTTCTGGTAGTTCACGAGCTTCAACTTTGTTCACTTTGATTGCGAACTTAGCTGCTTTACCTTTTAGGTTTTCAGCGTGGTAATCTTCTGGGAAAGTCACGTCGATGTCGAATTCCATACCAGCAGTTTTACCTGCGATACCGTCTTCGAAACCAGGGATCATGCGACCAGCACCCATTTCTAGAGGGAAGTTCTCAGCTTTACCACCTTCGAACTCTTCACCGTCGATAGAACCAACGAAGTCGATGCTTACGCGTTTGCCATCTTCTGCTGCTTCTTCAACTTCAACCCAAGTTGCTTGTTGCTTACGTAGAGTATCGATCATCTCTTCTACGTCTGCATCTTTAACTTCTGTTAGTGGTTTTTCAACAGTGATGCTCTCTAGGCCTTTAAGCTCAACTTCTGGGTAAACTTCAAAAGTTGCAGTGAAAACTAGGTCTGAACCTTCTTTGTTCTCTACAGGAGCGAAAGTTGGAGCGCCAGCTGGGTTGATTTTCTCTTTAACGATAGCTTCGATGAAGTGGCGTTGCATTACTTCACCAAGAACGTCTTGACGTACTGCTTTGCCGTACATCTTAGCAACCATTTTTAGAGGCACTTTACCCTTACGGAAACCATCGAAACGACGGTTTTTAGCGATGTTGCGTAGTTCAGCTGTTACAGCGTCTTCGATGTTTGCAGCTGGAACAGTAATGTTTAGACGGCGCTCTAGGCCCTCTAGCGTTTCAACAGTAACTTGCATTATATATAAACCTCTAAAGTGGCTCGGTTTTCCGAGCGTATGAGCGAAACTCAGAGGAGCTTACGCTTCATCCTTGTGTAGTGTTCTGTCCGAACACCTAATTTAAAATCGAGTATCGATACTGGTTGTCAGTACCGGACTAATCAGTGATATCTTCGATAAAATAACCAAAGGTATCTCCTATTAGCCTCAGGACAGAATTTTTAGACGCGACATTCTAGCGATCTGTCGCAACCCTGTCGAGCCAATAGCCACTATGTGGACATTGTCTGCGCTAAATTCTCGAATGCTGACCCATTTTTTCTTCAAAAATGCGATTCAGACACCGTCTAAGCATCGCCAGCATATCTAGAATGGGGACAATAGCGACTTTTTCAAGAGAATCGACCGGTTTTTTTATCGAAAAGCCTAAAAAGAGATCTTGCTCTTGTTTTACTCCACAGAGTTGAAAACTAAATCCCTAATCCTTCCTACAAACTATTAACATTTTCTTACGTGACCAAAGGAAGTTGTAAGGAGTGTAAGGATGTCGCAAAAAAAACGGATTCTGCTGACATTTTTTGCTTTCTATTTCCTGTGCGCAATTATCGGTGGCCATTGGGTTTGGCAGACCAGTTATCAATCTCTACTTGATAAACACCAATCACAGCTGGAGCAATTTTCTGGCCATATAAAAAATAAACTCGATAAGTACGCCCATATCCCAAATCTTCTCGCTAAAGATGATCCTCTTTATCAAGCGCTTCTGCACCCCAACAACAGTGCGCAACTGGAAATCACTAATCGGTATTTAGAATCCGTTAATGGCGTGATTGAAGCAGCGGACACCTACTTAATCGATCAATGGGGTACAACGATCGCGGCCAGCAACTGGCGTAAAGAGCGCTCCTTTATCGGGCGAAATTTTGCATTTCGACCTTATTTCAAACAAGCCATTGTAGGTAAACGAAGCCAATACTACGCACTGGGCTCAACATCTGGTAAACGTGGCTACTACTATTCTTATCCCATCGTATACGCTGGCGGTGTACTTGGTGTCGTCGTGGTGAAGATGGACCTAAGTAAGATAGAGGACAACTGGCAGCAACCTAACAGTGTTTTTGTCGCCAGCGACCCATACGGAATTGTTTTCATGAGTAGCCGAAGTGAATGGCTACTCAAAAGCTTACAGCCACTGACAAAAAAAGAGAAAAAGCAAGTTTGGGCAAGCCAACAATATCTTGATGCGCCAATTGAAACGCTTGGATTAGTGGGTAGTTTGGACGAGGTGCATTCTGAGCTTAAACAGGGTTACCCATACAATAAAGGAACCTTGGTGGTCTCTTCGCTGCCCCTCCCCGAACTCAAACTGACTATTCGTGTGCTGTCTCCTAAACAGTCGATCGTTTGGTTCACCATGGGTTACATCTTTGTACTCACTCTAGCATTCATGGTTTTGTTTTTAATTGGTCAGCTTATTTATCACCGTCAACAGCGTCACTTGCAAATTGAACGAATTCAACAAGAAGCCAATCAAAAGTTGGAATATCAAGTCATGGCACGGACTGCCGAGTTGCAAGCGGAGATCGCACAGCGTATCGATACCGAGCAAACTTTACGCGTTACTCAAGACGAATTGGTGCAAGCAGCGAAACTCGCGGTGTTAGGACAAATGTCGGCCAGTATCAGCCATGAACTGAATAATCCACTTGCGGCAATTCGTAGCTTTGCGGAGAACGGCAAGCTGTTTCTAAAAAAAGAAAAATATGAGCGAGTGAAAGATAATCTCACTCGCATTTCTGCTCTCACTGACCGTATGGCAAATATCAGTCAGCAACTTCGCTCTTTCGCCAAAAAAACCAGTGGTGACGAGTTGGCTCAATCTCGACTGTTCCCTGTTATTGCCTCTGTAAAAGAACTGATGAAGCCCGCATTTAAATCAGGGCGCGTCACGTTAGAAACAAATTTGCCAGAGCATGATGTTGAAGTGCAGATCAATATTATTCAACTGGAGCAAGTGTTGGTCAATTTACTGACTAATGCGATAGAAGCACTCAAAGAGCAACAAGACAAACAGGTAGAATTATCTGTAGAACACGATGAGCACACTGATTTGGTTTGGATTCATGTTGATGATAATGGCCCAGGGCTTGGCTCTTTCTCACTTTCTGATTTATGTGAACCGTTTCTAACCACTAAACTGAACGGTTTAGGTTTGGGTCTCTCTATCTCGCAACAAATCTTAGCCAGTATGAATGGAAAATTATGTGCCCATAATCGAGAACAAGGCGGCGCTCGATTCTCATTGTGTTTACCTATCACTTCTTACAACACTGAACCATCAAAAGGATAAGATCATGTGTCAGGTGTTTTTTATTGATGATGAGGCCGATCTCAGAATCGCTATAGAACAGACCTTTGAACTGGCGGATATCGACGCCAAGTTTTTTGTGGATGCAGAATCGGCTTTAATAGCGATGCAGCAAGGAGAAGAAGCTGGCGTCGTGGTCACTGATATCTGTTTGCCGGGCATTTCTGGTATGGATATGCTGACAACTTTGACTCAACGCGATGCAAACTTACCCGTCATCATGATCACTGGACACGGTGATATTTCCATGGCTGTGCAAGCCCTTCATCAAGGCGCTTACGACTTTATTGAGAAACCTTTTGCGCCAGAACATTTGGTTGAAACGGTTAAGCGGGCGATTGAGAAGCGCAAACTAACCAATGAAAATGAAAAACTGCGCCTGTCACTTAAAGCCAGTAAAACCCTTGGTCCACGAGTTATTGGTGAAACCTCTAGCATCCAAATATTACGAGAGACCATCACCCAAATCGCCGATACCGACGCCGATATTTTGTTGTTTGGTGAAACCGGTACAGGGAAAGAGTTAATCGCTCGTTCTTTACATGAGCAAAGCTCTCGCCGGAACCAAAACTTTGTCGCCGTAAATTGTGGAGCGGTTCCAGAGAACTTAATTGAGAGTGAACTCTACGGCCATGAAAAAGGCGCATTCACTGGCGCCGAAAGCCGTCGTATCGGTAAATTTGAGTTTGCACAAGGCGGCACACTTTTCTTGGATGAGATCGAGTCGATGCCTATCCAAGCCCAAATTCGTTTATTGAGGGTATTACAAGAGCGCGTGATTGAGCGTGTCGGTTCAAATGAATTATTGCCTTTAGATATTCGAGTGATTGCCGCAACAAAGGTCGATTTAAAACACGCAGCTGAAGAAGGTACTTTCCGTCAGGACCTCTATTATCGGCTCAATGTCGTGACCTTGGATCTCCCGCCACTACGCGAACGAAAAGAAGACATTCCAGCCCTCTTTCACCACTTTCTGTTGGTAGCAGCTTCACGTTATGGCAAAAGCTCACCTAGCTTGTCACCCCAAGATCTAGCGCAACTGATGAGCCATGACTGGCCTGGCAATGTTCGAGAACTCAGAAATGCTGCAGAGCGTTTTGTGCTATTGGGTAAGTTAATTCAGTTGGGAGAATCGAACCCAGTTGCTAAGTCTTCCTCAAGCCTTGCAGAGCAAGTGGCGGAGTTTGAGAGAGCAGCCATTGAAGGCGCTTTATTAGAAAACAACGGTAGTATTAAACAGACAATGTGCCAATTGAATGTGCCAAGAAAAACTCTTTACGACAAGATGCAGCGCTACCAAATAAATAAAGACCTTTACAAATAAAACACGTTCAAATAGCTGGCATTATATTCAACTTGAATCATAATTTTTAACAACGGGTTTATCATGGTTGTTATAGATATGAACGAAAAAGTGAGAATACCGATTGTTACAGATACCGTGCTCGTAGACGGTTGCTATCAAGAAGAGAGAAGATTCGGTGAAGAGCGTCGCAAAAATAAAAAGAGGTGGCGACACTATGAACGTCGAATTAATTCAGACCCGCGCAAAACTTGTTACAAGTCAATAGACGAAGAGGTGTGAATTCTCACACCTCTTTCTACTTTCTGGCTTCCATTACTTGGTAATGATCTCCGGCCCCATCAAGGTAGTAGGCAACCAAGTCGAAACCCATGGTACATATGTGACGATAATTAGGAATAAGAACATCACTCCAACCCAGGGTAATGCTGCCTTCACTACGTTCATCATCGACATTTTGGCAACACCAGCGGTCACAAATAAGTTAAGACCCACGGGCGGCGTTATCATTCCTATCTCCATATTCACCACCATCATTATGCCCAAATGAATTGGGTCTATGCCTAATGCAATCGCAATTGGGAACACGAGCGGCGCAACAATGATCAACAAGCCTGATGGCTCCATGAACTGACCACCAATCAACAACAAGACGTTCACCACAATCAAAAAAGTGATTGGTCCGAGACCAGCCGAGAGCATCGACTCGGTGATCATTTGCGGGATGCGTTCTTCCGTTAAAACATGCTTCAAAATTAAGGCATTAGCAATGATGAACAGCAGCATGATGGTGAGTTTGCCCGCTTCATACAGGGTGTGTTTGGTGTCTTTATGAACAAAGGTTTGGAAGATTTTAACGAGCGCAGGTTTAGTGTTTTTCTTGTCTGCAAATGGCCCCATGTCTTTGTATACAAAGTTAGCAATAAAGAATGAGTACACAGCAGCAACCGCAGCGGCTTCTGTCGGCGTAAAGATACCGCCATAGATACCACCAAGAATGATGACGACCAACAACAAGCCCCAGCTTGCATCCTTGGCGGCATCAAAGGTTTCTTTCCAACCGACAAAAGGCTGTTTTGGAAGGTTCTTGATTCTCGCGGCAATGTAAATCGCGATCATCAACATGACACCCGCCAGCAAACCGGGAATCACACCACCAAGGAACATACGTCCAACTGACACATCCGTTGCGGCTGCATACACCACCATCACAATCGAAGGTGGGATCAAAATCCCTAGCGTACCTGCGTTACAAATTACCCCAGAGGCAAACTCTTTTGAGTAACCGTTTTTGATCATACCTGCGATAACAATACTACCTATGGCAACAACCGTTGCAGGTGAGGAACCTGACAACGCGGCAAACATCATACACGCGACAACCGAAGCCATCGCCAAACCGCCGCGGAACCAGCCTACAATGGCAATGGCGAAACGAATTATCCGCTTTGCTACGCCACCCGTCGACATAAAGCTTGAAGCCAATATAAAGAATGGAATAGCCAATAGCGTGTAGTGGCCCGCGAATGCATTAAACAGCGTTTGAGCAACTGACGCTAAAGAGGCATCCGAATGCATTAAAAGGAAAAGAACACTGGAAAGGCCCAGCGAAATAGCAATTGGCACGCCAACCAGCATAAAGCCAATTACCATCAAAAATAGAAATAAGATATCCATGGCTTATTGCTCCTTGTTTTTAGCGTCTTGCGAGGCCTTTGGAGCCATTACGTCTTCAGCGTCACTCATCTCAGCTTTAAGAGATTCGAGCTCTTCCTCCGCTTCATGTCCTGCAATCAAGCGATCGAGCTTACCAGTAGCGATTTGCCACGTGACTTGAACAAATCTAAACGTTAGTAGCGCCATTCCAAGTGGCAAAGCGAAGTAAGGAATAAAACGTGGCAGCTTTTCATAACGCTCTCCCTCATTTAACCAGTCGGCCATGAACTGGAGTATTTCAGGCATCGGAATATCGTCCGTTTCATACCACGCTCGGTCAGTAGCGAACGGATACCAGTAGTTCCAAGCGCCAATTAACAGCAAAATAGAGAAGGCTAAGCAACACATTGCAGCAAAAAGCGCCAGGGCTTTTCGTTTACCTTCCGGAACGATGTTAATAATGACATCGACACCAATGTGAAAGTGTTTTTTCACACCATAAGATGCGCCAACCAACACCATCCATGCGAACATGAAAACGGTGAGCTCAAGCGCCCAAAGAATATTGTCGTTAAAGACATAACGAAAGATGACATTGGCAAAGGTCAGCAAGGTCATGGCACCCAAGAAGAAAGCAATCAAAGTCTCTTCAATGGCATCGGTGATTCGTCCAGCCTTGGCAAAAAAAGTCTGTTCCATAATTACATCACGTCGTCTGTAGGGGGAAAGAGCCCCCTCAGTTTGAGAGGGCTAAATGTGCTAGGGGTTATTATTTTTGGTTAGACGCCAAAGCGGCTTCGATTAGGTCAGAACCAATGTCTTTTTCGAACTTCTTCCATACTGGTTGAAGTGCAGTGACCCATTCTTGGCGCTGTTCTGGCGTTAGAGTACGAACCACACCACCGGCTTCGATGATATTGTTCTTATTCGCAAGGTTTACTTTGGTTGACTCAGCATTACGCTGCGCAGTTACCTCTTGAATAATGGTGTTTAACTGCTCGCGCTGATCATCTGGTAAGTTTTTCCAGAAGTCGTTTGACGTCACAACTAAGTAATCCAGAATTCCGTGGTTCGTTTCCGTAATGCCATCTTGAACTTCGAAGAATTTTTTGCCGTAAATGTTTGACCAAGTATTTTCTTGACCATCAATAACCTTAGTTTGCAAGCCGCCGTAAACTTCTTTGAACGACATTTTTTGTGGGTTAGCACCTAGCTGCTCAAACTGAGCAACGAGTACATCAGACGCTTGAACACGGAACTTAAGTCCTTCAGCATCAGTTGGAGAAATGAGCGGCTTGTTGGCTGACATTTGCTTCATGCCGTTATGCCAAAACGCAATGCCTTGTAGGCCACGACGTTTCATTGAGTTTTTCAGCTTTTCACCCGCTTCCGAGTTTTGGAAACGGTCAACCGCGTCGACATCATCGAACAAGAAAGGGAGATCGAAAAGGCGGTACTTCTTGGTGAATTTCTCAAACTTAGAAAGAGAAGGAGCAGCGAGTTGAACATCACCATTCAGTAGCGCTTCCAACACTTTGTCATCATCATAAAGTGTTGAGTTAGGAAACACCTGCATACAGACTTTACCGTTCATCTCTTCGTTGACGCGCTTTTCAAGTAACGAAGCCGCGATGCCTTTAGGGTGTTTGTCCGCATTCGTTACATGGCTAAACTTGATGACCGTTTCACCCGGGTCACAATTTGCGGCAGCATTAAAACTGGTAACAGCAAGTGCAGAGACAGATAGTAGAGTTAGAGGCTTAAACATTATTATTCTCCTTGTTGAATCACATCCCATCCCGTCCATGAGTAACTAGGTGCTAGGCGATGGGTACGGATGTTCAACAAAGAGCAATTAATGGACCATGTTAAAATTTATATGTATTTCAATAAACTAACATAGCCCATTAACATGAATCCGAAGTGTAACGAGTGAATTCCACCCAAGAAAAAGATACAAATGGGTGGAAAATGACCCATTTATGAAGAACAGCTTATCTCCATTTTCTTCCCCCATTCCGGTGGCAATTTCGCGTAATCATCAAACTCGGGTTGATCATCAAATGGGCGTTTTAACAGTTCGGCCAATCGGTGTAATTCGCTAAAGTCCCCTTCTTCCGCTTTATCAATCGCCAACTGAGCCAAGTAGTTACGCAAGATGTATTTGGGATTGGCTTGACGCATCTGTTTGCAACGCTGTTCGGTTGAAATCAGGCCCCCTAGTTCATCAACCTCTAGCTCACACCGAGCTAAGTACAGATCAAGCCAAGCTCGCGCAGCTTCTCGGTCGAGAAATAAATCGATTACGGCTTGGGAAGGCGCATTATCAAGGTTTGAAAGTGTTCTGAAGAAGCGAGTGTAGTCCGTTTTGTTCTGGTGAAGAAGCTCAAACATAGCTTCAAACAAACGCCCGTCTTCCGCTATCTTGGTTTTTAAGCCCAACTTCTCACGCATGAGGCGGCTGAACTGCTGGCTTAAATGAACTTCAAATTGACTCAACGACGATTCTAAATCTTCTCGTTCAACGAGTG
Organism: Vibrio sp. YT-15; assembly: GCF_033337445.1. Classification (NCBI taxonomy): domain Bacteria; kingdom Pseudomonadati; phylum Pseudomonadota; class Gammaproteobacteria; order Vibrionales; family Vibrionaceae; genus Vibrio; species Vibrio sp. YT-15. Next base: position 34,411 of record NZ_JAWOQR010000011.1, read on the forward strand.
GCGATAGCGCATGCGCCAGTGCTGACAGGTTCCAAAGCGCAATTCTAGGCTGTTGATCAAATGCGTAACGACCCTGGTAGTCTGAATGATTACAAATGTATCCCGGCTCATAATCATCAAGAAAGCCAAACGGACCATAATCAAAAGTTTGCCCAAGAATTGACATGTTATCGGTATTCATCACACCATGCGCAAAACCAAAAGCTTGCCAATATGCGATCATCTCGGCTGTTTTAGTCACGATGGCGTCAAACATCGCGGCATATGGTTTCTCCGCCGATGCACAATCAGCAAAGTGCCACTCAATCACCTTATCCGCCAACAGCTTCTGCTCTGCTAACTGGTTGGTGTAAAAGAAATGCTCAAAGTGACCAAATCGAACATGGGTTTCAGCCATTCGAAGTAACAAAGCGCCCGATTCCGTTTTTTCTCGATAAACAGGTGTATCACTGACCATCATACCGAGAGCACGTGTCGTCGGAACCCCAAGGCCCGCCATGGCTTCACTGCACAGGTACTCACGGATAGTTGAGCGTAATACCGCTCGCCCATCTCCCATTCGCGAGTAAGGCGTTAGCCCTGCACCTTTGAGGTGAAGATCAAACCAAGTACCATTCTGATGCTCAAATTCTGCCAACAGTAATCCACGTCCATCGCCCAAATCTGGGTTGTAAACGCCAAACTGATGGCCTGCATATTTCATCGCAAGAGGACGAAATTGTTCGAATTCACTTAGCCCAGAAAAAACCGCCAATAACTCATCGTTTTGCTCTGCTGGTAAACCAAACTGCTGTGCAAACTCACCATTCCAAGCGACCCAGCGAGTGTTGTCCAAGGGTTGTGGCTCGACCAACGTATAGAACGCTGACGGTAATTGACTAAAGCGATGGGTGAAATTGACCCGTTGCCAAATGGACATGTAGGGTTCCTTAATAAAAAGAAGTACTGTTGTGAGTATACGTGTGAATGTCCCTGTCATTCAGCCATGAAATTGGCATGGGTATTTTGCGTGAATAACGCGAAGGCGGCAGGAAGGTATCAACCTGCCGCAGACCATCTCCTAAACGGAGGTAGCATGTAAAAACGATCAAAGGGTTAAGCGGAAAATTCTTCACCCTTTTTTGGTGGCTGTGATGTCGTATCAAAACGAGCGCGTTCGATATCCACTACCGTTTTATAGCTCAACGATAACAATGCCAGCTGGTACGCGCCAAAAATACCATAGGCCACACCGACGAGGCTCAACATAAAGAGATTCGTAAAGTGGCTAAAGATCAGCTGACTGAGCAAGCCCGCACCCAATGGAATTAGTCCCATCAAAATGAATACTTGTTTGTTGTATGCTCTGCTCTGGTTCCACGAACGACGCAAACTGCGCGGTTGATGATCCATTGCAGTCGCTGGCAACACAAATGACCATCGCGCCATTACCCAATAGCCAGGAATGCTTGCAATCGTTGTGATAATAGCCATAGCAACAAAGTCGGCTTCACCACTTTCTGCAATGTAGATAAACGACAACACAAAGATCGGGATACCAATAACGAGCATCATCATCAGTCCAAACAGTATCCACCAGCCTATGAAACGGAATTCTCGAGCTGACAAACGAAATACATCCAACGCAGAGTGCATGTAATCGCCGGCTAAATAAATTCGATGCACACGCACAGCCGCCATAGCGGCAACAAGTGGGTACAAAATAATTGTGACGAAATAAAATCCTGCGACATTGCCTTCTTGAACGTTCGCTTGATCTTTCCCCGTCATTTCAGGATACATAAAAGCAAAAATTGAGTGCACGATAATCAACGGAATACAAGCAATAACAATTGCGAGTAGATTCCTTCTGACCATCACTGCCGCTTCTCGGCATATTTCCGAAACAGAAAAGGCCTCGGTAGACATATAACATCCTTAGTTCATAAAAATCGGCCCCTAGGGTAACCGCAGAGTAGAAAAATCGCTTTAAAAATAATGAGAAACACATCTCATAAGACAATGAGAACGAAACCAAAATAGATCAGATAAAAAATAAGCCACTCAATGTGAGTGGCTTATACCGCAATTCAATACCGTTTTAGACGCGACGTCGCCAGCCTAATGTTGCAAGTAACATCAAAGCCCAATAAGAAACACTGCCGCTACCTTCAGAGTTCTTGAATGTCGTTGTCTTCAAAGAAGCAACAACCGTCACGATAACTTCCCCCGTAGCAGTGGCACCATGACCATCTGAAACCGTATATTGCAGCTTGATGCCGTCAGTAGGGCTATCCGGTGCTTGAAAACGGATTTTGCCATTCTCTACACTCGCACTTCCCACACCCGTTACGTTCTGTACGCTTTCTACAACCAGTTTATCGCCGTTCACATCCGAATCATTGCTCGCTGCATCAATCAGAATACTTTCACCAACGACAACGGTCGCCGTATCTGCAAGCGTAACTGGCGCTGCGTTTTTCATGGTTAAATCGACGGTAGCACTGGACGTTTCATTACTAGGGTCAGTCACGGTTAAACGGAATGTCAGAACCTCACCCGCTTTTGCACCTTGAGGCACCGTAAAGCTTGTGCTAACACTGATTGCATTGCCAAGAGAAACTGAAGTGCCAGCCAACTGCTCCCATTTATAACTCAACACATCACCATCAGCATCCGTACTATTTAACGCAGACAACGTGACTCGCTGCCCAACCGTCATGTCTTTATTATCAACATCAATCACGGCCACTGGCGCTTCATTGCTGCCAAGCACTTCCACCTGCACATTCACGATTGAAGATGAGTACACACCATCAACCGACAACAAACGATATTGGAAAGTGTCCAGACCAACGAAGTTAGCTTCAGGTTGGTACTGGTTGCCAGAGATGGTGCCGTGCTCAGGCTTCTGCACAATGTCCACATTGAACTGATACCCTACCGCCATGAAATCATTGTCCATCAGGTTCAGTTTGATTGGCGTATTTTTATTGGTTTGTAACGAATCAGATTTCGCTTCAACCAAGTTGCTCGCATCCACATTTAATAATGCTGCAAACGGAATATAAGAGAACCCGGCTTTTTCTAGACCAAACGTGCCAATCTCACTGTAATCACCAGTCCACATTACAGGTAGGGAGGCTTTTTCAGTTTTTAGCAAGCGGCCGAAGTCAAAGTTTGCATCAAATTGACCGCCTTCCAATTCAACGACCAATAAGTGCTGACCCGCACTCAATTGGCTTGATTGGGGGAATAAAATTCGAGATGACTTTTGGAAGTTACCTTGCTGTAAAAGCTCAGCGTTGTTTTGATTCAATATTAATCGATAGCCAATGTTTCCAGAAAATGGGAATCGCCAAACTCGATAAGTCATGTCACTTTGAGCGCTATCTCTTTGCGCATAAAGTTGAAGGCCATCAAGCTCTGTATCACTATTCAAGTCCAGTGACACCGCCAGAGTGTTACTCCCACTCGCGTACACATAACCTTGATGAAGAGAGTTCAGCCATGCTGATTTATTTGGTTCGTTTGTATGCTCAAGAGAAAAGCTACCGCCGTTGGTGTTGCTGGCAATGTTGGAAATACGAACCCCAGTATCAAACCCTGTGATCGCTCTCAGACCCGGGGTCGATGTATCTGAAATGACATCGCCACCATTAGGGTACAAATCGTCAGCGTCACTCCTACCATCATTTTCTAACTCATTCAGACCATCAGCCTGCATGATTTGAACCTGCATCGCGCCAACATCATTAAAGCGGTTCTGGACATTGACCGACGTCGCCAGGATACCTTCAGCCGCCAATGCTCGGTCGTAACCGCTAAAGGTGCGATTTTCCAAGTAAACACGTGGGCCAAACTCTTTCAAGTACGGGTCGAGATACACCAGCTTGACATCGTCGTTGTTCACAGAAATAGGCGCTGGACTTTCATGAGTTACCGTTGGTACAACAAAACCAGCAGCGTGTTTGCTCCATGCACTCATGTTCACCGGAGTGTCACCAGCGTATGAATCTCCCGGTTTCTGCGCCCATGAACCGCCACCCATCACGCCCCAAGAGCCGATCGAGGCATCACTGTTCCTTGCGTACAAATCCGGTAAGCCAAGCATTAAGTGGCCAAGCTCGTGTACGATCACGCCCAAGGTCGCTTGATGATCAACTTGATAGTCAGCGAACACACAATAGTCTGTGATCTTTTTACCATCTAGTGTGACATCATCGTGAGAGAATTTGTGCGGCCAAATAGCAGGACGGTTGAGAACCCCTGTTGAACGATCGCCCCCCGCAAAAATAAACATGACAGAGAGTTCTGACGGTTCTACGGTACCATTTTGATTGCTGTCGTAGGCCGAAAGATTAAAGTATGGATCCAGTTTTTGATAAGCCTCGGTGAAAACCGCATTCAACTTGGCGGTGCATGTCTTATCAGTAGAACTAGAGTGACAGTTAGGGTGGCTTTGTGCCACAGTCACATCTATCACACCGTCATTGGCGGTGCCGTAACTCTCAAGTGCAGGAACAACTTTGAATTTACCTTGAGAGTTTTTATCAAAGTAATCCACAACGCTTTGACCATTGGTATTAAATACGCGTTGCTCAAAATCGTGCACCATTGCTTGGTCATCAAACGAAACTTGCACAACCAATAGGGGCTGCTGCTTCACCGTTGAACTGCTCATCGCCTGGTAACCTTGCGCCGAACGCAGTAGGTTTTTTCGTGCCATCGGTTCAATGGTTTTTAGAGAAGATAATTGCGGTTTAACTTGTAAATCCGGGCGAAACCTCGCCGACTCAGGTGGCTCACTCGACTGCGTTTTCACCACACCTGTCGAGATCAATATTGGCGTGTCTGACTCGCGCTGAATCCGCGCGAAAAACCAAACGCCGTCTTCCTGAAGTAAGGCATTGCCCTGCTTATCTTCAAACCAGTGGAAATCTGCCGTTCCACGTAGAATTGCCTCACTGGAACTACCATCGCTCAACGCAATAGTATGCCAAACCGGTGATGGCGGAGTAGTTGCCATGCTCTTCCCTGCAAGAAGCGCAGTTAGCATAGCCATGGCGAGTGTGTTGAATTTCAAAGTACGACTCCATCTTTTCGATTCGTTAATTAATACCAAGCACAACAAACACAAAGTAACCCTATGGGCATAGAGTAAGACTGAGTGACTATTGACGAAGGCTGGTATCAATTCGCTCAGATAACACGACGTAGTTTGGTGTCACACTACAAAAGCGTCGGATTCCAAAACGCTGTTATGAGCGTAGCTTCTAAGAATATAAATTGAGTGAATGAATAGTATCGAAACGAAAGGAAGAAGAAATGAACTTCTACGAATTTGTAGGTAAAACTGGGCAACATTCCACATATTCTATAAATGTACGAGCACTGCTATTAATCAATGCTCGTAATGGTCGCGCGGCCATTGTTTAACGCTATATTAACCTGTAAGAACGGCGTCTTCTGGGTATTTGACCAAGGTAGGTTCAGGACGTGCCAACATGTAGGCAAGCGTGAGCGGCCCAATACGACCAATGATCATCACCACGATCATAATGTATTTACCAGGTTCAGAAAGTTCCGCAGTCAAACCGGCGGTGAGCCCCACTGTGGCAAATGCGGAAATGGTTTCAAACATAACCTTATCAAAGCTGGCCTTCTCGGTAAGCATCAATAAAAACATTGCGCTTGTCAGGATGGCTCCGCTCACAACGATAATTGCCAATGACTTAGTCACAGTTTGCCAATTTATGGTTCGCTTAAACATAACCACATGTTTCTTTTGGCGTAAAAAGGTCCACGTAGCCATAAACGCAACAGCAAATGTGGAAACTTTAATACCGCCCCCCGTTGAGGTGGAACCCGCTCCAATTAACATCAGAACAATCATGACCAGTAAGGCCGGCTGGGTAAACAACGCCAAGTCAACACTATTAAACCCTGCCGTTCGCGCACTCGCAGATTGAAAGAATGCCGCCAACCATTGCCCTGTTGCAGGTAAAGACGCCATTGTGTTTGGGTTGCTTCGCTCAAGTAACCAAAACATCATCGTTCCGACTAAGAGCAATATCGGTGTCGCAATCAGCATGATTTTGGTGTGAAGATGCAAAAAGTGGAAACCTTTGCGCCAGTTTAGCCAGATGTCACCCACAACAGTAAAACCAAGCCCGCCAAAAATGAATAGCCCCGCCAGTGTAAAGATAACCAACGGATCATTCACAAAGCTCATCATACTGTCAGAAAACAGCGCGAACCCAGCGTTGTTAAATGCAGAAATTGCATGAAACAAGGCGTAAAACATACCAGTCTGCCAGCCCATTTCAGGGACCCAGCGGATAGAGAGAAAAATAAACCCGACCGTTTCTGCAACAAGCGCGAAAACAACAATCCGCTTTACTAGTCGGTTTAGATTGACTTGCCGATCTTGCCCTAATGCTTCTTTCGCCAGCGCTTGTTGACGCAAACTCAAACGCACGCCGAACATATAGAGTAAGACCGCCGACAAAGTCATCTGCCCCAACCCACCGATTTGCATTAAAAACATCAGCAAGATTTTACCCGCAAGCGTAAAGTGTTGCCCAGTATCGACAACACCAAGCCCTGTCACACTAATAGCGGACGTTGCGGTAAACAAAGCATCCGTTATCGACAGGCCCGTAACAGAAAATACTGGCAAGGTTAGCAATACCGCAGAAGGCAGTAAAACACCGAGAAAACTGAGCAATATAATTCGCGGTTCGTTGCCTTTCGCTTTCTCTTGTTTACCATCTGGTGCGTAAAAAACACCTTTCTGATGAAAATACGTCATAGCGATTTTAATTTATTTGCGAGCGCATCTTGAGGGCCGACCACAATAATTAGGTCACCAATTTCTAGTGTGGTATTAAGGTCAGGTGCCTTGGTAATTTCTGGGCCCCGTTTAAACCCTAGCACTTGCACGCCATCGACTTTGCACAGAGCCAAATCACTTAGTGTCTTACCCATCCAACGAGAGCCAATCACAAACTCCGTCATAGCTAAGCCACTGCCTAATGGGTGGAACTCAAGAACCCGTTTATCGAGCATTTTACGCGCGACACGTATCCCCATGTCACGCTCAGGCATGATAATGTGGTCTGCGCCAATTTTTTGCAGAACACGAGCTTGGAAGCGGTCGTTGGCTTTAACCCATACTGACTTTACTCCCGCCTCTTTAGCAATCAATGTCGCAAGAATACTGGCATTGACATCCGCTCCGATGGCAATCATCACCATGTCGTAATCATCAAGTTTGAGCTCAGCAACCGTCTCTTCGTGAGTACAGTTAGCCACAACCGCCTGACTAACAAAACTGGCGGCTTCTTTAACTCTGTCTTCGTTGATGTCAACGGCTAAAACTTGAGCGCCTGAATCTTGTAACTCTTTACACACTGCCAAACCAAATCGGCCAAGACCAATAACGGCGAATTGCTTATCACCTGTTTTCATTTGTGCCCCATCTTATTATGCATTCATTAGCAAGCAAAAAAGTTTGCGCCCATTCCTTACCTTGTGCAAACCTGCGGACAGATAATTGACAAAAGCTTAACGCACCTTGATTCACTTTACGTGTTAAGCGTATGACACTGATTAACTTTTTTCCTCATTACCGAATAGAAACCGTCGCGATGGCTACTTAATTGGATGCCTTAAAACGCAAAAAGCCGCAAGAATGCGGCTTTTAGATCATGGGATAAACTGGCTATTTTGATTCGCGCTTATCGTGCGGTTTACGTTTATTCTTAGGCACGTAATTTAAAATTGAAATTGGTACTGGCTTTCTTGGCGCAAAACCTTCAATTTCCACTCGCTCTAGCAAGTGCCCTAAACGACTTTCAATCATGCAGAGGTTCTTAAAGTCGTCTTTTGAAACCAGTGATATCGCCTCACCTTTCGCGCCAGCACGACCTGTACGACCAATACGATGTACATACTCATCCGCTGGGTAAGGTAAATCGTAGTTGATGACAACTGGCAGATTATCAATATCAATACCACGCGCAGCAACGCCGGTTGCGACTAAGTACTGGATTTCACCCGCTTTAAACTTTTCTATTAATTCCTGGCGAACACGCTGATTACGGCCACTGTGGAATGCTTCTGCCACAATGCCACGTTTCTCAAGTTGGCTTACCAGTTTGGCTGCGCCGTGTTTAGTTTCAATAAATACCAGTACTTGCGACCAGTCATTTTCTTTAAGCAAGTGACTTAACAGCGACGACTTCATGTCTTTATCGACGGTCGTGATCCACTGTTTAATATTTGATTTTGAGGCACTGTGCTTTGCAATCGTGATCTCTTCAGGATCAATAATCGCATTTTTCGCCAAGTCACGAACAGGGTTAGATAACGTCGCTGAGAACAGCAAACTTTGCACATGTTCTGGCATACAGTCGACGATTTTGTCGATCGCATCGATGAATCCCATATCCAACATTTTGTCGGCTTCATCAAGCACTAGCATTTCCACTTCATCAAAGTGAATCGCGCGTTGACCGTACAGATCAATCAAGCGCCCAGGCGTGCTTACCACAATATCGACCCCCTCGATCAAGGCTTGTTTTTGTGGTGCATAATCCACACCACCAAACATCGCCATTGAGCGTAATGGTAAGTTTTTACCATAAGCTTCAATACTTTGATGAACCTGAAGCGCAAGTTCGCGTGTTGGCGTTAGGATAATCGCACGAGCGCGTTTTTTACGTTGCGTTTCGCCTCGACTAAGCTTTTCTAAGATTGGCAGAACAAAACTGGCCGTTTTACCTGTGCCCGTTTGCGCTGCTGCAATTAAATTGCGGCCACGCAATACGATTGGAATGGCTTTTTGTTGGATAGAAGTGGGTTTTTCATAACCTAGCGCTTTTACTGCATCAGCAATCGATGCGCTTAAACCAAGCTTAGAAAATGGCATAGAAAGGTCTCAACAGAGGAAATGGGCGCGTAGTGTATCAGAATCCCCGTGAAGTAACAGAAGGATTCATGCGCGAAAAACTAGGAACATGACACAATCTTAGCCCATGAAATTGGGCTGCAAACCTTTTTCTAATTTTTTCCTCACTTTGTAGGAAACATCATTAAGCGTGATTTTCCCCGTGTTGTGGCGATCGATACCTGCATTCTGTCGATAGGCAATTGAGCCTTGTCTGAACAAAACGAAAGACGGCGGTTTACCAATCGCAGCAGGGTAGAGAATGGCCATGTAAGCATCTTCTAAGCTATTAATTTTATTTCGATAGGGCCAATAGTACGCTTTCACATAGTCAAGTTGTTCAAGCGCGCTCATTCTCGCAAGAGTCTTTGTGTTCACTCCTAATGACTCTGCGGTAGAGGGCATAAATTGAATTAACCCTGTAGCCCCGCTTCCGGAACCATTTTTGATGCTTGGACTGAAAGTTTCAGCAGTTTCAAATGCCATGCACGCCATAAGATGATTAGGATTGATCTTTAGCTCTTTACTAATACGAATGACTTTAGATTTGAACTCTGGAGAAACTTTACCTCCCCACGCTACCGCGTTCTCGGGATCTGCAATCGAAGAGACCGTTGATGCGTCATGTTCTTCGACAATTTTAGAAAGTAGAGGAAGCGTTTGGCGTAGTCGATGGCTCGAACTCACCAAGCGAATTGATTTGGTAAGAAACTTGTCTTTTTTTTGGTGTAGTTTTTGGAACTTTACTAACTTATACAGTTGCTTATAAACCGTTTTCACAACGAAGCCGGATGTAGGGAACACTCCCAGAATGTAATCCATTTCCTACAAATTTAATATAAATATCAGCAACAGGAATTCTAGATGTGATCAATGTCACCATAAAAATTCTCAAATTCGATACACACCGATGTAAGTGGTCAATGTGTCTCCAACACGCTAGAAGTAAAAGTAAAGAGGCATTAAAAAGGTCTTACTAATTTTTTGGTAAGACCTAGGTTTACTGATTCTCGGATAAGCGAATGTATATTCTTACAGTTCAGCTTCCCGAACCAGTTCTGCAAGCGTCGACAAACGCTGCTCACTTTGTTTTACGTAAGGATTATTCGTATCCCAAGCATATCCAGCCAAAATCGCACTAATCATCTGTTTAATACGTGGGTTCGGGTTTTGATAGAAAATCACATCTTGCAACGTGCCGTTGTACCAGCCTTCCACATAAGTGCGGAATGTGTTCACTCCCACCATTAAGCGTTGCGAGTACTCTTCTTGCCAATCAACCTTTTCACCATTCAGCTGACGAACCACGCAGTCCGCTGCAAACTCTGCCGATTTCATGGCGATAGTGACACCCGATGAAAATACAGGATCAAGAAACTCACCAGCATTACCAAGCAACGCGTAGTGCTCTGTCGCTAAACGTTTGACGTTAGCAGAATAGCCACCCAACTCGCCTGCTGGATTCGGGTAATTCGCATTTCGCAATAAAGCAGCCAAACCCGGCTCTTCATTGGCTAACTGCTGCAACGCTGCAATCTTATCTTCTGGGTATTGTTCGAAAAATTCTGGCTCACCCACCACACCAAACGAACAAGTACCATTAGAGAATGGGATTAGCCAGTACCATACGTCGTGATTTTCAGGATGAACTGAAATTAAAATTTTGTTGCGATCGTATTCCGGCTCTTGGGGAGAGATATGATCTTCGATATGGGTAAAGATCGCTTTTCTAGGCGGAAGACAAGAAGGTTCTTCTAGCTCCAACAAGCGTGGCAAAACACGCCCAAAGCCACTTGCATCCAGCACAAAATCTGCTTCGATTTGATAAGCCTTCTTATTTGAGTCGAGCACTTCTAATCGAGACTTTTTCCCTTCAAACGCTAGGTTGAGCAGTTCATGCTGATAGCGAATCTCTACGCCTTGCTCTTCAGCGCTATCTGCCAATACTTTATCAAAGTTGGCACGTTGAACCTGAAACGTCGTGCCCGGTCCTGGCGTGTATTTGTTTGTAAAGTCGAACTGGGTGTATACACCATGACGACGAAATGCAGCACCATCTTTATACTGGAAGCCAAACTGCTTTACTGCATTGGTCATTCCTGCTTGTTCAACAACTTCCATACATGCAGGGAGTAGGCTTTCTCCTATGGAAAAACGTGGAAAAGTCGCTTTTTCTAAGACAACAACATCTATGCCACGCGATTTTAATAACGCAGAAACGGTTGAACCTGATGGCCCCGCTCCTACGACAACAACTTGCTTGAGCTCTGTTTTCATTCTGAATTTAGTTTGCTTGTAGTTTTAATAAGGTATGACCAAGGCCAATATTGTCGGTTCTTTCAACGACAGATAAACCTGCCGCTTCGACAATTTCTAAGAAATCATCACTGCGATAAAAGCGACTATTACCGTTAGCTAAACAGGTAAAATAAAGAGAAGTGGCATTAAGGCTATAGGAAGCTCCCGCGTATTTTTGAGCATCCCAAAACAGCTCCAATACGTAAATAGTATCTCCCTTCGTTAACTGGGCTTTAACTTTTTTAAGGATATTGAGGATCTCAATTGGGGAAAAGCAATCCAAGAACTGGCTCATCCACCAAACGTCAGCATGCTCCGGCAATGTTTGTGCTTTATCAAGCATGTTTGCAGGGTATGGACGTACACGCTCGACGAACTGGTTTTCTGAAACATTCTTCATCGCTACTTCTAATTGCTGCGGTAAATCAACAATCGTCACTTGAACGTCAGGGTCATGTTTACAACACTGAATCGCCCATTTTCCCGTATTTCCGCCAATATCCACAAGATGCTTTGGCTTGCTTGCAAATACCTCTTTAAGCAGAAGTGGGAACGAGCGATCCGAATAGAAATGATCGAACTTAAACCAGCTCTGTTTGGCTTGTTCTGGTAACGTCGATAGACCTTGATAGATGGTCTCCCAATTGCCCAACTCTTTCAAACCTGACGGTTTACCTTCTTGAATTGCTTCCGTCAAATGCATCATCGCGGCGTAACAAACATCTGCCGTAAAATCCATATTTGCATTCGTCATACCATCATGAAGAAGGTAAAAACCAAGGTTTGCAAGCGAATAGTTAGGTCGTTCCCATAAAACAATATGCGCACTAATCGCCATATCCAACAGTACTTTAACACCATATTCTGATACTCCCGTTTTCTCGGCAATATCTGTGGCACTCATGCCTTGTGCGCCAGCGCTGTCTAAAGCGGCTAAAATACCTAAATCTCGAAGCGTTTTGGCGGTCTGGAACACGATTGGTGCAAAAGATAACTTCTGAGCTTCTGTCTTCGCTTCAAAAGCATTAAAAGGGTCATTATTTTGATTTAACACGGAAAAACCTAACTGCAATTAATAGTTTTATTGTTGAGATTGATTGCCCAACAATGCAATAGCTCGCTGAATATCAACATTCAAGTTGTTTACCCAACGATTGTAATTGCGGTGGATTTTGCCATCACTTGCTTTGAGATTTACTGAGTTGAGATAAATAATTGAGTAATATTTATTATTGTATGGGATTTTTACTTCTGCAGAGTGTTTACGAACGTGGATTTTTGCAATAAGAACACCAGGGCTTACTTCTTCGATCGTCCAGCCTCGGTTAGTTGCTGATTGCACTATGGCCATTTTTACTTGTTTATTTTGAAGATCATAAGCAACTGGAGTATCCTCCACATTCATTACAGGTTGTACTCGTCCACAACCAACAAGAAGCAAAGTTAATAATAACGAGACATACAGCTTAAAACGCGACATGATAATTTCCTTTTTATTGTGAATTTGGGTCAACCCCAATTTGTATCGAGCTGTAAAATAAACAATTTAACCCAATATGCCAAACTCGAAGATCAACATTTCGTTCAATATTGATGCGTGGACAGCGAATTCATTCGGTTTATCCGAATCCAATGAATGGAAACAATGGGCAACAGAGATAAAATGGCCAGAAGATGGCAAAATCAATGTTGCAAATATTCCTGCGATGATGCGCAGAAGAATGAGCCCACTCAGTAAACTGGCGGTACAAACTGCAATCGAAATGCTTAATCAACATCAAGTTGATTACCTTGTATTTTCAAGCCGTCATGGTGAACTGCATCGCAGCGTCGCACTAGTTGAAGATATAATTAATGGAGAAGAGGCGTCTCCGATGGCTTTTTCTCAATCGGTGCACAATACCGCCGCAGGGCTTGCCACTATCGCAACTAAACAACCCATTCCCCTAACTTCTATCGCTGCGGCAGAAAACACATTCCAAAGCGCAATATTAGAAGCATGGCTGTTTTTGTCCGACAATCCTGACAAAAAAGTACTGCTTGTTGATTTTGATGAGCCTATGCCTGACTCTTATTTAGAATATGAAAACCAACAATACCAAGGGTTTGGACTTGGCTTAATACTTTCTCATGGAGACAATTTCGCGATACAAAGCTCCATAAACGCAGAACGTTCCGGTCATCCTCTTCCTCAAGGTTTAGTATTTTTGCAACAATACTTGTTAGATAAAAGCCAGTGGACTATTTTCGCTCCGCATCAAGCTTGGGAATGGCACAAAAAATGATTCACTTAAATCAGTATTGGCGTGTGCTAGCAACAGGCTTTTGTTTTTCAGTATTTGGGTTAGGTGGTTTAGTACTGAGCTTCATTGTTATTCCGACCATTCGTATTTTTGTTTCAGACCAAACGGAACGCGAATATAAAGTTCAGGGTGCGATTCGATATTCATTCAACACATTTTGTAAATTGATGAAGTTGAGTGGCGCAATCGATTATCAAATTATTGGTGCCGATATTCTTCAACAAGATCGTAATTGTTTAATTGTTGCCAACCACCCTAGTTTAATCGATTACGTTCTCATTGCTTCACAATTAAATCGCTGCGACTGTTTAGTAAAATCGGCAATATGGTCGAATCCTTTTATGAAGCACATCGTAAAAGCAGCCGGATATATTCCCAATGAAGCACCGGATGATTTATTAGCACTTTGTGATGAACGATTTAACAAAGGCAACGTGTTGCTTATATTTCCTGAAGGAACAAGAACAACACCAGGTGTAGAGCCGAAATTACAACGCGGTGCAGCACAAATTGCGGTAAGAACAGAACGAGATTTAAGAGTTGTCCATATTACGGTAACGCCAAGTTTCCTCACAAAAGAGAAAAAATGGTATCAAGTACCGGCAACAAAGCCCTTTTTCAGGGTTGAAGTTAAGGATAAAGTTGAGATTACCCCCTTTATAAAGCAAACTACGTCGCCGACAATAGCGGCGCGACGCTTACAACAGCACCTAGCTGAAAACATTTTTCCAGAAAACTTTTATTAATAAGCAGGTCCCAGTGGAACAGTTACACAACGACATTAAGCAACTTATTATTGATGCTTTAAACCTTGAAGATTTAACCGTAGATGATATTGAAACGGATGCACCACTTTTTGGTGATGGACTTGGCTTAGATTCTATCGACGCGCTTGAGCTTGGACTCGCAATAAAAAAACAATACAACATCGTTATTGATGCCGACGACTCAAATACGCGCGAACACTTTGCGTCTGTAGCAAATCTAGCGAAATACGTTTCTTCTCAAACTAATGAATAAGTTGTAGGTATATTCATGACTGATGTAAATAAAGATCAAGTATTTGAACAAGTTAAAGATGCGCTTGTTGAGCTGTTCGAAATTGACGCAGCCGACATTCAATCAGATGCGCACTTATACCAAGATCTCGATCTTGATAGCATTGACGCCGTTGATTTGGTCGTACACCTACAGAATGTCACTGGCAAAAAAATCAAGCCAGCAGAGTTTAGTGCAGTAAGAACCGTTGACGATGTGGTTAACGCTGTCACTGAATTATTGAAGGAAAGTTAATGCGCCAATTGCTGACTGGTCTGTCTGCAATTGTACTGTTTGCCTACCCCTTCGCCGTCTATTTCGGTATAGATAAATTTGGCTTGAACTTAGTTGGGGGCTTGTTAATTGCTGCGTTACTTTTGCGTGTTTTCGTCGCAAATAAGACCCCACTAAAAGAGTTTAAGTTCTTGGCGCTCGTTACGGGCGCTGTTGGCATTGTCCTAATTACGCTTGGCATGGTGTTTAAACAACATGGGTGGCTTCAGTTTTACCCTGTCGTTGTCAATGTATGTATGCTGTGTGTGTTTGGACTGAGCTTAAAACAGCCGCAATCGATCATAGAGAGGCTTGCTCGCTTGCAAGAACCCGACCTTCCGGCTAGTGGCGTGGCTTACACTCGCAAAGTGACGATGGTTTGGTGCGCCTTTTTTACGCTCAACGCTGCCGTTGCACTCTATACCTGTTTCCTACCAGTAAAAATATGGACGCTTTATAACGGCCTCATCAGCTACTTACTTGCTGGTGGCTTGTTCGCTGGAGAATGGATCGTGCGTCAATTTGTTCGAAAGGAACACTAATCGTATGAATACAACGTATTCGAGCTTTACCTCCCTAGCGACCTTGTTCATCGCGGAGAGGTCTGAGCAATCCCCAGTCTCTTACGATCGCGATACGGTTATCACGTGGGGTGATTTCCAACAGCACGTCGCAACACTTACTCAACAGCTAGAAACCCAACCAACGCAAAACATTGCGTTGTGTTTTGGCAACAGCTACCTGTTTGCCGTTGGCTTTTTTGCTTGTTGTTATGCAGGAAAATCCATTGTATTACCTGGTAATTACCAACCAGAAGCACTCAAAGAGCTCAGTGAGCACTACGATTTGTTGCTGCATGATGCCGATGTCTCGGCTCCAGAACTCGTGAGCTCGCTTTTGATCGAAGCTCAATCATTGCTAGAAACCACCGTGATTAGCGAGCCAGAGGCCAAACAACCTTATTTTTGGCGTGAATTAAACCTGGCAGAAATACCAGTAACGCTATTTACTTCGGGTTCAAGCGGCACACCAAAAGCCATTGCAAAAACGCTGAAACAGCTCGATATCGAAGTTGCTATTCTAGATAACCTGTGGGGCGACACGGTTGCCAGCACACGCGTTGAAAGCACCGTTTCTCATCAACACATTTACGGCTTGCTGTTCCGCGTATTGTGGCCTTTGTGCTCCGCACGTCCATTTTCAGCACACAACCTTGAGTTCCCAGAGCAAATTGTCCATCACGCTGATGCTGACACCACGCTAGTAAGCAGCCCTGCGTTACTAAAACGACTCAGTGAAGAGCACAATCCGGTTGCGATTCGGTGCGTATTTTCTTCTGGTGGTCCCTTGCCAAACCAAGCCGCGCAGCACAGCCAGTTGTTGTTTGGGTCACTTCCTGTTGAAGTTTTTGGCAGCACAGAAACCGGCGGCATCGCTTACCGTCAGCAGCACGAAGCCAGTACTCCCTGGACGTTATTCCCTGGTATTGAAGCCGAGCTTAACCATGAAAATTGTTTAAAGCTCCGCTCGCCACACATTGATGAAAACACTTGGTACCAAACTGCGGATGAATGCTATTTCCATGATAGTATTTCTTTTGAATTGCGTGGACGCACTGACCGAATCGTCAAAGTCGAAGAAAAGCGTATTTCCCTTGTCGAAGTGGAAAAACGTTTAGAGCAATTGCCGTGGGTTCAAGAAAGCGTGGTGATCCCAATGGAAGAATCTGGTCGCCTCACGTTAGTCTCGATCATCGTACTTAACGATCAAGGCAGCGATGTGCTTAATGAACTTGGTAAAGGCAAATTTTGGCTTGAGCTTCGCAAGGCACTGCGCAATTGGCTAGAACCGATCGCTATCCCGAGAAAATTCCGAGTGGTCGACGAAATTCCATTGAACAGCCAAGGCAAACGCCAAGTTGCTGAAATTGAAAAACTATTCCAATAAAACTAGTAACATGGAAAAAAGAAAACCAACTATTCAGAATATTGAAGTGAGTGACCATACCGCGGAGCTGTCGCTGCGTGTGGATGCTGACATCTTAGATTTCCAAGGTCATTTCAATCACTTCCCTCTTTTACCCGGCGTCACTCAAATTGATTGGGCGCTGTTCTACGCCGTTCAATATTTGAATACTCCCAAGGTATTTAAAGGAATGGAAGTCATCAAATTTCAAGAGCCGATTCTGCCAAACGCCGACGTTTGCCTCTCACTATCTTGGGACAATGAGCGCGAGAAATTGACCTTTAAGTACACATCGACAAACGGTGAAACCTTGGTGACTCACTCGTCAGGAAAAATGAAACTGGGTGAGTCACGTGAGTGATTATCGCCCCTGCTTTTTAATTCCTTGCTACAACCACGGCAGCACAATTGCAGACGTGGTTGCGTCGTTATCCTCTTTCGCTTTGCCAGTGCTGGCCGTTGACGACGGCAGCAATGAAGACACCAAACAAGCGCTTTCTGCTTTGAGCAAGCAAGGACTGATAAAACTGATTAGTTTGAGAGAAAACCAAGGCAAAGGTGGCGCTGTGATGGCAGGCCTACATCAAGCTCACCAACTTGGTTTTACGCACGCCATTCAAATCGACGCAGACGGTCAACACGACCTAGAAGCATTGCCGAAATTGCTCAGCGCCAGCGAAACAAAACCAGATAACCTGATTTCGGGCCAACCGATATACGACGAGAGCGTACCTAAATCCCGTTTGTATGGTCGCTACGCTACGCACGTGTGGGTGTGGATAGAAACCTTGTCACTATCTATCAAAGACAGCATGTGCGGTTTTCGCGCCTACCCAGTGGCGAAAACGGTCGCCGTGTTGAACAAGTACAGCATCGGCAAACGCATGGATTTTGATATCGAAATTCTAGTGCGAATGTATTGGGAAGGCGTCGACATTGATTTTGTTCCAACGCGCGTGATCTACCCTGAAGGTGGCATTTCCCACTTCGACGCATTGTGGGACAACGTCAAGATAAGCTGGATGCACACTCGCCTATTTTTTGGCATGTTGCCGCGCATTCCTTCGCTACTCGCCAGAAAGCGCCAAAACACAGATGACAGTAATGCCCACTGGTCGAAACGAAAAGAACAAGGCACGATTTTAGGCATCAAAACCTTACTCGCGGTTTACCGCTTGTTCGGCAGAAAAGCGTTTGACCTGATTTTAAAATTAGTCATGCGCTACTACCACTTCACGGGTAAATCTGCCCGTGAAGCGTCTGAGGTTTACCTGAACAACTTACAGCACTACGCAGCGCAGCAGAACATCGCACTGCCAAAGCAGTTGGACAGCTATCATCATCTGCTTTCCTTTGGGCGTACCATGCTCGACAAACTGGCAGCATGGCAAGGTGACTTTAACGTCGATAACCTAACCATTCACGGCCAGCATCATTTCGAAGAGATGGCGCAGAAAAAACAAGGCGTACTCATTTTAGGCTCGCACCTTGGCAATATCGAACTCTGCCGTGCGCTTGGTCGTCGACACTCTCATGTCAAAATCAATGCCTTGGTATTTACCCAACACGCTGAACAATTTAATGCGGTAATGAAGGCGGTAAACCCAAATTCGGAACTGAATCTGATTCAAGTCAGCTCAATGGGACCAGACACCGCGATTCTGCTTCAACAAAAAATCGAGCAAGGCGAATGGGTGGTGATCGTTGGCGATCGCACTTCCACCAGCAAAGAAAATCGTGTCGTTTGGGCAGATTTTCTTGGTAAACCTGCACCATTCCCGCAAGGCCCATTCATGCTAGCCTCGGTATTAAAAGCGCCGGTTTACTTACTCTTCGGCCTACGCGACGATGAAGCGAACACTCCGCATTTTAATGTGTACTTTGAACACTTTAGTGACCAAGTCACGCTACCACGCAAGGAGCGTCAGCAGGCACTAGAACGCGTTGTTCAACAGTACGCACAAAGATTAGAACACCACACACTGCAAGCACCGTTACAGTGGTACAACTTTTTTAACTTCTGGACTTTAAGTAATCAGCCACATGACAAACAACAATAATCACAACATCACTTTTGGTGCCCAATCTTTAACCATCGAAGATGTCGTTGCCATTGCTCAAGGTGCAAAGGCAAACATGAACACCTCGCCAGAATTTACCGCGAAAATTGATCGTGGCGTGGCGTTTCTGGAACGATTACTGAAAGAAGAAGGCGTTATTTACGGCGTGACTACGGGTTACGGCGATTCATGTACTGTAGCGATTCCACCCGCTCTTGTGGATGAACTTCCGTTGCACCTTACGCGCTTCCATGGCTGTGGCTTAGGTCAAATCCTTTCTCATGAGCAAGCTCGTGCGGTGCTGGCAACACGTTTATGTTCATTGTCGCAAGGCGTATCTGGCGTGTCTCACGATCTGTTGAACCAAATCGTTACGCTTATCAACCACGACATTGCGCCACGTATTCCACAAGAGGGCTCGGTGGGCGCAAGTGGCGATTTAACGCCTCTGTCTTACCTAGCGGCGACCTTAATTGGCGAACGTGAAGTGCTTTACAAAGGTGATGTGCGACCAACACAAGAAGTGTTTGCAGAGCTGGGCATTGAGCCAATTCGCCTAAAACCAAAAGAAGGTTTGGCGTTAATGAACGGTACATCCGTGATGACGGCCCTCGCCTGTCTTGCCTACAAACGCGCAGAATACCTAGCTCAGCTTTGCACCAAGATTACCGCAATGGTCTCTGTGGGTATGCAAGGTAACGATTTCCACTTTGATGAAGCGTTGTTTGCGGTAAAACCTCATCCTGGTCAACAGCAAGTTGCGGCTTGGCTGCGTGATGATCTCAATGCTGAACGTCCGCCACGCAATAGCGACCGACTGCAAGATCGCTACTCGCTGCGTTGCGCACCACACGTAATTGGCATGGTGCAAGACTCACTGCCTTGGCTACGTCAATTGATTGAGAATGAACTAAATAGTGCCAACGACAATCCAATTATCGATGGCGACAACGAGCGCGTTCTGCACGGCGGTCACTTCTACGGTGGTCATATCGCAATGGCGATGGATACGTTGAAAGTGAACATTGCCAACTTAGCTGATTTGCTGGATCGTCAGATGGCGCAATTGATGGATTACAAGTTCAATAACGGCCTGCCGTTTAACTTAACCGGTGCAGAAGGCGAACGTAAACCGATCAACCACGGCTTTAAAGCGGTTCAGATTGGTATCTCAGCTTGGACGGCAGAAGCGTTGAAAAACACCATGCCAGCGAGCGTTTTTTCTCGCTCAACCGAATGTCACAACCAAGACAAAGTGAGCATGGGCACCATTGCGGCTCGTGATTGCTTACGCGTACTTGAGTTAACAGAGCAAGTTGCTGCGGCTTCACTCCTAGCAAGCGTTCAAGCGGTTGAGATTCGTCGCCGTCATAACGAATTGGACGAACACCACATGAGTCAGAGTTTGCGAGTAATTCGTGACGCAGTACTGAACGAGTTTGAATTTGTGATTGAAGATCGCCCATTGGAACAAGATTTGCGCCATTTCATTGAACGCATTCAGCAACGTCATTGGCCACTCTACGCGGAGGTATAATGCAAGAGCAGGTTCTCTACCCATTAGAAGCGGAGGTGACTATGGTCACCTCATTCCAAGATGCTGACCCGATGGGCGTGATTTATCACGGCAACTTCTTTCGATATTTTGAAGAAGCGCGTCGTGTGCTGATGGAAAAGATCCAATACAGCTATCGCGATATGCAAGACTCTGGGTACATGTGGCCGATCATCGACACGCGCGTTAAATACGTGAAGGCGATTCCGTTTAATCACACCATTCGCATTACCGCGCAACTCACTGAGTGGGAAAACCGCTTACGTGTGGATTACGTGATTTACGACGCCGAAACGAATCAACGTATGTGCAAAGCGCATACAACGCAAGTCGCCGTATCCATTGAAAAGCAAGAGATGTGCTTTGTTTCTCCAGCAATCTTTTTAGATAAAGTAGAGCAATGGCACAACCATGGGAGTCTGGACTAATGCAAAAGTGGTTACTCTCTTTTTTGCTGATATTTTCTGTTCCAGCACTGGCCACACCGACAGCAAATGTAACGGATTTGGCATCGCTTCAACAGCAGTTGTCTCAGCATGAAATCGTACGCGGAGATTTTACGCAGCAGCGTCATCTGGAAATGTTTAGTCAACCTTTAACCTCTAAAGGTCAGTTCACACTGAGCAAAACACATGGCTTGTTGTGGCAACAAACAGAACCTTTCGCAGTCAATTTGGTATTGACGGAAAACAAACTTCGTCAGACTTTTGCCGACCAAGCACCGAAAACGATCTCTGCACAAGAAAACCCAATGGCGTTCTACTTTAGTCATGTGTTTTTATCCGTGTTCCACGGGGATACTTCTGCACTGCAAGAACAATTCACACTCGATTTTTCAGTTGAGAACAATCAGTGGCAGCTCGTTTTAGTGCCCAAACAGTCGCCATTAAATGCGGTGTTTAAAGCCATCACTCTTTCCGGTAAAACGCACATTGATCGCCTAACCCTGCAAGAGCTGCGTGGCGATAAGACCGAAATCACGTTTACAAACCAGACCTCTCTACCTCAGGAACTCACGGATGCCGAAGACGCTCAATTCCGTTTCTAAACTCAGTCTCGGCACTCACACCTTTGCTCTGGTTTGGCTCAATCTCGTTGTTTTAGCGGGCGCGTTGCTACTCAAACAATGGGTTTGGAGTGCAGAATCTCCGATTGAGACCAACATTTTAAAACTGTTGCCGAAGAACCAACAAAACCCGGTGGCTGAGCAAGCCTTTGAGTCGGTCTCGGCAAGTATGAGCGACAAAGTCATTTTCGTGATCACAGCGCCGGGCAAAAATACCCTTTTTGCAGCGGCCGCTGAATTTGATAAGGGGTTACGCCAAAGTAATCATTTTCGCGATGTGGTGGGAAAAATCTCACCTCAAGAACAGCAAGCTTGGGCGAGTTACTACTTTAAGCACCGCTTCCAATTACTGACGCCTGAACAACGAGAGCGTTTAAGCCAAAATCCAGAACAGCAAGTACAGCATGTGATTCAGTCGCTGTACAACCCGTTCTCTGGAGTGACCGGGCAAGAGTTACAAAATGACCCTTTCTTGCTATTCCGTGATTATTTAAGCCAAGTTACCCAGCAATCGTCCTCTTTCCGATTGGATAACGGCTATCTGTCCGTCGAAAAAGACGGTGCTCAATACTTGCTTATTACTGCCGAGCTAAAAGAGTCGCCTTATAGCCTAACTGGGCAGCTTGCAGTCCCTGATATTCAAGCGCTAGAACAAAGCGTCGCGCAGAAATATGGCGCTGAAGTCGCACATACTGGCGTTCTATTTTACGCCGACTTTGGTACGCAAAGTGCAAAATCGGAGATCAGCACCATCGGTGTGTTCTCTCTGCTCGGTATCATTGCATTGTTCGTGTTGGTCTTTCGTAGTGTGATGCCTCTGTCTCTCGCACTGCTTTCCATCACCATTGGTTTGCTCGTTGCGTTGTCCGTTACGACGTGGATTTTTGGAAAAGTCCATCTGTTCAGCTTAGTGTTTGGCGCAAGTTTAATCGGCGTGTCTATCGACTACGCATTCCACTACCTAACCGAGCGCCTTGCGGCGGGAAATGAATGGGATAGCGAGCAAGGGTTAAAGCATATTTTCATAGCTATCACACTTGGCTTAATCACCAGTTTGATCGGCTATTTGGGCATGTTAGTGGCACCGTTTCCTGGTTTGCAGCAGCTTGCGCTGTTTTCATCCATTGGTCTGATTGCCGCTTACATCACAGTGGTAGCTTGGTATCCGATACTGGCTCATAACCCATCGCGCACCATTTCGACTTTACCGGGACAATCACTGTTGGCGAAATGGTTAACGCTTTGGAATCAACCTCGAATTAAAGTCGGATTACCGATGTTATGTGTGGTTGCGAGTGGCTTTTTCTTGCTGCAATTGAACTACGATGACGACATTCGTCTGCTGCAAACGATGCCGAAAGATCTCAAGCAGCAAGAAACCTTAATTACGACGCTTAGTGGCATGCAATCTTCGCAGCAAATGTTGGTCGTTACCGCCGACGATGACGAAAACCTAATGAAAAAGCTGGAGTCTTTGACGCCAACATTAGAAGCGTGGAAAGCGGACAGCACCATCGAAAGCTACCAAAGTCTGAGCCGCTACTTGAGCTCGGTGGAGCGTCAGCAACAAGACTATCAATTGATTCGCGATCTTTACGCGACACAATCCAGCCCACTAGCTTCCGGACTGAGCTTAAGTAAAAAGCCTAAAATGGACGCCGACTTTATCCCTGTCACGGTTGCTCAGTACTTGCAAAACCCAGTATCAGCGCCTGTGCGTTTTCTCCATTTGGGTAAGATCAAAGGAAAATCTGCAACGGTAGTGGTGTTAAACCAATTGCAAGACTCCGCCGTTGTTAAGGCATTTGCCAAATCGCAGTCTGATGTTGTTTATCTAAACAAAGCTGAGGAAATATCCGCCCTATTTGGTGAATACCGAATCAAAATCATGGAACTATTGGCAGCCGCCAGTGCTGTGATCTTTCTGGTATTAATCAAGCGGTACGGTCTGCAACACAGTTGGCGAGTTTTACTGCCATCATTGATTGCTTGCGCCTGCGGTCTGGCAACGGCAGTCGCGATGGGAACAACATTAAACCTATTCAACTTGCTTGGCTTGGTGCTCATTCTTGGTATCGGGATCGATTACACTCTGTTCTTTGCCGAGAAAGCCCGCAGCGTGAGCACACTATTGGCGATCACCCTTTCGGCAATAACCACTGTGCTGTCATTTGGGTTGCTATCACTCAGCCAAACTCACGCGATTCACAGTTTCGGCATTACGGTGTTAAGTGGTATTTTTGTTGCTTGGCTGCTCTCTCCGATTGCGATTAAAACAGAGGAAACGACGTCATGATTTTTAACCATGCTTTTCGCTACGCGACGTTCATCACACTGAGCCTGTTTTTAAGTGCATGCAGCTTGGTCCCTCACCAATCGACGCCTCAGGTCGACATTGACGAGCACACCCAAGTTAGCTTGCCCACTCCCGCAAGCTTGGGCTATCAGTTGTCTGCCAGTCAGTTAATTACGGCTTCTTGGGCAATAGATGGTAAAACCACATCTGAGCAACTTCCGGTACAACTGCAAGTGACCAACAACGAAGTGGTGTTGGCAGGCTTTTCATCCTGGGGGACAAGAGTACTCTCACTGTCTTACGATGGAGAACAAATTCAAACCGAAGTGCTCAACGGTTTACAAGGTTCGCTACCGCAGCCAGAACAGGTATTATTTAACTTGATGATCACGCTCTGGCCGAGTTCCGCTTGGGAAGGATCGTTAAATGAGGTAAGGTGGCGAATTATTGATAAAAATAATTCTCGCGCCATCTTTGATAGCGGCGGTGAAAAGATCATTGAGATTCAATACAGCTCTTCTAACAAGTTAGAGGGTAAGATTGATTTTCATCACCTCAAACATCAGTTTTCAATTTCTATTCAAACACTGCAACATCAGATTAACTAAGAACAATTTAGAATAACAATATGCCTATTCGCTCTTCTCAACCTTTGTATATTCAGGCCTGTGGCTTTCACTCTGCCATGGGACAAGATGATGCGCTCATCCACCAGTGTTTATCGGGAGCGAAGCCATCCAACATGGTGGTTGACCAAGATATTTTAAATTCAGGCCGCCAAACAGTAATCGGTCGAATTGCACAGACGTTACCGCAATTACCACCCGCACTCAGCCAGTTTGATACGAGAAACAACCGCCTCGCACTTTCGGCTTTGCAGCAAATCGAAGGCGACGTGCGTGACGCCATGGCTAAATATGGTCGTGACCGTATCGCAGTCGTGATCGGCACCAGCACATCTGGCATTTCAGATGGCGAAATCGCATTTGGTGAAAAGCTGGCAAAGGGTAATTTTCCTGCCGACTACCATTACACCAAACAAGAGCTTGGCAACTGCAGCGATTTTATTGCCGCCTACTTTGATTTGAGCGGCCCACATTACTCAGTTTCAACCGCCTGTTCTTCTAGTGGCCGTGTCTTTTTAACCGCGCAACGCATGATTCGCTCTGGCATTGTTGATGCGGTTATTGTGGGTGGTGTGGATACCATTTGTTGCCTCACACTAAACGGCTTTAACGGTTTAGAAGCTCTATCCGATAGCCTTTGTAAGCCGTTTGATCAACATCGCAACGGCATCAATATCGGCGAAGCCGCAGCATTAATGTTGCTAAGCAAAACACCTGCGCCCGTTGCTCTTCTCGGAGCTGGCGACAGCTCAGACGCACACCATATTTCCGCACCACATCCAGAAGGGTTAGGCGCAGAAGAAGCGATGAAAAAAGCGTTGGCCAATGCAGGACTTACAGCGCAAGACATTGGTTACATCAACGCGCATGGCACAGCAACGCCGTTAAACGATGCGATGGAAAGCAAAGCCATTCATCGCTGCTTTGGTGACTCCGTTCCCGTAAGCTCGACAAAGCCACTTACCGGACACACATTAGGCGCAGCAAGTGCAACGGAAGCCGCGATCGCTTGGCATATTCTCAAGTACAACCTTGATTTGCCAATACAACACTGCGAAACCAAGGCAGACGATATCCATATATCGTTAGTTGAGACGCCAACCAAACTGGGTAACAAAGCGATTCTCAGCAACTCTTTTGCTTTTGGTGGCAATAATATTAGTCTTATTTTTGGTTACGCTCATGACTAAACTTCCTCCCATCGAACAACTTTTGCCACACGACAAACCAATGATCTTGGTTGATCGTGCTTTGGATGTTCAACAAGATACGATTCACTGCCAGGTTGATATCGTAGAACACAACCCGTTCTTCGACTCAGCCTCTCAAACTGTGCCAGCTTACGTTGGCATTGAGTTTATGGCGCAATCTGTCGCGGCGTGGTCTGGTTACCACGCATTAATGAAAGAACAAGCGCCACCGATTGGCT
This sequence comes from Vibrio sp. YT-15, assembly GCF_033337445.1. Lineage (NCBI taxonomy): Bacteria > Pseudomonadati > Pseudomonadota > Gammaproteobacteria > Vibrionales > Vibrionaceae > Vibrio > Vibrio sp. YT-15. Next base: position 60,252 of record NZ_JAWOQR010000011.1, read on the forward strand.
TTTTGCTTGGTAGCCGTCGATACACGTCTGAATGCGATGCGTTTTCTCGCGGACAGGTGCTCGATGTGTATGCTGAAAAAGTTATGGAAGATAACGGTATGGCGGTTTTTTCAGCCCGTATTGAGCTACAAGGAACTGTTGTAGCGACTTGCCAATTGAACGTTTACGTTCCATCAGAAGAAAAATTACAAGAAATGAAAATCAGGAGTCAACAATGACCCGACAAGTCCTCGTTACAGGTGCCAGCAAAGGCATCGGTAAAGCCATTGCCGTTCAATTAGCCAAAGATGGTTTCCAAGTCATTGTCCATTACATGGGCGATCAACAAGGCGCGCAAGACACCCTAAACACCATCGAACAGCATGGTGGTAGCGGTCGTCTTATCCAATTCGACATCAGTGACCGTGCAGATTGTCGTGAGAAGCTAGAAGCCGATATCGCCGAACACGGCGCTTACTATGGCGTCGTAAACAACGCTGGCATCACAAAAGATACCGCTTTCCCTGCGATGACCGAAGAAGAATGGGATGGTGTGATTCATACCAACTTAGATAGCTTCTACAACGTTCTTCACCCTTGTGTTATGCCAATGGTGCAAAAGCGCAAAGGAGGCCGAATTGTTACCCTTGCATCAGTCTCTGGCCTAATGGGGAATCGTGGTCAAACTAACTACAGCGCAGCGAAAGCGGGCGTAATTGGTGCAACAAAATCACTCGCTCTTGAACTGGCAAAACGCAAAATTACCGTTAACTGCGTTGCTCCAGGGCTTATCGACACAGGCATGGTAGACGAACACGTAAAAGAACACGCGATGCCGCAAATTCCTTTGCGCCGCATGGGAGAACCAGAAGAAGTCGCTGGTTTAGTCAGTTACCTTATGTCTGACATCGCAGGCTATGTAACTCGCCAAGTCATTTCGGTAAACGGAGGCCTAGTATGAACCGTCGAGTCGTTGTAACCGGAATGTCGGGCGTGACTGCGTTTGGTAACGATTGGCAATCTGTCGAGCCAAAACTGCGTGACGGCCAGAACGCGACGCAATACATGCCTTCTTACGAACAGTATGATGGTTTGAACACCAAGCTCGCGGCACCAATTTTAGATTTTGAACTGCCAAAGCACTACAAGCGCAAGCAAGTACGCGGCATGGGGCGTGTTTCTAAATTGGCGACCGTCGCAACAGAAAACGCACTGAGCCAAGCAGGTTTGATTGGTAACGACGTACTCACCAATGGTCAAACGGGTATCGCATACGGCTCATCAACAGGCAGTACTGACGCAATCGGTGCATTTGGTGTCATGCTGAATGAGAAAACCACCAAAGCGATCACCGCAACGACTTACGTGCAGATGATGCCGCATACCACGGCAGTGAACGTTGGTCTATTTTTCGGTTTGAAAGGCCGAGTGATCCCAACCAGTAGTGCATGTACCTCTGGCAGCCAAGCAATCGGCTACGCCTACGAAGCGATCAAACACGGCTACCAAACGGTCATGGTTGCTGGTGGCGCTGAAGAATTGTGCCCAACGGAATCCGCTGTCTTCGATACCCTTTTTGCCACCAGTCTGAAGAATGAAGACCCGAAAAGCACACCAAGACCTTATGACTCCGATCGCGATGGTTTGGTGATTGGTGAAGGTGCGGGAACGCTAGTTCTGGAAGAGTACGAACACGCCGTCGCTCGTGGCGCGAAAATCTATGCAGAAATCATCGGTTTTGCCAGCAACTGTGATGCCGCACACGTCACTCAACCACAGATGGAAACCATGCAAATCTGTATGGAAATGGCTTTGCAAAACGCGAGCATTCCTGCTGAGAAGATCGACTATGTATCTGCTCACGGCACTGCCACCGACCGCGGCGATATTGCGGAAAGCAACGCAACAGCGAATGCTCTGGGCAAAGTGCCAATAAGTTCACTCAAGAGCTACTTTGGCCACACACTAGGCGCCTGTGGCGCGATTGAAGCGTGGCTAGGTTTAGAAATGATGCACACAGGTTGGTTTAACCCAACGCTCAACCTAGAAAACCTCGACGAGCAATGTGGCGATTTAGACTACATCGCCGGACAAGGCCGAGAGCTGGACGTGAAATATTTGATGAGTAACAACTTCGCCTTTGGCGGCATCAACACCTCCATCATCTTTAAAAAGATGTAATTCCCTTAGTAAATGCAAAGCGCTGGTTAACCAGCGCTTTTTTGTTGGTGGCTATCCAGATTGCTAGAAATTGCAATGACTAGAATGCCATTCAAAAGTTGTAGATAGAGTGGCAATTACAGCCAAAAACCTAAAAACGACAAAGCCCCGACAACTCAAAGAGTTATCGGGGCTTTTGAATAAATGGCACGCCCTATTGGATTCGAACCAATGACCACATCCTTAGAAGGGACGTGCTCTATCCAGCTGAGCTAAGGGCGCGCTACAGGGACAGGATTATACGAGTTCAAACGGGTAAATCAACGGGTTTTCATAACATTCTGATCTGAATGCCTAAAAAAAGTCCATTAAAAAGCTTAATGTTCAAAAACACCACAAAGCAAACGTTTGCGTATGGATGTTAACAAGAAATTCTGCGACAATGCGCCGCAGATAATCTGCCTTCTTAATTTATAAGGAAAGTCATGACTGCTCAAAATATAGACGGAACTCTCATTTCCCAAACTGTTCGATCCGAAGTGGCTGCACGTGTTAAAGCACGTGTTGAAGCTGGGCTACGTGCTCCTGGTTTAGCAGTGGTTCTAGTTGGTGAAGATCCTGCTTCTCAGGTTTATGTCGGTAGCAAACGCCGCGCATGTGAAGAAGTTGGGTTTGTTTCTAAGTCTTTTGACCTTCCTGCGTCTAGCTCAGAAGAAGAGTTACTAGCGCTGATTGATGAATTAAACAACGATGATGAAATTGACGGCATTCTAGTGCAATTACCCCTTCCTGCGGGCATAGACACAACACATGTTTTAGAGCGCATTCACCCAGAGAAGGACGTGGATGGCTTCCACCCTTATAACGTTGGCCGTCTTGCGCAACGTATTCCAAAGCTTCGCTCTTGCACGCCAAAGGGCATCATTACCCTACTCGACCGTTACAACATTGAGCTACGTGGTAAACATGCGGTTGTGGTTGGCGCATCAAACATTGTTGGTCGTCCAATGACACTTGAGCTGCTGCTTGCGGGCTGCACAACAACAACATGTCACCGTTTTACCAAAGACCTAGAGAGTCATGTGCGTCAAGCTGACGTTGTCGTGGTTGCGGTTGGTAAGCCTAACTTCATCCCTGGTGAGTGGATTAAAAAAGGCGCAGTGGTGGTCGATGTCGGTATTAACCGTCTTGATTCAGGCAAACTAGTTGGTGACGTGGAATACGACAAAGCACGTGAAAGTGCGAGCTTTATTACTCCTGTTCCTGGTGGTGTTGGCCCAATGACCGTCGCAAGTTTAATTGAGAACACAATGCTCGCTTGCGAACAGTTCCACACAGACAAATAGCGTAAAACTTCAGATACGAAAAAGGCTCCGCAAGGAGCCTTTTTGCTAATTGTTGATATCTATTTCAATTACAGACTTAAAATCACGCCCGCAATAGAAGCGCTCATTAAGTTCGCCATGACACCAGCGATAATCGCACGGAAACCATGCTTAGAAACAAATGCACGCTTTTCTGGTACCAAAGAGCCCAACCCACCAATCAGCATCGCCATGCTTGAGATGTTTGCAAAGCCACACAAAGCAAACGTCACGATTGCTTGTGAGTGTTCACTAAGTTGAGACTTCACTTCTGCAAGCTGGATGAAAGCGACGAACTCATTCACCACAATCTTGTTACCAATCAGCGAGCCTGCTGTGGTTGCCTCTTGCCATGGTATACCCAACAACCAAGCGACTGGCGCAAACACAAAACCTAGGATGAGCTCAAAACTTAAGGGGGTCCCAATCAGATCACCTATCCAGCCTAACATTCCGTTTAGCATTGCAATGACACTAATAAACGCCAGTAACGTACCACCGACCGATACAGCAATGCGTACTCCCGCCATGGCACCATCGGCTAATGCTTCTACTACGTTGGTTGCACGTGGAATTTCAACTTGGCTAATGTCGATATCTGCTGCTTTATCCGTATCTTCTGGCATTAAAATTTTTGCCATCAACAAGCCGGCAGGTGCAGACATAAATGCAGCAGCAATAAGATAGTTGAGGTCGACACCCAGTGATGCGTAACCAACCAACGTTCCGCCAGCAACTGACGCTAAACCACCTGTCATAACTGCAAAGAACTGCGAGTCAGTCATGTGTTTTAGGTAAGGCTTTACCATCAATGGTGCTTCAATAGTGCCAACAAAGATATTCGCCGTAGCAGACAAAGACTCAGCACGACCGATACCCAGCAGCTTTTGAATACCACCACCGATAAAGTTAATGATTTTTGGCATCACACCTATGTGATAAAGACCTGAGATAAGAGAGGAGAAGAAAACGATGATACCCAGAACATTGATCGCAAAGGTGAAGCCCCCTGTCGCCAAATTACCGAATAAAAACGCAATGCCCTCTTGACCATAGTTGATCAAATTCGACACAACGCTGCTCACTGAATTCAGCGCATCTCGTCCTGCTGGTACATATAAAACCAACAACGCAAACAGTACCTGCAAAGCAAACGCAAACGACACCGTTCTCAGCTTTATATTTTTTCTATTTGTAGAAAGTAGCCATGCTAGGAATAGTATGGCTACGATACCAATAATTGAGTTCATAAAATGAATCCGACAGAAGGGGGATATGGAAGGCACCGGATTGTATAGCGGACTCAAAATGCTGCAAGTTGAGGATGTTAACAGTGTGAAAAGTTTAAGCGACCAATAACTGACCAACAAAATAACCAATTGAATTTATTGAAGATAAACGTTTGCTTATCCTAATTATTTCCATATGGAAAATATGTTTCTGGTTCAGGAAAAATTTTTGTGAAGTGAATCACCTTATGTGTCGTTCTACAACGTCATTGATCCTGTTATTTAGGAATAGAGATGTAAGGCGCCAAACGTTGGTCCCAATGACAAGGGTTGCCGATCTTCTGTTTGATAAAGTTAATCACTGCGGATATTTTTTTTGGCATATGTTGGCGGCTTGGGTATACCGCATAAAACGGCATCGACTGGCTGGCTTTCCAGTCAGGTAACAGCTGTATTAACTTACCCGTTCTGAACTCATCACCCAGCAAGTAAGTGGCAAGGTAGGCAATACCCCAACCTGCAATAGCAGCATCCCGGACGGCTTCTGCCAGATCCACTGAATAGTTACCCGAAACTTTTACATTCAATTCTTGCTGATCTTTGGTAAACGCCCACCCCGTATAGTCACGCTCCCAGCTTCTGTATATGAGGCAGTTGTGAGCAGATAGGTCATCAGGTTCTGTTGGCGTGTCATGTTTCAATAAGTAATCTGGCGATGCCGCAACAACAAACTGGCAATCCGTCAAACGCTGCGCAATGTAACCTTCAGGCAAATGCTCATTGTTGGTTACCCATAAATCGAGCCCTTCGGCTAACATATCGACCTTATAGTCAAACAGATGTACTTCCACTTGAAGTTGAGGATACAGTTCGCGTAACTCTTGAATCGCTGGGATGATGTGTAAGGTACCAAATGATTGCGACAACCCAAGACGTACCAAACCTGCTACTTCATCCCGCTGGGTTTCCATCTCTAATGTGGCGCTGCTCACCGCTTGTACCACTTGCTCGCAGTGATGAAAAAAGGTTTTCCCTGCCTCAGTCGGCGTAAAGCTTCGCGTAGTGCGTTGAACAAGCTTGATACCAAGAGACGCTTCTAACTGACTCAACTGTTTACTCACATGAGACACCGACACGCCTAAGCTCTTTGCAGCAGCTGTGAAGCTTTTATGTTTAAGAAGAGCGGAGAAAATCACCATTTGTGCGGCACGTTCAGATAACACGCTTTACCTCGATTTGGTTATAGAAAAAACAAAGGGCTCCGAAGAGCCCTTGTATTGAAGACTGGATGCCGAATTGTTTGTGGCAGATCAGTATTTAATGCGGTCAGCCAAGTGGCTCACAGCAAGTGCGAAGTAGTAAGAGCGGTTCCACTTCATCAATACGTTGTAGTTATTGTAAACCAGATACGTACGACCATTCTCGTCGTCCGGCATGATCAACCATGCTTTGATGTCTTCATCCAGTTTTGGCAACGGGCTACCGTCATATTTTGTGATACCTAATTGGCTCCACTCTTGAAGGTATTTGCCTTTTTCAGCCGTGCGCCCTTCCAGGCTGCGATCAATATTTTTAGGAACCTTAACTTGGCGACCCCAAGTATATTTATCATCCCAACCAGACTTGCTCAAATAGTTAGCGGTTGATGCAAACACGTCCGCTTCAGATTGCCATATGTCTTTTTTACCATCACCGTTGCCGTCAGCAGCAAAACGAAGGAAAGAGCTTGGCATAAACTGGCATTGACCCATCGCACCAGCCCATGAGCCTTTAAAGTTCTCTAGCTCAATATGGCCTTGATCGAGGATCTGAAGTGCCGACATAGTCTCTTTACGGAAAAACTCTTCACGACGGCCTTCAAATGCCATTGTGGATAGTGCATCAATCACTTTAAAGTTGCCGGTAAACTTACCAAAGTTACTTTCAACTCCCCAAAGTGCCACAATAAAGCGCGGGTGGACACCGTACTCATCGCCTATACGCTTTAGCTCGGTGTAATGCTCTTTGTAGAGTTGTCTGGCTTGCTTCACCTTCCATTCAGGCACCGCGCGAGGAATGTACTCATCCAATGTCAGTTTCTTTTCTGGTTGGTTTCGGTCCGCTTTTACTGCTCGGGGCTTGTACTCAACATTAGCAAAAGCAGCACTAATGACCTGCTCTGAGATACCTTTATCACGAGCTTCAGCACGCAGCTTATTCAAGTATTCATCAAAACCCTCGCTACTTGCAAAAGCCGAGGTACACATACCAACGCTAAGCATGGTAGCCAGTATCTTTTTCATATTGCCCTCCTTGAGCAAGGCAGAAATCCCAGATGAAAAACGATGACGTTATTCGCCTTTCTGCTGGGCTTTTTGTTCTTTGTACTTTTCTAATAGGTTCTCCGGCGGCGGTGGAACCTGAAGAAAGAAGCCATCATTTTGTAATGAAGCCTTCACTTTTTCGATATCAACTTGTGCCAATTTACGGCCATCAAGTTTAATCGTCATGACAGCGATAGGCTTACCGAACATCTGCATTAAGGTGTCAGGAACCTGTGAAAAATCATCCTTTTTCGGAATATAGAGATAAGTACCTTCTTTTTTCGAGCTTTTATAAATAGAACAAAGCATGACACGCCTTTTATGCTGATTTAGCCGCGTTGAGTGCGGATTAGGTTGAAAACGTCAAATTCTCGCAAACTTAATAGCAAATTTGAGATTAATTCACCTATTTGCCCACGAGAGAACTTGCTGCGTCAAAGGATGAAATATAACATGACATACCTAGTTTAAGGCAACGCTCTTTCAATAAAGGCAAGAAGTCCACGATGACCCATTCACCAGACCTTAAAGGTAGCAGTTTTACATTGTCAGTTTTACACCTTTCTGACAATGAGATCGCAAAGACTGTCGAATTTTTGCAAGAAAAAGTTTCTCAAGCACCTTCTTTTTTTGCATCCGCGCCTTTGGTAATCAATATAGCAAAAGTACAAGGCGACATTGATTTCCCTAAGCTTAAACAAGGCATCTCAGATGCTGGTTTTATTCCGGTCGGTGTAACGGGCTGTAAAGACAAGCGTGTACAAAACCTTGCTTCCGAAGCTGGCTTCGCCATTATGTCGGCGAGCAAATCGCCAAGCCAAGCACCTGCCAAAATGGCACCAACGAAAGTAGTTCGTACGCCTGTCCGCTCAGGACAACAGATCTACGCAAAAGATGGTGATTTGGTGGTGCTAGCGCACGTAAGTGCAGGTGCTGAAGTCATTGCTGACGGCTCTATTCATATCCATGGCACACTTCGAGGTCGTGCGATTGCAGGAGCAAGTGGTCAGCAGGAAGCGCGTATTATTTGCCACGATTTACAAGCAGAACTGGTATCCATTGCGGGTGACTACTGGTTAAGCGATCAAATTGAAAGCGAGTACTGGCAAAAGAAAGTAATGATCAGTAAAGCCGATGAATCATTACATTTAGAAGTTCTCGCGATTTAATCTAAAAAGGAAAAAAAATGGCACGCATTATTGTAGTAACGTCTGGTAAAGGTGGCGTTGGTAAAACCACTTCAAGCGCAGCCATCGCCTCTGGTCTAGCTCTTAAGGGAAAAAAGACCGCGGTGATCGATTTTGACATCGGTTTGCGTAACCTCGATCTAATCATGGGCTGTGAGCGCCGCGTCGTGTATGACTTTGTAAACGTCATTAACGGTGAAGCGACATTAAACCAAGCGCTGATCAAAGATAAGCGCACGGACAACCTATTTATTCTTCCTGCTTCTCAAACTCGTGATAAAGACGCACTGACAAAAGATGGTGTTCAGCGCGTATTCGGCGAACTTGATGAAATGGGCTTTGATTTCATTATTTGTGATTCACCAGCAGGTATCGAGCAAGGCGCGTTAATGGCCTTGTACTATGCCGATGAAGCCATTGTCACAACGAACCCAGAAGTCTCTTCTGTGCGTGACTCTGACCGCATTCTCGGTATTTTAGATTCTAAGTCACTGCGTGCAGAACAAGGGCTAGAGCCAGTAAAACAGCACCTGCTACTGACTCGCTACAACCCATCTCGCGTCACTCAAGGCGAAATGCTAAGCGTTGAAGACGTAGAGGAGATCTTACATATTCCACTACTGGGCGTGATTCCAGAAAGCCAAGCCGTACTTAACGCGTCAAACAAAGGTGTGCCAGTCACTTTTGACGATAACACCGATGCGGGTATGGCTTATTCTGACACCGTTGATCGCTTATTAGGCAATCAGGTTGAATTTCGTTTCCTTACTGAGGAGAAGAAAGGACTCTTTAAACGACTCTTTGGAGGCTAGACATGTCATTATTAGAATTTTTCCGTCCACAGAAGAAAACTTCTGCGAATCTAGCTAAAGAGCGTTTGCAAATCATTGTCGCAGAGCGCCGCAGCCAAAATGATCCTGCGCCGTCTTACTTGCCTCAATTAAAAGAAGACATCTTGAAAGTAATCAGCAAGTACGTGGCAATTGATCCAAATATGGTTGACTTAACATTTGAGCACAAAGACGACGATATCTCAGTTCTTGAGCTGAATGTGAAGCTACCAGACGAAGAAAAGTAATCAGTTTCTCTCGCCAGACGAATGCTCTAATTAGAACGAAAAAGGTTGGCATCGAGGCCAACCTTTTTCATCTTTCATTACTTTAATGCTTTGTTCATCTTGTCGCCGAGTAAATCCAAACGCCACCCTTGCATCAAATCAGGCAATACTTCTGGGTCACGATCTTTTTTCCAAACCCAACTGATCAACTGATTGATCTGCTTTTTAGAGGCAAGGAACTCCGTGGCTAAACCTGACTTCTGCGAAGCCGATTTCACCAAGTCTTTCATATTTTTGAAGACCTGCTTGTAACCCGGATAGTCCATTAAACGCTCAATTTTCGCAGGATACTCTTCAGAAGGTGTTTGCTTCGCTTGTTTAACAATCGCGGCAATCTTCGCGCCATGGCGGTTAATCGCTCGGATATCAATATCTTCTGCTTCCATCTTCTTAAAGTTCGTTAAACCAAGACGAGCGACCGTTAATAGATCACCTTCTTTGAAGATAAAGTTCAGCGCTAAATCTCGTTTGATTGCTTCACGATAACGCCACGTCGCCAATGGCTTTAAAATCGCCAGCTCAGAAGGTTTTAATTGCCAAGCGCCCTTAATATCAAGGTAGGCATTCTCTTCATTGGTTACGCGAATACGTTTCGAAACGAGTAAATCACTTTCTTGCTGTACAGCTTCCCACCAACCTGCTTGCGTCACCTTATCGAACAGCTTTTCGTATAACGGTAACAAGTAATGAACATCTGCGGCAGCATAATCTAATTGCTTTTGTGTCAGTGGACGAGCCATCCAGTCGGTACGTGATTCACTTTTGTCGAGCTCTACGCCTAAATATTCTTCCACCAGCGATGCGAAGCCTGTCGATAGGCCGTGACCGAGAAAAGCGGCCATCAGCTGCGTATCCACCATAGGGAATGGTGTACAACCAAAAGCGTTTTGGAAAACTTCTAAATCTTCACCACATGCGTGCAGCACTTTTAGCACAGAAGTATCTTTTAATAGCGCTACAAACGGCGTCATATCCGTTAATTCAGTCGGATCAATCAGCGAGAGGCGATTACCATCGAAAAGCTGAATCAGACCTAACTGCGGGTAGAAAGTGCGAATACGAACGAATTCGGTATCCAGCATCACTACGTCTGCCTCTCGGGCATGAGTGCAAACCTCTTCTAGGTCTTTGTTTTTAGTAATAATTTGATAGTTCACATACTTCTCGCTATAAAAAATGCCAGCAAAACGCTGGCATTCTATCATTTTTTAAATCTCTCGACTCGACGAAATCGGCTTATGCGCTTTTCTTCGCAAGTTCAGCGTCATTCTCTTCGCGTAAAACACGACGCAAGATCTTACCGACATTGGTTTTAGGTAAGTCTTCGCGGAATTCAACCAACTTCGGAACTTTGTAGCCAGTTAGGTGTTCTCGACAATGCGCGATCACTTCGTCTTTGGTCAAGCTCGGATCGCGTTTCACGACATAAATCTTCACTAATTCACCAGACACTTCATGTGGCTGACCAATAGCAGCAACTTCAAGTACTTTGCCGTGTAGTGCTACAACGTCTTCAATTTCGTTCGGGTAAACATTAAAGCCTGATACTAAGATCATGTCTTTCTTACGGTCAACGATATGCAGGAAGCCTTCGTCATCGAACTTAACGATGTCGCCAGTTGATAGCCAGCCGTCTTCGTTAATCGTATCTTTCGTTGCTTCAGGTCGTTGCCAGTAACCTTGCATAACCTGAGGACCACGAACTTGAAGTTCACCAGTTTCAGTATTCGCAAGAGCGTTGCCTTCTTCGTCCACGATACGAACTTCTGTTGATGGTACCGGCAGACCAATAGAGCCATTGTATTCAACAAGATCATGCGGATATGCCGCAACCAACGGAGAACACTCTGTTAGACCGTAACCTTCGAGCAAATAGCAACCCGTGGTCTTTTGCCATCTTTCTGCCACTGAGCGCTGCACTGCCATGCCGCCGCCAACGGCTAAACGTAGATTACTGAAATCCAACTCGTGGAAATCTTCATTATTGACCAATGCATTAAATAAGGTATTCACGCCCGTAATCGCAGTAAACGGATGCTTTTGTAGCTCTTTCACGAACCCTGGAATATCTCTAGGGTTGGTAATAAGTAAGTTACGACCACCCATTTCGACAAACAGCAGACAGTTTACGGTAAGAGCAAATACGTGATACAGCGGTAACGCTGTTACGACTAATTCACGCCCCGGAGATAAAACCGGTCCGTACGCGCCTTTTGCCTGTAGAACGTTCGCAATCATGTTGCGGTGAGTCAGAATCGCGCCTTTCGCGACACCTGTCGTCCCCCCCGTATATTGCAGGAATGCAATGTCATCCCCAGACATAAACGGTTTAACGTATTGTAGACGACGACCTTTACGTAGAGCCTGACGCATTGAGATTGCACCAGGTAAATCGTACTTAGGCACCATGCCCTTAACGTACTTCACGACAAAATCGACAATCGTACCTTTCGCTCGTGGCAGCATTTGACCAAGACTGGTTAACACTACGTGTTTGACTGGTGTTTTATCGACGATTTGTTCTAGCGTATTCGCAAAGTTAGACACAATCACAATCGTCGTCGCACCTGAGTCATTCAATTGGTGTTCAAGTTCACGAGGAGTGTAAAGTGGGTTAACGTTTACGGCGATACAACCTGCACGCAAAATACCAAATAATGCTACTGGGTATTGCAGTAAGTTTGGCATCATCAGAGCAACGCGGTCACCCTTTTGCAGTTTTAACTCGTTTTGCAGATACGCTGCGAATGCGCGACTACGCTCTTCCAATTTACGGAAGGTCATAACCGAGCCCATGTTCATGAATGCTGGTTGGTCTGCATATTTTTGTACAGACTGTTCAAACATTTCTACCAAAGACTCATATTGCTCTGGATTAATGGTTTCAGGTACGTCACTTGGATAACGTGAAAGCCATGGTTTATCCACGATGTTACTCCTCGTTTATAACTGGCTAAAAAATAGCGTCCTTTTTATTTTGAAAGCTATTACAGCACAGCGAACGTGCTTGAGCACGCAACTCTCAAACACTTGTTTAAATTTTGTTAACTACACCAAGAATTCGCGTTGCGACCTCGAGTATTTGCTCTAAATGACAGTGATGACCACCCTTGACAGAAACCACTTGCGGTGGGTTCTCTCCCCAATCAGCTTGGTTAGATGGTAAATTCTGAAATCCTTGATCGCCTAATACAATCAAATGAGGACAACGTATTTGGCTGGTAATCGAGTTAGCATGCGCTTGCGCCATTCGGTAAAGCGACGCACATTTTAACTTGGCGTCATGCCGCCAATACCATTTATCTCCTCGCTGCTCTGTTCCACGCTCGACTATCGGTAGAAGCTGCTCAGCGGTTAATTGGTTGGCTTGCATGCGTAATTTTAACGCCAGATCGAAGGAGGCAATGGCTCGCTCTGGCTTGTTTTGCTGTCTTATTCGACTTAAAACGCCATCGCGAAGACGAGGCAAACTGTTAGTAGGATCCTCATGAAGAGGTCCTGCTCCCTCAATTTGCACAAGAGCTTCGACCTGCTCTGGAAACGCTGCACTATAGCAACTTGCGATTAAAGCACCAAGTGAATGCCCTACTAATATCAGTCTGTTTGGTGATAATTCGTCCAAAAACTGATACAAATCGGCAATATAGTCGTGAAAGGGGTAATAATTATCGTGAGATTTATGACTCGATAAACCGTGACCAAAATGATCGATGGCTAGAAGGTGTAAGTGAGGATTAAGTTGATTCAACTGCTCCATGAGCGCTTTAAAGCTGCCCGCATTATCTAACCACCCATGAAGAAAAACGACTGACAAGTCAGCCGTTTTCTCGTTCCCTATCTCAAGGGCTGCCATTTTGCCGGCAGGAAGCTCGAATTGACGCTCATGCATCGCAGATTATTTGACCTGTTTTATCACTTTACCGTCTTGCGGGAAATCATTACGCCACATGCGGCAGTTAATCGAGTAACATGGGTAAAAGTAGGTTGGCGAGTCATACATGCGTACACGTTCTTCAATTTTCCATAAACGGTACCCTTCCCCCTTAATTACCGGGAAGATGTAACTGTGCTCACCGATCTTTCCTTCTTCTTCCCCTGCTCCTTTGCCTACAACCGTCACCAAACGGCCTTCACTAAAGGCGACAGGCTCTAAATAGCCATCAAAATAGGCGACAAAACGCCCCGTAGGCTCTTCATCAATATCAGGTTTACCAGACTTACTGATTGGAAGGTTTACAATCTCTAGACGCGTTTTATCTTTAAAGTTATCCACTTTAGCGATGATTCCACCAAGGCGAACATCTTCACTCACTTTCCCCTGAGACTCAGCAAAAGCTTTATAGTCTGTAACGACCAATTCTGTGCTTGCATTTAGCTCCTCTGGCAACGAGCTACACGCAGACAAACCAACCGTAGCAAATAATGCGAGAAAAAACCGTCCAAAAACCTTCATAAACCACCTTTCAATATTAGTAACCCCAAGCTGGGGAGATCTCACACGTAAATATCGACACCAAGTAATTGAGCCAGTTCCTCTTTTTTAGCTCGATTCATGACATCCATGTACTGCTCCATTGCTTTACGTGCGCCCCCTTCAGGAAGGTCATATTGCACTTGAGCTCGGTGAATTTGGGACTCATCCACGTGTTTTATGGAGTGCGCCACGGCGTTAGCAACCTTTGAAGGCTGACCTACAGGCTGCTTTGTTTGTGATTTATTTACCTGCTTCTTTTGACTGGCTTTATGAGTGCGATTTGCACCGGGAATCAAAGAAGGAGGCAAGCCATTAATCGACGCCATAGCACTCCATAAAAATACAGGGCAAACGCCCTGCTTTTTGTCAGGTTAATGAAAAACGGACTATTCGCGACCAGGAAGTTTTTTCCATGTCACATTATCACGTAAATAAACAGGGCTCGAATCTTCGACCGGCACGGTATTACCCTTTTTAAATTCTTGTTCAGCAAGAATCACAATGTCTTGTGAATCAGGGTACAGAACGTCACCATGCGTCAAATTAAACGGTAGGTCTGCTAATACTTCTTGGTAAGCATCCCAACCAGTACCTGCTGTCGTCCACGTTTTGTCGTCTGCTTGTGCTTCTTCAACGAGACGTGCTGGTGGAATTACGCATTCTGCATCCATCTCTGCCCACTCACCGTTTGCTTGGCGAGTGTAACGTGCCCAGTAAACTTCACCCATACGTGCATCAATGGCCACAGCGACATCGGTCACACCATGTAAGCGATAGCTACCTTGAGCCATTGCAGCCAGCGTTGAAACGCCGATCATAGGTAAGTCAGCACCGAACGCCAAACCTTGTGCGATACCAATACCGATACGAACGCCAGTAAAGCTACCTGGACCACGTCCAAACGCTAACGAATCCAGCTCTTGTAGAGTCAGGCCAGCTTCTTTGAGTACTTCATCAACCATTGGCAGTACTTTTTTGGTGTGATCGCGTGGTGCAACCGCGCTACGTGAAATCACTTGATCATTAGCCAACAACGCAACTGAACAGTTTTCAGTCGCTGTATCGATAGCAAGAATTTTTGCGCTCATTTAACTCTCTACAACTTTCATTTATTGGGTTATGCCTCAGCACTTGCGTCTGTGACAGATTGTTCTGCTTTCAGGAATGCTTTGATTCCATCTAAGTCTCGCGTCCTTGGGATAGGTGGTAGGCTTCCGAGGAAAATACCACCATAGTCTCGCGTGACGAGGCGATTATCACAAATGATCAACGCACCGTGATCCTTCTGATCTCGAATTAATCGCCCTACTCCCTGCTTTAACGTAATCACTGCATCCGGGATTTGTACTTCAGCAAATGGTTCACCGCCACGTAATCGACAATCCTCGATACGGGCTTTGAGTAACGGATCGTCAGGGGCGGTAAACGGTAATTTGTCGATAATAACACAGCTCAGCGCATCACCTCTAACATCAATCCCTTCCCAGAAAGCGCCCGTCGCCACGAGTAAAGCGTTACCCAGTTCCATAAACTCCGCCAAGGTTTTCTGCTTACTCATCTCCCCTTGCATTAACACAGGCAGCTCAAGTACTTCTCGGAACTTCTCACCTAGTTCACGCATCATGCTGTGCGAGGTACATAAAAAGAAGCAGCGACCATCATTTTCTTCAATCACCGGAGCAAGCATTCGGACTAACTTATCCGCTAAGCCGTTACTGTTTGGCTCTGGCAAATACCTTGGCACACAAAGGCGCGCTTGTTTTTGATAATCAAAGGGGGACGGCAGAGAAAATTGCTTTGTAGGCTTGAGGCCAAGGCGCTCAGTAAAGTGCTTGAAGTCGCCCGATACGGCTAGGGTTGCTGACGTGAAAATCCACGCGCCTTGTTTAATCTCTATTTGCTCATGGAACTTGTCCGCGACAGAAAGAGGCGTAATGTGCAGAGCGAAATGACGAGGCGAGGTATCGTACCAGTATGAGTAACCGGTTATATCGACATCACAGACGCGGTCGATGCGGCCTTTGATCAAATTGGCTCGTTCAAAGGCGGTATCCAGTAATTGACTGCGCCCTAAAGCTATTTTGAGTACATCAATCGCCAATTCGAGGCTGTCAGTTAAGCGCAATAATTCTCGCTTAATAGAACCTGATTGCAACGCCTCACGCCAGTTGCCACGAAAGCCTGGCTCACCCAATACAATCCGCATGTCCATTGCGCTTTGCATGAGTTTGTCGCCCACTTTTTGCAATTGACGCATATCTTTGGCTTCGGTGCGATAGGCTATTTCAATGTCTTTGGCAAGATCGTGAATTTGGCGGCTTGAAACTGACTGGCCGAAATATTCGCTCGCAATATCTGGCAACTGATGAGCTTCATCAAAAATAAACACATCGGCTTCTGGAATCAGTTCACCAAACCCTGTTTCTTTAATCGCTAAATCAGCAAGAAACAAGTGATGGTTCACTACAACAATGTCGGAATCCATGGCTCGCTTGCGCGCTTTCAATACAAAGCAATCAGTGTAGCTCGGACATTCTTTACCTAAACAGTTATCATTGGTTGAGGTGATGGTCGGAATGATCATGCTGTCTTCTGGTAGATCATCACAATCCCCAAGGTCACCTGTTTTGGTTTCTGATGACCAAGCACGCACTTTAACAAGTTGAGTTAATAATGTCGGGTCAGATTCATTAGTGTGGCTTTCGACCATTTGGCGGCTCAAACGATCCAAACACAGATAATTAGAACGCCCTTTTAATAACGCCACTTGGCCATAAAAACCAAGCGCATTGACCATGAGCGGTAAGTCACGATGGTACAACTGCTCTTGCAAGTTTTTCGAGCCTGTACTGATGATCACTTTTTTACCGCTTAACAGCGCAGGGACTAGGTAGGCGAAGGTCTTACCGGTTCCGGTTCCTGCCTCCACCACCAACTGGGTTTGATCTTTGATCGCACTGCTGACGGCTTCCGCCATATCGATTTGTGGCTGACGAGCTTGAAAGCCAGGAATGGCCTTACCTAACGCGCCATCAGAGGAAAAAGTTTTTGCGATCATGCTTGGTATTGAGTTTGAAAAATTATCGAGAGTATATCAGAGGAATAGGAGTGACATCAGCCCACAATCTGACCAGCTTGCGGCGACACGCGGATATTTTGTTGAAACCAACGTAAGAATAGATTATTTATGGTGAAACATGGCAGTACAGTTACACCCGCTAGGGAATAATAACAAATTCGTACGCTAAAATATTAATGCATGGAAGTACCTGATTTATGGAAAAGAAAACACTGTTGACCCACTGTTCTGACGCCCCGGGTCTCATCTCGAAAATTACTAATATCTGTTACAAGCACCAACTCAACATCGTTCACAATAACGAATTTGTTGATAATACCAGTGGCCACTTTTTCATGAGAACGGAGCTAGAGGGATACTTCAACGATCAAACGTTTCTTGCCGACTTGGACCAAGCTCTCCCGCAAGGTGCTAAGCGTAAATTGGTTGGCTCTCGTCGTAAGCGCATCGTCATTCTCGTCACAAAAGAAGCGCATTGTTTAGGCGATATTCTGATGAAAACCTACGATGGAAGCCTAGATGTTGAGATCGCTGCAGTGGTGGGGAATTACGACAAACTGCAAACTCTCACTGAACGCTTCGACATTCCTTACCACCACGTGACCCATGAAAACCTTAGCCGTGAAGAACACGAGCAGAAGATGCTAGAAGTGATCGATCAATACGATGCTGACTTTTTGGTGCTAGCTAAATACATGCGCGTATTAACGCCGACGTTTGTTGAGAAATATCACCACAAAATCATTAATATTCATCACAGCTTCTTACCTGCTTTTATTGGCGCGAAGCCATATCAACAAGCTTACGATCGCGGTGTGAAAATCATCGGTGCAACAGCACACTTCGTGACTAATGATTTAGATGAAGGGCCGATCATCAAGCAAGACGTAATTCCTGTCGACCATACATTCAATGCCCAAGATATGGCGCAAGCGGGACGCGATGTAGAGAAGAACGTATTGAGTAAGGCTTTGAATAAAGTGATCAATGACCACGTCTTTGTTTATGGGAATAAGACAGTGATCCTGTAATCCCTCCGTACTAGTTACAACGATAGTGAAACCCGTCCAACTTGGCGGGTTTCATCTTTTCAGAAGATCCCCCCTCCAATTCTAACCATCAAAGTTAAACCGATACGTTATAATTTTTCATTTCTCCACAACTATTTACTGAGAGAATGATTCCGTTTATCATTTGCCCTCCTTATAATAAACCACGTTAATATTACGGAATTAAAATGAAAAAAACGTTAGTGGCTTTTCTGATTGGGCTGACTTTACCAGCAACCACAATCGCAGATACTCTTGAGCCTGTTCAGAATGATGTATCCACTCGCATTATCGGCGGCGAACCTGCCAACACTTCCGACTGGAAATTTATTGCTTCACTGGTACGTAAAGGACAACCTACATCTATTGGTCACTTTTGTGGTGGCAGTTTCCTAGGTGGAAAATACGTATTAACTGCTGCGCACTGTGTGGAAGGTCTTAATGCGGACGATCTGGATATCGTTCTTGGTCTTTATGACAAAAACAGAGAGTCTCAAGGACAGCGCATCGCCATTAAAAATATCTATTCACATGATGAATATAACAACATAACAACGAACAATGACATTGCTCTTATTGAGTTGGAACGCAGTGTCGACAGCGCGACTATTGCTCTTGCAACGCCAGAAGTTCTAGCTAACGTACGCGCAGGAGATAAAGTACATGTCGCAGGATGGGGAAACACCTCTACGACAGGAAGGGAATTTCCGGCTGTTTTACAACAAGTTGATTTAGAGTATGTAGATCGAGCTACCTGCCAAAACCTACCAGGAAACTACTCTAATGTATCAGATGACGGTATTTGCGCCGGATACTATTGGGGAGGTAAAGATAGCTGCCAAGGAGATAGCGGCGGTCCACTCATCGTTGATGATAACGGTATCAACAAATTGCTAGGCGTGGTCAGCTGGGGGGATGGATGTGCTCAACCAAACGCTTATGGTGTTTACGCCAACGTCGCTCATTTTCAACACAATGGATGGATAGATAGCCATCGCAATACTATCAGCTTCACTAAGTACCGAGATCTTCGTTTCGTTGAGCGAAAAGCGCAGCAAGAGACCTTTACTATTCGTAATGACGATACTATCCCATTCAACATCTACCAAAGCACAATATCATACGGAAGTACCATCGAGAAAAGCACTTGTACTGGTACCTTAAAGCCTTCGCAAAGCTGTCAAATTACCGTCGGCTACCAACCTAGCTATTCGGGATCAGAAACAACGATAGAGCTCTTTACCGATCATCCGAAACTGTCCAGACTCACAACAACTTTCGAGTATTCAGGTGTAGATAAAGCAAGCAGATCAGTGCGTAATGCCATTCCGCTAGCAGACGCAAATGTTTATACCGGTCAAAACGCTTGGACGGCTGAAAATGGTGAACTGCAATCAGCGGATATGGGAGCTTATCCTGGTGTATCTGAGCTGGTTTTGACCGATCTTCCGAAGGGCAAACTTACCATGGATCTCAAAGTAATGTCCGATGGTTTTGATTACTTGTTCATCTTAGTTAATGGTGAAATTTACGATAGCACCAACCAACTCCTCGATTATAAAGAGATCCAGATCGATCTTTACAAAGCATCTAATACGATAACGTTTGAATACGTCCAACACCCGTTTTCAAGTGGCATTTACAGCGCGCAAGCATTTGTTCGCAACATAAATATGTCAGTCAGCACAGATAATACGGGCGATGCTGGTAACGACGTTAATAAAAAGTCTAGTTCAGGCGGCAGTTTATCTATTGGCCTACTGGTGTTAATGGCTGCAGGTTCATTCGTACGACGCAAAAAAAGGTAACGAGATGAAACATAGACTCAAGATATTCCTACTTGGTTTGGGCACTATCAGTTTAACTGCATGTTCAGCAAACGCAGGACTGCAAACAAACCAGACGTCTGAGCACCAAGCAATGATGGTAGAGACTTATAGGACAAGTGAGAGTCAAATTTCATTTATCACAGAGTCTAACGGCTGCAGTAAGAACGATGATTTTAGCCTAAAAATAGAGCAAAGCTCACAGACAGAAGCTCTTATTACTATCGTTAGAGACAAGGCGGATCATTGTAAACGAATGCCGTTTGCCAAAACTTTTACACTGCCTTTAGATGAAGAGTTGAAAGGCAAAAAACTTTCCATTACCAACCCAAAAAGCAAGTCACTGGCTAAATAGTGATTCGCTTACGAAAGGGAGCCTCGGCTCCCTTTTTGCCT
Source organism: Vibrio sp. YT-15 (assembly GCF_033337445.1). Lineage (NCBI taxonomy): Bacteria > Pseudomonadati > Pseudomonadota > Gammaproteobacteria > Vibrionales > Vibrionaceae > Vibrio > Vibrio sp. YT-15. The sequence continues at coordinate 80,415 of NZ_JAWOQR010000011.1, forward strand.
ATCGCAACTCAGCAATTCTCACCCTAGCGTTTTACGCCTGCTCAGACTCCACAATACGCTTAAGTGAATGCGGGTGCAGTTTGATACAAATGCCTTGGTACTTAAACGCCACTGTTGGGTTATTCAAGCGTTCGCCATCCCCTTTCGGGCTCGACAGTTTGATCTTCACACCCAGCTCTTCTAACTCATTAAAGCGTGCGCCAAACGCTGGATAAGTGTGTCTCAAATCAGCAAGAAACTCATCTGCGGTTTCGGCATGAGACGGAATCACAAACTCCACATGTTCCCAGCTTTCAGTTGGGTAGATTTTGCCTTCCGCAGGGTATGGCAGCTCCAGACACTCAATCTTCCAGCCACGACTTTCCAACGCTTTATCGAACTCAATAACAATAATTGGGCGACCGTTGATTTTCGCTTGTGAAATCACCTTTCCGTATTGACTCCAAGCCCCATGCGCAGCTTTTGCGGTATCAGTATCGTTAATACGCAACGCAATATGGTCAGCTTGAGCAAAGCTCAGATCCAGTTTTAACAGGGATGCAAACTCTTCAATCTTCGCCATAAATGCATCCAAATCTTGGATCATCAATTCAGGCGCTAGGCGTTTTTCAACTAGTTGAGTCGTCATTGTGGTTCTCTTTTGGGGCGATTTATCTCATTACTCTGAGCGCAATAGTAAACGCAAACCAAACCACATTTCCATTCAATCGAAAAAGTATAAATTTCCCCAATTCCTCTCTGTATGAAAAGCAATAAAGTTGTTATCATTAGCCCCATTTTTGTGAACTCCAACAGAACTCGGCACTTACTTCGCCGAGTTCTTCGTCCTTGAATTGAAGGAAACGCGTGTGAATATCCAAGCACTTATTAATGACAAAGTATCTCAGGCTCTAGAAGCCGCTGGCGCACCTGCAGGCAGTCCTGCGGCAGTACGCCAATCAGCAAAGCCACAATTTGGTGACTACCAAGCAAACGGCGTAATGGGCGTTGCTAAAAAACTGGGTACTAACCCACGAGAATTTGCACAGAAAGTACTGGATGTTCTAGACCTAGATGGTATTGCAAGCAAGACAGAAATCGCTGGTCCTGGTTTCATCAACATTTTCCTAAGCGAAGAGTTCCTAGCAAAACAAGCGGAAGCAGCACTGGCTGACTCACGTCTTGGCGTTGCAGCAGACGAAGCTCAAACTATCGTTGCTGACTACTCTGCACCAAACGTAGCTAAAGAAATGCACGTTGGTCACCTACGTTCAACCATCATCGGTGATGCGGTGGTACGTACTCTTGAGTTCCTAGGTCACAAAGTGATCCGTGCGAACCACATCGGCGACTGGGGTACTCAGTTCGGTATGCTTATCGCAAACCTTGAACGTGTACAACAAGAGTCTGGCGAAGTTTCTATGGAGCTTGCGGACCTTGAAGGCTTCTACCGCGAATCGAAAAAGCTGTACGATGAAGATGAAGACTTCGCAGTAAAGGCGCGAAACTACGTTGTGAAACTGCAAAGCGGTGACGAGTACTGTGCAGAAATGTGGAAAAAACTCGTTGATGTAACCATGATCCAAAACCAGCGCAACTACGACCGTCTAAACGTGTCACTGACTCGTGACGACGTGATGGGCGAGAGCATGTACAACGACATGCTTCCTAAGATCGTTGCAGACCTAAAAGAACAAGGTCTTGCCGTTGAAGATGATGGCGCGCAAGTTGTATTCCTAGATGAATACAAGAACAAAGATGGCGAACCAATGGGCGTTATCGTTCAAAAACGCGATGGCGGTTTCCTATACACAACAACAGACATCGCATGTGCAAAATATCGTTATGAAGAGCTAAGCGCAGACCGTGTGCTTTACTTCATCGACTCACGTCAACACCAGCACCTAATGCAAGCTTGGACAATTGTTCGTAAGGCAGGCTACGTACCTGAGTCAGTATCTCTTGAGCACCACGCGTTCGGCATGATGCTTGGTAAAGATGGTAAGCCATTCAAGACTCGTGCGGGTGGTACCGTTCGCCTTGCCGACCTTCTAGATGAAGCAGAAGTTCGTGCAGCACAACTGATCGAATCTAAAAACCCTGAGCTAGATGCGGAAGAAAAAGAGAAGATCTCTAAAACAGTTGCAATGGCAGCGGTTAAATACTCTGACTTATCTAAACACCGTACGACTGACTACGTGTTCGATTGGGACAACATGTTAGCGTTTGAAGGTAACACAGCACCATACATGCAATATGCATACACTCGCGTAGCTTCTATTTTCGCTAAAGCTGGTGTTGCTATGGACGCTCTCCAAGGCGACATCAAAATCACTGATGAGAAAGAGAAAGCACTTATTGCTAAACTTATGCAGTTCGAAGAAGCGGTTCAATCTGTCGCTCGCGAAGGCCAACCGCACATCATGTGTAGCTACCTATTCGAACTAGCAGGTCAGTTCTCTAGTTTCTACGAAGCGTGCCCTATCCTAGTTGCTGAAGACGAAGCTGTGAAACAAAGCCGTCTGAAACTAGCTGCGCTAACAGCGAAGACCATCAAGCAAGGTCTGTCTCTACTAGGTATTGATACTCTAGAGCGTATGTAAGCGATTCTAGAATCGAGACGATTTAGAAAGGTTGGCGTGAAAGCGTCAACCTTTTGTTTTATCTGGCGTATACTGATGTCATTCAATTCAAATCGGATAATATAATGAGTTTTGAACTGCACCCTCAATTGGCAAAAGACACTACCGTTATCGGTCACTTCCCACTGTGTGTGGCACTTCTGCATAAAGACAATGCCGTGCCATGGGTTATCTTGGTACCAAAACGTGCAAACCTAAAAGAGCTTCACCACTTGCCAATGCAAGAACAGCAACAGTTTTTGCTAGAGTCTCAAGCGGTAAGCCAAGCACTGGAAGCAACATTCCGTCCAGACAAGCTAAACCTTGGTGCGCTAGGTAATATGGTGCCACAGCTGCACATTCACCATATTGCTCGCTTCAAAGATGACGTCGCATGGCCGGGACCGGTTTGGGGGTACACCAAAGGTGAATTCCGTACAGAAGAAGAGCAAAACGAATTGCTTGGTCGTATTAAGAACGTGTTATCACTGAGCTCTATTTTCCAAAAAGCATAAGCACTGTAAGCGAAAATAATTCGCCTTTGAATACGGCTGAAATAGACAGAGAAAGATTAATACGTATTTGTAACAATCTTTCTCATTTTTCTGGGATTATCACTAAAATAAAACTTGTTTAGACTACCAGCTCAGTTAGAGAGGGTCATCATGAAACAAGTCTTCAACACATTCCGATACGTCAGCTGGATCGCCATTATCTGTTCTATGGCTGCTTCATTCTTGCTTTTTCTTATGGGTGCAGCAAAAACCTATTCGGCATTTGCGGTCTTCATTCTTAATCAAACACCTCCAGAAGCACTCGCACATTTAGATAAAGCAGACATCGCGATCGCTTATTTGATCAAGTCACTGGATACGTTTCTTGTCGCACTAGTTTTGTTCATCTTTGCTCACGGCATCTACACACTATTTATTTCCAACAAAGCTAAAGCGAAAACACAAGAGCAGTCGGTTTTGCATTGGATCAGAACCCCAAACATCGGCCATCTAAAAAACATTTTGGCTGAAGTCATCATCGTGATCTTGTTTGTGAAGTTCTTAGAGCTCGTGCTGATTAACTTCGACAGCTTAGATTGGACGATCTTAACATTACCTATTTCGATTTTAGTTTTAAGTCTTGGTTTAAAGTTCCTAGAGTTAGGCGCGACTAAACACTCTGAAGAACATTAATTTCGCTGTATTCACAAACAATAACCAGCAAAATAAAAGCCGCATCATTGCTGATGCGGCTTTGTCGTTTTTACGTGATAATTTTTAGGTGACTAATTTTGATAGTCGCTACATGGTGACTGTCAGAGACAAACCATCTTGTTTAGTCACTGAGTAGCGAACACGAGTCACGTCATGAGCTTTATTAGTGTCGACTAGGCGGCTAATTTTGCCCTTCTTAATCCACACGTTTAACATCGCGTCGGCGCCATCTTCACTCATCCCAAACTGTTTAGCCAGATCTGACTGGGAGACGGTTCCTTTGTCTGCAATGTATTGATAAAGCTCTTTTAAAATCATGCTACTTGCGCCTCTAATGCACCGTTTTGTTTCTTACCAACTTGTTTGAACACACGGTATGTGCCAAAGAAGATAGCTACGATCACAGCCATCCAAATACCACTTGTTACTGGGCTATCTGCGAAATGCGTCAATTGGTTGTAGAACGTCGCACATAGGTAAGCCAAGCCCATTGTCCAAACCGCGATAAAGCGTGCGAACTTATGACCAAACTCACGTACGTAAGCACCCATCGCCGCCACACAAGGAGTGTACAGTAGGATAAAGATTAGGTAAGCAAATGCGGCATTGCCAGAAGCAAACTGCGATTTAATGTTACCGAAGATAGAAGCATCGACTTCTTGTTCTTCGGCAACGGCATTTGAGTCAGTTAAGTCACCCACTTCAATGCCTAGTGGATCTGAGTAGCTCAAACCGGCTAAGTTTTCAGGGATACTCATTACTGCCTCTTCTAGGCTGCCCATTAGATCAAATTCTGCGTCTTCACCGTCGCTTGGCGTAGTGTATAGACTGTTCAGCGTACCAACTACCGCCTCTTTTGCGAAGATACCAGTAATGATACCTACGGTCGCTGGCCAGTTGTCTTCTTGAACACCGATTGGTGAGAATACTGGAGTCACAACTTGCGCTGCTTTAGAAAGCACAGAGTTTTCGCTGTCTTCGTTACCAAAACTGCCATCAGTCCCCAATGAGTTGAAGAAACTCAGAATAGCAACAACGATAACGATGGTTTTACCTGCACCAAGTACAAAGCGCTTTAGCTTTTGCCAAGTTTTGATCACCACGTTTTGTAGCGTCGGAAGCTCGTAATCTGGCATTTCCATCAATAGGCTATCGCTGCTACCTGGGTAAAGCGTGTGCTTAAGGAAAAGACCTGTGAAGATCGCTGCCACAATACCAAGTAGGTAAAGTGCGAATACAATGTTCTGGCCAGAACCTGGGAAGAATGCCGCAGCGAATAGCGCGTATACAGGCAGACGAGCACCACATGACATAAATGGTGCCATAGAGGCAGCCAGTTTACGCTCACGTTCTTGGTCTAGAGTACGAGTTGCCATGATTGACGGTACGTTACAGCCGAAACCAAGAACCAACGGTACAAATGCTTTGCCCGGTAGGCCGATCTTCTGCATCACTTTATCTAGTACGAATGCTGCACGAGCCATGTAACCTGAGCTCTCAAGTACCGCTAGGAAGAGGTACAAACACGCGATAACCGGAATGAAGGTTGCAACTGTCTGGATACCACCACCGATACCATCAGCAAGAACCGTCACTAACCACACAGGCAAATGACCGTCTAACAAGTGATGCCCACCATCAACCAACAATGCGCCCACACCAATGTCAAAAAAGTCGATAAATGCACTACCGATGTTAATCGAGAACATAAACATCAGGTACATAACAACAAAGAAGAAAGGAATTCCAATCCACTTGTTCAAAATAAACTGGTCGAGTCTTTCAGTCACACTACGACTTAACTTGCCTTCGCTTCGGCGAACTTTTTTACACTGTTCATGCAGATGCGTGTACTTAGTATCCGCGACATGCAAATCGATATCCAAATCTAACGTCGTAATGACTTCCAAGACTTTGCTTCTATCAATATCAGAAAGACTATTGAGCACCATTGTGTCTTTTTCAAGCGCACGAATCGCTAGTGCACGATGAGCGACGTTTTGGTCGTTAAAAAGTGCGGAAACCGTTTGAATTGCCGACTCCATCTTCTCACCGTAATGCAAAGACAATTCTTTAAGTGGCACTCCTTGAACGATGGATTTATGAAGCTTTTCTTTAAACTCTGCCACTTGAGTTTTATTGGTTGCAGATAAACTGACAACCGGACAACCTAACGTTTTCTCAAGCTCTGCAACGTTAATCATCTGACGTTCACGCTTTAGCGCATCCATCTTGTTGAGGACAACAATCATAGGGCGACCAAGTTCGCGAAGTTGCAGCGTCATATATAAGCTGCGCTCTAAACTTGTAGCATCCACCACGTTAATAATGAGATCAGCAGGATGAGTTAGAACCGCACGCGATGCGATGGATTCATCAATACTATTACTATCATTACCGCTGTCTAATGAGTAAATACCCGGAAGGTCAGTGAGCAAAAACTCATCCCCAGCATGCTTGAATTGTCCCGTTTTCTTTTCAACCGTGACGCCTGCCCAGTTACCAACTTGCTGTTTTGCGCCAGTTAAACCATTAAATAGCGTCGTTTTACCACTATTAGGGTTACCTACGGTTAGCACTTGATATTGCATTACACTCGCTCCACTTCAATTTTCTGAGCAATTGTTTCTCGCAATGCGACAGACACACCACGGACTTCGACTTGTAAAGGATCGCCCATTGGCGCACGTCGAATCACTTTGACTTCTGTATTGGGAAGCAGCCCCATTACCATGAGTTTCTTTCTGATATCTGATGAAAGACCATCTAACAACCGAATCGTCACCGTATCGCCAGGATTAATCTCTGATAACTTCATAGTGGCCCTTAAGAGTATTGCTAATGAGAAATATTATTATTTAATAAGTTTAGGTTGCCAATATTACTCCCCTATACCCCTTCAATCCTTGTGTAAAATCAAAGATTCCGTAAATGTTTTCACGCTTTCAAACGTTAACTTCGTAAATTTCCTCTCGTTATTTACGTCAAAATTAACAATTTAAAATGACACCTAACGAAACAAAAATGTCACAAACCAAGATAGAAAACAAAAAATGCAAATTAAAACAGTGGGTTAATTAAAAAACAAAACGTTGTCGCTTTTCTCATATAAACATGGCGTTATTTTTATAAGAAAAATAAGTAACCTCTCGTATAGTTACTCCATCGAGAGGGCAACCTCTCTAATAAATTCCAGAGGTGGCATGGCAACATGTCACTCCGGCAGCAAGCGAAGGTGTCCTTGACACCCGTGGTATAGTCCCCCCGGCTATACCACGATATTTTTTTTCACCTCTTTCAAAACTTCTTTACCTTATTCATCTTTTCAACACAGTTTTCGTTTTCACGAATGTCGCACACCATCATTCACCCAAATGAACAACGCTCTTTTGATACAGCAATACAACTGTCATTTATTTGTTGCAACTATTAGTAAATCATTCTCTTGAAGCCATTTATGCTTATTGCTATGAACATCGCGACTAACAGATAGAACGTGATCGTGCTTACGTGTTGAGAATGGATTTGTAGGCTAGATGTGATGAAGAAACAATGAAACTCACTGCGTTAGCAACTGCAGCAATAATAGAGCACTGTATGCAGCTCCCCAGCATCTTAACTATTAACTAGGGAGCTTATAATGAAGGTTTTCTAGTTAATTTCTTGGCTTTCTTGAGTCAAAGCAAACTTGGAAGGGGGCAAACCAAAATGTAGCTTAAACTTTTGGCTAAAGTAAGATGGATCATTAAAGCCACAGTTAAAGGCGACTTCACTGATTTTCTCACCCGCCAATAACTGTTCACACGCCGTTTCTAAACGAACCTCTGTGACATAGTCTTTTAACGTTCTTGACGAGGCAGATTTAAAACGTCTCTGCAAAGAGCGTTCAGACATATACAGCATTTTAGCGGCTGACGCAGTGCCAAATTCAGGATCATGGTAATGCTCTGCCACTAATTGATAGACTTTTTGCAACCACTCTTTCTCTGGTGTGACTTGATCTTCTGCAATAGTTACAGGATTGAGTTCTTGCTGCGGTTCATCCAGATAACTACTTTCCTTCGCAGATGGCCATGTAATCTCGACTTTGTTTTGAGCATCAGAAGAGAAGACAGCCAAATAACCACCACTCGTTGTCACTAGTTGGGCAAGGTGGTCAATACTCAACTCAGAGTGATTTAAGTTAGATGGAAGCCCAGTCGCGACTTTATTAGGTAATTGCGTCCCGTAATCAAGAAAGCTCAATGACACAATATCATGCCCCTTTTCTAGCATAATTCTAACCGTTTGACCCCGGAAAGAGCGCTTGATGATATTGGCAAAAATGCTATTGAAAATAACATCAAGATTAAAGCTTTCCAGAGCAACCCGGCTCTGCTTACTCTCATCTTCTAGCTCTACCAAAATACCCGCTTTTGCAAAGTCATCTTGCCATACATCAACCACTGACTGAGTTATCTGACTCAAGTTGTAGTTCTGACTCCCACCACTTACATCACTTGGAACGCTTTTGAGTTCATTTAACTGCCAATTCGTTTTAGCCAAATGATCCTCTGTCGCAGTGTCCAGAGGCATAGGTAGTTTCGCCACAATAAAGTCGACGCTTGATTTTATGGATAGAGCTACATGGTCTACGAGTAGGTTTCTAACTTGAATCTGTTTACGTAATTGCTGGTTGCTCGTAAGCAACACTCTACTTTGATGTCTTAACTGATTCGTTTTGAGGGTCACTTGAGCTGCTAGATCACGGTTAGCCTGTACAACGTAGCGCGAGCGCCAGAATACGAGTACTGCAACGACCGCAATACTAGCTACGACAAAGCCTAAAACAGCAAATCGCGATAGATACCAAGGATAAAGGACGATAAAGTGAGATTCTAAACCAACGACTCCAGCGGCAACTTGAGACTCATTACTGACCTGCAAGTGATATTCACCGGAACTAAGGTGCTCGAGTGTCAGTTGGCCCCCCTCTAACGTTTGCCATGGGTCATCGTTGTTCAATCGATAGTACAAGTTTTGACTGTCTGGTTTTGGCATCACACCGAATAAAAAACTCAGCGAAGATCCATATGGCAGTGTGAGCCCATTCAGATCGGCACTACCAACTTGCAGAACTTCATTTTCAAGCACAACTTGGCTAACAATAAACTTAGACTCTGGGGGATTAGATACAAGCAGCTTGGATGCTTCTGCTTTTACGAGTCCGTACTTCGACCCCAGAACAAGCTCTCGCTCACCAATTTCTGTCTGCTGTATAACGCTACAAATACCAGGGAGGAACTCATTGTTCATTAAGCCTGATGACGATGAGTAATGTTTCACTAACTCACCCGAAAGGTGGTAATAGCTTAAACCGACAGAGGAAGCTAACCATACACCTTGCCTGTCTCTGATCAAGCAAGCAGGTCTGGCGTTGGGCTCACTCATTTCAACAACACGTTTTTCATCGCTTCGTGTATCAGTTTTAAACACACCATAAGATGAAGCAAACCACTGGCTGCCATCAACCGCCGTGGTCATGTCTAATGATTCACCAAACTTTTCTGAAAAACGGATAAACTGGATGTTGTCATTACTGTATTGGTATACGCCATGATCGGTGCCTATTAATAGGGCATCTTCAGTATCATATAGGCGCGTAACCTTAGCAGGCAAATACTGACTTACTAGCCACTCACTTCCAAAGTTTCGTACGCTTTGTGCAGCAGTATCAACATTGTAAAGATGGTATCCGCTTGATACCCAAAGACGGTCATCACCATCAACGGTCACATGCTCTACGGCATGTCCGGCCATAACCTGTAAATAAGGAAATGTAATCTTGTTGAGACCATTTAGCTCAAATATTTCCAGCCCTTTTGAGGTTGCAAGCCAAAGCATGCCGTTTTGAAACGCAAATTCATTGATCTGCGACTCCAACTCTAAGACTTGGTTAATCCCACTCTTTCCTGAACGATAAATCTTTCGGTCATCAGCAAACCAAAGCGCACCATCAGGACCTTCAATAGTTTGCCGAATTCGTCCTGATAGGGTGTGTGAGTCATAACTACTAAAGGTCACTCGTTCAAATTTTTTACTAAATAGCGAGTAATAACGAATACCTTGGTTAGTCGCAATCCACATCCCTCCCATATTGTCACTCAACAACGAATAAATCTTCGTGTTATCTAACTCTAACTCAAGAAAACTTGCAGGCGCGACTTCGGTGACCTCACCTGAAAAAAATGAGTACAAATAAAGGCCATGCTCTGTCCCCACCCAATACTCTTGATTTGTCTCTGCGAATGTCAAAACATGTGAGCCGCCAATTCTAATCACTTCTTTATCAGGCTGGTAAATGTTGAAAATTAAAGCGCCACGCAATGTACCTATCAAAATTTCTCTTCGCGTGTGTGAATAATAGACTTTCTCAATGTAGTTTTGACCTGAGGCAGCGACATGGTCAAACTTATCACCTTCAGAAAGATAGAAGCCGGAAGTCGTTGCTAGTGCCCACTTCGTTTCAACTAGCACCGCATCATTAATGTAAACGTAGCTATTATTACTATGTTGATAGAGCTGCAATAGAGAGAAAGAGTTTAACTCGCTAGTGTCGATATTGTAGGTATAGAAATGCGCGCCATCACTCACCCAAATATAGTTCTTTGAAGACCCTATTTTTCTTATTTGTGAGCCTGGATTTAAACTAAAGACTAAACGTCGCTCCTGATTTGGATAAGTTCGATAGACCTCATTTTCAATAAAGGTCCAAAAAGCACCTTTATGATAGGCCAACTGCTTGGCCGACGTTTGTAGGAAGCTACCTGATTTAGGCAATATAGTTTGACCATCGTAAAACAGGACTCTCCCGTGTACGTCATGAATCCACAAACCGCCCTTTTCACCCAAGAACAACTTTTTAGCCGCGATAAAAGTACCCTTTGCCTGAGTTGGCAAAGGGTAAAAGATTGCATTTGCATTATGAAGCGCAAATGCTTGGTAGGATAAGACAAAGCCCAACAGAGCAAGGGCTAATTGGCGTAGCAAGACGAAAACCTTTTGTATCAATTTGTGCTCAGAAAGTGACCGTTCATCGTTTGTAAAACATGGATTGATACGGTTATTTTGAGCTGATAATTATTGGTAATGATATCTCAATTACTTTCTGAGAAAAGGCTCGCCTTACCAAAGGTTGTAATTCTTACTACTGGATCACGTTAAAAAGACTACTCCTACATTACGACAGCACTTAATCTGACTTTTTGTTCAAGCATTGCTCAAAACTATTCGCCATATTGTTGAGAAAAGTAAAGTAACTGCCAGGTTTTGCTTCAATTGTACTCCCTAACGGGTCAAGCTCGCCTTTAGCGACATCACTGCCTCTCATTACGCTCTGAACGACAGCCGGGGTAAACTGAGGTTCAGAAAATACACAAGCCACATCTCCACCACTTAGCTTTTGACGAATTTGAATTAAGGTCTTCGCTCCTGGCTTGCGTTCTGGGCTCACAGTAAAATGCCCCATTTGATTTAGTTCATAACGATCTTCGAAATAACCGTAAGCATCATGGAATACAAAGTAACCTTTGTTTTTTACTGGTGCCAGCTTCTGCTTTATCTGTTGGTCAGTGTCTTTTAGCTCGAGTTCAAACTTTTTGAGGTTCGCTTGATATTGAGCTGCATTTTCCGGATCAAGTGATACAAGTTGATTCACAACAGCCTTGGCCACTTGTTGTGCTTGGCTTACACCTAGCCAAAAGTGCGGATCATGTGAGCCATGATCGTGCCCATCATGGTCATGGTTGTGCTCACTATCAAATTCACGCAATTCTAGATTTGGAATTTGACTAATAGTCAAAGTATTCGATCTATCCGAAACAACTTTCTCTAGAAACGGTTCAAGATCATGTCCGTACCAGATAACCAAATCAGCCGAAGCGACCTTTTTTACATCCGATGGACGCAAAGCATAGTCATGGGGTGATGTGTTAGACTGCAATAGCACGTCTGGTGAAGTTACTCCTTGAGTAAGCTCTGTTACTAACAACTGAATAGGTTTGATACTCGTCAGTACCGTTACTGCCTGTGCTGGCAGTGTTAACATGGCTGAGGCAGCAAGAATTAATGCTCTTTTCATAGTTTTACTTGGGATATGGCGTGGAAAGTGAGATAATGTTACATTATAACATTATTGATTTGCAAATGAGTTTCATTCATGTCTTCCTTAGTCCATCTTGAGCAGTTATGCGTCGAGTTCGATGGCCGCAGAGTTCTCGATAACATTAGTATGGAATTAGAAAAGGGCAAAATAACTACCCTAATTGGTCCCAATGGAGCGGGAAAATCAACGTTAGTCAAAGTTATCTTAGGTCTTCAAAAGCCAACTAGCGGCAAGTTGAACCGACAAAGAAAACTGAAAATTGGTTACGTTCCTCAAAAGTTGAAGCTCAATGACTCCCTTCCATTGAATGTAACCCGCTTTCTAAATTTAGCAGGAAAATACAGTAAGCAGGAGTGCATTGATGCATTAAGGCTTGTTGGCGCTGAACATTTACTTAATAGTAATATGCATCGCTTATCCGGTGGTGAAAACCAACGAGTGTTACTGGCTCGCGCTCTGCTTCAGCGTCCTCAGCTGTTGGTATTAGACGAACCAGCTCAGGGTGTGGATATCCAAGGTCAAATCGATCTCTATGACTTAATTGAGAGCATTCGTCACCGCTTTGATTGTGGCGTATTTATGGTGTCGCATGACTTACATTTAGTGATGGCGAAAACGGACGATGTTATTTGTCTGCATCACCATGTTTGCTGCTCAGGTTCACCTGCCACTATTACTCAGCACCCTTCTTACATCGCACTATTTGGCAATGCTGCGAGAGAGTCTCTCGCGTTTTATCATCACGACCATGAGCACCATCATCACGATTTATCCGGAACGCCAGTAAGCGGTGATGCGACATCATGCTCCCACCATAAACACGGACATCACCATCATGATTGAGTTTCTCCTACCTTCTATTCTTGCTGGTATTGGTATCGCGATCATTGCCGGTCCACTTGGGTCATTTGTCGTTTGGCGTAAAATGGCTTACTTCGGAGATACCCTAGCTCATGCATCGTTAATGGGCCTAGCGCTGGGCTTCTTGCTCAACGTAAATCTCTACCTTGCGCTACTCGTCTGCTGTTTAGCTCTGGCCGTTTTGCTTGTCACTCTGCAAAAGCAACAACTTGTGGCTACAGACACGTTGTTAGGTATCTTGGCACACAGTGCACTCTCTATCGGTTTAGTATCGGTTAGCTTTTTGGAAAACGTGCGCGTCGATTTAATGAGCTACCTATTTGGGGACTTACTTGCCGTCTCTCCACAAGATCTGATGTTTATTTACGCAGGTGTTGTTGCGGTAAGCGCGTGTTTGTACGTCTTCTGGCGCCCACTGCTTTCTAGCACTGTTAGTGAAGAACTTGCCGCTGTTGAGGGCGTGAATACAGACTTAGTTAGATTGGTGTTAATGCTAATGGTGGGTGTAGTAATCGCAGTAGGTATGAAGTTCGTTGGCGCGTTGATCATGACTTCGCTCCTAATTATCCCAGCAGCAACAGCACGTAAAGTCTCTTCATCACCAGAGCAAATGGCATTGTTCGCATCCATTATTGGCTCAGTGGCAGTACTGATGGGGCTTAGCCTATCATGGCACTTCGATACACCGGCCGGCCCTTCCGTAGTGATCAGCGCAACATCCTTATTTATGCTGAGCCAGCTGATTAAAAGCAAAGCATAATCGCATGAGCATTAAACGCGAAAGACCTTGCTAACAACAAACATAAACCCACGGAAACGGAAAAAGAAAAGCCTGCGAAGTCGCAGGCTTTTTAATACTTATTAAGTAGTGTGGTCGATTACCAACCCGTCACTTCACGTAGACCTTGGCCAATCTCTGCTAGAGATTTCACAGTTTTAACGCCAGCCGCTTCTAGTGCAGCGAATTTGTCTTCAGCAGTACCTTTACCACCAGAGATAATCGCACCAGCATGGCCCATACGCTTACCAGGAGGCGCAGTTACACCAGCAATGTAAGAAACCACTGGCTTCGTTACATTTTCTTTAATGTATGCTGCTGCTTCTTCTTCTGCAGTACCACCGATCTCACCAATCATAACGATCGCTTCTGTCTCAGGGTCTTCTTGGAACAGTTTTAGGATATCAATGAAGTTTGAACCCGGGATTGGGTCACCACCGATACCAACACAAGTAGACTGGCCGAAACCTTCGTCAGTGGTTTGCTTAACTGCTTCGTAAGTTAGAGTACCGCTACGAGATACAATACCTACTTTGCCTTTCTTGTGGATGTGACCAGGCATGATACCGATCTTACACTCATCAGGAGTGATAACGCCCGGACAGTTAGGACCAATCATGCGAACGCCAGTTTCTTCTAGCTTCACTTTTACGTCGATCATATCTGTAGTAGGGATACCTTCAGTAATCGTTACGATTAGCTCGATACCCGCGTCAATCGCTTCTAGGATTGCATCTTTACAGAAAGGTGCTGGTACGTAGATGACTGTCGCTGTTGCACCAGTCGCTTCTACTGCTTCACGAACTGTGTTGAATACAGGAAGACCTAGGTGAGTTTGGCCGCCTTTACCTGGAGACACACCACCAACCATTTGCGTACCGTATGCGATAGCTTGCTCTGAGTGGAAAGTACCTTGACCACCAGTGAAACCCTGACAGATTACTTTAGTGTCTTTGTTAATTAATACAGACATTATTTAGCCTCCGCAGCAGCAACAACTTTCTGAGCAGCATCAGTTAGCGACTCAGCAGCAATGATATCAACATCAGAATTAGCAAGAACTTCGCGACCTAGGTCTGCGTTAGTACCTTCTAGACGAACAACAACAGGTACGCTTACGCCTACCTCTTTAACCGCACCGATAATACCTTCTGCGATCATGTCACAACGTACAATACCACCGAAGATGTTAACAAGTACCGCTTTCACATTGTCATCAGATAGGATGATCTTGAATGCTTCAGCAACACGCTCTTTCGTCGCGCCGCCACCTACATCTAAGAAGTTAGCTGGTTTGCCGCCGTGTAGGTTTACGATATCCATCGTACCCATTGCTAGGCCTGCACCGTTAACCATACAGCCAACGTTACCGTCTAGTGCTACGTAGTTCAGCTCCCACTGAGCTGCGTGTGCTTCACGCTCATCTTCTTGTGAAGGATCGTGCATTTCACGAAGCTTAGGCTGACGGTACAGTGCGTTTGAGTCGATGTTGATCTTACCGTCAAGACATAGCAAGTTGCCTTCGCCAGTAATCACAAGTGGGTTGATCTCTAGCAGAGCAAGGTCGTACTGAGAGAACATAGTGCCAAGACCCATAAAGATCTTAACGAATTGTTTGATTTGGTCGCCTTCAAGACCAAGTTTGAACGCTAGCTCACGACCTTGGTAAGCTTGTGGACCTACTAGTGGGTCAATTGCTGCTTTGTGGATGAGTTCCGGCGTTTCTTCCGCAACTTTTTCAATTTCCACACCACCTTCGGTAGAAGCCATGAAAACGATCTTACGGCTAGCACGGTCAACTACCGCACCTAGGTATAGTTCGTTCGCAATATTTGAAGCTTCTTCAACAAGGATTTTTGTTACTGGCTGACCGTTAGCGTCAGTTTGGTAAGTCACTAGGTTTTTACCTAACCACTTCTGTGCAAACTCTTTAACGCCTTCTTTTGTATCGTGTAGCTCTACGCCACCCGCTTTACCACGGCCACCAGCGTGAACCTGACATTTAACTACTTTCTTGGCTGTACTGATACGGCCTGCGGCTTCAAAAGCTTCTTGTGGTGTATCACACGCGTAGCCTTCTGGCACAGGCAAACCGAATTCTGCAAACAGCTGTTTGGCTTGGTATTCATGCAAATTCATTTCGATATTCCGTTTGTTTTTCCCTTAAGGGATTTATTATTTCCATAACGCTGCAGTCTTGGCTGCTTGTACGTCTGTAGGGTCTTCTCAAATCAATCCTTTATCATGAGTTCTCATACTGAAGGATTCAAATGAAGGCCAAACGTTGAGCTAGTCTAGCCATTGAAATTTTTAACGTCTAGCTACCTACGATAACTAGACGTTTTAGCGATATTAAACGTCTAATAGGAGACGTGCTGGGTCCTCTAGTAACTCTTTAATCGTTACTAGGAAGCCAACTGATTCACGACCATCAATTAGGCGGTGATCGTAAGATAACGCTAGGTACATCATCGGCAAGATTTCAACTTTGCCATCCACTGCCATCGGACGCTCTTGGATCTTATGCATACCAAGAATCGCTGATTGAGGTGGGTTGATAATTGGTGTAGACATTAGTGAACCGAACACACCACCGTTTGTGATAGTGAAGTTACCGCCCATTAGCTCGTCTACCGTTAGCTTGCCATCACGACCTTTAATAGCCAGCTCTTTGATGCCTTTTTCAACATCAGCGAAACCAAGCTTGTCACAGTCTTTTAGGACAGGTGTAACTAGACCACGTGGCGTTGATACCGCCATGCTAATGTCGAAGTAGTTGTGGTAAACAATGTCATCGCCATCAATCGAAGCATTTACTTCTGGGTAACGCTTAAGCGCTTCTGTTACTGCTTTCACGTAGAAAGACATGAAGCCCAAACGAATACCGTGACGCTCTTCGAACTGATCTTTGTACTGCTTACGAAGGTCCATGATTGGTTTCATGTTCACTTCGTTAAACGTCGTTAGCATTGCCGTGTTGTTCTTCGCTTCTAGCAGACGGTTAGCAACTGTCTTACGAAGGCGAGTCATTGGAACACGCTTCTGACTGCGAGCCGCTGCCGGCACGTCAACCACTGCTGGCGAGTCTTCTTTTGACGCAGATTTAGCGTTCGCAAGATGCGCTTCAATATCTTCGCGCGTAATACGACCACCAACACCAGTGCCTTTCACTTGGCTTGCTTCTAAGCCATGTTCAGCCAATAAACGGCGCACTGCTGGGCTTAGTGCGTCATTACTTTCTTCGCTAAGCGCAGCTTTGTGACGCTTATCAGGAGATGCTTCAGTACCTTCTGTTTTGTCTGCAGTTGGTTCACCTGCAACTGCGCCTGGCTTCAATTTAGCAATGATTTGTTTAGAAAGTACTGTCGCACCTTCTGCTTCAACAATAGCTTCTAAAACGCCAGCTTCCGGAGCTGGAACTTCTAGCACAACTTTGTCTGTTTCGATGTCAACCAAAACCTCGTCACGCTCTACTGCGTCGCCCGGTTGTTTGTGCCATGTCGCTACGGTTGCATCAGCAACTGATTCAGGTAAATCTGGAACCAGAATTTCAATTGTCATATCTGTTTCTTCCTTTAACTTCTAGTTCTTAATTCGAAGTTTTTGAGTTCACGTTCAGAGCGTCTTCAACCAACGCTTTTTGTTGTTTCAAGTGCACCGACATGTAGCCAACTGCTGGCGAAGCAGAAGCTGGGCGACCTGCGTATTTAAGATTTGCACCTGCAGGAATAGCGGCACGGAAGTTATGTTGGCTACAGTACCAAGCACCTTGGTTCTGAGGTTCTTCCTGACACCACACGAAGTCTTCAACGTTAGTGTATTGAGCAATTGCTGTTTGTACTTCTTCCATTGGGAATGGGTAAAGCTGTTCAATACGCACGATAGCAACATCGTCTTGCTCGTTGTTACGGCGCTGCTCTAGTAGGTCAAAGTAAACCTTACCAGCACAGAACACGACACGTTTCACTTTGCTTGGTTCTAAATCATCTACTTCTGGAATTGCAGATTGGAATGTACCATCCGCCAAGTCTTCAATCGTTGAAGTACATAGAGGGTGGCGCAGCAAAGATTTCGGTGACATAACAATGAGAGGTCGACGCATTGGGCGTACAACCTGACGACGAATCATGTGGTACACCTGAGCCGGTGTTGAAGGAACCACAACCTGCATATTTTGCTCAGCACAAAGCTGAAGGTAACGCTCTAAACGTGCAGATGAGTGCTCAGGACCTTGACCTTCATAACCATGAGGTAGAAGCATAGTAAGACCGCACAAACGCGCCCACTTTTGCTCGCCTGACGAGATAAACTGGTCGATAACAACTTGTGCACCGTTGGCAAAATCACCAAACTGTGCTTCCCAGATAGTTAAACCACCTGGTTCGGCTGTTGCGTAACCGTATTCAAACGCCAACACAGCTTCTTCTGACAATACTGAGTCAAAGACTTGGAATGGCCCTTGGTTGTCATGAATATTCGCTAATGGAATGTAAGTGCTTGCATCGGTTTGGTTATGAAGAACCGAGTGACGGTGGAAGAAAGTACCACGACCCGAGTCCTGACCAGAAAGACGAATACGCTTGCCATCGTCAACCAATGTAGCATATGCCAATGTTTCAGCCATACCCCAGTCAATAGCTTTTTCACCGGTCATCATTGCTAGACGATCGTTGTATAGCTTATTAACACGGCTTTGCAGTTTATGGCTTTCTGGGTACTGACACAGACGATTGCCTAGCTCAATAAGGCGTGTCTTGTCGTATTTTGAATCCCACTCCATATCCCATTCGTGCCCTAAGTAAGGGGACCAGTCTACAGAGTGCAACGCCATTGGACGCCATTCTTTAACAACCACTTCACCGCGATCTAATGCATCGCGATACTCATTGACTAACTGAGTCGCTGTCTCGATATCTGATTCATTTTTATCGATCAGAACATCTGCATACAATTTGCGTGGTGTAGGATGCTTTTTGATTTTCTGGTACATCAAAGGCTGAGTCGCATTTGGCTCATCCGCCTCATTGTGACCGTGGCGACGGTAACATACAAGATCGATCACGACATCACGCTTGAACTCGTTACGGTAATCCAATGCAATGCGAGTAACAAAAGCAACTGCTTCTGGGTCATCTGCATTTACATGGAAAATTGGCGCCTGCACCATCTTCGCGATATCGGTACAGTACATCGTAGAACGCGTGTCACGAGGATTAGACGTCGTAAAGCCTACTTGGTTGTTGATGACGATACGTACCGTACCACCAACTTGGAACCCACGAGCAAGAGACATGTTGAACGTTTCGGCAACCACACCCTGACCAGCGATTGCAGAATCACCGTGGATGGTGATAGGAAGTACTTTGCTACCTTGATTATCACCCAAGCGGTCTTGACGTGCTCGAACTGAGCCCATGACTACCGGGTTTACGATTTCTAGGTGCGATGGGTTAAATGCAAGTGCTAAGTGAACATCACCGCCTGGAGTCGCAAAATCAGCAGAGAAACCTTGGTGATACTTCACATCACCCGTCCCCCAAGTTTCGTCGTGTTTACCGGCGAACTCATCAAACAGGTCTTGAGGTTTCTTACCAAGGACGTTCACCAGCATGTTCAAACGACCGCGGTGAGCCATACCGATAACCACTTCACGCATTCCACTTGTACCCGCATGACGGATCAACTCTTTCGTCATCGGAATCAGCGCATCACCACCTTCTAAAGAGAAACGTTTTGCACCTGGGAATTTCGCCCCGAGGTAACGCTCCAAACCTTCAGCGGCTGTTAGCTCTTCTAGGAATGTGCGCTTCTCATCTTTGTTGAATGATGGCTGGCCTACGACAGACTCAAGGCGTTGCTGAATCCAACGCTTTTGCTCTGTGTCAGTCATGTGCATGTATTCAGCACCGATGGAACCGCAATAAGTTTTGTTGAGGGCTTCATAGATATCTTTCAACTTCATGGTTTCTTGCCCAACAGCAAAAGAACCTACGTTGAAAGTTTCTTCGAAGTCATCTTCGGTAAGATTATGAAAAGCAGGGTCTAACTCCGCCACGGTTGGGCGTTGCCATAGACCTAGTGGGTCTAATTCTGCAGCTTCATGTCCGCGGAAACGGTATGCGTTGATTAGCTGTAGAACTTTTACTTGTTTTGCATCGACATCTGGGTCACTAACTTGGACATTGTAATGCTTTGTTTCTCTAGCGAGTCGTCGGAAGTAGTCACGGACACGTGAATGTGGTTGTTCTGCCACTTCTTCTGATGGCTTAGGCAAGCCTTCAAAAACACGTTTCCACTCCTCACTTACCAGATCGGGATCACTTAGATACAGTTCGTAGAGGTCCTCTACATACGTTGCATTGGCGCCAGCCAAGTGTGAAGACTCGAGCCATGCCTTCATCACGCCGTTGTGCATATTTTCCCTTAACCAGTAGTTTTCACGTTTGCTTCGGTCTTTGCCGAGCTATAAGAGCCGACTAAAAATACGGTCGGCAATTTTTGTATTCTTTACTCGAATATTACTGAAGCAGTGAAGCGGTCATATCGGGTGATCCGCAACACTGCGACATTCCTAAGAGCGAGCAAATTAAACCGAACGATTAACCAACATCGACTTAATGTGACCGATGGCTTTCGTCGGATTTAATCCCTTAGGACAAACACTTACACAATTCATGATGCCATGGCAACGAAAAACGCTAAATGCATCATCAAGATCAGACAAACGTTCATCTGTTGCCGTATCGCGGCTATCAATTAGCCAACGGTACGCTGCAAGAAGACCAGCTGGGCCGATGAATTTATCAGGGTTCCACCAGAATGATGGGCAAGACGTTGTACAACATGCACACATGATACATTCGTACAATCCATCTAAATGCGCACGATCATCAGGCGATTGTAGG
Source organism: Vibrio sp. YT-15 (assembly GCF_033337445.1). Classification (NCBI taxonomy): domain Bacteria; kingdom Pseudomonadati; phylum Pseudomonadota; class Gammaproteobacteria; order Vibrionales; family Vibrionaceae; genus Vibrio; species Vibrio sp. YT-15. Next base: position 100,910 of record NZ_JAWOQR010000011.1, read on the forward strand.
TTCTCACGTGATGGTGGTAATGCACCATCATCAATCAAGAATGGTTTAACTTTCGCATAGTTATCATAGAACTGCGTCATGTCAACGATAAGATCGCGCACGACAGGTAACCCTGGTAGTGGACGAATAACTATCTTATCGCCTTGTAGAGCAGATAACGGTGTGATACACGCTAGGCCGTTTTTACCATTCATATTCAAACCGTCAGAACCACATACCCCTTCACGGCATGAGCGACGGAACGCGATGCTTGGATCTTGCTCTTTTAGCAGAATCAATGCATCAAGAACCATCATGTCTGAGCCTTCGTCTACCTCAAGGGTATACTCCTTCATGTAAGGCTTGGTATCCACATCCGGATTGTAACGGTATAAAGAGAAGTTTAATTTCATAGTCGTATCCTCCCTTTAGTATGTACGTACTTTCGGCGGGAAAGCTTCACGATGCGTTGGCGTCATGTTCACATCACGCTTAGTCATCGCTTCTGTTTCCGGATTGTAGATAGAGTGGCATAGCCAGTTCTCATCATCACGCTCAGGGAAATCGAAACGAGCATGTGCGCCACGACTCTCTGTACGGTAGTTTGCTGCAACGGCAGTTGAAAACGCGGTTTCCATCAGGTTATCAAGTTCTAGACACTCAATACGCTGCGTGTTGAACTCTGAAGACTTGTCCGCTAGATGCGCATCTTTCAAACGTTCGCGAATCACTTTCAACTCTTCTAGACCGGTTGCCATCGCATCGCCTTCACGGAATACCGAGAAGCTGTTTTGCATGCATGCTTGTAGGTCTTTACGAATCTGAACTGGATCTTCACCACCAGTGCTGTTTTCCCAACGCATAGTACGCGCTAGAGACGCTTCAATATCAGATTCTGTTGCAGGACGAGCTTCTGCTTGCGCTGCTAGCGTTTCGCCAAGGTGCAAGCCAGTAGCACGACCAAATACGACCAAGTCTAGTAATGAGTTGCCGCCCAGACGGTTAGCACCGTGTACCGATACAGAAGCAATCTCACCACATGCGTAAAGGCCTTGTACTTCCATCTCGCTACCGTCGGCCTTCTGCTTAATTGCTTGGCCAGAGACTTGAGTAGGTACACCACCCATCATGTAGTGACAAGTTGGAATTACTGGAATTGGCTCTTTCACTGGGTCAACGTGTGCAAATGTACGAGACAGTTCACAGATACCTGGTAGACGTGATTCGAGTACTTCTTTACCAAGGTGATCAAGTTTCAACTTGATATGTGGACCCCAAGGACCATCACAGCCGCGGCCTTCACGAATTTCAATCATCATTGAACGAGCAACCACGTCACGACCAGCAAGGTCTTTCGCGTTTGGTGCGTAGCGCTCCATGAAGCGTTCACCATCTTTATTTAGAAGGTAACCACCTTCACCACGACAACCTTCCGTCACTAGAACACCCGCGCCAGCAATACCTGTTGGGTGGAACTGCCACATTTCCATGTCTTGCATTGGAACGCCTGCGCGAAGTGCCATACCAACGCCATCACCCGTGTTGATGTGCGCGTTAGTGGTCGATGCGTAAATACGACCTGCACCACCTGTAGCTAGAATGGTTGCTTTTGATTTGAAGTAACAGATTTCACCCGTTTCCATACAAATCGCAGTACAACCCATGATTGCGCCGTCTTGGTTTTTCACAAGATCCAAAGCGTACCACTCCGAGAAGATGGTTGTTTTGTGTTTTACGTTTTGCTGGTAAAGCGTGTGAAGAAGTGCGTGACCAGTACGGTCTGCAGCAGCGGCTGTACGAGCAGCCTGCTCACCACCAAACTCTTTAGATTGACCACCGAATGGACGTTGGTAGATGGTACCGTTATCGAAGCGAGAGAATGGAAGACCCATTTTTTCAAGCTCGATAACTGACTCAGGACCATTTTTACACATGTATTCAATCGCGTTCTGGTCACCGATGTAGTCGGAACCTTTAACGGTATCGTACATGTGCCATTGCCAATCGTCTTTGTGCGAGTTACCCAGAGCAACGGTAATGCCGCCCTGTGCAGACACAGTATGAGAACGTGTTGGAAATACTTTTGACAACAAAGCACATGATAGGCCTTGTTCTGAAATTTGTAGTGCAGCGCGCATACCTGCACCACCAGCGCCGATTACTACGGCATCAAACTCACGAACTGGAATAGACACTTACGCACCCCACAGAATAAATAGACCAGAGAAGACATAGCCGAATAGCACGGCAATAACACCAAGTTGTAGTGCGCCACGTAGTTTCGCGCACTTAATGTAATCAGTTAATACCTGCCACAAACCAACCCATGCGTGAATCAGGATCGAGACAAGTGCCAACATGGTGAATACTTTAGTGAAGGTACCACCAAAGAATTGGGTCCAAGATGCGTAAGAGATATCTGAAAATGCACAGAAGCTAATCAGATAAATCGTGTATAGCGTCATAATGATTGCAGTTGCACGAATTAGTAGGAAATCGTGTACACCATTACGACCAAATGAAGATACGTGTTTTACCATACCAAGATCCCCGCCAATAATGATAATACTGCTGTTGCACCAAACGCGACTTTAGCGCTCATCGTGCCTGAATCTAGTTCTTCAAAGTGACCTAGATCCATCAATAAGTGACGGATACCACCTGCGATGTGGTAGGCAAGTGCAGTAAGAATTCCCCACAGGATGAATTTTACGAAGAAGCTATCGACGATGTCAGCGGCTTCCATAAAACCCATTGGGGATGACAGAGAAATGGATAGTAACCACAGTAATATACCCACCGCAACAAACGTAATTACCCCAGACACACGGTGTAGGATGGATGCGATTGCTGTGATAGGAAAGTGGATGGTCTGTAAATCTAAATTAACAGGTCTTGACTTTCTTTCTTTCACGGGCTTGCTCACTCAGCTCCATTGAGCATTTATTGTTATAACCAATTTCAGCTTCCAAACGTACAAAAGTTAACATCTATTTAATAAATATCGCGAGTAACCACTCAGATAATTGTAAACAAGTTGTTAACAAACGGAATCCAGCAACAAACCTCACTCTTTGTTTCTAGCCCCGAATTTATAAGGATTTAACTAAAATTTTCTTTGCCAATATACGGCGAGCAACATTCTAATACAATTGGTGTAACAAATTATGCTACATAGAACAGATTTTTAACGATTTTCATGAGAAAAATCATAACAAGTGCACACAAAGATGGAGAAAAATTGACTTTAAGCTTTAACAACAGTACAAAAATGGCACATAAACATCCTGGACGGATTAAATAATAAACAAAGGAGATTGTTATGGCGGATAAGAAAGCGACCCTTCATGTTGAAGGTCAAGCGCCAATCGAACTGCCAATTATGGACGGTACGCTAGGTACACCTGTAATTGACGTTCGTAAGCTGGGAGCCAATGGTTACTTTACTTTTGACCCAGGTTTTCTTGCCACTGCATCTTGTGAATCATCAATCACGTACATCGATGGCGGCAAAGGTATTCTTTTGCACCGCGGTTTCCCGATTGATCAATTAGCCAATAACGCAGATTACTTAGAAGTATGTTACATCCTTCTTTATGGTGAAGCCCCTACCCGAGAACAATACGAGCAATTCAAAACGACCGTTACTCGTCACACAATGGTGCACGAGCAAATCGCAAGCTTTTTCCATGGCTTCCGACGCGATGCTCATCCAATGGCGGTAATGTGTGGTGTAGTTGGAGCACTTGCAGCCTTCTATCACGACTCTCTTGACATTAACAACGACGAACACCGCGAAATTGCAGCGTACCGTCTGCTGTCAAAAATGCCAACACTGGCGGCGATGTGTTACAAATACTCTATCGGTCAGCCATTTATTTACCCTCGTAACGACCTTAGCTACGCTGAGAACTTCTTGCATATGATGTTCGCAAACCCTTGCGAAGAGTATGAAGTAAATCCTGTAGTTGCCCGTGCGATGGATAAGATTTTCACTCTACACGCGGATCATGAACAGAATGCGTCGACATCAACTGTACGCCTAGCTGGCTCTTCTGGTGCGAACCCATTTGCATGTATTGCCGCTGGCATTGCATCCCTTTGGGGACCTGCTCACGGTGGTGCAAACGAAGCCTGCTTGAGAATGCTAGAAGAGATTGGCAGCGTCGATAACATCCCTGAATATGTAGACCGCGCGAAAGACAAAGATGACCCATTCCGCTTAATGGGCTTTGGTCACCGCGTTTACAAGAACTACGACCCACGTGCGACAGTAATGCGCGAAACGTGTCATGAAGTTCTCAAAGAGCTAAACATTCAAGATCCTCTGCTAGACGTTGCAATGGAACTTGAGCGCATTGCGCTTTCTGATGAGTACTTCGTGTCTAAGAAGCTGTACCCGAACGTAGACTTCTACTCAGGTATCATTCTTAAAGCGATTGGTATTCCAGTTTCTATGTTTACGGTTATCTTCGCGATTTCTCGTACCATCGGCTGGATTGCTCACTGGAACGAAATGCACAGCGATCCACTGAACCGCATCGGTCGTCCTCGTCAGCTATACACTGGCGAAACACAACGTGAGTTTTCTCCACTTCACGAACGTGAATGATCTTTTAGTACGAAGATAGACAAACAAAAGGGTTGAGATTTTCGTCTCAACCCTTTTTTCTTTTTTGCGTTTAACGTTATTAATGGAAAACGCTAAACCGGATTATCAATATCGATAAACTCCACATGTAGGCCATATTCATCCGCTAGCCATTTGCCTAAGGCCTGAACACCATAACGCTCAGTAGCATGATGACCTGCAGCAAAGTAATGAATGTCCATTTCACGAGCGGTATAAGTGGTGCGCTCTGAAATTTCTCCAGAGATAAATGCATCCAGCCCGTGCTGTACAGCAAGTTCAATGAAATCCTGCCCTCCACCAGTGCACCAGCCGACTGTCTCAATCATCTTATCGGTATTCTCTGGAGCGATATGCAGAGGCTCTCTAGCAAGAACTTGGTTGATCTTACTCGCAAATTCAACACCAGACATCGGCTTTTTCAAGCGCCCAAACATAGCAACTGACTGAGGGTGCCCTTCAAGCCCACCTTCTACTTCGATTTCAAGTAAGCGAGCTAATTCAGCGTTGTTGCCTAGCTCTGGATGAATATCTAGAGGAAGGTGATAACCATATAAGTTGATATCATTTTTGATCAGGCTACGAATTCGTTTACCTTTCATGCCACGAATTGGCTCAGGCTCACCTTTCCAAAAATAGCCATGATGAACAAGCAATGCGTCTGCATTAAGCTCAATCGCTTTATCGATTAAGGCTTGAGAGGCGGTTACGCCAGTGATAACACGCTTTACCGCTGATTTCCCTTCTACCTGTAACCCATTTGGCGCGTAATCTTTAATTAACTGCGGTGACAGTTTGTCATTAAAAATCTGTTCTAGCTTTAAGTTATTCATTATTACTTCCAATTTCTAGCGCATGTAAACCTAAATAACCTCTCGATGGAATCAGACGAAAGAGTGCAACCTAGTTGATACAACAACGTTTTTGACATCTGGCACCTTGATATCATTTAGGTCTTTAAAGTGTATCTCGAACCCTAATATCGATGCTAGCCACCCTACCCTCAAAAGCAAATTTAGTTACAATAACAAAGCTTGTCGCCTCACCATAAATTTAGGGATACGGATGAACCAACTGCAACGCTTTTACCAATGGATCGCCACTTCACCTCCGCTTTTCAAGTTACGCCCTCCGTTTGCAACCTTAGAAGATGTCTCGGTCAAACCTTTGAATAGCTCAGAACAATACAATGGTAATCCGAGACTGGGTTTTTTATATCAGCACCTATGCACTGCGGCTCTTTCTAATTCAGAACGATATCAGATTATTGCCGAAGAAATTCAGTTAAACGACGCTGAAGGTAAGACCATTGGTGCTGTCGATTTGGTGTTGAGGAATACAGAATCAAATCAGATAGAACATTGGGAAGTGGCGATTAAGTTTTATCTTCTTTACAACGGCATTTGGTATGGCCCGAATGCTCACGACCAGTTACATGCAAAATTGGATAGAATGCTCACGCATCAGCTGAAAATGAGCGATCGCCCGGAATTTCAAAAAATAATTCCTTTAAACGACTCTCCAGAAGAGCGCCTAATGATGCAAGGACGACTCTATATTAATCCGTTTACTCCAGAGCCAACTCCTAAGGAGTGCTTGGGTTATGAATTAAATCCAAGTCAGATTAGTGGTTACTGGTGCTATCAAAGTCAATGGGATTTAATTGGTAAACCACTTTATCATTTACATAAACCATGCTGGGCGATCGGTACAGACGATTTCTCTCAACCTATTGAAAAGCCTTTAGATCGATTCATACACGCACAAACGGAAGACGGTCAATTCTGGTTTGTGGTACCAGATTCATGGCCCGGAGATAAAGCGGTTCGGGGCACTTAAACATGAAAGGGTTGATGTTTTCACATCAACCCTTTGCTAGATACATTGACCATTGGATGTTTTACAAACCAGCGGCTGCAAATACTTGATTAACTATTTCTTGTGCTTCAGCTTCGATTTGTTTCAGATGTTCTTCACCTTTGAAGCTTTCACAGTAAATCTTGTAGATATCTTCTGTACCTGATGGACGAGCAGCGAACCAACCGTTAGCTGTCGTTACTTTAAGGCCACCAATCGCAGCACCATTGCCTGGTGCATGCGTTAGACGAGCAGTGATCGCATCACCTGCTAGAGTTTCAGCCGCAACCATTTCTGGTGACAACTTCTTCAATACGTCTTTTTGTGGGCCATTTGCTACAGCTTGAATACGGTTGTACTTCGACTCACCGTGCTTCGCCGCTAGCTCTTCATAGTAATCTTGAGGGTTCTTACCCGTTACCGCAGTGATCTCTGCTGCTAGAAGGCATAGCAAGATGCCATCTTTGTCTGTTGACCAAGGCGTGCCATCTTTACGAAGGAATGACGCACCAGCACTTTCTTCGCCGCCGAAACCAAACTTACCAGTGTACAGACCGTCTACAAACCATTTGAAACCAACAGGCACTTCACATAGCTCACGACCTAGATCCGCAACAACACGGTCAATCAGCGCACTTGAAACTAGTGTTTTACCAACAGCGACATCTTTACCCCACTCGTCACGATGACGGTACAAGTAGTCAATACAAACGGCTAAGAAGTGGTTCGGGTTCATCAAACCTTTTGGCGTAACGATACCGTGACGGTCGTAATCAGGATCGTTACCAAATGCTAAATCGTATTCGTCTTTCAGTGCCAATAGACCCGCCATTGCGTAAGGAGAAGAACAGTCCATACGCACAACGCCGTCTTTATCTAGCGACATGAATTGGAAAGAAGGATCGATCGATTCACTTACTAGCGTTAGGTCTAGGTTGTATGCCTGACCAATTTGACGCCAGTAATCGATACCGCTGCCACCCAATGGATCTACACCAATCTTCAGGTTCGCTTTTTGGATTGCTTCCATATCGATAACGTTCACCAGGTCATCGATGTATGGCTTCACCAAGTCCATCTCTACAAACAGATCCGATGCTTTTGCTTCTGCTAGTGGTAGGCGTTTAACACCTTGTAAACCTTCAGCAATCAATTCGTTCGCACGATCTTCGATAGCTTGAGTCAACTCAGCTTCTGCAGGACCACCATGTGTCGGATTGTATTTGATACCGCCGTCTTGTGGTGGGTTATGTGATGGGGTAATAACGATACCGTCTGCTTTTTCATCGTGTTTGATGTTGTAAGTCAGAATCGCGTGTGAAATACCCGGTGTTGGCGTGTAACCGTTGTCTTGTTGGACAATCACTTTCACACCGTTTGCAATCAGTACTTCAATCACACTTGAGAAAGCAGGCTCAGATAGCGCATGCGTGTCTTTACCCACAAACAACGGGCCAATTGTGCCTTGCTCAGCACGAACTTCTGCTACCGCTTGAGCGATCGCTAAAATGTGGTTTTCGTTAAAAGTGTGCTTGTCTGCAGTACCGCGGTGGCCAGAAGTACCAAATTGAACTTTGTGTTCTGCGTTTGCCGCGTCTGGTTGAAGTAAGAAGTAGTTAGCAACGAGTGCTGGGATATTGTGAAGATCTTCCTGCTGCGCTTTTTGCCCAGCACGAGGGTGCATAGCCATGTTTGACATCCTTTCTTTAAATACAAATAAAATTAAAAAAGCCTCATAATATCCGCTCACTGCGACGCATTATGAGGCTTCTATCAGGTTTCTTAGATTGAACCTGTTACTTTTTCTATTAAGTCAGGTTGGAACCCCATGTGTGCCATCACTTGTTCAACCATCTGTCTTTTACGACTTGTATTGTTATTCGTGATAACCCAAAACGGTGTGCCAGGAATGGCTTTTGGCTTGGTCGTATTACCGTTTGCTAGCAAGGTTTCTTCATTATCTGCAAAGTACACGCGTTTGCGTCCTTTTACATTCGTAGCCTGGGCGAAACCTTCTGGATTCAATTTATGTAAGGTCGATAATACCAACATAAAGCGATCAATCGCTTTTTTTAGACCGGCAAACTCATCAGAAATAAGCAGCGAACGCATTTCTTTCACTACATCAACAGATTCCGTTTTACCCGCATCTTTACTTACTACAATCCCTTGTGGCTTCTCTACTACAGGCGCGGCTTTAGCTTCCTGCAACTGACCATCAAGGTTTAAAAGGCGTCGCAAAATATCCGAGGCGCTTTCACCGATATGCTTAGTTTGACTAGCTATATAACGGTATAGATCCTCATCAACCTCAATTGTTTTCATTCGCTTTTCACATTCTCAATGTTTAAACTCTGGGGGATTATAACGAGATCCACGCGGATACTCCACGTTAAACCCATCACGAATAAGATAAAATGTCAGCATTACTCAACTATAAGCAGGAAGGCCAAGGCCAAACAGTTGTTTTGATTCACGGATTGTTTGGTAGTTTAAGTAATCTGGGTCTACTCGCCCGCGATCTTATTAAAGATCACACGGTGATCAGTATTGATCTGAGAAATCACGGCCTCTCTTTCCACTCCGAAGTCCATAACTATACCGATATGGCAAAAGATGTGGCTCAGCTCCTTCAGCACTTAAACGTTGAGCCATCTATTGTTATTGGGCACTCCATGGGCGGAAAAGTCGCGATGGCTCTTGTGGACATTGCTCCAAATGTAGTCAAGAAGTTAGTCGTTCTCGACATGGCGCCTGTTGCCTACACTACGAACCGTCACGATAATGTTTTTAACGGCTTACATGCTGTTATTAATGAAAAACCAGCAAATCGACAGCAAGCCATGGATATCCTAGCTCAACATATTGAACTCGATGGTGTAAGACAATTTCTCTCTAAATCACTGTACAAAAATGGCGATAAGATGGATTGGCGGTTTAACGTACCGAGCCTTTTTGATAATTATGACCAAATTATTGGCTGGCAAGAAATCACACCAACAGATATCCCAACTTTGTTTATCAAAGGCGGCGACTCTGACTACTTAATGCCAGAACATCAGCCGGCAGTGAAGCGACAATTTAACCATGCTAAAGCACACATTATCGCTGGCACTGGTCACTGGTTACACGCCGAGAAACCGACAGAAGTAATGAGAGTCATTCGAAAATACATTTCGAGTTAACAAATTCGAAAAGCAACACTAGATTATTGAAATAACCCTTCTTGTAGTGCATTAACTTTACCGTTTAACAGTGGTATAGTGCGCCCAAGATTTTTCGGCATGAAGGGCTAAAATGCTTTACGACTATATGGATATGCTCGAGTCTATTGGGCTCGATCTTCTTTTTGCTGCTATCTTTTTTTTCATCGGGATGGCGATAAAAGATGTGCTAAAGCAAGGCAATGTACCTGTTTTTGGTCGTCGTATTGTGTGGTTAGTCCTTTTCCTAGGCTGTGCTGGCTTTATTGCAAAAGGTGTAATTCAGCTAACTTGGGAAGGCTCAGGGTTAGGTTAAACCCTTAGTAGCACCGCCAATAACAAACAATGTAAAGGTATAGACTCTATGGCAAGTGTAGGTATCTTCTTCGGTAGCGACACAGGTAATACTGAAGCCGTTGCAAAGATGATTCAAAAGCAACTAGGTAAACATCTAGTTCACGTTCAAGACATCGCGAAAAGCAGCAAAGAAGACATTGATAACTTCGATCTTCTTCTTCTAGGTATCCCAACTTGGTACTACGGCGAAGCACAATGTGATTGGGATGACTTCTTCCCTGAACTTGAGCAAATCGACTTCTCTACTAAGCTAGTGGCTATCTTTGGCTGTGGCGACCAAGAAGACTACGCAGAATACTTCTGTGACGCGATGGGCACAGTCCGTGATATCGTTGAGTCTAAAGGCGGCACAATTCTTGGCCATACCTCGACAGAAGGCTACGAATTTGAAGCGTCTAAAGCACTTGTTGAAGGTGACGAAAGCCAATTCGTAGGTCTATGTATTGATGAAGACCGCCAACCAGAATTGACTGACGAGCGTGTTGAAAGCTGGGTTAAACAGATCTATGAAGAGATGTGTTTAGCTGAGCTAGAAGGCTAATCAAATTGAATGATGCAAAGACCTCCACTTGGAGGTCTTTTTGTATGTATTGTCACACAGCATCGGTAAGTACTTCCTCTTCGCGATACTGAGGTTTCTTTCTTACATAAAGCTTGCGTTGAACCTCTGAAACCACATTCCCCTGTTTATCTTTTACATGAGTAATAAACTCAGGAAAACACTTTTCTCCATTCCGTGTCATTTGATAAATGTTTTCCAGCATCCCTTCAGTGACCTCAAATTCTGCAAACAAATCACTTTGCCCCGGCTTAATAAAGTTAATGCTTGCCTCTTTATCCCACACATAATATTCCTCTCGTAGAATCCCCATCAGCATCAACGAGTAAATAGGATCAGTTAAAGAGAAAATACTGCCGCCATATTGGGTGCGATTGGCATTTTTATTCCACCAGCGAAGCTTTAAACGTACCTTTACAGTACGGAAGTCTTGAGAAATATGTAAGATTTTAATACCCGCCCCCCAAAAAGGAGGCCAAATATTGAGTGCGAACTTTACAATTCCTGGTTTGTATATTTTCGCTAGTCGCCTATTCATCGCTATCTCTGCCCTCTCCAAGCTTAATGTTACATAATTGTAACTGGTCAGAGCTGTAATATAATAGACCTGTTTCTAATTTACAAAAAGATTCTATTAACCCTTTGAAGTTCGTGGTTTAATGTTCCGAACGCTTATCCTATAATGGTAGGAAGATTGAATTCTGTTAAATCGCTGCAGATGATCCAACGGGAAAGTATATGTCAGATAATAATCAGGCGCTGAAGGATGCGGGTTTAAAAGTAACCCTTCCGAGGCTAAAAATTCTAGAAGTACTTCAGCAGCCAGACTGCCAGCACATCAGTGCTGAAGATTTGTACAAAAAGTTGATTGATCTAGGTGAAGAAATTGGCCTAGCAACTGTTTACCGAGTTCTAAACCAGTTCGACGATGCTGGTATTGTAACTCGTCACCACTTTGAAGGTGGAAAGTCAGTCTTCGAATTATCGACTCAACATCACCACGACCACCTAGTGTGCCTAGACTGTGGTGAGGTAATTGAATTTTCTGACGATCTTATTGAAGAACGTCAAAAAGAGATTGCAGCTAAGTACAATGTCACACTAACAAACCACAGCTTATACTTGTACGGCAAGTGTAGCGATGGTGGTTGTAAAGACAATCCAGATGCACACAAACCGAAAAAATAAGGGTTTGTTAATTTAAAAAGTAAACGTCAGCACATGCTGGCGTTTTTTGTTTCTAGAAGTCAGAACCTTAGACGTCAGTACTTTGGTTACAGAACAAAAGCTACTAAACACCCATCTTTTTTCTCCACAGTTTTGCACATCTATATAGCACTCTGTGGGATTAGGTATAAAAAATGCCAGCGTTTGCTGGCATTTTTTCATCGTTCTCAGCATTAATTGAGATTATTGATTCTCAATTTTTGCCCAGGTATCACGTAGACCAACCGTGCGGTTGAATACTAGATTATCTGCTGAAGAGTCTTTCGAGTCTGCACAGAAGTAACCCATACGTTCAAACTGGTAACCTTTTTCTGCTTCTGCGGAAGCTAGGCTAGGCTCGACGAAGCCATTGATCACAACTAATGATTCAGGGTTGATAGTAGAAGCAAAATCTTCCGCTGCGCCTGGGTTTGGCACCGTAAATAAACGATCGTACAGACGAATTTCCGCTGGAAGAGCTTTATCAGCTGACACCCAATGAATAACGCCTTTCACTTTACGACCATCTGCTGGGTTTTTACCTAGCGTATCTGCATCGTAAGAACAGAAGATCGTTGTGATGTTGCCTTCGGCATCTTTTTCAACGCGCTCAGCTTTGATCACGTAAGCACCACGTAAACGAACTTCTTTACCTAGCACTAAACGCTTGTACTTTTTGTTCGCTTCTTCACGGAAGTCTTCACGCTCAATCCACAATTCACGCGTGAATGGCACTTCACGCACGCCCATTTCAGGTTTATTTGGGTGGTTGGCAACTGTCAAGTTTTCTACTGCGCCTGCTTCAAAGTTTTCGATAACAACTTTAACAGGATCCAGTACAGCCATTGCACGCGGAGCGTTCTCGTTTAGGTCATCACGAATACAAGATTCTAATGAACTAAACTCGATCATATTTTCTTGCTTCGTTACACCAATACGCTTACAAAACTCACGAATAGATGCAGGTGTGAAGCCACGACGACGCAGACCTGAGACAGTCGGCATACGTGGATCATCCCAACCATTAACCAGTTTTTCAGTAACTAGCTGGTTAAGCTTACGCTTAGACATCACTGTGTATTCAAGGTTTAAACGACTGAACTCGTATTGATGTGGACGGCTTTCGATCGTGATGTTGTCTAGAACCCAATCGTACAGACGACGGTTATCCATGAATTCAAGCGTACAAATAGAGTGCGTAATGCCTTCTAATGCATCAGAAATACAGTGCGTAAAGTCGTACATTGGGTAAATGCACCACTTATCACCAGTTTGGTGGTGCGTAGCAAAACGCACTCGGTATAAAACTGGATCGCGCATGACCATGAATGAAGAACCCATGTCGATTTTAGCACGAAGACACGCTTTACCTTCTTCAAATTCACCAGCGCGCATTTTTTCAAACAACGCCAAGTTCTCTTCAACAGAACGGTCACGGTATGGACTTGGTTTACCTGGCGCCTTTAGTGTGCCGCGGTATTCACGAATTTGCTCTGGACTTAGCTCATCTACGTACGCTAAGCCTTTGTTAATCAATTCAATTGCATATTCGTAAAGCTTATCGAAGTAGTTTGATGAGTAACATACTTCACCACTCCACTCAAAGCCCAACCAGTTTACATCTTTCTTGATAGACTCAACGTATTCGATGTCTTCTTTTTCAGGGTTTGTATCGTCGAAACGCAGATTACATTGACCCTGGTAGTCCTGAGCAATACCGAAGTTCAAACAGATAGACTTAGCATGACCGATATGCAGGTAGCCATTTGGCTCCGGCGGGAATCGAGTATGCACGCTAGTGTGTTTACCATCCGCTAGATCTTTATCAATGATCTGGCGAATAAAGTTTGATGGACGAGCATCAGCTTCACTCATCTATAGCACCTCAAAAATATTAGTATTGTCAGAGAAAACGGAACCCTGTATCCAAGTATGGTTTCACAGAGTACATTGTTCCTAATGATCCACAATTCTAAGCAATTAGACAACAAGAACTCGCTCTAAAACGACAATATTTATCGAGTTAGCGTGAAAGCAAAGCAGATTCAAAGGGCCTAAACGAAAAAAGGCCTCCTGCGGAGGCCTTTTGCGATGTTGTAGTATCAATTGTTTGCAATACCAATAACAAACAATCACACCACTATTAAACAGTTAAGCTGGTAGCTGAACACCACTTAAGTCTTCATCTTTAGATACATTCTTCATCTCACCAGCAACAATCTCTGCTAGTGGACCAAGGATAACTTGTAAGTTGTTTGTACCTAGCTTCACAACTCCCATAGCTCCAAGATCTTTCAGAGTTTTCTCATTGATAACGCTCATATCTTTCACAGAAAGGCGCAAACGAGTAATACAGGCATCGATAGAACTTAGGTTGTCATGACCGCCAAGTGCTTTCAAGTACTGACGAGCAAGCTCTGAAGAATTGCTTGATCCAGCCACGTTAGATGAAGCTTCTTCATCATCTTCACGTCCCGGTGTTTTAAGGCCAAACTTAACAATCACGGTACGGAACACGAAGTAGTAAACCGCAAAGAAACCAAGACCTTGTACAATGAGCATGTACCAGTTTACCGCTAGCGGGTTACGAGTCGACAATACTAAGTCGACTAAACCAGCAGAGAAACCGAAACCTGCAATCCACTGCATTGATGCCGCGATATAAACTGATAGACCAGTCAGCGCTGCGTGAAGAACGTACAGTCCTGGAGCAAGGAACATGAATGCAAATTCAAGTGGTTCTGTTACACCTGTAAAGAATGAAGCAAACGCAGCTGCAATCATGATAGATGCCACTTTCTCTTTATTCTTTGATTTCGCAGTATGGTACATCGCTAGAGCAGCGCCTGGTAAACCAAACATCATGATTGGGAAGAAGCCCGCTTGGTACATCCCCGTAACACCTACCGTTGCCGTGCCTTCAGCTAATGATTTCGCACCGCCAAGGAAGTTTGGAATGTCATTAATACCAGCAACATCAAACCAGAACACTGAGTTTAGTGCATGGTGCAGACCAACAGGAATTAGAAGACGGTTGAAGAATGCGTAAACACCTGCACCTGCTTCACCCATACCTTGAATGCTTTCACCAAAACTTACCAGACCGCCGTAAACTGATGGCCAAACGTACATCAGGATGAACGCAATAACGATACCAGCAAAAGACGTTAGGATCGGTACAAGACGCTTGCCAGAGAAAAACGCCAGTGCTTTGTGCAGCTCTACGTGAGAAAAACGGTTGTACAACTCAGCAGAAACAATACCAACCAAGATACCGACGAACTGGTTATTGATTTTACCAAATGCAGCAGGTACTTCACTTGGGTCAATGCCTTGAATTTGTGATACTGCACCAGGGGCCAAAAGCGTTGTGACAACTAAGAAGCCCACGAAACCTGAAAGTGCAGCGGCGCCATCTTTGTCTTTAGACATTCCGTAAGCAACACCAACAGCGAACAATACTGACATATTGTCAATGATCGCTGCACCAGCTTTAATAAGAAATGCAGCAAGTGCACTGTTTGCGCCCCAGCCATTTGGGTCGATCCAGTAGCCAATACCCATGAGTATTGCTGCTGCAGGAAGTGTGGCAACCGGCACCATAAGCGCCTTACCCACCTTCTGGAAGTATCCGAGAATGTTCACCTTAAGTTCCCCCTATAGGATTAGATGTTATGTTGAATGACTTATTTCAGCCGTCCAATTTAGTCATCCTAAGTTTATGATATTAATTTTGCTCCGCAAATTAAAAGCTCACCGTTTGTGATCATAATCACCACAATTTGCCCTTTCGGAAGGTTTTTGCTAGCGAGATCATAAAACTTATTTTATTATACGAAAAAATGGCGTTTTAAAGATAATATTCTCGCACTTTATGCAAGGCAGAATCAGTGTTATTTTGGTATCTAGGCGGGTAAATCACTGTAACTTTGCTCTGAAAAAGAATCATAAAAAACCATACAATTATTACTTTTCAGTTAGTTACTATGACAATAACATCGATAAAACGCGACTTGCTGTATGTGACTCGTTATCTAATTCAGTGATACAAACTAAGTACCCATATGACTGAAGCAGTCTCTACTTAGATAACGATATAGAAATTGAATTCTCATCTATAAGGACTAGCTGACTATGTACGCGCTAAGTAACTGTAAAATTTATACCGGTAGTGATGTTCTTACCGATCATGCGGTCATCATCGAAAACGATCTTATTCAATCTATTGTGCCGGTTTCTGAGCTACCTCAAAGCATCGAAGTAAAAGACCTGGCAGGCGCTAATCTAAGTCCAGGCTTTATCGATCTGCAGTTGAACGGTTGTGGCGGTGTAATGCTAAACGATGCAATTACCCCTGAAACCATGCAAATCATGCACCAGGCAAACCTCAAATCTGGCTGTACTAGCTTCCTGCCAACACTCATTACGTCATCTGATGAAGATATGCGAACTGCAATTGCCGCAGCTCGTGAGTACCACAACAAGTATCAAAATCAATCGCTTGGTTTACACCTCGAAGGTCCTTACCTTAACGTCGCGAAAAAAGGCATCCATAACGTCGATTTTATTCGCCCATCAGACGAAAGCATGATCGACCTTATCTGCGCAAACGCCGATATCGTAGCGAAAGTAACGCTAGCACCTGAGCATAACGACCCAGAGCATATTGCGCGATTAAAGGCTGCTGGCATCGTGGTTTCAATTGGCCACACAAATGCAACCTACGCCGAAGCACGTAAAAGCTTTGAAGCAGGCATTACTTTTGCTACACACCTCTTTAATGCAATGACACCAATGGTTGGTCGTGAACCAGGAGTTGTTGGTGCAATTTACGATACTCCTGACGTATACGCTGGCATTATTGCTGATGGTTTTCACGTCGACTACGCAAACATCCGAATTGCTCATAAAATCAAAGGTGAAAAGCTTGTTTTGGTGACGGATGCCACAGCTCCAGCAGGTGCTAACATTGATCACTTTATTTTTGTCGGTAAGAAAGTATATTACCGAGATGGTAAGTGTGTTGATGAAAATGGCACGCTAGGCGGCTCAGCTTTGACAATGATTGAAGCAGTTCAGAATTCAGTTGAGCACGCGGGGATCGCTTTAGACGAAGCTCTACGAATGGCCACGTTATACCCAGCAACAGCAATTGGTGTTGAGGATCGCCTTGGCCGAGTTCGAAAAGGGATGGTTGCAAACCTGACTATTTTCGATCGTGACTTTAAAGTAAAAGCGACGGTTGTTAACGGACAATACGAGCAAAATTAAGCATGAATGGCGGACAGATTGGTAATGTAGATTTAGTAAAACAGCTTAACAGCGCTGCGGTATATAGGCTGATTGATCAGCAAGGTCCTATCTCCCGTATTCAAGTCGCAGATGTGAGCCAGCTCGCACCTGCTAGTGTTACCAAAATAACCCGCCAACTTTTAGAGCGCGGCCTTATTAAGGAGGTCGCCCAGCAAGCTTCAACTGGTGGTCGTCGTGCAATCTCTCTGACCACCGAAGTCAAACCCTTCCACTCTATTGCGGTTCGCTTAGGTCGAGATTACGTACAGTTCAGTTTATACGATTTAGGTGGCACCGCGCTTGCAGAAGATCAGCATGAATTGCACTACACTAACCAAGCAGACTTAATCGCAGGGCTTATCGATTTATTAAAAGATTTCGTAAGCCGTTGCGAAGACAAAATTGATCAACTCATCGCTATCGGCATCACTTTACCGGGCCTTGTTAACCCAACAACTGGCGTGGTCGAATACATGCCTAATACCGATATCGATAATCTTGCTCTCGGTGAAATTGTTGGAGAGAAGTTTAATACAGCATGCTTTGTTGGCAACGACGTACGTGGCATGGCGTTGGCTGAGCACTACTTTGGAGCAAGCCAAGACTGCCAGGATTCTATTTTGGTTAGCGTCCACCGCGGTACTGGCGCAGGTATTATCGTTAACGGCCAGGTTTTTCTTGGTTTTAACCGCAACGTCGGTGAAATTGGTCATATCCAAATTGACCCGCTTGGTGAGCAATGCCAATGTGGAAACTTTGGCTGTTTAGAAACCGTAGCTGCAAACCCAGCGATTATTCAACGAGTGAAGCAACTGATTACTCAAGGATACGAATCAAGCTTAACCGACCTTGAAGACATCACAATTGAAGCGGTATGTCAGCACGCAATGAATGGTGATGAACTTGCGAAACAGAGTTTAGTGCGAGTGGGCAACCAGCTAGGTAAAGCGATTGCGATTACGGTTAACTTATTTAATCCACAGAAAATTGTAATTGCTGGCGATATTACTGCAGCACAAGATATTGTTTTCCCTGCAATTCAACGCAATGTAGAGAATCAATCTCTTAAAACTTTCCATAACGACCTCCCTATCGTAGCTTCTCACATTGATAAGCAGCCAACGATGGGCGCATTTGCGATGATTAAACGCGCTATGCTGAACGGAGTTTTGTTACAAAAGTTACTGGAAGACTAAGTTTATACAACCAATTGAGTTACAATCTCGGGCTGTGTTTTCACAGCCCGTTTTTGTATATCAGGAATACAGCTTAACAGTATGGAAATTATTCTAATTACAGCCGCTTTTTTAGCTGGTTTTATTGCGCTTAAATGCAGCCTCCCTCCCCTCGTTGGTTTTCTACTAGCTGGATTTGGCTTGCATGCATTTGGTTACCAAAGCAATGACGTTATCGTCACTCTCGCAGATCTTGGTGTTACTCTTCTTCTGTTTACTATTGGACTCAAACTCGATGTAAAAACCCTGCTGTCCAAAGAAATATGGGGAGGGGCAACCGCCCACAACATACTCTCTACCGCTTTTTTTGCCCTAGCGTTATCCGGCTTAAAACTACTGGGCTTGACTTCGCTAGCCAGTATGGACGGCAGCCAAATCCTGCTTTTAGCTTTTGCACTATCGTTCTCTAGTACCGTTTTTGCCGTAAAAGCATTGCAAGAAAAAGGCGAAATGAACGCGACCTACGGCACACTCGCGATCGGTATCTTGGTTATGCAAGATATTTTTGCCGTAGTATTCCTGACTGCTTCAACCGGAAAAGTCCCAGAATGGTATGCCATCGGTTTGTTCGCACTGCCTTTCCTTCGTCCTCTATTCTATAAGCTGCTCGATAAAGTTGGCCACGGCGAAATGCTAGTGCTATTCGGTATTTTCTTCGCGCTCGTTATCGGTGCTGGGCTATTCGAGTTGGTCGGGATGAAACCAGACTTGGGCGCGCTAATTTTAGGCATGCTACTCGCAGGTCACCCAAAAGCCTCAGAACTATCCAAGTCATTATTCAATATGAAGGAGCTCTTTTTAGTCTGCTTCTTTTTAAACATTGGTTTATCCGCCTCATTGAGCGTGAATGGCGTCGTTCTCGCCCTGCTATTTATCTTACTGCTACCAATCAAAGGACTCTTGTACTTCGTCACTATTAATCATTTTAAGTTTCGAGTACGTACCTCTTTGCTCGCCTCTTTATCACTATTTAACTACAGTGAGTTTGGTCTGATTGTTGCTGGGTTGGCCTATAAAATGGGCTGGATGCCAAGTGATATGCTTGCTGCGATTGCGGTTGCGGTGTCGGTATCCTTTGTAATTTCCGCGCCACTTAACCGCCTTAGCCATAAAATTTATCAACATTCAGGTAAGTGGCTGCAAGAGACAGCGGTAGAAAAGCTCAATCAACGCGACCAACTCATCAACCCAGGTCATGCCCAAGTATTGATCTTAGGTATGGGGCGTATTGGGACGGGCGCTTATGATGAGCTACGCTCACGCTATGGCAAAATTTCATTGGGTATAGAAATTCGTGAAGACGCTGCACATCATCATCGTTCAGAAGGAAGAAATGTTATTTCTGGTGATGCCACCGACCCGGATTTCTGGGAGCGAATTTTAGATACAGGTCATGTAAAACTGGTTCTGCTTGCAATGCCACATCATCAAGGTAACCAAACAGCACTTGAGCAGCTTAAACGCAGAAAATATAAGGGGCAAATTGCCGCTATCGCCGAATACCCAGATCAATTGGAAGGCTTACTTGAAAATGGCGTTGACGCAGCATTCAATATTTATAGTGAAGCTGGTAGCGGTTTTGCTCGACACGTCTGTAAACAACTTCAGCCTAAATTCACACCAATTAAATAAGCAACAGCACTGATATTTTTCGGAAGGCTTTCTATTGATAGAAAGCCTTTTTTGTATAGTTTTTATACCAAACCTTGATCTCATTCACCAAAACAACGGTTGAGTTAAATATTTTCCATACAACAAGGCCTTTTATCATTTTTTTAATCACAAAACGTTGCTTTTTTTATTAGTAATGGCAAATTTAAACCATACCGATTAGAAATTGTTTAGTTTAGTAAGGATGTAGTATGTGTTCAGTATTTGGCATTTTAGACATTAAAAGCGATGCAGCCGCATTGCGCCCTATCGCATTAGAGATGTCGAAAAAACTTCGTCACCGTGGCCCAGACTGGTCTGGGATTTACTCTTCAGAGCGTGCTATTTTAGCGCACGAGCGCTTGGCGATAGTTGGTCTAAATAGTGGTGCACAGCCGCTATACAGCCCTGATAAGAAGCTCATCCTTGCCGTCAATGGTGAAATCTACAACCATAAAGAAATTCGTGATCGTTACGAAGGAAAGTACGAATTTCAAACCGATTCAGACTGTGAAGTCATTCTTGCACTTTACCAAGATATGGGGGCAGATCTCCTTGAAGAACTAAACGGTATTTTCGCTTTTGTGCTCTACGACGAAGAAAAAGATGAGTATTTAGTCGGCCGTGACCATATTGGTATTATCCCTCTTTATCAAGGTCACGATGAGCATGGTAACTACTATGTGGCATCAGAGATGAAGGCTCTTGTTCCAGTATGTAAAACAGTAAGTGAATTCCCTCCTGGTAGCTACTACAGCTCTAAAGATACTGAGCCAACACGTTACTATGTTCGTGACTGGAACGAGTACGCAGCAGTACAAGGTAACAGCACTAGCAAAGAAGAATTGACTGAAGCGCTAGAAGCGGCTGTTAAACGCCAACTAATGACTGACGTGCCTTACGGTGTACTTCTTTCAGGCGGTCTAGATTCTTCTATTACATCTGCGGTAGCAAAACGCTTTGCAGCGATGCGTATTGAAGATGATGAAAAGTCTGAAGCTTGGTGGCCTCAACTGCACTCTTTTGCTGTTGGCCTAGAAGGCGCGCCTGACCTGAAAGCAGCTCGCGAAGTTGCCGACCAAATTGGTACCGTTCACCACGAAATGACGTACACGATTCAAGAAGGTTTGGACGCGATTCGTGACGTGATTTACCACATTGAAACGTATGACGTGACGACTATCCGCGCATCAACACCTATGTTCTTAATGGGTCGTAAGATCAAAGCGATGGGTATCAAGATGGTATTGTCTGGTGAGGGCGCTGACGAAATCTTTGGTGGCTACCTTTACTTCCACAAGGCGCCAAACGCGAAAGAGTTCCACGAGGAGACAGTGCGTAAACTGCTTGCTCTGAACATGTTCGACTGTGCTCGTGCTAACAAGTCGCTGGCAGCATGGGGAGTTGAAGGACGCGTACCTTTCCTAGATAAAGAGTTCATAGATGTAGCAATGCGCTTGAACCCAGCAGACAAGATGTGTGGCAACGGTAAAATGGAGAAACACATCCTTCGTGAGTGCTTCGAGCACTACCTGCCAGAATCGATCGCATGGCGTCAAAAAGAGCAATTCTCTGATGGCGTTGGCTACAGCTGGATCGATACGCTGAAAGAAGTCGCGGAACAGAAAGTGACAGACCAGCAGATGGAAACAGCTCAATATCGATTCCCATACAACACGCCAACGACAAAAGAAGGCTACGTGTACCGTGAAATCTTTGAAGAGTTATTCCCACTTCCATCAGCAGCAGAGTGTGTACCAGGAGGCCCTTCAGTAGCGTGTTCTTCAGCGAAGGCGATTGAATGGGATGAATCGTTCCAAAACTGTGTTGACCCATCAGGTCGTGCAGTACAGACCGTTCACAACGACTCATACTAATTCTCTACGATAAAGATAAGGGTCGGTTCGTCCAACCCTTTTAAAACAGACAGAAAATTAGATACGATCAAAAAGAGGTGCTTTTGCACCTCTTTTTATGTTTGATGGAATTAGGCTATTTTAAATCTAAATCACTATTGTCTATGCTGACAGGCACACGCTTGGTGATCATCTGAACTAGCATAATTGAGCGTTTCTCACCATCTTGTTCTTGGAAGATGGCATCTATGCCCGCAAATTGACCGCTTTTAACTCTAATTTGATCGCCTGGTTTTGGCATACATTCAGAAACGGTATTGTCATTACAACACTTTTCTAGCTGCATCAATTCGAAGACCAAGTCACCTTGAACTTCTTTCGGTTGAGCACCAAAACGCACAAAGTCAACAACACCTCGAGTAGAGCGGACTGAGGTGAAGTTTGGCCCTTGCTCATAATCAAAGTAAGCGAATACGTAACAAGGAAACAGCGGTTCCTCGACTTTTTGTCTTTTACCGCGCAAAATCTTCTCAACTTCTACAGTTGGATAAAAGCACTCTACACCTTGATTTTCAAGGTGTTGTTTCGCCCTAACCTGCTCCCCACGTTTACAATAAAGTAGATACCAACGTTTCATCTTTTTACTAGCCAATTCTATTTTGTTTTTATCCTAGCATTAAGCCAAAGTTGAGTCATTGATATTCAGTTTATCTATAAAAGTATGATTATACATCGCTCGCATTAACGACATTTTTCAGTAACTTACGATAAAGAAGTCCATAGGCAAAAATGGAAATTAAGTTTGTAACACAACCAATACACCATCATATAATCTGCAAATCCAATCAAAAACAGCCACTTAACAAACAAAAATAGTTGAATGGCAAAATTTTATTATTTGTCACTCGTTGAATTGCATTGTATACGTAGAAGTCGTTAAAAAATGTAATAACTATTATTAGAAGAGCTTATGTCAAACCAACATCAATATTTTGGTCATCCACGTGGCCTGTTCTTATTGTTCGGTACAGAACTGTGGGAACGCTTTTCTTACTACGCAATGCGTGCCATTCTCGTGCTTTACCTTACTGATACAACAATGAATGGCGGCCTTGGCTGGTCAACCAAAGACGCATTAGACCTATACGGCATATACACAGGGCTTGTGTATATCACGCCTCTTATCGGTGGTTACCTAGCAGATAACTATTTAGGTCAACGTCGCTCAATTTTGCTTGGTGGCGCGTTAATGGCCATCGGCCAGTTTACTCTTGCACTTCCTGCTGATGCTTTAGGTATTGGTTCGCTACACAGTTTCTATTTAGGTCTTGGCCTACTTATCACTGGTAACGGTCTCTTTAAGCCAAATATCTCAACCATGGTTGGCGACCTTTATCAAGAAGGTGACAACCGTCGTGACGGCGCATTCACTATCTTTTATATGGGTATCAACTTAGGTGCATTACTTGCCGGCGTCGTTTCTGGCTCTGTGACAACCTCTTACGGTTGGAAAGCTGGCTTTGTTGCCGCTGGTGTGGGTATGCTGGTTAGCCTAGTGATGCAAATGGTACTGGCTCAATCATGGCTTGGTGATATTGGCCGCGAACCAGCGGCGAAACGAGATCTAAATAACAAAAACGCCACCACGAAGCAGCCACTCACCAAAGAAGAAGTGAATCGACTAAAAGTAATTCTGGTCATGAGCTTATTCACTATTGTCTTCTGGGCAGGCTTTGAACAAGCTGGTGGCCTGATGAACATCTACACTCAACAATATACTGATCGCATGATTGGTGGTTTCGAAGTTCCTGCTGCGTGGTTCCAATCACTAAACCCATTTTTCATTATTACTCTAGCGCCAGTTCTGGCTGTCCTTTGGGTAAAATTGGGTAAACGTGAACCTACTTCGCCAGTGAAATTTGCGATGGCACTATTTTTCTTGGCGATTGGTTTCCTTTGTATGGTTGGCGCAGTGCTAGAACAAGGTGGAGATACAACAGTAAAAACATCGATGTTATGGTTGGTCGGCGCTTTCTTCTTCCACACATTAGGCGAGCTGTGTTTATCTCCAATTGGTCTTTCATTGGTGACTAAATTAGCACCGCTTCGCTTAGCTTCACTTATGATGGGTGCATGGTTTGGCTGTAATGCGATTGCTAACTATGTTGCGGGCTATGTGGGTTCTCACGTAGGCGAGTTAGGCGCTATGGCTATCTTTAGTGGTATTGCGGTCAGCGCAACCGTAAGTGGCGTAATCTTGCTCCTGTTCTCTAATACACTCGTTCGCTGGATGCATGGCGCTGAAAATACGCACAGCACGGCAGAGCAAGTAGAAGAGCAGCAAGTACAAGTCGCTTGATCGCTCAACTAAACGTAGAAAGGGTCGCTATTGCGACCCTTTTTTGTATCTAAAGTTTAGATTTAACTAACTCAACCATCATCTCGATATGAAGTTCACTATCGTTCAAACAAGGGATGTAGGTAAAGTTTTCACCACCTGCTTCAAGGAAAATCTCTTTACACTCTTCCGAGATCTCTTCCAACGTCTCTAAACAATCTGAAGAAAATGCAGGGGTCACAACATTAATATTTTTCACACCCTTTGCAGGAAGTGCCTCTAGGGTCTTATCGGTATAAGGTTGAAGCCACTCTTCTCTCCCAAATCGGGACTGATACGTCATGCCAATTTGTTGTTCACTTAAACCTAACGCTTCCCCAAGCAAGCGAGTCGTCTCTTCACAATGCTGTGGGTAAACATCACCATTGTCAGCATAGCGTTTTGGAATACCATGATAAGAACACAGCAGGTAATCTCCCTGACCATTCTTTTGCCAATGTTCACGAACTGAATGCGCTAACGCTTCAATATATTTCGGGTGATTGTAATAATCACGAATAAAGCTAAAGCTTGGCATCACAGGCAGGTTTTTAAATGCTTTAGTGATTCCGTCAGAAACCGCTGCCGTTGTTGTTCCCGAGTATTGCGGATACAACGGTAAAACAATGACTTCATCAACGCCTTGCGCCAATAGGGCTTCAAAGCCTGATTGTAAACTTGGGTTACCATACGTCATACCAAGCTCTACAGGTATATCAAGCTTTTGTGCTAACTTTTCAGTTTGGCGTTTAGAGTACACCATCAACGGCGAGCCCTCTTCCATCCATACTGATTGATAGAGTTTGGCAACTTTAGGAGCTCGGATAGGAAGGATAACGCCGTGCAATAGTGGACACCAAAGCCATCGAGTCATGTCTACCACTCGGTGATCATGAAGAAACTGACTTAAAAAACGCTTTACGGCAGGAGCGGTTGGTGCGTCAGGAGTTCCCAGGTTAACTAGGAGTACACCCTGTTTATTATTCTCTTTCATAACATCCTATTCATGGTAAACGGCTTGGTTCATATATTTAAGTAACCTCGAAGTAACGAATAGCCGAGCTGAAGTTAATTAGATATATGTTTACGAGTAAACTAAAAAAAGCGACCACTTGGGCCGCTTTCAATATATCAAAATATTAAATTTTTGACTTCAGCAAATTAAGATAGTGCTTTCTCGATATCCGCACTAACTTCAGCTACTTGCTTAGTACCATCAAACTTAAGATACTTAGTCTTGCCTGCTTCAGCTTCTTTGCCGTAGTAGTTGATTAGCGGTGCAGTTTGCTCGTGGTAAACACCTAGACGAGCACGTACTGTTTCTTCTTTGTCATCATCACGAACAACAAGATCTTCACCAGTTACATCATCTTTACCTTCCACTTTAGGCGGGTTGTAAACCACGTGGTAAGTACGACCAGAAGGAAGGTGAGCACGACGACCAGCCATACGCTCAACAATCACATCGTCTGCAACGTCAAATTCGATAACGTAGTCTACGTCTACGCCCATTTCTTTTAGGCCGTCAGCTTGAGGGATAGTACGTGGGAAACCATCTAGTAGGAAACCGTTTGCACAGTCTTCTTGAGCGATGCGCTCTTTGATAAGACCAAGGATGATTTCATCAGAAACTAGCTGACCAGCGTCAATAACAGCTTTAGCTTGTTTACCAAGCTCTGTACCTGCTTTGATAGCAGCACGAAGCATATCACCAGTAGAGATTTGTGGAATACCGTATTTTTCCATGATGAAGTTTGCTTGTGTGCCTTTACCTGCACCTGGAGCACCTAGAAGAATGATGCGCATGATTTATCCTCTTTAATATTTAAGATTTATACCGAAGCTCACAATAGCTGACCTCTTAGACATCAAACCTGAGAAGCACCTGCAACGATAAGTTTCGGTATAACGTATATAGGCGAGCAAAAATACACGCCTTATTACTCACATTCAAGTCGCAGATTCTATCACAGGTTCTCTGAGCAAAGAGTGTATTAAGACTAAAGAATGTTAACAGTACCCTCTTTCACGCCCTATTGATTATTAACTCAGCACTTGAGATGCAAAATTTTGCGACAACAAACAAAAAGCTCGCGAAATGCGAGCTTTTTGATTTGCAGAGGTTATTACACCTTAGTCAAAAGTTGATTAACGGCTCCTAAGAACTCTGTTGGATCCTCAATAGAGCCTCGCTCCGCTAGCATTGCCTGACCAAGCAGAACTTCAACCCAGCGACCAAACGCTTCTTCATCGGCTTCGTCAGCCATACGCTTAACCAATTCGTGCTCAGGGTTTAGCTCAAAGATGTATTTCACTTCCGGTACAGCTTGACCAGCTGCCGCAAGAAGCTTCGCCATTTGAGTGCCCATTTCGTAATCGTCCGTTACCACAACAGCAGGCGTGGATGCGAGTTTGAAGGTCGTACGAACTTCTTTCACACGATCGCCTAGGTAAGACTTCGTGCGCTCTACAACCGACTTAAACTCTTCTTCGGTTTCTTTTTGCTTCTCTTTTTCTGCTTCATCTTCAAACTGACTTAGATCAAGCCCAGCCTTAGTGATTGACTGGAACTGTTTACCATCAAACTCAGTTAAGTAGTTCATCAGCCACTCATCAATGCGGTCGTACATCAAGATAACTTCAATGCCTTTCGCTTTGAACAGTTCTAAGTGAGGGCTGTTTTTCGCAGCTGCATAGCTGTCTGCCGTCAAGTAGTAGATCTTATCTTGACCTTCTTTCATGCGCTCAACGTAAGACGCCAAGCCCACAGTTTGCTCAGAAGAATCCACTTCAGTTGAAGCAAAGCGCAATAAACCTGCAACTTTCTCTTTGTTTGCAAAGTCCTCCGCAGGGCCCTCTTTCATCACAAGACCAAACTCTTTCCAGAATGATTGGTATTTCTCTTCGTCATTCTTGGCCATACGCTCGAGCATCGTTAGCACGCGCTTAGTACAAGCATTACGTAGAGACTGAGTCACTTTATTGTCTTGTAAAATCTCACGCGATACGTTTAGCGGTAAATCGTTTGAGTCTATTAAACCACGTACGAAGCGTAAGTATGACGGCATAAATTGCTCTGCATCGTCCATAATGAATACGCGCTGTACGTACAGTTTCAAGCCTGATTTGTGGTCGCGGTTCATCATATCCCAAGGTGCTTTCGATGGGATGTATAGTAAGCTCGTGTAGTCGTTTTTACCTTCTACACGGTTATGACTCCAGACCAAGGGATCGGCAAAGTCATGTGATACGTGCTTGTAGAACTCTTGATACTCTTCTTCTGAAATATCAGATTTGTTACGCGTCCACAGTGCCTGGGCTTTGTTGATTTGCTCCCACTTTTTCTCATCTGTTTCCTTGCCTTCGTCATCACGAACGACAGTTTGGATTGAAACAGGAATGCCGATGTGATCAGAGTACTTACTGATAACGTCACGTAGACGCCACTCATTCAAAAACTCTTTACCCTCTTCACGCATATGAAGAATGATGTCGGTACCACGTGACTCTTTGGTAATGTTTTCGATGGTGTACTCACCTTCACCCGCTGAGTGCCATTGTACCGCTTCATCAGCGGCTAGACCCGCAGCGCGAGTGCGCACGGTAACGGCGTCAGCAACGATAAATGCCGAGTAGAAACCAACACCAAACTGACCAATAAGCTGAGAGTCTTTGCTCTGCTCTTCAGATAGCTTTGAGAAAAACTCGGCTGTTCCAGATTTTGCGATTGTTCCTAAGTGCTCAATCACATCATCACGGCTCATACCGATACCGTTATCAGAAATGGTTAAGGTATTTGCGCTTTCATCAAACGACAGCTTCACGCAAAGGTCTGCATTACCTTCGTATAGATCTGGGTTAGATAACGCCTGAAAGCGCAGTTTGTCTGATGCATCTGATGCGTTAGAGATCAGCTCGCGCAAAAAGATCTCTTTATTTGAATAAAGAGAATGGATCATTAAATGCAGTAGTTGTTTTACTTCTGATTGAAAACCACGAGTTTCTTTATTTTGAGATACGGTTTCGCTCATGTGTGCTCCATAACATCTAAACTAATTGGCTTTTTCATAGGGACAAGTTTGTGACTTTCCCCTTGAAATCACCTTACCGAGATGTCATTTAACATGTGGCTGACAAATGTAAATTCAAGGTCAATATTGCTAAAAACGGTGTTTTTTTAGAAAATTTTAATTATCCTACCCGTCTAAAAGCATCTAAAATGTCGTGCGCACTCCAAGCGCCCCGGTAATTTTGTGACATAAATCACCATAATTACAACATCATCCATCTAAGAAGAACTAAATGACTAACATTGGCACCAAATTTCTACTTGCTCAAAGGTTCACCTTTGATCCAAATAGTAATTCGCTCGCTGACCAACAAAACGGCAACGACGTTGTACGATTAGGAAGCAACGAAAGCCGTATACTTCTGATGTTGGCAGAGAGACCAAACGAAGTTTTAACCCGTAACGAGCTTCACGAGTTTGTTTGGCGTGAGCAAGGTTTTGAGGTGGATGACTCAAGCCTGACTCAAGCGATTTCTACTCTGCGTAAGATGTTGAAGGATTCAACAAAATCTCCAGAGTTTGTTAAAACGGTACCTAAACGTGGCTACCAACTCATTTGTTCAGTGGAACGCTTGAGCCCATTTTCTACTGACTCTAACACTGACGTTGAAGAAACCGCTTCTGAACAAGAAGCGCCAGCAGTGGAGTTAGAAGCGAGCGATACACCACCAACAGAGATAGTGACCGATACTACTGCTGATCTTGAGCCTCAAGTAGAGCCGACTAAAACTCAGCCGAAGCCAGCATCTAACACGATTAACTGGCTACCGCGTGTCATTATCTTTTTGTCTCTGCTGCTTCCTGTTTGCGTATTGTTATTCACGAACCCTGCGGAATCCCAATTCCGTCAGATTGGTGAGTATCAAAGTGTACCGGTGATGACACCTGTAAATCACCCTCAAATCAACAACTGGTTGCCTTCAATAGAGCAATGCATTGAGCGCTACGTGAAGCACCATGCAGAAGACTCGTTGCCAGTTGAAGTGATTGCCACTGGTGGACAAAATAACCAGCTGATTCTGAACTACATTCATGACAGTAACCACTCTTACGAGAACGTAACACTGCGTATTTTCGCAGGTCAAAACGATCCAACAGACATCTGCAAATAAAGGAGGCCAATATGAAGATTAAATTAGCATCTGCGGTTTTGGCCGTATCCGTTCTTTTCAGTAGTTGGTTGTATTGGGGAAGTGACCTAAAAGTGGAGCAGCTCCTCACAGCAAACGAATGGCAGTCGACCATGGTGACAGTCATTACAGACAGCTTGCCTGACGATACTGTCGGCCCACTACGCCGAGTTAATGTTGAATCAAACGTGAAATATCTCCCTAATGGTGACTATATTCGCGTAGCAAATATAAAACTATTCGCTCAAGGTTCAACCGCAGAATCAACGATAAATATCTCGGAAAAAGGCCGCTGGGAAGTAAGTGACAACTATTTGTTGGTCTCGCCTTCGGAGTTTAAAGATATTTCATCTTCTCAATCAAAAGACTTTTCCGAAGCACAGCTACGTTTAATTACTCAAATTTTTAAGCTAGATGCGGAGCAAAGTCGTCGTATTGACGTCGTGAACGAAAAAACACTATTGCTCACTAGCTTGAACCACGGTTCTTCGGTACTGTTTAAAAACTAATTTTGATTGGATGATAAGGGGGCAAGACGCCCCCTTTGTTTTGCTTATGGATTGGCTAGATACCACTACTCTCTTTTTCGGTTCACTAATCGCCAACACGCTGGCTTCACTTTCCGGTGGCGGAGCAGGCTTGCTTCAATTCCCTTTACTCATCTTTCTCGGCTTACCGTTCTCCGTTGCGCTAGGCACACATAAAGTGGCTTCGGTCGCTTTAGGCTTAGGCGCAGCAAGCACGCATTTAAGATCAGGCACTATTAAATGGAAAGTCGCGCTCTACCTTATCTTGTCCGGCAGTATTGGCGTGATTTTAGGGGCTAACTTAATTGTACAGATCCCTGATGGTATCGCGGAAAAGATGCTCGGCACGATGATCCTAGCGCTGGGTATCTACTCGCGATTTAAGACATCGCTAGGCCAAGCTGAAGTAATACGCAACCGTCATCCTATTGGTTGGGTTATTGGTGGAATTGGCTTACTGTTCATCGGCATCATTAACGGATCTCTTACCGCAGGTTCTGGTTTGCTCGTGACACTATTTTTGGTGCGCTGGTTTGGTTACGACTACAAACAAGCCGTTGCTTACACCATGATTTGTGTCGGCCTGTTTTGGAATGGCATTGGAGGCATTGCCGTCGTACAGGCAGGGGCGCCTATTCACTGGGCTTGGTTACCTGTTTTATTGTTAAGCTCTTTTCTAGGCGGCAGTTTAGGCGCATGGGCCGCGACTCGATACAGTAACAGAGTGATTAAAGTTGCATTCGAAATTCTCACGTTTGCGGTGGGCATCAAGTTGCTGGTTTAAAAAGATTAAAAGGAAAGTTTCATGGATAAAGCAATCATTGATATTTATTACTGCCGCCAGTGCAACTGGATGTTGCGTTCAACTTGGCTATCGCAAGAATTACTGCATACTTTTAGTGAAGAAATAGAAACAATCAGCTTACACCCAGACACAGGTGGTCGCTTCGAAATTTTCTGTAATGGCCAGCAAATTTGGGAACGGAAAAAAGACAGCGGCTTTCCTGAAGCCAAGGTGCTAAAACAGCGCGTTAGAGACATTATCGACCCAGAACGCGATTTAGGACATTCAGACACAAAATAGGGAGCAATTCGCTCCCTATTTTTTTACTTAGTAAAACCGTTAAATCATGGTTTGTGCTAATACTTCGCCTTCTGGCGTTTTTACCGTTAGCTTATTGTCTTCTAGAGTACCAAAGCTTCTCGGTAAGCCATTACGTGGGAATGTCATCGAGCCTGGGTTGAATATAATGGCTCCATCTTGCATCTCTGCGACGGGAACATGTGTATGCCCGTGGGCGATGATATCACCTTCGCGCAGTGGCGGCCGTTTTTCAGAGTTGTACAAGTGACCATGAGTCAAAAAGATTCTCTTGCCAGATTCAAGTAGCACCCATGAGTAATCCATCATCATTGGAAACTTCAATAGCATTTGGTCCACTTCACTATCACAGTTGCCACGTACAGAAATAATTTGATCACTGTATTGGTTCAATAAGTCTGCTACCTGTGGAGGGTTGTAGCCTTCCGGAATAGGGTTTCGCGGCCCATGGTTTAGCGTATCTCCTAGCAAAATCAGGTGGTGCGCACCAGAGGCCAGAAATAGCTCAATGGTTTCTTTAGTTGCTGGCAAAGAGCCATGCAGATCTGAGGCAAAAAATAGTTTCACGACATTGTCTCCTCAAAAAGTATGAGGTCATTCTACGGCATTTTTTTAGCAGCTCAACCTACGACGGTTTGAATACTACTGATAGCGCAATGATTCAATGACCATAGGCAAAACATAGAACCATGCTGCATACGCTGTTCCAACCAACACCAGTATCCAAAACACCATCGACATAAATTTTGATTTGGCTAGATGGTGCAGCGGATCGGGCTCTCCGCATCCTGGACATGCATGAGCGCGTTTTGAGATTTGTTTCTCACACACGGGGCAAGAGACTAAAGGCATGATACAGATTCCTCGACATTAGGCTTAGGGCGCAAAGAATAATGGTGAATTAACACATATGCAACCTAACATATATTAAATATTTTAGTTCTTTGTAACAGTCGCTGACTTGAGAAAAAATTCGTTGATTTTTCATTTATATCAACCTATTACACTTCTTCTCGCACCATACCATTGATGACAATATTGTTATAACTCACCATCCCAATGACCTCGCCACTTTCAATGACCGGCGCTCTGCTTATGCCAAATCGCTCAAACAAACGGGCACAATATTTTACGTTCATATCTGGTTCGACACACAAAGCGGGCTTGGTCATGATTTCATAAATATTTGTGCGCTGAGGAGAACGATTATTCGCCAGCACCTTTTTGGCGATATCATTCATCAACACGATGCCATATTCATCATTATCATCTCGCTTTTTCACCACCAGCGCTTTGACTTGGTATTTTTTCGCTAGCGTTATGCCTTCGTATACGGTCATCAGTCCATCAACCATCACATACGTTGCCGCCATAACATCTCGAACTCTAATTATCGTTTGATCACTCATAATTCATCCTCGACTACTTTGGTCAATGTCTCGACTTGATGCGCGACACCGACTGCATCTTCAATATCGATCTGAATAGCAATCCCCTGTCCCGACTCTCTGTCAAATTCACCAACCTCATTAATGGTTTCTAATATGTGTCGAGCGAGATGTTCCTCGACCACAAACAGCAGCACATCTTTTTGCACTTCTAGCGTTAAACCAAAAAACGTTCGCTTTTGATTTAAACCTTGTCCGCGAGCATTGTTAATCACCGTAGCACCGGTCGCACCAGCATCGCGTGCAGCGTCCAACACCTTGTCTGTTTTGCTGTCTTCCACAAACGCAAGTATCAATTTAAAGCGCATTTTCTTCTTCCTCCGAGACGTTTTTATTCAGCCACTGGGTTATTTGCGCATAGCCCATCACAGAGATCATAGGAAATAGACTGGCAAACGCGATCAAGCCAAAGCCATCAATCATTGGGTTTCTTCCAGGGACGGTCGAAGCAAGCCCTAACCCTAATGCAGTTACAAGTGGGACAGTGACGGTAGAAGTTGTTACGCCTCCAGAATCGTAGGCGAGTGGAACAATAAGCTTAGGAGCGTAAAACGTTTGAATCACAACGACGATGTAACCCGCGATGATGTAATAATGAATGGGATCGCCCACGACAATCCGGTAACTACCTAATGCAATACCAATTGCCACCCCAAACGCAACGGCTACGCGCAAGCCGTTAATACTGATACTGCCTCCAGAGACTTGGTTTGCTTTTATCGCTACAGCGATTAAAGAAGGCTCTGCAATCGTGGTACTAAAGCCTATAAAAAAGGCGAAGGTGTAAACCCAATAATAGTCGACCCACATTAAGGCTTTCCCTACCGATACTTTGAACTCTTGTAAAAACTCCGGCGCCGTTAATTGCACAGCCATCGTCTCCCCAAGTGGAAACAACGCCATTTCTAATCCAAGTAAAAAAAGAGCTAACCCGAAAATCACATAAACGAACCCAAGCAAAACTTTCTTAAGGTTGCTAACAGGACGCCTTAACACCGCTAACTGAAAACCAAAAATAATGCTGGCGATGGGAACGACGTCTCGAACGGTCGATAACAAAGTGTCTAGGAAATGATCAATTGAAATCATGTTACGACCATTCCGTAAACCATCACAAACATCATCGGTAACAGCGAGGCAAAAGCGATTAAACCAAAGCCATCCACCATAGGGTTACGCCCTTTAATAGAAGACGCTAAACCGACACCCAGTGCAGTGACCAAAGGTACTGTTATGGTGGACGTGGTTACACCTCCGGAATCGTAAGCAACGCCAATAATGGCTTCAGGTGCAAACCACGTCAGTATTACAACGCCGACGTAGCCACCAATGATCATGTAATGAATCGGCCACCCTTTTAAGATACGCAAAACGCCGATAACGATGGCTATCCCCACTGAGAGAGCTACTGTTACTCGAAGTCCTTCTCCGTAATCCTGCATGGACTGCTCTGAGTTAGCGATCATTCCGCCCTCTGCCGCAACTTCTGAGGCTTCTTCCGCTACCGCGGTTAATGCAGGTTCAGCTATCGTGGTGCCAAACCCCAAACAAAACGCAAAGACTAATAACCAAAACACGCTGCCTTTTTTTGCAAAGGCTTGAGCCATACTCTCTCCGATAGGAAAAAGACCAAGTTCTAGGCCAAAGATAAAAAAGGTTAATCCTAAAACGACAAGCAACAAGCCAAAAAGAATGGAGACCAGGTTGGGCAGCGGCTCTTGCAAAACGACTAATTGAAAAAAAGTGATAACAATGATGATGGGTAATAAGTCACGAGCACTATTGAGGAGCGCTCGAAAAAGCGCAACAAATGCTTCCATGCCTATCCTCCTTGATTATGCAAACTGATTACGCTCGTTCCAATGAGCGATAACTTTTAGTCTGGCATAGATTTCACTCTTCTACCGTGAATGCACTAGCGCCATCTATAACATTTAGTTACATATTTTCTAATATGTGAAGTTAATAGCCTCTCTGTCAGCTTGTCACTATCCCAGAAATAATGGTGTTGAGATGATCAAGCTAAGCACAAAACGACTATAATGTTCTAATACGTGTACATTCAAAGAGATAACATGAAGATATTACTCACAGGTGGCACTGGGTTTATTGGCTCGGAGTTGCTCAAGCTGCTATCAACTCACCAGGTTATGCTACTTACACGCTCTCCAGAGCGAGCAAAACAACGCCTACAGCATGCTGATCTGGGTAATATCGAATACCTTGACTCGCTCGAGTCGTTCGCCGATCTCAATCACGTTGATGCCGTCATTAATCTTGCAGGTGAGCCTATTGCGGATAAAAGGTGGACCAGCGAGCAAAAAGAAAAAATCTGCAAAAGTCGTTGGAAAATTACCGAGCAAATTGTTGAGCTGATCCACGCAAGTACCGAACCTCCCTCTGTTTTTATTAGTGGCTCGGCAGTTGGCTACTATGGTGATCAACAAGACCATCCGTTTGATGAGTGCTTACATGTTAATAGCGACGACTTTCCTCACGAGGTTTGTGCAAAGTGGGAGCAAATAGCCAAGCGCGCAGAGTCGGAACAAACACGGGTTTGTCTACTGAGAACTGGCGTGGTACTCGGCCTTAATGGTGGTGCGTTGGCAAAAATGCTATTACCTTACAAGCTTGGCGTAGGCGGCCCACTTGGGAACGGTAATCAGTACATGCCTTGGATTCACATCCTAGATATGGTCCGCGCCATCATGTACTTGCTTGAAACACCACATGCCCACGGTGCATTCAATATGTGCGCCCCCCATCCTGTGACTAATCGTATATTCAGCGGCACACTAGCTAAAACGCTAAAACGTCCGCATATCTTGTTCACGCCTAAATGGGCGATGGAACTCCTAATGGGAGAATCTTCCTGCTTATTGTTTGATAGCATGAGAGCCAAACCCAAAAAACTCACCGAACTGGGCTTTAAATTTAGCTACTCCAGAATAGAGCCAGCACTCAAGCACTTGCTTCATGACCGGAGCTGATGAATGATGGCTCTAATCAAGGTTTCTGAGTCTTAAATTAAATTATGAAAAAGTCGATTCTTATTACGGGTTGTTCAACCGGCATCGGTTACGTGTGCGCTCACGCCCTACAAAACAAGGGATTTAATGTCATTGCATCTTGTAGGAAAGAACAAGATGTCCAGCGCCTAATTAATGAAGGGCTAACCTGCATCAATCTAGACCTAAATAGCCCAGAAAGCATTTCTTCGGGCGTGAAGCAAGCGCTAGAGTTAGCAGAAGGTAAGCTTTACGCAGTGTTCAATAATGGTGCCTATGGTCAGCCCGGAGCACTGGAAGACTTACCCACCGAGGCTCTTCAAGATCAATTTCAGACCAACTTTTTTGGTTGGCACCAGTTGGTCAGAGAGGTGCTTCCTCATATGCGCCAGCAAGGCGAAGGACGCATCATACAAAACAGCTCTGTTCTTGGTTTTGCCGCAATGAAATACCGTGGTGCCTATAATGCATCAAAATTTGCCTTAGAAGGCTGGACAGATACGCTCAGGCTAGAGCTTGCGGATACGAATATCAAAGTGGCATTGATAGAACCAGGACCGATCGAAACTCAATTTAGAAACAATGCATTACGAGCCTTTGAGAAGTGGGTTGATATTGAATCTAGCCCCCATCGTCATGCTTATGAAGGACAAAGAGAGCGACTCAACAACGACAAGTCTAATAATCGATTTGTTTTGCCTGCAGAGTCTTGCATCGCACCAGTTCTTCATGCATTAACTAGCGTTTCACCGAAAATTCGTTATCGAATTACTACACCGACTAAATTATTCGCAGTCTTGAAAAGACTATTACCAACCCGTGTACTTGATAAAATTTTGCGACAGGCTGCATAAAAAAGTTTTGTCGAAATGTAATTTCACCGTAACAATGTGATGTCATTATGAACATGTAGGTTAAAAAAACCTCAACTAAACGAATCAATTTCTACGCAATTCAGCGGGGATTCTTTCGCCCAAAGTGATTGAGTTGCTTAGATTTGGTATCGCCACCCATTACGTTTTGTAGCAATGTTTATACTACTGCGAGGCAACAATGACATTAAATCAGCTTAACTGGCTTAGTGTGGGTGTAGTGTTGACCATGTTCATCCTATTTTGATACCGCACTAACAAATAGCATTAGAATTGCGCTGCTTCGGCAGCGTTTTCTTTTTATCTAACACCTGAGCAGCAATAACCTCACTCTATTACCTCACGTTTTCTCAAAATAGAATGATTCATTATTGATGGTGAATGTCGCTTGAATTTCACCTAAATCAACTCCATATCTAATATCAACGACAAGACACAAGGCAAGGATACTCTGATGCAATCCCCATTTATCGTTGAGATAACAGAACAGAACTTTCGCGAAACGCTTGAAGGATCAATGAACACGCCCGTTTTGATCCACTTTTGGGCTAACGCTCAGCCAGAAAGCGCACAGATACTCCCTGAGTTGCAATCTCTTGCTCAACAGTACAACGGTGCATTTACGCTTGCTCTACTAAATTGTGAAGATCAGCCCGCTTTAGCGTCTCAATTTGGCGTGCAAGTATTGCCAACTATCGCGCTGTTTATAAATGGTCAAGCCGTCGATGGTCTGGGAGGCCCCCAGCCAATTGATGCCATTGCCACCATGCTACAAAAGCATTTGCCAAGCCCAGATGAACAACTATTAAAACAAGTCAGTGAACTTCTTCAGCAAGGTGAGCATGCTCAGGCTTTGAGCATCATCCACACTTTGCCGCCAGAGCTGCAAGAGCGTGGTGATGTGAAACTCGCGATGGCTGATTGTTTGCTAGAAACCAAACAATTTGATATTGCCCAAGAACTACTGAACGCTATCCCTCTCGAGTATCAAGATAACTACTACAAGAGCCTAATAGCCAAGCTCGAGCTGCATTTGCAAGCTGCAGATAGCCCTGAGTTACAGCGACTAGAACAAGCATACGCAGCAGACATGGCAAACTTCGAACTCGCTTGTGAATTGGCGGTACAATACAACCAAGTTGGTCGGGATGAAGAAGCGTTGGAACTGCTGTGGAATATTCTTAAAAAAGACTTGGGCGCCCAAGACGGTGACGTGAAGAAGACTTTTATGGATATTCTCAGTGCGCTAGGTCAAGGTAACGCATTAGCAAGCAAATATCGTCGCCAGCTTTACTCAATTTTGTACTAAGCGTCGCATTCTTCTAGGAATAAGACAACAAAGGCCGGGATTTCCGGCCTTTGTTTTTTGTTAGAAGTCGCTATACAACGTTGGTGCTGCTGG
This sequence comes from Vibrio sp. YT-15, assembly GCF_033337445.1. Classification (NCBI taxonomy): domain Bacteria; kingdom Pseudomonadati; phylum Pseudomonadota; class Gammaproteobacteria; order Vibrionales; family Vibrionaceae; genus Vibrio; species Vibrio sp. YT-15. Next base: position 138,669 of record NZ_JAWOQR010000011.1, read on the forward strand.
CGGATACTCTATTGGTTGCCAGCGATCATTAAAGGTGTACTTGGCATAAAGCATGAAATGGTTTGGTGTATAAAACTCAGAACGTTGTACATCGACTAACGCACCAAGATACCAACGTTTGCTGACTCGCTTTTCCACCGCCGCTTGCAACGACGTACCAAAACCACCACCTTTGTCTGACTCCGCTACTGTCGATAAGTATGGCGCGTCTTCCTTAGTCCAAGAGTTAGAGACGGATGCACTCAATTGATATGACCAAGAACTGTTGTATCGGCCATAAAGGTTGATAGGTAAAGACACCGAGAAGTAACTTTGCGGGCTGTAGTAGCCACCGTGACCTAGCGTGTACTCACCCAGATTTTTGTCGTAATCAAGGTACATTAAGTTCGTACCTATACTTAAACGCTGGTCATCCGTTGCAATTAACTTGTAGTACGCTCCACCTAGCACGCCTAAACGAGTGTTGTCCTCAACCTTTTCACCAGTCAAAACATGATACTGCAAGCTACTCCAAAAACCGTAAGGGCCACCAATGTCCCAACTTGAGCTCAACTTCACACCAGTACGAGCAACTCCGCCCCATTTAGTCCCTTGAGGGTCAGTCGTGCCGCTAGGGACAGACATTCCAGCATAAGAAAGCGCGCTACTGGTCTCTGGGCGACGCGAAGCTTCTGCCGTCCAACCGAACTCACCCAGGTCCCCATTGATGCGCACACCACCAACCCATGTGGTATGGTCGAAACCAATTGGTGTCGTGCCGATATCGACCAACCAATCTTCAGCCTGCCAGCCCACTCCAAATGCCATACCTGATGCGTCATTTTGGAACGAAGTGCTGTCAGAATCGGTGGTTTTTTCATAATAGTCCAACTGACCTGAATCGATAGAAACATAATCGGCTTTTAGCAACAGGTGCCCATCCCAGCTCTCTATCGGGATTCGGGCTTCTATGGGCACTTGATTCGAAGTATTACGGCTATCTCGTGCACTGTAATCCCAGCCAATCATGACATGCCCATCACTCCGATCATGCAGTTTATCGATGTCCGATTTGACGTTACGAGTCAACCAGTAGTCGTCAGCAGTATCATATAGCTCGCGTAAGCTTAGGGGTTCTTTTTTCGCCTCTTCACGTTCACGATTTTTATCCATTCGGTCACGATTTAAGGCTTGATAGGCGCGTGTTTCAGCTAACGCCCACTGTTGATTTTCCATTGCTATAGACATGCTATTGCGAAATGCTAATGCGTCAGCATCAGGCATCGCATCCAACAACTGATTTAGCGCATTAGCGTCATTTCGATAGCCTTGTTGATTAAACACCGCGGCCACTGTCATCAACTGTGCCGCAGCTAAGCTATCGCGCTTTTTATTCAAAATGAGGTGCATGTCGTGATACGTCGCTTCATATCCAGTCAAAGCACTAGCTTGCAACATGCCAATTTCTGCTTGAGTTTTAAATGGCTCAGGCTTTAAAGAAACTTGTTCATACAAATCCAACGCAAGCTTAGGCTGTTGATTAACCAGCATCAGATCCGCTTGACTCAACAGTCGACGGGTTTTGAGTTCATCAAGCTGTAATGCTTCCGAAGCACTTAAATCTTGTGTTGCGGAATTTAATGCTAAGTCCGCGTACCAACGATCAAAATCTTCAAAGTGATTCAAGCTTACCATCATGCTGCCGTAAGCCAGTTTGTCATCGGTTGACCAATCTTCTGAAAGCGAAATGTTTTGGAAAATCCTCTCAGCTTCCTTAACTTCATCAATGTCTAACCACGCACTCACTAGACGAGCGAGCGGTTGAATTTGACCTTGATAATCCGACTCTAGCGCACGTAATGTCGCCATTACTGATTCGGGAGAAGCTAAGTAACGCGTTTGAATGTCTCTCAACTGAGCATCAAGCTTCAAGCGGGTTAAATTGCGCTGCATCGCGTCTGTCATGTCATGTTGTGCGATACTCTCTAGCTCAGCGATGGCCTCATTCACGTTGAAGTCCTGCGCGAGATAAAGCGCGTAAGCAAATTTCATTTCAGGGTCATTACTAGATGTAGCCCAATCGGACATCAGCGTATCCGCGCGTACTTTGTCGCCCATTGAATGAACCACGTCAGCAATATCAAGCCTTAACCATGGGGAGGTTGGCTGTAGCGCAATCAATTCCTCTACGGACGCTTTCATCGTTGCCTGATCATTTTGAGCGATTGCGATCCGCAGACGAGTCAAAATAACTTCCGACTTGATGCTCGCTATTTTTTCAGCGACCACTTTCTGCTGTGGGGCTGAGTAACTGCGCGCGAGTGCTTCCGCGCCAGACCAATCTTGCTGCTGAATACGGACATCTAAGCGACCACGCAATGCAGAGCTATTGCTGCTATCCAGTTGCAAAGCTTGTTTGAAAACCTTCTCTGCCGCGGCATAATTTTCTTGTACCAGATACAAAGAGCCTAATGATGAATAAGCATAAGGTTGGGATTTATCTACTTGAATCGCTTTTTGATAAGCGCTTTCTGCTTGCTTAAACTGGCCTTTTTCGACCAAGGCATCACCTTGATCAAGATACGCCCAATATTGAGAAGTCTCGATTAGCGCTGCCCATTTTGAGGCCGAGTCAGGATTATGATCTAAGTGCTGAGCCTGTTTAAAGTATCCGAGCGCTTTTTGTTGCTGCCCTCTACGTAGATAAACCTTACCCATAGCACCAAGCAATTCAGGATCTTGCGGACGAGTCGTCAACGCATAACGCAGCTGAGCTTCTGCTTGGTCGGTTTTATCTTCCTCGAGCAACGCTAACCCTTTGAGCTTAGCGAGATAGGTGGGGTCTTTTCGTAGTTCCTTTTCCTTTTTCCAGCGATCTTTCGCGCTTTGATTCGCTCTTTGAATCTCCATGTCAGACGGGTAGTAACTAGCTAAAATGGCATATTGCTGAACAACTTGATCTGAAATAGGCAATTGATCCAATGCACGCAACCACGACGTTGCCGCATTTGTTCCAACCGAAGGAGCAAGCGCTAACTTTTTATAGGTATCGAGAATCCATGGATCGGCAGGATTCTCTTTGCGAATGTGGTTGGCTAACGCGAGTTGAAAAGACGGAACACTAGGATAATTTGCATTTAAACGTTCCAGTCCCTGTTTTACCGAGCTCCAACTGCCTGGCAAATTACTTTGCAACTGTAGGAATTCCAGTTGTAACGCTGGTGATGGCATTCCATTTGGGAAAAGGGCTTTGTAAGCTTGAATCGCTTCATCGTAACGACCAGATTTTGCAAGCAACTGAGCGCGCTGATAATCCGCTCTTTTCTCTCCCTGAATAGCCATAATCGATGACAAGTTTTTCGCTTGAGTCGAATGAGGCGCCTGTCTGATTAAGCGCTCAAATACCGGTTTTGCTAATTCTGGCTGCTTACGTTTCAGATACATATTCGCTTGATAGAAAAGCCCCGTTGGATTGCTTTCTTCAATCGCGAACAGCCTCTCCAGAGTACTCTCGACAATATCATCTCGGCCAATCGCATCCGCCAGTTTTAGCTGCTCAACCAACCACTCAACCGAGTCAACTCGTGCTAATGATGTGGAAAATTGAACCAGCTCGATAGGCTTGTAGACCTGTGCGAGCTGCGACTTTGTCAGAGGTGTTGAGCTAAAGCTTTCTGCATGCACAGTGCCGACGCCACCAGCCGCCAAAGCAACCAGTGGAATCCACCATAACACGCGTCCTGTTACTGACATCTCTCGCTCCATACAGGAAGCAATTCACCTTGCACACCAAAACGGTAACGTTCTTCATGCCAACCAAGCCCAAATAGACTTAATACGTTGTCGTAATAATGATCGTTTTTGTCCACCACAAGTTCATTTTGAGCACGACGAAACTGCGTCTCCAACAGCGTAGATTCACCAGAAGCCGCGAGTAACGGAAGAGCCGCAGCAGAAAAACCTGCGCTTCCTGCTTGGGTATATTTACCCGTTTCAGTATTTACTTCTCTCGCTGGCGCACCAAGGGCTTTGGTTGCCGCGACAAACGGCTGCATTTTTTGTACTAGTACTGCTTTTTCTGAAACTTGGTCATTTAGCATACCCGCCCAAAGATAAGTGCGGATCGCGTTGTAACTGCCCATCGGCCCTGTAACCACATCTGAGCTATAACGACCATTTCTCAATGCTGCCCAGTCTGGGCTAAAGCCAGCTGGCATCGTTTTCTCTAGCATGTGAACACTTGCCTTGTACATTGAATCCCAGTTGTATTGCGGGTACAGCGACTGCATACGAGCAATCAGTTGTAACGGAACATAACTCGGATTCACACGGTACTGGCCGTCGGCATCAAAGCCCGTTGGAGCTGGCAACAATACCGTTCCAACTCCCGCTATGTTGACGGTTTCTTCACGTAAAATACGACTCGCGATCAGATGTCCAAGGGTCTGATAGTAGTAGTTATTCCACAATCTCCCCGCCTCAACAAGGGAGTAAGCTATCCACAAATCAGAATCTGACGCTGGGTTAGAATCCAACACTCCGAACTGACCATTTTCTTTTCTTCCCCACAACCAAGCGGGAAGCCTTGCCGTCAAGTCCCCACCAGCTAAATGTGATTGAGTCCATTTTAAAACCTGATCGAAGGTTTTAGGGTCATTGGCAACCAAGGCAAAAAACAATGCGTAAGATTGGCCTTCCGAGGTTGTAATCATACGCTCGTCACTGCCATCAACGACTCGGCCTTGCTCCATGTATACCGACTTAAATGTTTCCCATTGTGGCCACTCGCAGGTGTTAGCCCACAAGTAAGGAGACACGAACAACATAAGGAATGAGATGAGTTTTTTCATTATTCCTCTTCCTCAGTTTTTTCTAAACGTCTAGACGCGACTTGACGTAATACGCGCCAAAGCACAATGGTTACAATGACCACTAGCAAGGCGGCAAAGCACGCAACGATGACTGGGTGATTAGAGAAGTGATACCAAACGAGCTGCCACACAGGAAGCTTACCAACATAGTAGTGCGAACCCACGTTGTAGCTTGCTACTTCGTTATTTCTCAACGTCACTACCGAGCCAAACATGTGCTCCACTTTACCGGAGTCAGCCAACGCGCGATCAACCGACGAAAAATCTGACGGGTGAGCCGCCATCATAGAAATGACACTGCGTTTTTTCGTAAATGGCGATTCTGCACCATAAATAGCAGCAAAAGAGCCTTCTGCCTCAACAGAAACATAATCCGCGGCCACTTGACGAGCATCACTTGGACTCATCCAGTTCATTCCGAGCTGCTTTTCATTTTTGCTTGGCAGGCGAATTTGTCTCTGACCTTCTTTAACCACTAAGTTTACTTGGTCAGGGTTATTAGCGGCTTCTTCTAGTGCATCCACAACACCAATCGTCAGGATGTCTTTATTTTTTAGTTGCTCAGCATTCCATTTATCTGTCAAAAGCACCTGAATACCTGGGTACCCAGAATCACTTCCTAACGACCCCATGACGTTTAAGAAGGTCTGCAACACTTCTTTTGGTGCTCTCTCTGGAACAACAATCGCAGTTTCTGACAAATCGGCCATGCGCGTGTAAGGGAAGCCAGAAGTAGCGAAAGCGCGCATATTTGGCATTTCGATGTAGTGAGGGAAACCACTAAAATCCACCGTAGAGTCACCATCAATGACCGCGTATTGCTTACTTGGTTGCGTCACCTGACATTGCCCATCAGTCACCGACGCAAAGCCAAACTCAAACTCGATTTGGTTTTTACTGCCAACTTTAAAGGCCGGAATACGAACAAGCGCATCACCACTCAGAATACTGTCATCTAACAGAGGAACACGCACACGGTTAGACTCACCACCTTGGCCTTTTGTGGTTAAGTTAAACGCCTCAATGAACTGGTCATTGATGCTCAAAGTCAGGCGAGAACCAGAATGATCCGCAGCAGGTGGCGAATACCTATAGTTAAGATCCATCGGTATACCACGGCTCTGCCAAGTAAAGAGATCGGGTGGTAAGCGCAAACTCACATTGATTGGAGGAGGCGTTCGGCCTTCCACTTGCAACATGCTTTTTTGTTCGACTAATTCAGATAATGCAACGGGACGAGCCGTACTCACCCAGTTTGGCGCATCGTACGGGACTCGTGGTTTGATTTGTTTGACTTCATTAATCTTCGCGATTGGCCCAGTAAGAAGTTGGTTTCCCAACGCCAAACCTTGCACCGCAACGTTAAGATCCTTACTGTCACGGCCTATCACTAGAAGAAGCTTCACGTACGGGTCAGTTGGGTGAGTGATGACTTGAAGACGAGGCCCATCCGTGTCTGGAAAATCTCTCAGAAACTCAGGTTTGTTGTCATTGGTAACAAAGACAATGGCGTTGCGCTTAGGTAACGTGTCGACACTAAAAGGGAATTGAGCGCCACGCCAACCCGCAAGAGCACCAAAGTAAGAGCTCAAGACACCGGCAGCTTTGACATCATCCAGATCGTATTTGCCGCCCATAACGACAGGCAGATTTAACTGGCTGAAATCACGGACATCAAAAAACGGCGCTGGCAACAAGCTCAAGTCACTTTCCAACATTGTCTTTTGGGCGAACATTTCAATTCGACTGCTTTGGCTGATCTCAGCCCAAATGCTCGAGTCATTTGGATTGGCACACTCTTTCTGAGTATTCCCAATCAACTCAAAGCGAATTTGGTTGTAGTTACTGAAGTAACGAGTATCCAGCGGCATCGATAAGCTCAATTTTTTACCTTGCTGACCATCGACGATTGACGCCACTCCCATAAGCTCGTTGTTCAAATACACTTTGACGTGAGAAACCAAAGAGAGCAACGCTGGTGAAGGTGTGATGTCAAAGTACAACGTGGCATTAGACACCACCTCATCAAGTCGCGAACCGAAACCAATATAAGCACTGGCCTCACTACCTTGAATAGCAATTGAACCACTATAACCCAATTGACTAAATGGAATGACACGCTTAAATACGGTCGAATTTTCAGCATCTTGCTGTGCCAAAGGCGTTGGTTGTTGCTGACTTACTTCTTGTGCCGCGAGACTGCCCGACATACACATGAGAGTGATAGCCGTCGTCAACGCTGTTAGTTTTTTATTATTTAGCATGACTTGAGGTCCTGATTGGGACATAACGAGGTCTTAGTGACCAAATAAATTCGATACAAAATAAAAGTGCATCCACACTGGCCTGAACAAATTTAGGGCAATGTTGCAACAAGCGTTTGTATCCATTAAAGCCGACTTGCAGTACAGCCTGCATACTCGAGAGAGGCTTATCTGATTGATAGCCTTGTTGCCATTTCGCCCACGTATCTGCACGTGCAAATGTACATTGGACGTATTGGATTTGTTGTTGATGAGACAATTCGTTGAGTTGTAAACCAAATATCCCCTTATGAGCATAGGCAACCGTCATCGGGAACACGAACTCTTGACCACCGCGATTGAGGATCACTTCTAAGGTTTGGCCAAGTAGGTACGCACAGGTTGGTTCATCGACTCCGTCTATTTCAATGCGCACGCCACCCAAAGAGAAATCCTTCATCTGCGCTTGAATCAAGTGTCCTGAGTGAAGCCTTACCGCGACAGGAATCGCCACCTCTACTCGGTGATCTTTTCGCACTTGCTTGGCTTCTACCGCAACGGCGACAGCAGCACCTAAAATCAACAAGTTGTACATCGTCCAAACGAGATTCACGATAACCGTACCGATTTCGTCTTGAGGCCCCCACCCCATTCGGTAAATCCCTACAGCGAAGCCCAGAATGTTGAGTGCAACCAAAACCAAATATGGTCGGGAGATCACCCAATCGTAGTGAGACTTTTCAACCAAACCGCCTTTTGCCGTTACGTTGAATGTCCCTTTATGGGGCGCAAACAAAGCCACCGTTGTTGGCCTTGCGATATACCAAGCAAGCACGGTTTCGTATACCTCACCCCAAAACGAATAACGGTAGTCACCCTGCATACGAGAGTTGGTCATGCTGGCGTGAATCATGTGGGGTAATACGTACAAAATGATCGCCAGCGCTGGTGCATAAATCACGTAGGAATGCAGCAACAAATAAGCCAAGGGTGCGATCAGGAATACAATCCTCGGGATACCAGATAGAAAGTGCAACATGGCATTGACGTAACAAAGCCGTTGAGAGAGCTTAAGCCCCTTTCCAGTCAATGGATTATCTACCCTAAATATCTGCGCCATCCCGCGAGCCCAACGAATGCGTTGCCCAACATGTGCAGACAATGTTTCTGTCGCCAAACCAGCAGAAATCGGCTGCTTAAGATATGCAGAACGATAGCCTAAACGGTGCATGCGCAGAGACGTGTGCGCATCTTCCGTCACGGTTTCGACTGCAATACCACCGACTTCCTCTAAAGGCTCTCGACGTAAAATAGCGCACGAGCCACAGAAGAAAGTCGCATCCCATAAGTCGTTACCATCTTGAATCAGGCCGTAAAACAAGTTGCCTTCGTTTGGCACGTTACGAAAGTTCGATAAGTTACGCTCAAAAGGATCCGGTGAGAAAAAATGGTGCGGCGTCTGAATAAGCGCCAACTTTGGATCTTTCAGGAACATCCCCATTGTGAGCTGAAAAAATGCTCGTGTAGGAATATGGTCACAGTCAAAAATCGCAACAAACTCACCGCTGGTCTGCTTCAACGCATAGTTAATGTTACCGGCTTTCGCATGTTCATTCGTTGGGCGGCGGATGTAGTTCACCCCTACACTTTTGGCGAAATCTCGGAAGCTATCACGCTTGCCGTCATCCAGAATGTGGATGTTGAGTTTGTCTTTCGGCCAATCGACACCTAACGAGGCATAAACCGTCGCTTTCACTACATCAAGATCTTCGTTGTAAGTAGGGATCATCAAGTCAATAGTTGGCCAAGTTGACTGATCCGGTGGCATCGATACTGGTTTGCGATTCAATGGCCAGATATTTTGGAAATAGCCAAGCATCAGCACAATCCAAGAATACGTCTCAGCTAGAAGTAAAACGCCCCCTAGAAACAAAGCAACAGGATCGTCCCAGTTCAGGGTAGACGAATAACGCCACCACAAGTATCGACATGAGGCCGTAACCGACAAGATGATCAAAAGCATGGTAGGAAAACGACCCGGCATGCGACGGACCATCATCGCTAATGCCCAGAGTAACAGCACAAAGACAGTCTGAGCCTGATAACCAAATGGCACCGTAAAACAAAGCAAAGCGATTAACACCACGAAAAACAGCAAGGTGTAGTTCAACGCCATCGCTGGCTTACTTGCTTTAATACGCTCTCGAACTTGCGGATCTTTGATGTTGTTCGCTGTCTGTTCTAACCAGCGGACGCCTTTTGCAACCAATTCGAATGGCAAGTAGAACGCATTGCGAATTTGCTCGGCTAAAGTCATCGCTAAGCTGCTGGTTTTTTTGGACCATGCTGTATTAACGTTTTGCTTGAAGCAAAGCAACCACACGCTTTGGATAATAAAACGTACAGGATCAAACCATCTTGGCGCAGCAAAATTAACGTTTGGATAGTAAACCAAAGGTAGTTTCCATGAGGGAACACCCGAAATAACTGGCTTTAAAAATACAAAACTCAATGAAAACCAAAAAGACAAAGCACACTCACCAACCCAGTTTGTTTTGCAATTCCAGGCTTGCTCGTAAGCGTTCTTCTGCAGTCTGAACTGGTCCACGACCCAACGTTGAAAAATCAGATTAAGACTTCGCATAAATTAGCTTTGGTCCTGAGCGCTTGATAACGCTGATACACACCAAAAAGCAAAAGACTGAAAATCTTTTGCGGCTTGGCTCGATGGCGAATAGTGTTGAACGGTCGTCAGGTTTGCCACACATTCAAGCAATGCCGTATCTCGATGAATCGAAACAGGAATCAAGGATTCGCTAAGTTCCTTTTTCAGCACCAACATGAAATCACGACCAATTTCGGTTTCAGGCTGATACTTATTCACCAAAAAACGTAATTTGTCAGAGCGAAGCAATCTCGATAGCTCTTCATGTTGTAGCCAAGATTGAAGAGTGAGATAACTCAGGGCGTCTGCCGTTACCACCACCACAATCATATCCATTGAGTCGACAAAAGATCGCACTTCAGGATCAGTAAGCTCTGCTAAGTCGGCGTGAAAAAGCAGCCACTGCTCACCACGGTTTTCGCTCACTTGCAACGTCATTTCACCTAGCATTGACAGGTAGTGAGAACGCTCGTTAAAAAACGCTTTTAACTGCTCAGAATTCAGATGGCCAAACGGTAAAAAAAGTGCACCTTGTGGGCTTTCATAACCAGCCTGGGTCCAAGGTTTATCTGAAAGAAGTTGTTTCGCCCAGCCATCTTTCTCTTCCTGCGGCAAGCCAAGATGAGTTTGCAGTAAACTGTTAGGCACCACCTCAATGGCCAGTACCTGTTTGTTTATCTTAACTAATGCTTGTGCCAAGTTCGCAGCGACGGTCGTTGAGCCACAACCACCTTTTAAACTAACAAAAAGAAGGCGTTTCATATCGCTTCAGTCTCTAAACCTGTCTGCTTAATACGCACTTGAAACAGAGCATTACGAGCACCGTTGGCTTGAAAGACCAACCACTTATTTTTAGCTTGCACGTAAGACTCGTTTTCTGTTGTTTCAATATACTTATGTTGAGTTAAGTTATAAGAAGAGTAGATCGAATTAATATCTTTTGCAGACTCAGTCACAACATTTTTTTCACAATATAACGGTGTTTAAACTGCGGTAATGGCAATCCCGCCAATTACTCTTTGCAGTATAAATTCCATTGTTAAAAAATTGACGCATCGAACTATGCGTCTCATATTTACAGAATGCTAATGAATGTGAACAGGGCTGTTTATTAGTTCACATAATTAATAAATCCCTAAATGATGTTTGACTTCAGAAACAGGGGTTATGAAGGTGAATTGTAATTATCCATTTACGACATATAAGTGAAATAAATAATTTACAGCAAAATCATAGGCTTGAAAATTATTGAATTTAAACTTATAAACATCATATGAAGCAATGCTATAACTATTTTAATTTTTGATCAATTTCGTTTAATATCTTGGCGTCATTTTCTTGTCGCTAAGAAAAGTTAACATTGTAACGATTAGCATACAGCGGATTGTAAGCCACAACGCACAACGACAGTAAACCATTGAATATAAGGCCTTTTATGTCAGCAATCTCCGGGTTATCCGCTATTACTTCTGAAAAAGAGATAAGTTCTGTTTATGTAAACTTGTTTACACATAAGCAAATGGTCATTGATTATTTGTTCAGTACGCTACCAGAAAATAACAACACTTCACTTACAAGCTTTACAGACAAGGAAACTTTTTTGTCTGCATTGAATGATGAAGCCTTATGCAAATTCAATGAGTTATCCACATTCCATATTGAACAGTGTTTCTTTCTTAGCAACAAATTCACAAATAAAGCGCCGAACGCTATAAATCTTGTGAAAGACATTCGCCAAACAAATATAAAGAAACTCTCCACATATATATTAGTAGTTCCAGATTCACTACTATCATCAAGTGATGATTATTTTGTAAGTGTTTTCCTACGAAACTTAAATGAACTAGCAAGTAATAAAAAACTCACTATTAGTGTTTGTATATATGGGCATCTGACGACTTCACTATTAAAGCCCATTCTTATTTCTCATAATAGATACATCGCCGGTTTGGCGACCATGACATCATTTGATGATGCTCGCTACTGCTATCTTGTGGATTTTTGGTCCAATAAACACGGTGTAATTTCCCAAGACGAATACCTTCTCTCTAACACTAAAGATAAGAAGCTAAAAGCAACGTCTTACGAAACCCATCAGCCTCGTGCCATACAGGAAGACAAATCGGATAGTGATAGAATATATATCAGCAGAGGAGCCTTCAGAGAAAGCGAGAAAGTCCCAAAAGGGATGAGTATGGCTGAGAGTAATCAAGAGCTCATAGCGATGTTAAACAACCCTCGCTCTTCAACTATTGTTTTCAGCTGTGATAACCAAAGCGAAGTTCAACAGATCGCGTTAGATTGCTACCGTTTAAGGTCCGCGTATGGCCGTCAGCTAAAGATTATTGTCAGGGAGACCCAACAATGTCTGAGATATGCAGATGAAAAGTTCTTACTTCGCTCGGGGGCAAACTTCATTTCTCACGCGCAAATCCCCCCAATGCGCTTTATGACTCAGGTTGAAGCAATTCAAGGCCAGATGCTTACACGCCCAATTCCTGACAGTTTAGAGGCGCTCTTAAAGTATGACCTTAAGTTTGGTAGCAAAGGCTACTTACAAAACCAGGACTTTAGCCAATACTGTATTGACGTCATTTCCCACTCAACACACTCAAATGTGAACTTTGCGCTTATCAAGCTGAACTTATTACCAGGTATGACGGCAGAGGAATGTTTACGTCTTTGCCATATTCGAAGAGATGGCGACGTTGTGACAGCCTGCAACAAAGCTCTATATGTCTTGTTCAGTGCTATTCGACATAGCGATATTGACATTGCACTCAACAATATATTTGAGTTCCCAGTGAGAGACTTATTTCACTCAACTCACACGTTTGATACTCAATTAGATATCGAAACAGAGTTAAAATTCATCGTTCAAGATGAAGCCGTCATATCCGACGACGTTTCAGCTCTGGCGACAGAGAGGAAAATATTCCATAACGCCATTAATTCTATGGTTGATGTTCCTCCGTTGTTTGCTGTGAAAAAAACCATTGAGCTCAAGGAACGTTCATGAATATTAACGATTTTTTACTGACCGTGTGTATCAGTTCAGGTATTGGCCTACTCCTAGGATACTTTCTACGTGACCTAGTAAACGCTACCCGACGCTTTTACCACAAACACTTAAAACGCTCGCGCTATTTTGAGCTAGATACATCAGCCACTAACACCAAGAAGCTTAAGTAATGACATCGCATTCTCATGACTCTACCCCCCTCACTATAGGATTGGGCTGGTGGAACATTTACTTTATCGCAAAAACAGCGCTCTATTTTCAAGGAATCATCGATTTCCATCCAATGGAAAACTTTGCGCTGTTGATCTTCATCTTGCTTCCTATCTCGATGAAAAGCCTAAATGCGGTGCGCCATATCGTTTCATTTGTCGCCGCAGCGTGGCTCTTGCATTACGATTCTTATCTCCCTCCTCTAGACCGTCTTTGGGCTCAAGCGGGACAGTTAATGCAGTTTGAATTGAGTTATCTGGTCGAGCTTTTGGGACGATTTTTATCATTCCAAGCAATACTCGGATTGCTCGCTTTGTGTGGTGCGTACTTTATTTTGAGCAAGTTTGTTAGGGTTTCAGTCTTTGTGGTTATTGCGATGATCTATATAAGTATTCCTATGACGACTGAACCTCAGACAACAGTGGCTGCAGAAGTAACTCAACAACAGCCACCAACCGAGGTTACTACTAGCAAACAACCTCAAATAACGGAAATTAATGATGCCAGTCTCAACACGTTAACTGCAGATTTCTTTTCTAAAGAAGCTTCCCGACATGTGACATTCGATACCAGCAGCGCAATGGATGCTCCTTTTGATTTGTTGTTCTTGAGTATTTGTTCGGTCGCGTGGGATGACATCGAAATTGCAGGACTGGCTGATCATCCTCTGTTCAAAGAGTTTGACATCATGTTCGACAATTTTAGCTCCGCTACGTCATACAGTGGGCCTGCTGTCATTCGTCTGCTACGAGCCAATTGTGGTCAACAAGAACACAGTCAACTGTTCCAGCCAGCACCATCAAAGCAGTGCTACTTGTTCGAAAGTTTGAAAGAACTAGGCTTCACAGAAAATTTACTGATGAACCACAATGGTGTCTTTGATAGCTTCCTTGAATTGATCAAAAAAGACGGCGACTTACAAGGGGCTCTTATGTCTCAAGAAGGCTTAACTCCTTACCAAAAATCTTTTGATGGCTCTTCGATCTTCCGCGATAAGCAAGTATTGGATAACTGGTGGCAGCAAAGACTTAACAGTAGTGATGACAAAGTCGTGGCACTCTACAACTCAATTTCACTACATGATGGCAACAGGATCATCAATGCGAACTCAAGCACATCTATTGCTAGCTACAAAATGCGCCTTAAGAATTTGCTTGATGACCTCCACGCGTTCTTTAAAACCTTAAAGTCCTCAAAACGCAACATCGTTGTCGCTTTGGTACCAGAACATGGTGGTGGTATGCGAGGAGACCGCATGCAAATTTCAGGTATGCGAGAAATTCCTGCACCGACAATCATTCATACACCGGTAGGAATTAAAATCTTCGGAGAAGGAATTCAGCGTCAGGGCGACACCGAACACGTAAGCGAGCCATCTAGCTATCTGGCATTGTCGCAGCTCGTTTCGAATATCCTGGATAAAAACATTTATCAAAGTAAGACGTTTAGCCCTTCAATATTGACAGAGAACCTACCAGAAACACGAGTTGTCGCGCAGAACTCAGGCTCTACTGTGATTGAAGTACAAGGGAAGTATTATGTTTCTCTTGATGGTTCAAGTTGGATTGAATACCCCGCAAAATAGCGAGAGTAAAACCATGCCATGACAAAGGCCGGTGTTTCCGGCCTTTGTCATATAAAAAACCAATAACCTCTCAAAGGTCTCAGAACTTCAATTGTCTATTGTCTATAAATAGGTAAAAATGGATCGAACATTATGCACTTAAGGGAATAACTCATGCCAATTGATTCACTGATTACCATCGGTATTTTCGTCGTTCTTGCTGTAGTTATCTTATCTTCAGCCATTAAGACGGTGCCACAAGGAAATAACTGGACAGTCGAACGCTTCGGACGCTACACCCATACGCTAAAACCCGGCTTAAACTTGATCATTCCATTTGTTGATAAGATAGGGCAAAAAGTCAACATGATGGAGCGCGTTCTTGATATTCCAGCGCAAGAAGTTATTTCAAAAGACAACGCTAACGTGGTTATTGATGCCGTCGGATTTGTTCAAGTCATCGATGCTGCCAAAGCGGCTTATGAAGTCAACGATTTGGAACATGCCATCAGAAATTTAACTCTCACCAATATCCGTACCGTTTTAGGCTCAATGGAGTTGGACGAAATGCTGAGTCAGCGTGACATGATCAACTCCAAGCTGCTGGCAATTGTTGACCAAGCAACAAACCCTTGGGGCGTAAAAGTCACACGAATTGAGATTAAAGATGTCCAGCCACCAGCCGATCTGACCGCTGCAATGAATGCGCAAATGAAAGCCGAGCGTAATAAGCGTGCGGAAATTCTTGAAGCAGAAGGGGTTCGCCAAGCTGAGATATTAAAGGCCGAAGGTCATAAACAATCAGAGATATTAAAAGCTGAAGGCGAAAAGCAGTCTGCTATTCTCCATGCAGAAGCACGTGAGCGTGCCGCGCAAGCAGAAGCAAAAGCGACTTACATGGTTTCCGAAGCCATTGCAAAAGGTGACATGCAAGCCGTCAATTACTTCATTGCACAGGGTTATACCGAAGCGATCAAAAGCATTGGTCAAGCCGAAAATGGTAAAATCATTATGCTTCCATTAGAAGCAACCGGACTAATGGGCTCGGTTGCAGGGATAGCAGAAATGTTTAAACAGCAAGATAAAGAATAATTTATGGACTTTTTTAGTTTGTTGGAAGGTATCTCTTTCTGGCATTGGCTAGCGTTTGGCTTTGCTCTTTTAGCAGTTGAGCTACTTGGTACCGCAGGGTATTTTCTCTGGCTCGGGATGTCTGCACTTATCGTTGGAGCACTCATGACCGTTTTGCCAATGAGCTGGCAATTGCAATGGCTTTGCTTTGCAAGCTTCAGCTTAATCACCACCTGGCTTTGGTGGCGACGACAATGGTCTAAAGACAAGCAAGAAGACCAAGAAAGAGATCTGAACCAAAAGTACAAGCAGTTAATTGGGCGTACTCTTATCCTTGAAGAAGACTTTTCCGTCGGGCTCAATCGCATCAAGGTAGCCGATACCACATGGTCCGCACAATCGGATCAAGCACTTCCAGCCGGTACCCGCGTAAGAATCACCGATGTTGAAGGTATTATTTTAATCATTGAGCCTGATTCTAATTAATTTATGCCAAAGTAATGGGGCAAATCATGCTCCATTACTTTAATCTAAACAACTGCTTTCATTTCATTACCTTAATTAAAATCGAGAAAAAAATAAGTATTAGTAATATTATTAATACCCTACCTACCATTTCCTATTATTTAATTATTCAACACACGACAATCAATAAGATAGAAATATATCTAGGTAAATTATCGATCTAATTTTATTTTAAAAAATAAAACTTTATTGAATTATTTTTTGATCTTTTTATCCTCGGATACATACTTAACGCATAAGCATTTAAGTTGAGTGCTTTTTATTTGGTAAGTAAGAGGATGTACTATGAATAAGCTTCTCTTTTTAATGTTGTGCGGTATTTTTTCTTTTTCTTCCTTTGCCTACAACAACGGAAACGGCGGTACAACTAATTTGGGACCTATAGTCGAATGTAAGATGCCAAGTGGCGACGTTACGAATATTCCAAGTGAAATGTGTCGATTTAGAGGTGGGGAATGGGAATAGTAAAGAAGTAAGAGCTTAGTTTGATATAAGAGCCCTATTCAACCTTGCCTTTCTGCGTAGTCACGGTTTATACAAGCACGTAGATATTTAAAGTTTATATTAAGGTGATTATTATGAGATTTTTATCTGGTCTATTAGTAATATCTTTTGCCATAATTCCGTTAACCACTCATGCTAATGGTGCATCCGGTGGTCGTACGTTAGGCCCAGAGATAAAGTGTGAGTTGCCAAACGGTAATGTACATATGTTGCCACCGTTATATTGCAAAATATACGACGGCCAAGAAGTGAAATAGAAAAGGAGCCTAGCGGCTCCTTTTATTATTTCACTAAGTATTAGTGGAAGCTGTAAGGGATAAGAACTTGTAGACGTAAGTCTGTCTCATCCGCATCGCCTGCACCTGCGTACTCATCACGTTCTAGGATTGTACCGTGTAAACGAATGGTAGAACCTTTAAGCGCGCCACTTTGTAGTGAGTAAGATACTGTTGCGTTAACTGCGTATTCGCTTTCGTAATCCCAGTCACCTGATGCTCCGCTTGCTGCAGAGTCAGCGCCAGTACCGTAACCAAAGCCTAGGTAGTAGTTCCAGCCGTTACCTTGGTTGTAAGATAGACGGTTGTACCATGCTAGCTCACCCGCTTTGTTCCAGTCAGATAGCGCGTCCCACCACTGAGACCAAGTACCATTGTTCATACCATATGTATGAATAGTACGAGGAACGAAGTCCGCACGGTTATCTGTGTCTGTGTAGCGCAACTCAGACATCCAAGCTAGCTTGCCGAAAGATTGATTCAAAGATAGACCAGTGTGGAAACCTAGACCATCGTATTTCACATCGTCATCAACACCGTAGAAATCAAATGCTAGAGTTGTACGATCGCTCACTGTGTACTTCAAATACGCTTTGTAAGATGTGTTATCAGTCTCGTTGTGGTAGCTAGTCACTTGACCTGCACCCCAGTCAACACCATTTGCATATTGAACGCCAGTTGCTTGGCCTAGGCCAAGTTGCATAAACAGGCTGTCAGTTAGATTACCATTTAGACCTAGAGAGTGTAGGTAGCTCCATGAAGTGTCAGACCAAAGCGCTGGTGCGTAATCATCTTCGTGAAGCAGCCAAGGTGCTGTAAATTGGTCTGCGCCAAAGTAGCTTAGGTTGAAATCACCAAGTTTAGCGTTCAGTTCGAAACCACGGTAAGTACCAGGTACAAAGCTCCAAACGTTACCGATTGTACCGTTACCACCAGCCTGTAACATACCGAAACGAGCATTAAAGTTTTCGTTTGCTTTGAATTTCAGCGCTGCTTTGTAA
Source organism: Vibrio sp. YT-15 (assembly GCF_033337445.1). Lineage (NCBI taxonomy): Bacteria > Pseudomonadati > Pseudomonadota > Gammaproteobacteria > Vibrionales > Vibrionaceae > Vibrio > Vibrio sp. YT-15. The sequence goes on from NZ_JAWOQR010000011.1 coordinate 156,599, forward strand.
ACTTTAAGCTGCTGACCATCACCTGCACCCCAGTCTAGGTTGTTACAAGTTGAGATTTCGTTACATAGGTAGCCTTCGTTTGAATTGTAAAGACTATCGTTGTAAAGATCGCCAGAGTAGTAAGCCGCAACATCTGCGCCCACCCAACCATCGTGGTAGCCAGAAGTGAAGTCTAAAATTGCGTTGTAAGAAGAGTAGTTTAGACGACTCCAACGGTCACCATTTTCACCGCCGGGCTTACCTGTTGTACGAGTTCGTGAACGAGTATCAACTATGAATAATGCATTCAGACTTGAGTCTTGCATAAATTCGTTCACTTTCTCTACGTACTCGCCACCTGCTGCACTTTCAGTAGACGCTGTAGCTGGAGCGACAGCAACAACACCAAACATTGCTGCGGTTAACGCTGAAACCTTAAAAAATTTGTCCATGGAAAAACTCCTAAAAATGGATATAGCTGTATTTTTCTATCTCACCTTTAGTTGGCCGCCGAAGGAGAGAAGTAAATTCCTGATCAAACCTCATTATTTCTAATTTGGCTTTTTTTAGTTCCTGCATACACACCGTGTATCCACGTGATTAAGACTAACTTCGCAGCTAAAAACATCCAAATGGAACTTATTTTTTTTCTAAAAAAATATGAGCCACTCCAAAGTTCCATATAACTTATTGATCCAGATCTTATTTTTAACAACATCAACACAACACAATAAATTATTATTTAAAATCAAATACTTAAATTGAACTTAAAAGTATCAACTTGAAGTCACTCGCAGACTAAAAAAGCCAAAAAAACCAATAACCCAAGGTTCGATCTTGATCACTGAAAAGAACAAAGGCATCAATTACTCAATAAAACAACACTTAATTATGAACAATAAAAAGCCCCGCATGCTTACCATACGGGGCTTTTAGTTATTTTTTAGCTTTTTTGAGAAGACTTAATTCATCAGTTCGAGTAAGTCTTGTTCTGTTTTAATTTCGATACCCAGTTCTTGTGCCTTTGCGAGCTTCGAACCTGCATTTTCACCAGCAAACAAAATATCGGTTTTCTTAGAAACACTACCCGTCACTTTAGCCCCCAGTGCTTGGAGGGCTTCTTTGGCTTCTGTACGCCCCAGTTGAGAAAGTGTTCCCGTTAATACTACTGTTTTACCTTCTAATGGTAATTCCCCCACCTGCTCAGTAGTATTAATCTCTGGCCAATGAATTCCTTGTTCAAGCAAATCTTTAACCACCGCTTGGTTCTGTTCTTCACTAAAGAAAGTCGTAATATGTTGAGCAACCACAGCACCGATGTCTTGCACTTCAATCAACTGCTCTTCGGTAGCATTTTGGATCGCTCCCAACGTTTTAAAGTGCATTGCTAAGTTTGCTGCGGTTGCCTCGCCAACTTCACGGATCCCCAGTGAATACAAAAACCGAGGTAAAGTTGTCTCTTTGGATTTTTCTAACGCATTCACAATATTCTGCGCAGACTTTGGCCCCATGCGATCTAGTACGGTTAAAATCCCCGCTGATAACTTAAATAAGTCAGCAGGAGTTTTCACCATCTCACGATCAACAAGCTGCTCGATCACTTTATCGCCTAAACCGTCAACGTCTAACGCTTTACGAGAAACAAAGTGTTTTAGCGCTTGTTTGCGTTGGGCTTGGCAAACTAAGCCCCCCATACAACGTGTTACCGCTTCTCCTTCGATCCGCTCAACATGCGAACCACAAACAGGACACTGAGTTGGGAAAACAATATCTCGAGCTGTTTCTGGTCGACGCTCTTTGATGACAGATACGACTTGCGGAATAACATCGCCAGCACGGCGGATCACAACGTGATCACCAATCTTGACCTGCAGACGTTCTATCTCATCTGCGTTATGAAGCGTCGCATTACTTACCGTTACCCCGCCAACAAATACAGGCTCTAGTTTAGCAACAGGTGTAATCGCACCAGTGCGACCGACTTGGAACTCCACTTCATTCAGTGTCGTCATTTCTTCCTGTGCTGGGAACTTGTAGGCAATCGCCCAACGTGGAGCGCGAGCAACAAACCCCAGACGCTCTTGCACGGCAATATCGTCAATTTTAATAACGACACCATCGATCTCATAAGGGAGGGCATCACGACGCTGCAATATATCTTGGTAGTAAGCTTTTACATCCGCCAAGCTTTCAACTCGCTTAGTTTCCGGACACATTGGCAGTCCCCAAGATTTGATTTGCAAAAAGCGTTCGTAATGACTTGCTGCCAATTCTGCGCCTTGCACCACGCCTACACTGTATGCATAGAAGCTAAGCGGACGAGAAGCCGTAATACGTGAATCCAATTGTCGTAAGCTACCTGCCGCAGCGTTACGTGGATTAACAAAGATTTTCTCGCCTTTCTTCCTTGCTAATTCATTGAGCTTTTCAAACCCAGCTTTCGGCATAAAGACTTCACCACGAACTTCAAGACGATTTGGCCAGTCATTACCTCTGAGTTTTAAAGGAATGGCTTTAATCGTACGCACATTCTCTGTGATGTTTTCACCCGTAGTACCATCGCCTCGAGTGGCCGCTTGAACTAACACGCCATTCTCATATAACAAACTTACGGCGAGTCCATCCAATTTAGGCTCACAACAGTATTCTTTCACACTCTGGCTGCCCACGCGCTCTTGTGCGCGCTTGTGGAAACTATCAAGTTCACTATCATCAAACGCGTTATCAAGCGAAAGCATCGGTACTTCATGTGTCACTTGGCTAAACGCAGAGAGAGGTTGTCCACCGACACGTTGGCTTGGCGAGTCTACGGTTATTAAGTCAGGGTTCTCAGCTTCAATATCCAGTAACTCTCGCATTAAACGGTCGTACTCGGCATCAGGGATCTCTGGGTTATCTTCCACGTAGTAACGCACAGCGTGGTAATGCAACGACTCTTTTAGTTCTTCTAGTCGCTGAAGTACTGATTCAGACATAGTAAAGCCCCGTGTATTTTCAATCGGTGAGGTTGGGAAATCCAAGAAAAAGGGCTCCATCCGGAGCCCTATTATTATTTGCTGTTAAGATTATGCGTTAGCGGCATTAAACTCAACTATTTGACGTCGATAAGATGCTAAACGATCTGGCGTCATTAAGTTGCGCTGGTCATCAAGTACGTTACCACCTAAGTCATCAGCAATTTGCTGCGCAGTTCGGAGCATTAAGTTGAAGTTCTGTTCAGCCTCGCCATAACAAGGCAATGTCATGAAGAATGAAATACCCTTCGTTGTAAACTCAGCAGGATCAGCATGCTCAAACGTACCAGGGTGCATCATATTAGCGACGCTAAACAGCACTTTGCCGTTACCGGACAAGTCGACATGACGGTGGAAAATATCCATCTCGCCATAAATTAGACCGTTTTGTTGCATACTTTCAAATAAAGCAGTACCAACAAATGGCTCTTCACCAGCACAGTGCACATTCAATACAATCACTTGCATTTCAGGTTCTGGCTTTGGCTCTTCCTTAGGCTCTGCAACGACAGGCTCACTAACCGTTTCGACTTGCTGTTCTTTCTCCGTAATATCAAACGCGGCGGGAATAGCGTCTTCTTCCACAGCGGGCTGGAATGGCTCTTCAGCTACTGTTGCTTGAACAACAGGCTCAACGTCCTCTTCTTTATCTTTTTCTGCAACAAATGAAGGGATGTCATCCGGCTCCTGCTGCGTCTGTTTGACTTCAGATGGACCACCGAATAACGGGTCAGATTCAAACTTGTTGTCGAAAGAATTCGCCATCCCAAAATCTGGTTCTTTGCGATCTTTGCGAATGATCTCAAAGTCATCTTCAGGAGCGGGAGCGAAGTCTCGTTCTTTCTCAACAAGATCATTTTTGTCTTCTTGGTCAACATCCAGCTTACCAAGTGGCTTGTTACCAAACTTTGCTTTGCCTTCTTTTTTACTGCTCCATAAACCATGAAACAGTAATGCCGCGATGGCTAATGCGCCAACAACAATGAGTACGAATCGCAATTCCTGCATTATTTACTCTCAATATACTTGTTTTTACTACTCGCAGTTCCTTGAGCAGCAACCCAAGTGCAATAAATCTGAATGATACGTTTACTTTACCAAAACTATATGTAGATTTAGAACAACTTAATGCAAGAAGTTCCGTTTTTTGTTGTGATTCTTGCCACGATTCCACTTAACAAGACGTCATTTGTCAGGGCATTGAAAGAAAAGTCCTCACAGGTACAATGAGTTTTCATTTACACGAAGCCAAAATAGACATGAAGCAAAACAATCAGCAGAGAACCGGGTTCGGTTATTTTCTATACGGGATACAATTGGCACTTGCCCCTAAAATCAGGCGCTTTGTCATCTTACCTCTACTTGCAAATATCTTGCTTGTAGGTGGTGCCATCTTCTATCTATTTTCAAACCTTAATATATGGATAGAAGGCTGGATTGGGCAGCTGCCTGAGTTTTTATCCTGGTTAACTTACATTCTTTGGCCTTTACTCGCTCTGACGATACTCGCTACCTTCTCCTATTTTTTCAGCACGCTCGCGAACTTTATCGCCGCGCCATTCAATGGCCTCTTGGCTGAAAAAGTGGAAGAGTACTTAACGGGACAAAAAGTAAATGATGATGGTTTCACTGCCGTCCTGAAAGATGTTCCTCGCGTTTTAGCTCGTGAGTGGAGAAAGCTCCTTTACATTTTACCTAAAGCAATAGGCCTATTCCTATTATTGCTCATCCCTGCCCTTGGACAAACAGTAGGCCCATTTTTATGGTTTATCTTTACCGCCTGGATGCTCGCGATTCAATATTGTGACTACCCGTTTGATAACCATAAAATCCCATTTAACGACATGCGTTACAAATTGAAACAAAAGCAAGGTAAAGCCTATGGCTTTGGGGTATTGGTGTCTGTGTTTACAACGATTCCAATTTTGAACCTTATCGTCATGCCTGTAGCAATATGTGGTGCAACCGCTATGTGGGTCGCGGAGTTTAAGCACCAACGATAGTCGATTAGAGATTAAGGAAAGGGATCAGCGCCAGCTTTTCCCTTTTCTTTTATCAAGTTCTGGGCCAACCTAATAAGATATAACTTTTTAATCCTTTTCCCTTTTTTTCATACCGCATATTCTTCTATCCATATTCACACAACGTGTAATGAAGGAACATCACTATGAGCAAAATCTACGAAGATAACTCTCTTACTATTGGTAATACACCTCTCGTTCGTCTAAACAAAGTAAGTAAAGGCAAAGTTCTCGCAAAAATTGAAGCGCGTAACCCTAGCTTCAGTGTTAAGTGCCGTATCGGTGCAAACATGATTTGGGAAGCAGAGAAAGCGGGCCTTCTTAAGCCAGGTGTAGAGCTTGTAGAACCTACCAGTGGTAACACTGGTGTTGCTCTAGCATTCGTAGCGGCTGCTCGCGGTTACAAGCTAACATTGACCATGCCTGAATCAATGAGCCTAGAACGCCGTAAGCTACTAAAAGCACTAGGCGCGAACCTTGAGCTGACTGAAGCGGCGAAAGGCATGAAAGGGGCGATTGCTAAAGCAGAAGAAATCGTAGCAAGCAACCCTGAGAAGTACCTACTTCTTCAACAATTTGACAACCCAGCGAACCCAGAAATCCACGAAAAGACTACGGGCCCTGAGATTTGGGAAGCGACAGACGGTGAAATCGACGTATTCGTTGCTGGTGTTGGTACGGGCGGTACTATCACAGGTACAAGCCGTTACATCAAAGGTGAAAAAGGCAAAGCCATCACCTCTGTTGCAGTTGAGCCAGCAGAGTCTCCGGTTATTGCACAAGCACTTGCTGGCGAAGAAATCCAACCTGCCCCACACAAAATTCAAGGTATCGGTGCTGGTTTCATCCCTGGTAACCTCGATTTAGACATTATTGACCGTGTTGAGCAAGTTACCTCAGAAGAAGCGATTGAGATGGCTCGCCGCCTAATGGAAGAGGAAGGTATCCTAGCTGGTATCTCATCTGGCGCAGCGGTTGTTGCAGCGAACCGACTTGCAGAACTACCTGAATTTGAAGGAAAAACAATTGTAACTGTCTTGCCAAGTTCCGGTGAGCGTTACCTAAGTACAGCACTCTTTGCAGGTATCTTTACCGAAAAAGAGAACCAACAATAATATGTGTTCAAATCAATTTTTAGTTTAAAAAAGCCCCGTTTAGGGGCTTTTTTGTTGATCCCTGCCCTACCTTTGGTAATATCAGGGTGTTTTATTTCTAGCTTCAAAATAAAGAAGCAGAACAAAAAAAGGTTTCAAAGTGATTACGCACGCAAACAGTTGCGTAGTTACCAAACTTTTGACTAGTATCAGAACTGACGCGCTTTGAACTCTTCCCGTGCTAGCGCACAAGATGTAAAGCAGTTAAGCTAAAATCTGGTCACAAACTAACAAAAAAATACATTTATTGGGGTATATCACATGTACGAGAAGCAAGTAGAAATCACAGCAGAAAACGGCCTTCACACTCGTCCAGCTGCACAGTTTGTTAAAGAAGCAAAAGCATTCGACGCAGACATCACTGTGACTTCTAACGGTAAAAGCGCTAGCGCTAAGAGCCTGTTCAAACTACAAACACTAGGCCTAGTAAAAGGTACTCAAGTTACTATTTCTGCTGAAGGCCCACAAGCTCAGCAAGCAGTTGACCACCTAGTTGCTCTAATGGACCAACTACACTAATCCGGTCTCCTACTCCAGAAGCCATTTTGTGAAAGCAAAATGGCTTCGTTGGAAATAGGCTCAAAACTAAGCTAAAACTATTCGTTAGCGCACCCATTATTCTCCCGTTTTATAAAGTTGACCAAACTTAAGGTAAGGCTATGATTTCAGGCATCCTAGCATCTCCTGGTATTGCAATCGGTAAAGCACTACTACTTCAAGAAGATGAAATTGTCCTAAACACAAACACTATTTCTGACGATCAAGTAGAAGCTGAAGTTCAGCGTTTCTTTGACGCTCGTAACAAATCTGCAGCTCAGCTAGAAACTATCAAGCAAAAAGCGCTTGAAACGTTTGGCGAAGAAAAAGAAGCGATCTTTGAAGGTCACATCATGCTTCTTGAAGACGAAGAGCTAGAAGAGGAAATCCTAGCACTTATCAAAAACGACAAGATGACTGCTGATCACGCTATCCACTCAGTGATCGAAGAGCAAGCATGTGCTCTTGAGTCTCTAGATGACGAATACTTAAAAGAGCGTGCAACTGACATCCGCGATATCGGTTCTCGTTTTGTTAAGAACGCACTAGGCATCAACATTGTTTCGCTTAGCGATATCAACGAAGAAGTAATTCTTGTTGCTTACGACCTAACGCCATCTGAAACTGCACAAATCAACCTAGACTACGTGCTTGGTTTTGCTTGTGATATCGGCGGTCGTACATCTCACACTTCAATCATGGCTCGCTCACTTGAGCTTCCAGCTATCGTTGGTACTAACGACATCACGAAGAAAGTTAAGAATGGCGACATGCTGATTCTTGACGCAATGAACAACAAGATTGTTGTTAACCCATCAGAAGCTGAGCTAGAAGAAGCGAAAGCGGTTAAAGCAGCATTCCTAGCTGAAAAAGAAGAGCTAGCGAAACTGAAAGACCTACACGCAGAAACGACTGACGGTCACCGTGTAGAAGTTTGCGGTAACATCGGTACAGTGAAAGACTGTGACGGTATCCTTCGTAACGGCGGTGAAGGTGTTGGTCTGTACCGTACTGAATTCCTATTTATGGACCGTACTGCGCTACCAACTGAAGAAGAACAGTACCAAGCGTACAAAGAAGTTGCGGAAGCAATGAACGGTCAAGCTGTGATCATCCGTACTATGGATATCGGCGGCGATAAAGATCTCCCATACATGGATCTTCCAAAAGAGATGAACCCATTCCTAGGTTGGCGCGCTGTACGTATCAGTCTGGATCGTCGTGAAATCCTTCGTGATCAGCTACGTGGCATTCTACGTGCTTCTGCACACGGCAAACTGCGTATCATGTTCCCAATGATCATCTCTGTCGAAGAAATCCGTGAGCTTAAGAAAGCGATCGAAGAGTACAAAGAAGAGCTACGCGCTGAAGGCCACGCGTTCGACGAAAACATCGAAATCGGTGTTATGGTTGAAACTCCTGCTGCTGCTGCGATCGCACACCACTTAGCGAAGGAAGTGTCTTTCTTCTCTATCGGCACAAACGACCTAACTCAGTACACGCTAGCGGTTGACCGTGGTAACGAGATGATTTCTCACCTATACAACCCACTATCACCAGCTGTACTTACAGTGATCAAGCAAGTTATCGACGCTTCTCACGCAGAAGGTAAATGGACTGGTATGTGTGGTGAACTTGCAGGTGACGAGCGTGCAACACTTCTACTTCTAGGTATGGGTCTGGACGAGTTCTCAATGAGCGGCATTTCAATCCCTAAAGTGAAGAAAGTAGTTCGTAACTCTAACTTCGCAGAAGTGAAAGCAATGGCTGAAGAAGCCCTTTCTCTACCAACAGCAGAAGAAATCGAAGCCGTGGTAGAAAAGTTTATTGCTGAGAAAGCTCAGTAATCGGTAGTACCAAGTAATTCAATACTTAATGGCCATTAGACGGCGAAAAAAGTCGTCTAATGAGCTATATTGGTATACTATAATTCGACAGAATAAAACCAAACCTTAGGAGCATGACACAATGGGTCTGTTTGACAAACTTAAGAAGCTTGTATCTGATGACAGCGCTGACGCTGGTGCTATCGAAATCATCGCGCCACTTTCTGGTGAGATTGTAAACATCGAAGACGTGCCAGATGTTGTTTTCGCTGAGAAAATCGTTGGTGACGGTATTGCTATCAAGCCAGCAGGCAACAAAATGGTAGCTCCTGTAAACGGTACTATCGGTAAGATCTTCGAAACTAATCACGCGTTCTCTATCGAGTCTGACGACGGTGTTGAGCTTTTCGTTCACTTCGGTATCGACACAGTTGAACTAAAAGGCGAAGGCTTCACGCGTATCGCTGAAGAAGGTCAAACTGTTAAAGCTGGCGACACTGTAATTGAATTCGATCTAGCTCTTCTAGAAGAGAAAGCGAAGTCAACGCTAACTCCAGTTGTTATCTCTAACATGGACGAAATCAAAGAGCTAAACAAGCTTTCTGGTTCTGTAACTGTTGGTGAAACTCCAGTTCTACGTGTAACTAAGTAATTTTTACTTAATCGAACACGAAAAAAACGCTGCCAATGACAGCGTTTTTTATTATCTGACTTTTTTCTGAGCGATGTGCATCGCTGAAACACGTTCAACTGAGCAAGCCTAGTGCTGAGCTCGGCCTTTGCTTCGCTTGAGCGAGTAATGCAGTTGTCGCATCTTGGAGCACTTGAGAACGCACCATTTCCGTAGATTCTCTTGCGAAGTCTGTATCTCTTATTCGACTCTTGGACTCTGTAACACTCCGATTCACAGTATTTAAGTTATCCATCGAGCCGTTTACACGGTTCTGAAAGCTGCCAATTTCACTTCGGTGCGAATCAACGTACTTAATTGCTGCATCAATCACCCCAACTGAAAGCTGAGCCTTACCTGCCGTCGACATATCAATGTCATCCATTGTGACTAATTGACCAGCGCTCACATCAAGCTCATCCGCTAAACTCCCTTCGAGAACCACACCCTCTGGCGCCTTCATCATAGAAGCGAAGAATTGCAGTTCGTTGTTTTCCGTTACTGAAGCATTCACTATCGATTGTTGAGCATTGATGTAAGTGGCGACCTGTTCTATACGGTCACCCAATTTGAGTCCAATGGATTCCGTTTGGGTTTGCCCTTTACTGTCTTGGTATTCGACTTTGAGAGTTTGGTTATCTTTAGTGACTCGCCAATCTTTATCGACCGCATCACCAACATAATGCTGCCCTCCCATCTCTGGGATGTGGCTACGCATGTTACGTAACGTCAAAGAGATTGAATTAGCGTTCGCGCCAATATGGAAACTTTGTGAACCGTAAGATCCATCAAACAGGTTTTTATCCGCAAATGTTGTCGTGATCGCGACACGATCAAGCTCATCTTGCAGCGCTACGACCTCATATTGAATACTTTGCCGATCACTTGAGTCATAACTGCCGTTTGCTGCTTGAAGCCCCAGAGAGCGTAAGCGTTGCAATATGTCACTGCTTTCGTGCAATGCTCCCTCCGCTGTTTGAGCAACAGAAAAAGCGTCGTGCGCATTTCTTAAGGCGACATCAAGCCCTCTCGTTTGTACATGGAGAGTATTCGATATCTGTAAACCTGCCGCATCATCGCTCGCCGAGTTGATTCGAAACCCCGAAGTTAGGTTGCGTTGTGACTCAACATTTTGCGCAGCTGCTTGACTCAGGTGTCTCTGCGCCACCATCGCAGAAACATTGGAATTTAAAGAGATCATCTAATCGATATGAATGCCTTATCGAACATAATGTCAGGACACATCTGAATCGTTATAGCCAATAAGCAAAAAGCCAGGGATGAGCCTGGCTTTGGTTTCTTGCTTTGTTAAATTGATTAACCTAGCAGACTTAGCGCTGAGTTAGGCGCTTGTTTCGCTTGCGCAAGGATTGAGCTTGACGCTTGCGATAGAATTTGTGACTTGGTCATTGCCGTCGTTTCTTTCGCGAAATCTGTATCTTTGATACGGCTCTTCGACGCATTCACGTTCTCGTTAATGTTGTCCAAGTTGCTGATTGCGTGGTTGAAACGGTTCTGGAAAGCACCCAGCTCTGCGCGGTGGCTATCTACGTATTTCAGTGCCGCATCGATGATAGCAACAGATTCTTGTGCGCCACCAACTGAGGTTACGTCGATAGTATCTACCGTTACTTTTTTGCCTTCGCCCAAACCTAGTTCACCAGATAGACCGCCTGAAAACTCGACCTCGCCCTCAACTTTGTTGTTGCCAGCGAAGATTTGCAGTTTACCGTCTTGGTCTACTGAGGCTTTCACTAGGTCAGTTTGACCGTTAATGTAAGTCGCAAGCTC
>NZ_JAWOQR010000120.1:0-1181 GCF_033337445.1 Vibrio sp. YT-15
TCTTGGTACGAAGTGACAGGCGTTGCCACGATCGTTTCTTCTGAAGATGCGGCAAGGCTCCATGCGTTGGAAGACGCTCTATTCAAAGCCGTCAACTTTTCGGGCGCAGACATTGGCAGCATCAGTAATTTGATGCCGCTATTGGAAGAAAACCGCAAAGAATATCAGTTTACTAACCATGAGGTGCGCTACATTCTCGTGGAATCTGAGCGCAAACGCGGTGGTAAAATGGAAATGAAGATCCGAGTGGACATCTATCCATCGGCAACGGGTTGCCACACGGATCAATACAAAAAGACTATTTTGGTCGGTAACATTGACGTTGCCTCCCCCCAACAAGCAGTCATGGGGCAAATCTACCAAGTAGGTGATGATTTCAGCAAAGTCGTTAATCGCCAATTGGATCAAACCTCGCGCAGCTTCGTTTCTGTTGGCACGACGGACTACTCAATCAGCAGCAATTATCCAGCTCGCACTCAAATGATTGCGCAGGACAACGGCGCACAATACATTATTGGCGGCGTGATTACTGACTTAACGGCAACGATTGAATCTCAACTCTTAAAAGACGACATCATTAACCGCCAGTTTGCTTTAGAGATGAAAGTCTTCGATGGCAAGACAGGCCATGAAGTCTTCAACAAAGCCTACCGCGAAGTCGCGCGTTGGCCATTCGCCAAAACCAGCCAAGTTGATACTCGCAGCGCACGTTTCTGGGCATCGACCTATGGCGAAATGATGCTACGCGTCAGCCGCAACATCATGTTAGACCTCGAGTCCGAACTGTCTTGCAAGATTACCCTACCGGAAGTGGTGGCCGTTTTTGGCAACACCGTCACGATGGATCTGGGCCGCATGCACGGCGTAAAAGAAGGTGACAAACTGCAACTGTGGCACACGGCATCATTCATCGATCAAAAGGGTTTACCGCGTAATAAAGTGTCGCAAAGCGAGATCACTTTGACGGTCTCCCGCATCTATGAACAAGAAGCAGAATTGACGATTGATCAGCCGAATTTGGCGTCCAGCGTTCAAATTGGCGATGTAATGAACAAGATCTTATAAAAGGTCACATTAAGCCTTGAGATATGCTTACTTTTGAATATCATAGACAACGCATCTTATTTGATTATGCCTGTCTAAGTAACTAACAAGTTAGCACTAGGGTTAAAGAAATCAGC
>NZ_JAWOQR010000121.1:0-1180 GCF_033337445.1 Vibrio sp. YT-15
AACCAAATGCTTTAGCTGCATGTTGTGCAGGGACAACCTTTGCGACCGCCCCTAACACAATGACGTAGCTGGTTGCGCTCAAACCAAAACCGACCAAAATGCCAAGTGATAGATACATCATGGTTGGCTCAATTGCGATAGAAGTAAGGTAAAGACCTAAAGCGTAAGAAAAGGCACCTAAAATGATAATACGCTTCGCGCCCCAACGGTCTGACGCCATGCCGGCAAAAGGTTGGAATACGCCAAACAACAAGTTTTGCAAGGCAATAGCAAAGCTAAAGAACTCGCGCCCGGTCTGAAAGTAGTCTGAAATTGGCATCATAAAAATACCGAAAGATTGTCTGATCCCTAGACAAATAATCAAAATCCCTATTCCAAGCCAAACAAGAACTGGAAATCGGAAAATACTCATAGTTTGCTCTTATTAATGATGGTGGTGATGAGAATGATCATGGTGTTCGTTGTCTCCCGTTGTTTGGTGACAACCGCTGTTGATGGCTTGTTCTGCTAATATTTCCAGCAACTTCGGAGAGTTATGGACGATGATTAGAGATAGCCCCAACATGATGGACATTCTCAACACCTGAGCGAAAATGGATTGAGAAAAAAGCATGCATTGTGCGCTCATGTAGAAAAATGAGCGCGAAGTTTAGTGACGATTAGTCAATGAAACAAATGACAAAAAGTGAACTAATGTATGCGTTTCATGCATAGATTGGTTCTAGGGGTTAATTGCAATGCACGGCTTGTTCTATGCGTTGACAGATCTGCTCTGCAAGCTGGTGGCTCGCGATGTTGCGTTGCACTGTGCTTGTAGCCAGCTTGCCTGATTCAACAACCTTAAACCAATCGAATAGCATAGCGTGAAAACCTTTACTCGTGAGCATTGGTGTCCAATCTTTTAAGTTCAACTTACGTTCTTGATTGTCCTGCCACAATTTACCTTCCACGAACGATTCAAACTCAAATGCTTGGTTGGCATAACATGCCTGAACGCGTTCGTTTGTGATGCCAAAATGACGATTCATTGAAGCGTGTAGTAGGGTATCACCGTGTTGCCATTGCACATCCAGACGTGCGAGTTGTTGGCCGTCAAATTGGTGAGTGATGTAGACGTCTTGCAAATCGGCTTTTGCTACAACATTTACGCTGTCTAGCGGGTGAATAAAATCGTCAAAGA
>NZ_JAWOQR010000122.1:0-1170 GCF_033337445.1 Vibrio sp. YT-15
GTTGGGCTCGCCCTTGGTGGGCGTATTCGGCTTGTTATGCCGCGATATTGGGTTCTACCATCAGTGAGTGGGTTGGCGGTTGCCATTGTTTACGCTTGGCTTGCTGATTTTTCTTTGCCGACGACCCGAGCCGTTTCTGTTTGTATCATCTATCTTGCTTTGAAGTATTGGCTTGTTCATTGGAGTCCATGGCGCGTACTGTTATTGGCTGTGGCGTTGCAACTTTTCTTCCAACCTTTTGCTTCTTTTAGTTTGAGTTTTTGGCTGTCTTATTTATCCGTTGGTGCCGTTTTGTTTGCGGTTAACACAGTGCAAGACTCGAAGGAAGGTCGTTTGGGAAAGTTGCGGATACTTCTGTTGACTCAACTGATACTGAGCTTATTGATTGTCCCGATCAGTGGCTATTTTTTCTCTGGATTTAGCTGGTCTTCTTTAGTCTACAATTTGGTTTTCATTCCTTGGTTTGGCTTTGTTGTCGTTCCAATCATGTTTGCTGCTTTAATTGCGTCATTGCTCTTTCCTATGTTGGCGACGGTTCTATGGTATTTGCTTGACATATTTCTGGTTCCACTAAGTTGGTCGGTTCGATATGCCATAGGAACTTGGCAACCCATTAGTGCCGAGTGGACATTTGTTATTGCTGTAGTGAGTGCCGTGCTCGTTTTAAGACATGTTATGCCTCGTTACGTTTGGATGTTTGTCTGTGTAATTGTTGTGATGACAGGGTTGTTTCCTAAGCAAGATAACCAAACTTGGCGTATTGATGTGCTTGATGTCGGGCATGGGTTGGCGGTGCTGGTCGAAAATGAGGGGAGTGTTTTACTCTATGATACGGGCAAGGCTTGGCAAAACGGCAGTATAGCTGAGCAAGTGATTACGCCAGTACTGCACCGCAGAGGTTACTCAAGTGTCGATACGATGATTTTAAGTCATGCCGATAATGACCATGCTGGCGGCCGAAAAGTGATAGAGCAGTACTTTTCACCTAAACACAAACTAAGCAGCCAGAGCTTTTTACATTATCAGCCTTGTATTGCTGCTGAGAAATGGAAGTGGCAAGGGTTGAACATGGAGGTACTTTGGCCTCCTAAACCTGTTGTACGTGCATACAACCCCCACTCTTGTGTCATCAGTCTGGAAGACCCTAGTACAGGTTTTAAAATGTTGTTT
>NZ_JAWOQR010000123.1:0-1169 GCF_033337445.1 Vibrio sp. YT-15
GCCAAATACCCATCACCATTAACGCCCCAAACGCGGGTAATACCGCTAAGCCTCGGGCTGCTGCGCCTTCTTGTCCCAGTTTCATTAGGGTCAGGATGCGTGGTGCGACAATCAAAATGACGATTGCGATAGTAGAACGTGGCAGCAACCATTCAAACCAATCCCAACTGTATTGTGAAAGGTCGCCCGCTCCCCACATAAAGATGTTTTGAGCAAACTGTGCATTGAGAATAATTAGAGCTGTCGCGATGGAGCCAAGCAAAATGTTGATGACCATGCCGGAGACCACTAAAGGCAACCCCGTCATATTACGCACACCTGCGATCGAAATGATCAAACCAAACGCCACCAAAGCACCTGCCATTGCAGCGAAAGCGGAATAGTCTGCCACCCAGTCAACAAACCAAATGTTAACGATGACCAGCGCAAGCCAAGCACCGGAAGAGGTGCCCAAGGTCAGCGGTGAGGTGAGGTTGTTTTGCGTTAACTGCTGCATCAAACTGCCAGTCAGCCCGAGCATTGCACCAACCAATAATGTGATGCTCAATCGAGGTAACGGAGACTGCATAAAGAAAACATCACGAAATTCGCTGGCGCTTTTTGGTTGAGTGAACAACTGCCATTGTTCACTCAACGACAAGCTCGTATCAATTTGTAAGCTCAATAGGCTAAGCAACGCAATCAGCGCGACATAGCCAATGTACGGTTTCGTTCTCATTGTTTTGGTGCCAGTTCAATTAAGCTGTCGGTAATGGCTTCTGCCATGTATTGCAAAGACATCGCGCCGCCGTAGGCCCACACCGCTCTCACCGAATTTACGCGCTGTTTTTTCACGAATGGCATCGCTTGCCAAAGTGGTGAGCTGTTCAACTTGCTCTCTTGCGGGAAAGGCTGCACGTAAAGTACGTAGCTTTGTTCAAGGTTTTGTAAGCGGTTGATGCGATCTTGTTTGATACCCCAAGCGCGCGCAGAGACTTGGATAGGGTTGGTTAACCCAAGCTGCTCAACCACATAGTCAGTGGTCGAATTTTCCGTCGATAGCAGAACAGAATTGGGTGTCGAGAAGCGCATCACCAACACGTCTAATGGGGCAGAATAATGCTGACGAATTTTGTCACGCAGTTGTTTGAATGAGTCATTGAGTTTTGCCAGTTTTTGTTCCGCTAACT
>NZ_JAWOQR010000124.1:0-1165 GCF_033337445.1 Vibrio sp. YT-15
GCATCAAAGAACGGTACGAATACCAAGCCTTTTGGCGGACGGTTACGACCGCGAGTTTCAACACGAACGCGTACTTCGCCACGTTTGTTTGCGATAACCACTTCTTCACCGCGACGTACGTTGCGCGCTTTCGCATCTTCTGGGTGCATGTAACACACCGCATCCGGTACTGCTTTGTACAGCTCAGGTACACGACGAGTCATGGTACCAGTGTGCCAGTGCTCAAGAACACGGCCTGTACATAGCCATAGGTCGAATTCTGAATCTGGCACTTCTGGTGGCGCTTCGTACGGTGCAGAGATGATCTTCGCTTTGCCGTCGGCATTGCCGTAGAAATCCCAACCAGAACCCGCTTTCGCGTATGGGTCCGAGCCTTCTTTAAAGCGCCACTGTGTTTCTTTACCATCAACGACTGGCCAACGTAGACCGCGTACGGTGTGGTACACATCGTATGGTGCTAAGTCGTGACCATGGCCGCGGCCGAACGTTGCGTATTCTTCAAACAGACCTTTTTGAACGTAGAAACCGAAGTGGTGCGAATCGTCGTTCAGTTCACGTGCCTCTTCAAGCGGGAACTTGTCAACTTGGCCGTTTTTGAACAGCATGTCGTACATGGTTTTGCCACGGTACTGAGGCGCTTTCGTTAGAAGTTCTTCTGGCCAGACTTCTTCCATCTTGAAGCGTTTAGAGAACTCCATTACCTGCCATAGGTCAGACTTAGCGTCGCCTACCGTGCCTACTTGTTGGTACCAAGCTTGAGTACGACGTTCTGCGTTACCGTAAGCACCTTCTTTTTCAATCCACATCGCTGTTGGAAGGATAAGGTCAGCCGCTTGAGCGGTAGCCGTTGGGTATGGGTCAGAAACAACAATGAAGTTTTCTGGGTTACGGTAGCCAGGCAGACGTTCAGTGTTGATGTTCGGACCAGCTTGCATGTTGTTGTTAGATTGAACCCAGTAACAGTTCAGTACGCCATCGTTCAGCATGCGGTCTTGAAGTACCGCGTGGAAACCTGGTTTTGGTGGAATCGTGCCTTCAGGCAGTTTCCAGATTTTTTCTGCGATTTGGCGGTGTTTAGGGTTAGCAACCACCATGTCCGCTGGTAGGCGGTGAGCAAACGTACCAACTTCACGAGCTGTACCACACGCCGATGGCTGACCAGTTA
>NZ_JAWOQR010000125.1:0-1165 GCF_033337445.1 Vibrio sp. YT-15
TTGTCCTTGTGCTGGTTTCTACTGAGCAAGATTCATTAGGTACGGTGTTTGAGCACAGATATGTGGATGTGGATTGGGGAACACGCTTCGCTTCTGAGCACTCTGAGCGTCACCCTAAAATTCCGGCTCCGTACCTGCGTACATCGACTGCGCGTATTGCTTTGGACTTCATTTTAGAGAAAGGCGGCGCGGCGTATCTGCCGGTGTCTCTCGTAGAGCCGTTTATTGCGAATGGGCAGCTCTACAAGGTGTCTGGAGTGGAAGATTGGTACCGACCTATCTACTTAAGCTATCGCAAAGCCAGCACGTCTGTAGAAGCGATTAAACAGGTCGAAGAGATTGTGAAAGAAATCGATCCTCTCACGGCTTACAGCTTGCAACAGATTGGGTCTGCATCATCGGACGCAAACCATTAACGCTTGGCGTCAATGAAAACGGAAAAATGAAAAGCCCCCTTGGCGTTTGCCTTGGGGGCTTTCTTTTTAAGCGAGGTTTATCACCGGATGGCGATAGGTAGATATCTATGAACCGATAGTTACGGCAAGTCAAAGATTAGCGCAGTAACTGATTGATTGGTCAGGTTACGAAATGTCACCTTGCTTTGTGCTTCGATTTTAGCGCCATCACCGCCCGTTAGCAGGGTGTTGTCGACATGAAGCTCTCCGGATACTTGATGAACGTAAACATTTCTTCCAGAGTGGATGTCGAAGGCGAGTTCGCGATTCGGCTCCAAAATCAATTGATACAAATACGCATCTTGTTTGATGTGCAGTGTGCCACTCTCTCCCGTTGGGGTTGCAATGGTGGTTAACCCTGCATTACGTCCAAAATCTTTTTGCTGGTAGCCCGGTTTATTCCCAAAGGTGTTAGGTTGAATCCAAATTTGCAAAAAGCGTAAAGGGTCTGTTTCTGATGCGTTATATTCGCTGTGGTAAATGCCTTTACCTGCCGACATCAGCTGAAACTCCCCCGCAGGTAACGTTTGTACATTGCCTTCACTGTCTTTGTGCGCAATGACACCTTCTAGCACATAACTGATGATCTCCATGTCGCGGTGACCATGAGTATCAAAGCCTGCGTTGGGTTGAACTAGGTCATCGTTGATGACTCGCAGTTCAGAAAAGCCCATGTGTTTTGGATCGTAGTAGCTACCAAAAGAAAACGT
>NZ_JAWOQR010000126.1:0-1160 GCF_033337445.1 Vibrio sp. YT-15
TAGAACGTTGCGGCCCACCAGTTGCCGTAAACACGATATTGATACTCTAAGGTGCTGCTTAAGCTGTATTTCGCACCCGTTAATGCGCCACTTTCATCAACAGGTGAGATGGATTCATAGCCATAACCACGGATGTTGTTGTCACCACCAGCCAAGAAACGCAACGATGGCGAAAGCTTTTCAAATTCCTCCGTGATGTTAGCCCCCCCTTCGAGACGGAACAAACCACGATGGTTTTCGCCGATGCCACGAATCCACGAAGATCGCCCAAGCAAACGCAATACTCGCGTTTCAGATAGTAGCGCCGGATCGCCGTATTCAACCGTTACGCTTTGCTTATCGCCCCACATTGGCATACTGCCACCACGGACACGAGTACGCGAAAAGGTTGCCCCTGGAAGCACAAACTGCACGCCATCATCTTGCAAACCTTGCGAGAAGTTTTCGTACAAGTGACGAACGTACACGGTTTTGTGCCAACCACCGTCGGTTAACCAGTGTCTTTCTACCGCAAGGTTTGATTCCAAACTCTCAGTATCACGGTTGTCCAAATGCTTCAGACCAAATTGCAATTGATAGTATTCACGTAAGACGTCGTCTAATGGAATTTTGTAGCCGGCGGTGATGGTTTGCTCTGGTTTGGAGAGAGAAAGCGCCGTATTAAAGCTATGGCCGCGCGCACTTACCCATGGTTTTTTCCATTTTAAAGTACCGCGCACACCCGTATCGGTGGAGTAACCAATACCGGTTTCAATTTGGTTTTTCGCAGCAGGCGCTAACGAGACTTTAATCGGCAACTCGCGCCCATCTTCAAGCTTGCTTAAGTCAGGCTCAACAAACACGGAGGAGAACCAATCCGTGTTAGAGAGGTTTTGGTTGTATTCACCCACATCAGAGACAAGGTAAGGTTCACCAATTTCAAAAGGTCGCATCGACTCAACACGGTTTTCCCAGATCTGGCTTCCCGTAATTTCTACCGGACCAAAGTGATAGCGAATACCGCTGTCGTAGTGCAAACGCACATTGGCTTCATTCAATTCAGGGATCACTTCCAGCTTGTTGAGCTTAAAGTCACCATTGAAGTAACCACGTTGCAAAGCCAGGTTACGAATCCCTGATTTAAGGCTGTCAGACTCACCCTGATTTAAAAGCCGCCCAAC
>NZ_JAWOQR010000127.1:0-1160 GCF_033337445.1 Vibrio sp. YT-15
AACTGGCTGAGCGAGATTCTCCACGATGGGTGTCTGATTCAATCACCATCCACGCAAACGTCACATTGCCTTCAATTCCAGCTTCTAAGCCAACATAAAAGTCTGCAGTTGGCATTTCCACTTTGGCATTTTTAACTCGATTGAGTGCGCCGCGATGGGTCTCTTCGTTAGTCATCGGCTGATCGGCGACTTCACTCGGAACGCTGATGCCGACAAACTCAAAAACTTGTTGAGGGAATGCGCTTTGAAATGCACTCTTTACCGCATTGATTTTTGCAGGGTTTAGAGAGGCGATAACGACTTTTTGGGTTGCCATGATCTTTTTACTCATCGATGTCTATTAGCTCAATTTTACTTGCGTTGGTTTGATGTTTTCGCTTGGATAACAACCCAGTACTTTCAAGTGCTTAGTGATTTTTGTTAGCTCTTGCAATGCTTGCTGCATTTCGGTTGAGCCTAGGTGCGCTTCTAGATCAACGTAGAACATTTCTTCCCACGGATTACCCATGATTGGACGCGATTCTAACTTAGTCATATTGATGCCGTAGCGTTGCAGTACCAGTAGAGTTTCAACCAATGAGCCCGCCTCTTGGGAGGTCGACATAATCAACGTCGTTTTGGCTGGAATTTGTGTTGAGACTTCAACTGGTTTACGCGCGACGACAATAAAGCGTGTGTGGTTTTCGGTTTGGTTTGCGATGTTGCCTTGGATCGCTTGCAGGCCGTACAACTTACCACTTGAAGCATTACCAATTGCGGCCACATCATCACGATTCATCTCTTGGACTTTTTGCATCGCGTCTGCTGTGCTTGCGCAAGACTCAAGTTTCACGCCTTTCATACGGCTTAAGAATTCGCTGCACTGTTGGTGCGGTTGCGGATGCGAGTACAGTGTTTTGATGTCTTCGAGGCGAATGTCTTTCGTTGCAACTAAGCAGTGCTCGATAGGTTGAGTCAGCTCACCAACAATATACAGCGTGGTGTGTTGCAGTAGGTCATATACTTCATTGATCGAGCCCGAGCTGGTGTTTTCGATGGGCAGCACACCGTAATCAGCATGGCCAGATTCCACCGTTCGAGTCACTTCTTTGAAATGCTCACAATTTAGCTCGATAAGCTCGGTATTTTTACGAC
Organism: Vibrio sp. YT-15; assembly: GCF_033337445.1. NCBI lineage: Bacteria > Pseudomonadati > Pseudomonadota > Gammaproteobacteria > Vibrionales > Vibrionaceae > Vibrio > Vibrio sp. YT-15. The sequence goes on from NZ_JAWOQR010000127.1 coordinate 1,135, forward strand.
TGAAATATTCGCGGCTTGCCAAGTGC
>NZ_JAWOQR010000128.1:0-1158 GCF_033337445.1 Vibrio sp. YT-15
CTGACTCTTATTTAGAATATGAAAACCAACAATACCAAGGGTTTGGACTTGGCTTAATACTTTCTCATGGAGATAGCTTCACGGTGCAAAGCGGCATCAGTGCAAAATGCTCAAACCATCCGTTGCCACAAGGCCTAGCGTTTTTGCAACACTACTTGTTAGATGAAAAACAGTGGACTATTCACGCTCCGAAACAAATTTGGGAATGGCACAAGCAATGACTCGCTTAAATCAGTATTGGCGCGTGCTCGCCACGGGTTTCTGTTTTTCGGTATTTGGTTTGGGTGGTTTAGCGCTGAGCTTTATCGTGATTCCAACTATTCGTATTTTTGTCTCTGACCAAACTGAACGTGAATATAAAGTTCAAGGCGCGATTCAATATTCTTTCAACACATTCTGTAAGTTAATGAAGTTCAGCGGGGCGATTGATTATGAAATTATTGGCGCAGACCTTCTTCAACAAGATCGAAATTGTTTAATTGTTGCCAATCACCCGAGTTTAATTGATTACGTTTTAATCGCCTCACAATTAAATCGCTGTGATTGTTTAGTAAAGTCCGCAATTTGGTCGAATCCTTTTATGAAGCATATTGTAAAGGCAGCCGGATATATTCCAAACGAAACGCCAGATGATTTATTAGCACTTTGTGAAGAACGATTTAATAAGGGCAACGTGTTGCTTATATTTCCGGAAGGTACAAGAACAACACCAGGCGTAAAACCTAAGTTGCAACGTGGCGCGGCACAAATTGCGGTAAGAACAGAACGAGATTTAAGAGTCGTACATATTACGGTGACACCGAGCTTTCTCACAAAAGAGAAAAAATGGTATCAGGTGCCAACAACAAAGCCCTTTTTCAAAATTGAAGTTAAGGATAAAGTTGAGATTGAGCCCTTTATAAAGCAAACTACGTCACCAACGATAGCGGCTCGACGCTTACAACAGCACTTGGCTGACAACATTTTTCCAGAAAACTTTTATTGATAAGCAGGTCCCAGTGGAACAGTTACACAACGATATTAAGCAACTTATTATTAATGCTTTGAACCTTGAAGATTTAACCGTAGACGATATTGAAACGGATGCGCCACTTTTTGGTGATGGACTTGGCTTAGACTCTATCGACGCACTTGAGCTTGGATTAGCAATTAAAAAGC
>NZ_JAWOQR010000129.1:0-1155 GCF_033337445.1 Vibrio sp. YT-15
TCATCCGTTGAGATAGATTTGTCACAGTTGATGAGGATTTCAAGCGTTCCAGTTAAATTGGGGGTTTTAAATTCCATATAACGAGCAAACACTTCATCTGTGATAACGCTGTAATCTAGGACAATCGCTGATATAGGTCGATTTCTAACAAATGGGCTAGCAAGATTTTCGGGAGTGATCAGTAGAACGTTAATACCGAGCTTCGTTTCCAAAACATCCTTTAAGAGAGATGACTGTAGACTGCCCTCCGTGATTAAGATGACATTCCTTGTAGTTTGATGCTCCATCCTGCTCGCATTCCTTTAGTAGTTTAGATTGAAATATGCAATAGAGTAGATAGAGCGGGAGCATTGTCAAGTATGAAAATCCCTAGTACTAATTAGTAAACTATTGAAGTGTCAATAATTTTTAAGTCACAACATGATGTAGGGAGAAATGGTAGAGAAAAGCTATCCGATTAGAAAATGATGAGTAGAAGTCGCGCTTGTGACTTAGTAAATTGAAGGAATGATGAATTTTACAAATGAAAAAAGGGAGTAAACACTCCCTTTTTATTAATGAACCGGAACAGAATTTTTCTGATTAAACTTGCCGAAGTATTGCTCCAAAATTTCTGGCGTTAACTTGCCTTCTGCTTCTAGCTTTTTAAGCTCAGCCGCAATGGCTTTTTGCTCTTCTAGCGAAGGCAGCTTTACTTCTGGCTCCTCTGCAGCTTCTTGAGAAATCTGCGCTAGTTCTTTTTCGAAGTCGTTCATAGTACTTACCTAAATATAGTCATTAAACTGTTCAACTTCGTCTATTCTATCCAACTCTAGAGTTTGAAGCTACCAACCATCTTATCTAGGCGAGATGAAAGCTCTTGAAGATCGCGGCTTGCGCCAGCCAACTCTTCCGCCGTTGCAGTTGTCATCTCGTTGATTGCGTTGATTTCTTCAATATTCTGATTGATCGTATGAACCACGGTAGATTGCTCTTCCGTTGCCGTCGCAACTTGCGTGTTTCGATCGGAGATATCCGTAATGCGCTCAGAGATATTCACCAGCACTTCTACCGCTTCATCCGTCGAAGCCACACCCTCAAATGTGACCGCTTTGCCAGCTTCCATCGCGCTTACTGCATCCTGAGCATCACTTTGAAGCTGGTTGATCATACGTT
>NZ_JAWOQR010000012.1:0-142824 GCF_033337445.1 Vibrio sp. YT-15
GCCACCCCAACAAATAACGAAACCGTGCTTAAAACCACAAGGGTTAGCAATAACTTCTTCAAAGTTAACCTCTGCTATCTTGGATTACAGTTCAACGGTTTGCTTTATCTCACTGACCATTTTTTCTGTTGCTGTCACACCAGACATCGACAAGTACCACGCGTCCACATCTAAATAAGTGATTTTATGATTTTTATATGCCGCAGTCGCTTTGACTAAGTCGTTATCCATGGATTTACGAATATCGTTATCCGGCGTACCTGTCAGAGAATTTCGGTCAACCACGAGGATATTTTTCGGGTTAGCTTCACGAATAAACTCATAAGAAATGACATCTCCGTGAGTGCCCGTTTTCACGTGCTCAACCGTTTCCAAGAAGCCAAAGTCGTTATAAATGACGCCAAATCGCGACTGGGCACCAAACGCGCTGATGTTGTCACCCATGCTCAAAATCGTTAGTGCATCATTTTTGTTCGATTGGTTGTAGTCACGGATTGCTTTGAATTGAGCATCTAGCGCTTCAATTTTCTGCTCTACTTTTTCTTCGATATTGAAGATCTTACCAATATTGCGCCATTGCGCTTGCGTGCCTTCCCAATAGCCTTGGTTCTCTTTCGCCGCAAAAACAACTGTAGGGGCAATTTCACTCAGCTCTTCATATTTCGCAGACGCTCGCGGACCAACCAAAATCAAATCCGGTTTTTGCATGTAGATGGTTTCAAAATCAGGTTCAAACAAACTACCCGCAGAGGTGTAGTTATCTTTGCTGTATTTTGAAAGGTAACTAGGAAGATTAGACGAGTTAGATACTGCAACAGGATCGATACCAAAGTTGTCCAGCGCATCTAGCGGGCCAAAGCCAATCACAACCACACGCTCTGGGGATTGTTCTAGCTCTGTTTGACCCATGTAGTGGTCAATCACAACTTTAGCAGCGAAAGAAGGAGAAACAGTAAATAACGACAGCATAGCCGCACCGACGAATTTTTTCATTTTGTTAAGCCTTAATGAGATCTATTATCATACGCGTTCGCAATATAACGCTACTCTTTAATGCATTCAACAAAATTTAAGGTACTTTACATTAGTTACGTTTACTCAAGACTTAGATATATCAAAGACTTATAAAACCCATCAGTTTCAATACCTGGGCGTATCATTCATGCGCTTCAATAAACGCTTTGAGTGCCAGCTCATCAATAATCTCCAAACCGTTGTCCGTTTTTGTAATCAATCCCTTTTCAATCAAGTCCTTAACTGCACGTCGATAGACTCGGCCTGAGGTGCCAAACCGCTCAGCCTCTTGGTTCACTTTATCAAAGCCACCAAGGAGCTTATCCGTCTGATTACGGACGAGAAGATCATAGGCAATGTTGTAAGTAATGGGATGCAACAAACGACTAGTGTAGATATCCATGGAGTCTTGATAATCCTCAGCCAATGCTGAAGCGAAGAACACCATCATTTGGGGATAATTTTGCAGTGCTTCGGTTAGTTTTTGGATACAGATAACATCAACCTGCATATGTTCATCTGCTATCACATTCCATTGACAAGGAGTCCGAGTGAAGAACTCCATTTCACCATAAATATGATAGTCGCAGTTAGCTTCCCCTAATTGAAAACGTCGTCCATTTGCGGCCAATATGTTCATCGAGACTCGACCTACTGGCACAACATACAAGTACTGAAGTTGCTCACCTTGGCGGAGAATTGCTTCCCCAGCATCAAAGTAACGCGAATTTATTTGGCATTGATAAATCAAATCGCGAAAGGTGGCACTCTTTTCTTCAAGGTATGTTTTGAAGCGACCAGTCGGATAAGGGCTGATTTTCATTTTCTGCTCTCTCAGAAAAAGTTACGGACAACTATTTAAGGTGGATTGTACCCCGTAACTCCAAATAAAAAAGCGACAGTGACCTGTCGCTTTACATCTATTCTGTTTATGTGACTTACTGAGATAGAGACTGGCTAACGCTGAGCAACCAAGGCTTCTAATGCCGTAATCGCGGCACTCTTCTCACCTTGCATCATTACTTTGGCCTCATCAACGTACTGACCAACACCTTCTTTCACATCTTGTTGATACAGCACCACGTTGTTTAATATCGAAGCCACATGAAGGCCTCGTAGTCGACCGACCGTAAACAGCGCAGAGGTTTCCATATCGGCACCTAAGATGCCTTTCTTGTTCCAATGTTGGCATATCGCATCCTCGTCATCGGTATAGAAACTGTCGTGAGAACGCACCACACCAAAATGATAATGCACTTTTTGCATCGACAAGTAACGCTCGACTTCCTTTAACAGTGAAAAGCTTGCGTAGGCTGGATAAGACGAATCGACATACGCTTTAGAGCCGCCCTCATCTCTTACCGCGCCTTCGGCAATGATCAACTCGCCAAGATGAATGCCTGATTGCATTGCCCCCGCCGATCCAACGCGTACCACATGAGTCACACCGCACTGTTTTAGCTCTTCCACTGCGATGATCATCGATGGCGCACCTATACCTGTACTACATACTGAAACAGGCTTGCCTTTGTAGTTGCCGGTAAACACACGGTACTCGCGGTTTTCCGACACCATTTCTGCATCATCAAATAATACCGCGATACGATTCGCTCGATCTGGCTCGCCGCATACAATAACGAGGGGAGCGATTTGTGTTTCATCCACTCCGATATGAGGTTGTTTGGCCATTTTTCGTTCCTTACGCAGCAGCGTGCGCTAAGGTTTTATCGCCATTGCGCTTAGCGCTACGAGCCCACTCACGCGTGCCATTGGCAGCGATGAACATAAGAATCGCGTACTGAACAGACATTGCGTAAACACCTTGCGTCGCGTAGATACCCACACTGATCATATTAATCACAACCCATAGAATCCAGTTTTCGACGTATTTACGTGTCATCAGAATTTGTGCAACAACAGAAAGTACTGTCATGGTTGCATCCCAGAACGGGAACGCGTCAGGTTCAAGCACCGGTTCAGCCAAGTCAGCACCAAAGAAATTCAAGCTATCAACAGCAATGTTTGCTAGCGCAAAGAAAAATGGGTCGATATAGATCGTTAATAATGCGATACATGCAACGCTAATAGAGGCAGTAGTAATAAGTTTCTGTTTATTTAACCAGCGAACCTCCAGCGTTTCACCTTGTGCGTTTGGACGAGTCCACGCATACCAGCCGTAAATGTTCGCACAGAAGAAAAACAATTGAAGAAGCAATAATCCGTATAACTGAATTTGAAAAAAGATAACGGCAAAAAGCGTGACATTCAGCAAACCGAATAAGTAGTTGATGGTTTTTTCTTGGCTGGCAAACCAAATGCAAAGCAGTCCAAAAACGGTACCGAAAGCTTCGATCCAGCTCATTGCGTAGCCGTCGCCAATCGGAATGTTAACGAGAGTATTATTAATATCGAGTAAGGCAAAGAGGTCCATAACATTTCCTTTATTATTTTGTTTGGAATACGCTTATATTAGAGCGTGATCCCCAACAAAAAGGAGGACATTTGTCCTCCTCTTGATGCACTCGATCATAATTCAGTTCAATGTTTACTTGAAAGCAATAAATGATGCTATTGAACGGTGTTGGAAATAGACGTGCCTATGAGTCCAAGCCTAGATAGCGTTTTTTGAATGCAGAAGCTGATGCAAATAAAGCTGACGCCAAAAGTGTAATAATAAAGCCAATTGCGTACTCAAATGCTTCATTAACCAGTAGCTGATAGCAGCTCACAAAAAAAATCAATACAACTGTAATAACATTAACTCGGTGAAACCAAGGGTGTTTTACAGATAACTTAGCGTAACCTTTTGATAACATTTGACTAATCCGCCAGACAACAATTAATAGTTTTATTTATAATCAACGACGATAGTAAGGCTTTATCGTATAAAGAGAAACGACTTTTTTAATTTTTTAGCTCAACATCACACGTCATTCAGTGAGGTTTGACTTTAACCTCTTGACGCTTTTTCGTTCCACTAGAGTCGGCTCTAATTGTACGACCTGTGCCTCTGTTGATTTTTCATCCAACTTTCGGACAAGAGTCTCAACGGCAGCCTGCCCCAAACGGTACTTAGGCTGATGAATGGTAGTTAGCGATGGCGACATAAATTTCGCGATATGGATGTCATCGTAACCAATAATGGATAGGTCGTCCGGCACTTTAATACCGAGCTCATTTGCGGCGTTAATCACACCCATCGCCATCATATCGTTAGAGACGAAAATCGAGCTGGGTAATGCGCCACGCTGAGCCATTTTTTTGAACGCTTGATACCCACCCTCACATTCGAAGTCAGACTCAATGATCCAATTGGCATTAAATTCCAAGCCAGCTTCGTTCATTGCTCGCTTATAACCTTCGTATCGCATTTGCGCTTGGTGTTTAATCAAAGGGCCAGTGATGCACCCAATTTCGGTATGGCCGCAATCAATTAAGTATTTCGCCGCTAAGTAACCGCCACGAAGTGAGTTGTCTTGGATTTTATCACTTGTAAATAGCATCGGCCCCCAGTCCATTACCACTACTGGGATATCTGGGTAACGCTCAAATACATCGATACGCTCTCCTTCTAGCGACGAACACATCAAAATCAAACCATCGACACGCTTTTGCAATAGCGTATTAATGGATTGACGCATACGTTCGTTATCACCCTCGGTGTTACATAAAATGAGGCTGTAGCCTTTTTGGTAGCAGCTGCGTTCGACGCCTTTTACGACTTCGCCAAAGAATGGGTTGGTTGAGGTTGTCACGAGCATACCAATGGTTTTGGTACGATTAACTTTGAGGCTACGCGCCAACGCAGAGGGCGCGTAGTAGTTAAGCTCTTTTGCGGCATTGTTAACGCGTTCAGAGATCTCTTCGCTCACAAAACGCGTCTTGTTAATAACATGGCTCACTGTTGAAGTGGAAACCCCTGCCAGTTTTGCGATGTCTTTCATCGTCGCCATGTTACTACTCCTATTTTAATGAGGCGTTATGCGCCTTATTGTTCAGCGAGAAACGCGTCCACCTCTTCGCGGGTTGGAATCGACGTTTGCGCGCCAAAGCGGGTCACAGAAATTGCAGCCGCCGCATGTGCAAACTTAATCGCTGATTCTAAAGGTAAATCTTCTAGGAGACCAGTGACGAATGCCCCATTAAATGTATCGCCCGCTGCGGTAGTATCCGTCGCTTCAACGCGGAAACCCGAGATGATTTCGCCTCGACCGTTTTGGCTTAGCCAAACGCCTTTTGCACCGAGTGTGATCATGACAATTTCTATACCTTTACCATGTAGCACATTCGCCGCTTCTTGCGCGCTTTCGTTGTCTGTTACAGTAATACCTGTCAGAACTTCAGCTTCCGTTTCATTTGGTGTAATCACGTCAATGCAAGACAGTAATTCATCTGACAGTTCGCGAGCTGGCGCTGGGTTCAGAATGACATTGGTTTTGGCATCTTTCGCGATTCGCGCAGCTTTCTCAATGCCGCACATCGGCGTTTCCAATTGCATTAGCAAGTAATCTGCTTGGCGAATACGCTCTAAATCTGGCTCAATCGCTTCTGCTGTCAGTTTGGCGTTCGCTTCAGCTGAAATGCAAATGCTGTTCTCACCACTGTCCGACACTTGAATCATCGCGATACCTGTCGGGCAATTTGGCTGCATCTTCACACCTGTGATATCGATGCCGTCCATTTTGAAGTTTTCGCGAATGTTAATGCCGAATGAGTCGTCGCCCACACAAGCGATAAAACCGATGTCTGCATTTAATCGCGCCGCCGCGACGGCTTGGTTGGCACCTTTGCCACCTGGGATAACTTGATAGTTGCGACCATGCAGCGTCTCGCCTGGGCGAGGGAAAGAAGGCACTTGAAGAACATGGTCAGCGTTTACACTACCTAACACCACTAACTTATTCATACGGTTATCCTCGGTTCTGAATGAACCCTTTTAAAAAACTGTTTAGGAAAATACATTAGATGACTTTAACTTCTCTTCCTGATGAAGGAGTCTCGATAAAAAGCCAAAGGCATCTATACCCCACACTTTGCAGTATTTTGGGTAAGTTTGCCCTCACCTCCTAAACGACAGATATAAACGGAGGAGAGAGCAAAAATTAGGATGATTTATTGGAACTTGAAACTTACTTAGTGACTACTTTTAGTGGTACTGGGATGTACTCTTCTACTTCTTCACCTTTCAAAACTTTGTCAGCCGTTTCAACACCTAAAGCACCGATAAGGTCTGGTTGCTGAGCAATAGTTGCCGCTAGTTTGCCACGGTTAACTGCTGCAATGCCGTCTTCCGTACCATCAAAACCAACGATAACGACATCTTTGCCAGAAGCTTGAACTGCGCGAAGTGCACCTAGCGCCATTTCATCATTCTGTGCAAATACCGCTTGTACATCCGGGTTAGCCGCTAGCAGGTTTTCCATTACGTTTAGACCTTTTGTGCGGTCAAAGTCAGCTGGTTGGCTAGCAAGAAGATCCATATCGCTGCCCTTCACGGCATTCATAAAGCCTTCACCGCGCTCACGCGCTGCCGATGTGCCCGCAATACCTTCAAGTTGAATGACTTTTGCTTTTTCGCCTACTTTTTCCATGATGTAGTGGCCTGCCATTTCACCACCAATTACGTTGTCCGACGCGATGTGACTCACGACTTCACCACGGCTTGCACCACGGTCTAATGTCAACACAGGGATCTTAGAACGGTTCGCCATACGAATTGCATTAGACACTGCATCAGAATCCGTTGGGTTGATAAGAATTGCTTTTACGCCGCGAATACTTAAATCCTCGATGTTCGACAGTTCTTTACTCGGGTCATTTTGCGAGTCCAGTACAATTAAGTCGTACCCCAATTCTTTCGCTTTTGCTTCCGCACCGTCTTTCATCGTTACGAAGAACGGGTTGTTTAGCGTCGAAACCACAATCGCCATGGTATCTTGAGCTTGCGCCGCTACCGATACGGTTGAAGAAAGAAGTGCAGCAGAGATAAGAGTTGCAAGTTTTTTCATCGTTCTAGTCCTTTGTGTAGGGTGAGCCAGTACACGTCCCCTGACTCGGTTTGTATTCACTGTTTTATATATACAGATTGTTATGAATTACTTGTTTTTGTTGTCTACCAATACCGCAAGCAAGATAACCACTGCTTTTGCAATCATTTGGTAGTAGGAAGAAACATCAAGTAGGTTAAGTGCATTGTTCAAGAAACCGATGATCAGCGCACCAATCAAGGTACCCATGATACGACCTTTACCGCCCATCAAGCTGGTACCGCCAAGAACAACCGCTGCGATAGCGTCTAGCTCGTAGCCCATACCCGCTGTTGGCTGCGCCGAAGAAAGACGAGACGTTACAATAATGCCTGCAAGCGCTGCTAACATACCGCAGATGGCGTAGACACCAATCTTCACTCGGTCTACATTGATACCTGATAGGCGAGTCGCAGACTCATTGCCGCCTAGTGCGTAAACATAGCGACCAAAGCGCGTGTGGTTAAGTAAATACCAAGCCGCTGCAAACACAACCACCATTAACCAAACAGGAACCGGAATGCCTAGCGCGTAGCCAGTACCAAACCATGCGAACGCATCCGCGGTGTCAGTAAAGCCTGTCGAGATTGGTCGACCTTCGGTGTACACCATGGTCACACCACGTAGTAACGTCATGGTAACCAGCGTAGCGATAAATGCCTGCACCTTGCCCTTCGCAATAATGATACCGCTGATCGCACCTAACGCTGCGCCCGCAAGTAAAGCAGTGGGAACCGCCACCAGCACCGGGACTTCAAGCGCAATCATGCTTGCCGCAAAGGCACCACACAACGCCAATACCGAACCAACACTTAAGTCGATGCCTGCTGTTAAAATAACTAATGTCATACCCACTGCGATAATGGCATTCACGGAGGTTTGACGAAGAATGTTGAGAATGTTGTCGACCGTAAAGAAGTTCGGGTTCAAAAATGACACAACAACGATCAGAAAGATCAGAGCTATCAGTGATTTTTGTTCAATCAGCCACTCTTTTGTGAACAACTTCTTGTTGCCAGTTTCGGTTGGTTTGCTCATGGTATTCGTACTCATGCTGCTTCCTCATTGATCTCTTTGCCTACGGCACAGGCGAGTAATTTTTCTTGATCGGCGTCTTTCGCATCAAATTCGCCAGTGATACGACCTTCATGCATCACTAAAATACGGTCGCTCATGCCGAGCACTTCAGGCATCTCGGAAGAAACCAAGATGATGCTCATGCCTTCGGCCTTAAACTTGTTGATGAGCTGATAAATCTCTTTTTTTGCTCCGACATCAACACCACGTGTCGGCTCATCCAGAATCAGAACTTTAGGCTTCGTCATTAACCCTTTCGCTATCGCAACTTTTTGCTGGTTACCACCAGATAAGTTGCCGATGATTTGATCTCGCGTTGGGGTTTTAATGTTGAATAACTTAATAAAATCTTCCACAGCAATCACTTCGTCGCTGTGTTGAATCTGGAAGCCTTTGGTCAGCTGGTTTAGCGAACAAAGTGACATGTTCTCCTTAACCGAAAGACCTAAAACCAAACCATCGCCTTTGCGATCTTCAGAGATGTAAGCGATACCATTTGCCAAACCATCTTGCGGGCTAACCGGGTTAATAGTTTTGTTATCAAGATTGATAACACCATGCTCACTAGGTAATGCGCCGTAAATGACTTTCATGAGTTCAGTGCGGCCTGCGCCCATCAAGCCAGAAATTCCAAGAATCTCACCACGCTTGAGAGTAAAGCTCACATCCTGAACGCCAGACCCAGTCAAACCAATGACTTCAAGACAAGTTTCGCCATGTTGGACATCAATACGTGGATATTGCTCTTCTAATTTTCGGCCAACCATCATTTCAATTAGGCCATCTTCATCAGTGTCGGACACCTTGCACTCACCGATAAACTTACCATCACGAAGCACGGTAATGTCGTCACAGATTTCAAAGATTTCTTTAAGACGATGCGAGATGTATACGATGCCGCATCCTTGCTCGCGAAGCTCATTAATCACTTTAAATAGTGATTCCGTTTCGGTAAAGGTCAATGCGTCCGTTGGCTCATCCATAATGATGACTTTCGACTCAAACGAAAGTGCCTTTGCAATTTCCACCATTTGTTGTTCACCAAGGCTTAAATCGCCAAGCAATGTTTTTGATGAGTGCTTTACATTCAGACGTTTTAAAAGCTTGTCAGCTTCGTCATACATTTTGCCCCACTGGATACGCCCTAAGGAGCCAGTGAACTCTCGTCCCAAGTAAATATTTTCGGCAATCGTCAGTTCAGGAATCAGGTTCAGCTCTTGGTGAATAATGCTAATACCAGCTTCCTGTGAATCGCGTGGCCCTTTAAAGGCCGCCGGCTGACCTTGATATTGAATGCTCCCCGCATCCATGTGGTAAATGCCTGTCAACACCTTCATTAACGTTGACTTGCCTGCTCCATTTTCACCCATCAGCGCCATAACACGGCCTGGATAAACATTCAGGCTTGCTTTGTCGAGTGCTTTTACGCCCGGAAACGCCTTCTCAATTTCGCTTAGTTGTAGAATGGCTTGAGTCATAATCTGTCCTCAATATCTCTGGCTTAAAAAACCACGCCCGCTTGGAAAATAACGTTCGCATATGGCGAGCATTCGCCCGTTCTTACGATAGCGCGACTTTGGGCCGTGCGTGCTTTAAACGCTTCATGTGACACGTAGCTCACCTCAATAGATTTGCCCGTTTCTTCACTCTCTTTGCTCAGTTCGTTGAGCAACGCTTCATGCAAAACTGGGCTTGCATCAGAGAACTCTTCCGCAATGATGACCCCTTCGATTTGGGACTCAGATAGAATTACGCGAACAGTATCAAGAAAACTTGGTACCCCATGCGTTAGCGCCAAATCGATTCGCTGAACATGCTCTGGGATTGGTAGACCAGCATCACATATCGTGATCTCGTCGGTGTGGCCTAGCGTCGCCACCAAGTAAGAAATATCTGAGTTAATTAGGGTACTTTTTTTCATCTCATCGACCTTTCGGTTACACGTTCATACAACCATGAGCGCCTGTTTTAAAGTGTTTTCGTTATTAACAGAAAACTCATCGAAACGTTTCGATGAAATAATAATTCGTCATCGCAATTTGACCAGTGTGAGATCGATAAGGTGTGAGAATGATCTGTAATTCAATTGTCATTGAATAGGAAAAGTGCACTTGAGTCACACTTTATCATCGAAACGTTTCGATGACGGTATTTCCCTGTCATTACGGTTAGGTTTTATACAGGGAGGAAGGAAAAGAGACGTCCAACTACTGAGAAAACCTCTAGTTAATAAGCTCGAAACCTTTCACGTCATCACAATTCTTAGATAGCTGCCTGATTTTGGAGAACGCTCACCTTACAATCTGGTTACAATTTGCCAAAACACATCATCCGTTCAGTACCTTACCTGGTACGCGACGTTTGTAGGGACACAAACGGAAACTAAGAACCATAATGAAGTTAAGCAATAGAGTCATTTTGCTTGTCGCGCCAGTGATCTTATTAAGCGCGTTAGTATCTAGCTATATTATTTATAGCATTCAAAAAGTGACGCTCATCAAGCGGGAAGACAGCTATATTCAGTTGCAAATGGAAAAGCTCGCCGGGCAGTTTCGACAAGCGAATATTTTTCTTAATAGTTATGCCTATACGCTCAGTAAAAGTGATGTATTACAAGACTATTTGGTTAATCATAACAACCCCTATCGTGAACGAGTCTTGTTTAACCGATTAGACGAGACCGCTGAAGTATTGAGCCATGGTTACAAAGGCGATGCGAGCATGGCGATCCTCGACGGCAAACAAAACCTTCTCTACTACACAGAAAACAAATATTACGAATCATCAGGTGTGGTCGACCCAAAGGTGTTAGAGTACATATCACGAAGTTTCAATGAGAGAGAGGCTTTCAGTCACACTGGCTTTATTTATAACTCCAGTGGACAAAGCATTCTTCTTCAATATGAGGTCGTCGACAAAAGAACGGGGACTCACCCTTTGAGCTTTGACTCAAAAAATGTGTTTTTTGTGGTAGTTTCCGTATCACTTGAAGCCTTTAACGAGATTAAGCATGAAATCGAGTTTGACACGCACAGCGTGATTACTTTCGCCGACAAACCCATTTATCTTGATATTCCTCTCGCTCAAACCATTGAGCTGCTGCCGCACTTTTATGCCGTGCTTTCTCCTGCCGAATATTTAATGTGGAATAAAGTCGATAAAGTGTGGCTAGAACTTGCTTTCTCCTTTGGCGTAGCGGCGTTTTTCACTATCACATTAATCATTTTGGTGTTGTACCGCTATGTGTTGCGCCCTGTCTCTCGACTTGATAAGCAGCTGAACGAACTTGAATCTAATCAACGTGACAATATTGAAAAGCTAGAAACAAACGATGAAATAGGGCGCCTCTCTGCACGCTTTTTTGATATGTATGAGGAACTTAATGTCATCTATAAAAAGACAAAACGCCTAGCTGAAACGGATCACCTGACGCAACTCGCCAATCGCCATCGTTTTCATGAGCTTGCCACTCGTGAACTTATCTCCCCTTCGCAGTTTCTGTGGGTTGTTTACGTCGATCTTGATAACTTTAAATACGTGAATGATAAATACGGGCATGAATTGGGAGATAACTTATTAAAAGTGTTCTCATCACACATCAAGAATGCTTGTCAAAAGTTCTCGCACGATTACAACAGCCCCTGCTTTGCCGCCAGGTTATCTGGTGACGAATTTGCAATTTTGCTGAGCTCAAATCAAGAGGTAAAACGCTTGCCTGATTTGCTTGCATCAGAGTTACTAAAACCGATTAGTAATCTCAGTTCATCTTGGAGTAATTCATTTCCCGTTACGGCAAGCGTAGGTATTGCACAATATCCTCAAGACGGTACTGACATCGCGAAGTTACTCTCCAGTGCCGATGCGGCTATGTATCAAGCAAAACGGGCAGGGAAAAATCAATACGCCTATTATTCAGCCGCTCTCAATATTGAGTCTCAAAGACGAAGTCAACTTGAACGTGCGCTCCGAAAAAGCAATGTAGAGGAAGAATTTCACCTTGTTTTTCAACCCTATATGAACAATCGAAGCAACGAAATTGAGGGGTTAGAAGTCTTGTTGCGCTGGGAAGCCGAAGGTATCGGCCCTATCCCTCCAAAGGAGTTTATTCCAATTGCAGAGCAAGCCGGATTATTTGATAAAATTGACCGCTGGGTTTTCGCCAATGCAACGGCGGAATACCATCAATTAAGGAATATTTTCGGTAAGGATATTGTTCTTTCGGTCAATCTTTCATCAGCAGAGCTAAACTCGATAGAAATGGCAAACTACATCCATGAACAAGCGACACTGCACAGTGTTAAACCAGAATGTATTGAGATAGAAATAACCGAAACCTTTGCCGCAGAACAACAAGGCACGGCTCTACTTGATGAGCTATCAAAACGTGGCTACCGTCTTGCAATTGATGACTTTGGTTCTGGTTACACATCGTTAACTCAGCTCGTTCAGTATCCGGTTCAAAAAATCAAATTTGATCGAGAGTTCCTCGTTACATTGATGAACACCAACAACGGCCATGTGATCAAACCTATTATTGAGCTATGCCATGCCCAAAATAAAACGGTTACAGCAGAAGGTATTGAACACAATATGATGCATGAATGGCTATCGGCATACCGCTGCGACTATATGCAAGGCTATTTATTTGGCAAACCAATGACTAAAGAACAATTGAGCTTGTGGTGGCAATCGGCAAATGACGACAGTCGATTTGATGCGTCCATGGTCAGCTCAATTAGGGTTTCAAGAACATAAGTTAAGGGGAGAAGTACAGCAGTCACAACTGTGGCGGCTGTATTTAGCTGTATATGAGCTTCATTGATAGATGCTCAGCTTTTGTTCCCCCATACCTATATCTATGACTTTAGTTGAGTAAATTACTATTTATTCGTTTTTAAACCAGCACTTCCTTGAAATCCAAACCGGTCAAATTCAGCGCTTTGACGCTATCGTACAAGCCACCTTTTTTGTCCGTGCAAAACGTTCTGAGCCCAGCACCTTTTACTCTGAACAAGTCAGACTCATTAACGGCTTCTCTATTCAAAACGAGTTTCTTAAACGGTCTAGCACGACTTAGCTTACCATGACGAAGATTATACTCGGTAGCAGAGGTATCAATGGCATCAATTTGAGTGACAATGTTTAATGCTCGCCAAGGCTTTCCTTGTAGATTTAATGGTAAAAATTCGACATTCTCGCTCAACACATCGAGCTTATCCGCAATAGAAGCGGATACAGCAAGAGTAAAAGATCCCCATGCTGCAATATCAGGCCTGGGCAATGGCTTTTCACCCATAACGTCTAACCATTCAATATCAATACTTTTCCAACTGGCTTTAACAGACTCTCCATAGAGTTGGATAGGTTTGCTTGCCGTTACTTGAAGAGACATTTCCAATGGCGACTCTTGCAACATTGCAAAATCATTAACATTGGGAGTGACAATAAACACTTTATTAAATGCTGTCATAACCGTCCTTAAATAATTTTGAGCGTTTTTCTTAATGAGACGAGCGCTTTCACACCAAACCAAACCAAACCAAACATAATAGATAGAGTTTACTTTCATGTTCAAAAATTTAATGAATTAATATCTGGCGCTCTTATCTTTTAATTTCGAAGTTTTATTATTTATATATTTTAATCCACACGATAGAATTATTTTTTCAATTTTTACTATGTACCCTTCCTTATGTAATCGAATAAATTAGAGAATAAACAATAGCACGCGTCACTTCACTTTTGTCGAGCTCATCACTCTCACTTAAACGACACATTCACAAGTTCAATTTTTGAACGACTTAGACTTAGCTTTGTCAATCGTGAATTAAAAACAACCGATTCACCGCTGTTTTACTGCCTTTTCTTACCACCCTGTTGTTTATTCATACATTATAAATGCACTTATACACATAACGATTCGGCGTTACGATTTGTTACGAGTTAAATCACAAACTTTTGAGGTATTGGATAAAGCGTAGAAAAAGAAAACACATTGAAATAAAAAGAGTTTCTAAAGTACGAAAAATAAAACGCCGTTTTTATAAATTAGCAACTTCACAAATATCCTTAAACACAGTTTTATTAATTACATATATCAGATATTATTTACGCCGAAGTTTATAGAAATCATCGTTAAACTTCATATTTTTTATAAGTTTCAATTAGTTAGTTTTTAACTCGAAAACTTATCGTCAACCCAATATCAAGCACCTAAGCGTGCAATAAGAAACATTGGGAATAGAATTATATTGATGTGCATGTTGTTTTAACGAATGCATGAAGCAATCGGTAAATTTGTAACACCATAGAGTTTTATTTAGCCAAGATGAAAAAATTAATTATATTATTTACATGTGCGCTGTTGTCTGTATCACCTTTTGCTTTTGCAAAACAATCAGATAACGAACCCAGGGATCATTTACGACCAAAGCAAGTTGAACATGTGTTTAAACAAGCCAAGCTAGATGGCATAGTAGACTTTAAGTTGTTCAGTGACGCTTACATCGCTTATCAGAAGACACCCGATAGAAAGAAGTCGGTACTAACGATCATCGACTATAGTAAACCATCAACTGAAAAGCGTTTTTATGTGGTGGATTTAGATAAAAAGAAGCTAATCTACAATACGTATGTTTCTCACGGCGTGAACAGCGGAAAGAAAACAGCGACACAGTTTTCAAATGTCGTGAACTCGCGAAAAACATCATTGGGCACTTTTTTGACTGATACCACTTACTACGGCTCAAATGGCTATTCACTTCGATTAGATGGGCTAAGCTCTGGATTAAACGACAAAGCTCGCGAGCGTTACATTGTCGTGCACGGTGCCGATTACGCAAACCCTTCCTTCATCAAGAAGAATGGATACCTCGGACGCAGTTGGGGTTGCCCTGCTTTGCCAGAGAAGTTGTCTCGCGAGATCATTGACACCATAAAAGGCGGCAGCGTTATTTACGCAAGCGCATAATATCGATGCGACACATATGGGGAAGAAAAAGAAGATTCTATTTCTTCCCTAGTAATAATCCTGTTAGCTTAATCGTCCTGTGCAACGACTCTCTTTCCATTTTCGCTTACTCGAAAGCGAAAATTATTGTGTTATTCGCTGATATACCTAAGTGCGATCAGAAAACTCTGTTCATCCCCCTTCCATCTCGTTAGTATACGCTGAGTTGATCAGACACTGGCTTTCATCGTTATCATAGTTCCACTAAGATTCCTTAATCATGGTGGGTAACTGTGGCTTTATATGTTTAGGGTTACTTCTTGCGTTATCTACACCGTATATTATTGATGCTTTCTTTGTCCCTGCTCTCAGGGCTCATCACAGCTTCATATGCGCATGAGTGGCACCACACCAAACATTACACTTCCGAGCGCTTACTTAAACTCTCACAACAAGACGATTTTGAGCTAGCACACACTGATTTTCATGCCTCAGCTTCTCTGAGCTCTTGGGGTTCAGAAAGTTACTACCTACATATAAAGCGCGAGTTGTTCGGACTTGTCTCCTGTCGCCGAACATCAGCTACTGATGGCGTTTTATCATCAGATTTTACTCCTGATTATTTTTTACTTATTGCTTTCTCTTCTCCACCACTACTGGAGTTGGCAAAACAAGCATCTCGCTTACCTCTAGACAGTTATGGCGGACTCATGAGTCAACGCTCTCTTTATCGCCTCTCAGGAAGAAAGGAAGCGAACTTAATGTACGTCTTTACTCATGGTCGCAACGCCTTCTCTGTTGTTTAACTTTTTATGACATACAGAGAACACGAAAATGTAACGATAAGAACCAATATGCCCATTGTTACTAGAACCAATTTGAGGTCCATATAATGACAAGAATCGCTACAACCATCGCACTAGCATTACTATTTGCAGCGGGCTCAACCTTAGCAAACACAGAAACTAAGCCAGAAGAAATGAGTAACGACACTCTGTTAGAGTGTGCCAACGTTTCTAACGCACGTATTGCAGTTCCGGAACACAGAGCGATGTTCAGACACTACTTAATGTCTGAGAGAGACTACAGCTTTGACCAGCTATCGTCTGCCGAACTTGAATTTAAAGCAGCAGATAAGAATGAGTCTGAAGTAGAGAACATCTACAAGTCTCAGTGCAAAGAAGTTGGCGAATACTTATATAGCATTGGCTATTAAATTCGAAACCCTAACGACACTCAAAAAGAAAGGCGCAATGTATGCGCCTTTCTTTTTACTGATAAAAACCTGTCGATTAGATGTCTAATCTGCATACAAGCTTAAAAGTGCAAATCAAGTAAACTTACTGAGAAAACTCAGACACATCCTTGGGTTTACAGAACGCTCGACGTGCTTTAACAAACAAGAAACTAAGCACTCCAATCACAAGAGTAATTATTGGTGCCGCCATTAATAGCATTGTGATTGCTTTGCTCATATTTTCCGGTAGCAAAGGAAGTAATGAACCAAAACCGCATAATATCAGCGTCCATAAAATCGCACTCAGCCACGCAAAGTAATGGAATTTACTAATACGTTTCACTCGCAACCCCATCATTAATGGCAATAGGGAACGAACAACCGGAATAAACCGCGCGCACAAAAGCGCAACCAATCCATGTTTACTGAGTAATACGTCGACTTGTTCCAAACGCTTTTGAGGAACCGCACTCACCCAGCCTTGGACCTTAGGTAAGCGATTTAGCCACTTGCCTTGTAAATAAGCCGCCCAACTTCCCAACCCCGCACTAACAGCTATTACCAACATGATCATAATTGGGTCAAGGACGCCAACCGCCGCCAGCGTACCGGATAATACGACGACACTGTCGCATGGGAAAGGTGCAGCAGGAATAAAACCACTTTCCAAAAAGATACTCACAGCAACAACAAAATAAACCAAACCTGCACTGCCTGGCGCCATTAACGCCGTGAAATCTTGATGCCAAAAAGCACTCAAGACCTGAATGATCGAATCAAACATAAACCGCTCCTAAGCATAATTAACCAAAAGTTGCAAAAACATGGAATGTGTTAGCGAGCATGTATAAAGCGGTATATGAAATTCGACTCTTTTCTCACGCCGATTCTGTATTTAGAGTGAGTAAAAATACTTTCAATACAACAACCTAAAGCCTCATTACCGATGCGTTTTAGCCGCTTCATCGAGTAAATTGCCGAACGATGCGCCCACCATGCTACATCAAGCATTTCAAACCATTCGGGTTCTACATCGTCGTTCGAGCTCATTTCCTTAGCATGGATAACCCTCAATATATTCCGGCTGTTTAAACTCGGATAGTCTTGTTGTATTGGAGAGATAGGATGTTCTGAAAAGTGCTTCGACTTAGCGTCAACAGCGATATTCTGGTTATGAAAGGAAAGAAAATTTGGGTGTGAGTGCGCCAGGCTCATGCTCGGAGCCAACAAGCAGAAAAGTAGTCCGAGTAAAGCAATCAGGGTCGTACGCACAAAGGTAACCAAAACCAAAATAATAAGTTCTTTTAACCCTGTGCGTAACTATTGGCAATTAGTATTCTTAATCGTTAAGAATACTAATTATTTTTCACCGTAAGGGTAGCTTTCAAACATCTTCGCGATTTCTTCTTGGATGAGAGATTCTCTTTTCTCAGAGCTCATTGACTCAGACAGTTTACGACTTGAAACGCCTTTCCAAACGACTTGATTAGCCTTTGCATCAACCAGTTCAACCACCAACTTCCCATACTTACGTTCTTTATATCTTTCTGGGCTTGAAGTGATCACTCCAAAGCTATTCCAGCCATAGCCAAAGCTCACCGACGATCCTGAAGAAACAAGCTCGGATTCTTCTACGATATCATGATGTACGTAAAGGTCACCGCCACTATTTACCTTAATTAAACCCTTACCCTCAAGCTGTTCAGCAAGCCCTTGCTCAATACGTCGACCATCAATACTGGTAGGAGCTTCCGCCTGAGCACCGAAGTCAAACGTTCTGTAAGCTGAAAAGTCGGCTTGTTTATCTACATCGGTTGTAACGGTAGTACAAGCAGATACCAGCATCACCACCAGCCCTAATATCAAACCTCTCATCATGTTAAATCTCCTTTGGTTAAGCTGACTGTTTCAGCAGAATTACCCTGTGTTATACATACGCATCAACAGTAAAAAGTAATCATTTCAATATCTAGTCTTGACCATGAAACGTGACTGTTCAATAAACGAGATTAACCTTTACACAGAAAATCTTGAATATCATCAACATCTAAACACCTAAGAATTCGGTGTTTACGACCTAATTGGAAGCCCCTAGGCTTAGTAGCGGAATCGCGAGTGCCACAAAAAACCAGAGACAATGAACACTTTAACATCAGTCCGCTACTTTTTTAGGCAACTGACAAACATTTGATGAGAAAAGACTTTTCTTTTTCGTCCAGTGTGGCATATTAACTGAGTCCTATCGATGCGCGGGCATCGTATAATGGCTATTACCTCAGCCTTCCAAGCTGATGATGCGGGTTCGATTCCCGCTGCCCGCTCCAATCTCTTTATCCCAATTTACTCATAAAAATCCGATGGCGGAGCGAACAAACGGCGGCAGCGTTGTTTCCATGATAAGTTTGGTCGAGTTACGTCATGAAACATGTCTTTCCATTCTGCAAACGTCACGCGGATGGGATTAAAGCTGTTTACAGGTTTAGAAACCCCATATCGAACCGTTTCCACCTCTGGTTCAAACGTTCCGAACATTCGATCCCAAATAATTAATACACCCGCATAATTTTTGTCGATGTACTGACGGTTCACGCCATGATGAACGCGATGATGAGACGGCGTGTTAAATACCCACTCTAGTGGCCCGAGCGAACGAATTGATTGGGTGTGAACAAAAAACTGTAAGCCCAGATTAAACAACACAACGAAGACAACCCATTTTGGCTCAAAACCAATAATCACCAAGGGCAACCAAAAAATCCACATCCCCGCTAGCGGATACATTAAACTTTGACGAAAGGCGGTACTGAAGTTCATTCTTTCCGAACTGTGATGAACAACGTGCGCGGCCCACATCCAACGAATACGATGGCTAGCCCGATGAAACCAGTAATAGAAAAAATCTTGCAGGACAACAAGTAAAAGAAAAGCTGAGACGCTCATTTCGATATCAAACAAACGCCAATCAAACCACCACAAATACAACTGAGCAATCAGTAAACCCGTGAGTATGTCTGTCGCTTGGTGTAAGCCCGCAAGAACAAAATTACACGCTACTTCAGGGAAGTAATACGTCGCGCTTTCAGGCAAGCGTCCCCTTCTTTGTCCGAACCAATATTCGGCAAGCATGCAGAAAAAGAAAACTGGAGCCAGAATCATCAGAAGTAATTCTGGGCGGTCCATCAACTGCGTCCAATCCATTGTGTTTCTACCATTTTGCATAGTGATCTTCAGTAAGACCCATAACTTCTTCTAACTGATGTTTGATGCCATTTCCATCGATAATATAGCCAGAGAAATAACCGATGTACTGACGAAAGTTACTTTTGAGAAGCCAAAAATTTTTCTTCTCTGAGCGTCGATTCAAAGGCGTGAACTGTAAGTTAACTCGTTTATCTTCAGACGTAATATGCCACTTTTGCCCTTCATCACTTCGTGAAAACTGAAACTGCACAGGTTGCAAAAAGTGACGCTGACCATTAATCCACAATACATTTTCGCAATAGCCAGTTTCATTCACGCCAGCTGCCAAGTTCAACCCCAGACGCCTGTCATCCTCAAAGCAATTGATACTCGCCCAGCGCCAACTTGTTTCTCGCCGCATGTACCCAGCGGAAAAATCGTAACCAGCAGCCACCTCTGAAAGATCTTGCTCTTTTCCTAATATGAACAAGTTACCGTCTACTGCTAACGCATTGTGCTTCTGAGTATATGTCCAACCCGCATAACCTGTTGGCGTACACAACATTAATGGCAAACTCATATTTTCTGGACGTAAATAGAGATCCGCATTGACTGACTCTGTCACAAAGTGGACGTGCCAAATACCATCCTTAATAGAAAACTGAACTCTTTTGTTAGCAAGATGGGCAAGACTGCACCAACTGGAAGGCTGAGTTTGATAACCTATATTAAAAGGTTTCAACCATTGTTGCTCAATCAACTTATTCTTTTTAATATCAAACAGGTAGCAAAAGCCGGATGCTAAATACCGTATATCAGCAATCGCTACTCCAATGACGTAATCAGGTGTGACCAAATTGACGAACTGAAACTGCTTATAATCGCGGTAACGGCGCCACTTAGACACCGGCTTATCCATCTCATCGAGGTAGGTAAATTTATCTAGCTGTAACGATGTTGGAATTCCATCAAGGTGGCCAAACGCTGGTAGGCCATTCTGCTGAATAAACGAGTTCAGAACCTTAAGCTCATCCATATAGTTGTCTTTTCACAAGTTATCACACACCAAAACTTTAACATGACGTTAACATGAACAATTTGCGTAACTGCACAACAACATCGACTAAAGTGATTTCTGCTTGTTATATGTGAAACTGATCACTCAACCACCCGCTTACTTAGCTCGCCCTACCTATCTCAACCAACACTGCCTGGGTTAGAAGCTGCACATTCTCATCCGCAGGAAAGACCACTACAACCATTGAATCTTGGTCAAAATCACTATTTAATGGAAATACATTCATATAAACTGATTGCTTATTCACATCAAGGAAGAAATCTATGTCATACATACACGATACTATTGTTGCGTTGCAACACAGTAGCCCTGCGCAAAAAGAATTTTACCAAGCGGTAGAAGAAGTATTAACTTCTCTCGCGCCGGTAATTGAAGGCAATAATAAATATAAGGAACAAGCGATTATCCAGAGGATCGTCGAGCCAGAACGTCAAATCATGTTTCGAGTTCCTTGGGTTGATGATGCTGGAAATGTACAAGTAAACAAAGGTTATCGAGTTGAATTCAACTCTGCTTTGGGGCCGTACAAAGGAGGATTGAGATTCCATCACTCAGTCAATGCGAGCATCATAAAATTTCTCGGCTTTGAGCAAATCTTTAAAAACGCACTGACTGGCCTTCCTATCGGTGGCGGCAAAGGCGGTTCAAACTTCGATCCTAAAGGAAAATCCGACGGCGAGATCATGCGATTTTGCCAATCATTTATGAACGAGTTGTACCGTCACATCGGTCCTGCCACCGATGTACCCGCAGGCGATATCGGCGTCGGGGCGCGCGAAATTGGCTATATGTTTGGTCAATACAAACGATTGACGGGGCGCTACGAAGGTGTGCTTACAGGCAAGAGTCTTCTTTGGGGTGGCTCACTCGCCAGAAAAGAAGCGACAGGATATGGCGCCGTCTATTTTGCAGAATGCATGCTCAACGACCGCAACGATTCATTGAAGGGGAAAACTTGCCTCGTTTCTGGTGCTGGCAACGTGGCTATCTACGCCATTGAAAAACTGTACCATATGGGAGCAACGCCGGTTACATGCAGCGACTCTCGAGGTACGATCTATCATGAGCACGGTATTGATCTTAAGCTCCTCAAACAACTGAAAGAAGTGAATAGAGCAAGCTTAGAAGAATATTTAGAAACTTACCCTGAAGCAGAATACACACCAGAGGGCGACTATCCTAATGAAGGGCATGCTGTTTGGCGATATCAGGCTGATGCTGCCTTCCCTTGTGCGACTCAAAATGAATTAACGTCAGACGACGCACTGGCTCTTATCGAAAACGGATGTATTTTGATTAGTGAAGGGGCGAACATGCCAACCACCCGTGATGCTGCCAATATTATCGTGGACTCAGACATAGCTTATGGGCCTGCCAAAGCAGCCAATGCAGGCGGTGTTGCAACCAGTCAACTTGAAATGGCGCAAAACGCCAGCATGCAAAACTGGACGTTTGAACAAGTGGATAGTCAGTTGCAAACCATCATGAAAAATATTTTCATCAATGCAAACGAAACCAGTAAAGAGTTTGGCCAACCTGGAAATTTAGTTTTAGGCGCCAACATTGCAGGCTTTAGAAAAGTCGCTGATGCAATGATTGAGCAAGGTGTCGTCTAGATGAACGAGCCAGCAGGATGACTGCTGGCTTAATATAACTCTGTAATAGGCCGCGCTTTCGATAAAGAGCTTCACTTAATTCGCAATAAGCGTTGTCACTTCTGTTTTAACGGAGTTGGCGATAAAGCAATTCTCATGGGCCATGTGGTGCAGTTTTTCTAATTGAGATGGTGTCGGTTGTTTTTCACCTGAAAATGTTATCTCAGGGTTTAACGTCACCTTTGATACCCACTCTTTTCCGTTTTCGCCTTTTTCAAGCTCCCCCACCGCTTCATCTAAGTAACTGTCCACAACATAACGTCGCTTTGCTGCAATAGACAGGAAAACGAGCATATGACAACTAGAAAGTGCCGCGACAAACGCTTCTTCTGGATCAACATTTTCTTCTACGGATAGTGGTAATGGTACTACGTGGGGAGATGGAGATGCTGGGACTTGCAACCCTCCATCAAATTGCCAAATGTGTGCCCTACTATACTTATTATCACTAAACTCTTCGCCAGCTTTACGATGCCATTTGATTAAAGCGGAATGCTTACTCATTCTAACTCCCTGATTTTCCGACGACGAATCAACACTATCCGTCCTTGCCACAGTAAACCACAACAAAATGAGTTAAGGAAAGCATCGCACTCACAGGGACTATAAAATCTGTTGAGGATCGGCATTGTTCTTCTGGATATCATCCAAAAGTCTATGAGACTGATGGATGTTGACCTGTAACCGATTGATCAGCATCTGCAACTGCTCAATCTCGGGACTTTGGTTGGCTTTAAGTTGAGTTTCCAGGGCCTCCGTTTGGCTCGCCAAAATAGGTAAACTTAGGTTCAGTGCCATCCCTTTCGTTTTGTGCAACGTCAGCTCTAATGAAGCAAAGTCTTCAGCCATAAAGTATTCAATAAGCTCATCAACAGATGTCTCAAAATCGACAATAATGCTTTTTAGCAGCTCGTCGAGCGCTTCTGGCTCATCTCGTAAAGAAGCAAACATGCCTGAGTGGGAGAGTTCTTCCTCTGTTAACCTTAAGTTCTCGATTGGCTTACGTTGCAACTGAAGCACATTGCTGTCATTCGTTAGTGGCGGATTCCGTTTCGGTTCGAGTCTGGCTGCAAACTGTTTGAGAGCGTCTGAAAAGCTCTCATGCTGTAGCGGTTTTGTAAGCACATGGTCTGCTCCTGCTTCAATAAAGCTATCGTGAGCTTCACGAAATACGTCTGCCGTGTACGCAAAGAGTAATGTCTTGATACCTAACTCTTGTCGGATAACGCGTGTCGCCTCAACACCATTCATCTCGGGCATGTGGTTGTCCATCAAGATCAGGTCGTACTCGTTCTCTTTCGCCTTTTTAACCGCGATTAATCCATTTTCTGCAACATCCACTTCATGCCCAAGCTTTTCGCAAAACCCTTTTGCCACAATGGCATTCACACGGTTATCATCAGCAAGTAGTATCTTTAAATGGTGTGATTTTGCGCGAGGTTTCGGTGCTTCTTGCTGCTTTTTCGGAGCAGATTCTACCCAAGGAATCGGCAACTCAACGATAAATTGACTTCCAACGCCTTCTATACTCTTCAGAGTAATATGACCACCCATCAAATCGGTTAGTTTTTTGACGATGGCTAACCCAAGCCCTGTTCCGCCGAACCTTCGAGTCGTTGATGAGTCTGCTTGCTCAAACGAGTTAAAAATATGCTCGTGCTTGTCTGGCGCAATACCAATACCGGTGTCGCTCACGCGCATGACCAACAACTGATTCGATTCATCTAACTCGGTTCTAACCAGCACATGCCCTTCATTGGTAAACTTCACCGCGTTACCGGCGAGATTAAATAAGATCTGTCGTAAACGCGCACAATCCCCAGTAAATTCAGTATATTCAGAAACCTCGTTTTCCAAGATTAGCTCGATATTTTTTTCATCAACAAGTGGTTTTATTGCGCTACACACCGGAGAAAGCACTTGATCGAGCTTAAACTTAGCTTGCTCAAATTCCAGTTTGTTTTCTTCAACTTTAGAAAAATCCAAAATATCGTTGAGGATAGTCATCAGATGCTGGCCAGAGTCAAGAATAACCCTAATGTGCTCTTTCGTCGTCGGCTCTTTGGTCTCTTCTGCAATCATTTGAGAAAGCCCTAGTACGCCATTCATCGGCGTTCTTAGTTCGTGACTCATTGCAGCAAGAAAATTTGATTTCGCTTTTGCCGCTCGCTCGGCTTTGTTTCTCGCCTCTTCAATTTCAAGATTCAACTGTTTTAAGTTATGCATTCGGTGATGTGACTGATAAACAAACGCGCTAACTAGAAACATCACCGCGATAAATACAAACAACCACGTAAAACGCGCCTCACTTTGAGCAATATTGAGTAACCGATGCTCTGAGCTTTCGACAAACTCAATATAAGTGTGATCAAGCAGTTCATTCGTCAGCAATTCAATTCTTTTATCACTCGTTTGAAGCCGTTTAAGGAAGTTCGCTTCTTTTTCACTCTCAACTTCAGTTTGTGTTAGAAGCAACTGGTTGAGAAATTCAAAATAACGACTGCCACCCAATGATTGACCGCTCTCGGTAGAAACCTCTTGCTGATATAAATTGAACAACATGAGTAATGCATACCGATTTTCTACCTGAACACCAATTAACATATCAAGCTTCAACGTTGTTTGAAGCACTCGCTCCTTAAACTGTTCAAGCGTATCCCTAACTTTTATACGATTGGGTGTCACGGGAAACCAAACTGATGCCTTTGATGATTCCAACAGTGCCTGTGCTGCGATTTCTATCTCTACTAAAGATGTTGTTAACTCATAGTTTTTCCTATCTTCAACGGCATATCGGTTCACGATAACATCACGCTCTTCAATCAACTCATGTCCGATGTTCATTAGCTCTGCATGAAATTCTTGAGCGTTTTTTGAGTTCATATACGACATATACGCCAGTGTGCAGCACGTCAGTATCCCAATAAAAAAGCAAAAGTTGATCAGTTTGAATTTATTCATTTTCCAACACCTCTAAAATTATGGGTCTAGGTGCTGTCAACGACTGCAAGAATGCTTCAATGTCCGCGACATTCTCATCGTTCATCGTTATACCGAGCTGGGTTTTAGCCATGATTTGTATCGCGTCGGATAACTTATCGACTTGCCCATTATGAAAATAAGGACTCGTTAGCGCGACATTGCGTAAACTGGCTACTCTAAAATAGAATCGCTCTTCATCCTCTATCGTAACGAGCTGCCTGCCCGAATCCTCTACTACTGGCTTATCCTTGAAATAGGCGAACCTTTGGATCATCGCTCCGCCGATATTTTTGCCCTGATGACACTGCACACAACCTGAAGTCTGAAATGTTTTCCAACCTCTGATTTGCTGTTCACTCAGTACATGCGTGTAACCCAATAAGTAAGCATCGAATGGTGCGCCAGGCGTCTGCAGCCCTTCAACAAACTCCACTATAGCGGACTTGATATTATGAACGTTAATCGGCAATTCACCGTCACGATTAAATAGCGCTTGATAATGTTCACTCTCTTTTACATATTGCTCTATTGTTTGCCAGTTTGAGTCCATTTCCATTGGATTATGGATTGGACCATCAATCTGAGCCATCAAGGTGTTTTCCGTACCATCCCATAAAAAACGATAATTTAACGCTGCATTAAACACTGTTATAGAATTTCTAATTCCATCACCTTTCACCCCCGTAGAGACTGGTATATTTTCAGCGCCATTGGTTTGCAGATTGTGGCATGTCGCGCAGCTGACATTACCATTTGACGATAATTGAGGATCGCGGAAGAGATGCCAGCCAATTCTCGCTAGCTTAATATCCACATTAGGATCACCCTGTATGGGCTGAACTAGGGAGATATCACCTAACATCTTCGCGTTTCTTGCGGTTGTTGTTTGGCTCAAAATGAGTGTTACAACAGCTAGTGCGATTGCGCTGAATTGCCTCATCAACTACATACCTTAAACTTGTCATTGATATGAATTTAGTTGCATTTTGGCGTTTTTTCCACCGACAGGAAGTTGAAAAAACGAGTTAAGTATTGCTTTGTTTAAGGCTTTGGTTGAAGAGGGAGTAATAAGGCGAATATGAAGAAACCTATCGCCTTATGAGTAGCTAACGTATTGAAATCTGAGTTTAGTGTAGAAAAGCCAAAAACCGTTGAAACCAAGTCACCTCTCCATAGGAGATCAGATCGAAAATAGTAAAGAAAACGGCACAGATAACGGCCAACTTAATCAAACGCTGGACAATAAACATAAACATCACAATTACCAATAAGTTGCTTTAGTTTACTATCTCACACAGCGTTTATATATAAAAATGTAGTCTCCTAATTAGCCTCGGGAACTTATTCATTAGAACCTATACTCAAGCATCTCTAAGTTATTTGGATATACTTGAATTAGGATTTCAAAAAGTCCCTGTGACAACACAAGGAGGACTGCATGAAACGACTATGGATATGGTTCTTACCTTTACTCTTGATGGCCAGTCAAGCACTGGCGAATACTGTTTGGATTGTTCCTGTCAAAGGCGCTATAGGGCCTGCTACTAGCGACTATTTATCTCGTGAAATAGAAGAAGCTCAACTAAACGGTGTCAGTTTAGTGATCTTAGAGATGGACACACCAGGCGGCTTAGATAGCGCAATGCGAGATATTATTCACGCGATTACCACCTCCTCGACTCCCGTTGCAACTTGGGTCGGCCCATCTGGTTCTAGAGCTGCCAGTGCAGGAACATACATCTTGCTCGCTAGTCACGTAGCCGCCATGGCTGAAGCGACAAACCTCGGAGCTGCAACGCCCGTCGCGTTAGGTGGTACGCCTCAACCTCCTTCATCGGATGATGGCAAAGATCAAAACGCGGAAGAAACGCCAGAAGGAACCAACGAAAGCTCAGAGAAAGTTCCCGCTAAAACCGCAATGGAGAAAAAGGTAATTAACGACGCCAAAGCCTACATTAAAGGCTTAGCAAAACTTCATGGACGAAATGCAGAATGGGCAGAGAAAGCAGTAAGCGAAGCGGCGAGCTTGGATGCAACAGAAGCATTAGAATTAAACGTGATCGATTACATCGCCAATTCGCCAGAGGACTTAGTCAAAGCCATAGATGGGCAAACAGTTAAAGTAAACAATCGCACTGTGACATTGTCACTTGAAAATCCAACATGGGTTGAAAGAACGCCAGATTGGCGAGCAGAAATGCTAGCCGTTATCACCAATCCAAACGTTGCCTACATTCTAATGCTCATCGGCATCTACGGTTTACTTCTTGAATTTTACAACCCAGGAATTGGCTTACCCGGTGTGCTAGGTGGGATTTGTCTGCTTCTTGCCATGTACGCACTACAAATGATGCCCGTCAACTACGCAGGTCTTGGTCTGCTGTTACTCGGTATTGCACTAATGATAGCGGAAGCATTCAGCCCGAGCTTTGGTATTTTGGGCTTAGGCGGCGTTGTCGCCTTTGTACTCGGTTCGATATTTCTCATGGACAGTGAGTTACCAGGATTCCAGATCGCCCTTCCTTTGATTTTTGGTATTGCCATATTTTCCGTGGCTCTAATCGTGCTGACCGTCGGCCTGCTGCTCAAAATTCGTCGCCGGCGTGTAACGACGGGTTTAGAGACTTACCCTGGGAAGGTCGCCGTGGTAAGCGATGACTTTATCGATGGCGAAGGACGCGTTCAACTCAACGGTGCGTTATGGCGAGCTAAAGCCAAAGACCATCAACAATTCAAACAAGGTGATCACGTCACCATTGTTAATGTTAAAGGGCTGACCTTAACTGTGATGCCTGATGACCGCCAAAATAAATAGGAGGCGCTTTATGATGCTCTATACCGTTGCGGTGATCGTGGTGCTGCTGTTCGCACTAGCGACCCAAATGTTCAAGGTTTTGAGAGAATACGAACGTGGGGTTGTGTTCTTTCTTGGTCGATTTCAAGAAGTCAAAGGACCTGGTTTGATCATCCTTATCCCATTTATTCAGCAAATGGTGAGGGTTGATTTACGTACTGTCGTTTTGGATGTGCCGACACAAGATTTAATTACCAAAGATAACGTTTCTGTGCGCGTAAACGCAGTCGTTTATTTTCGCGTAGTCGATCCTCAAATGGCGATTAACAATATTGAAAGCTACAGCGATGCCACCAGTCAGTTAGCACAAACCACGCTGCGCTCGGTATTGGGTCAGCATGAACTCGATGAATTGCTATCAGAGCGAGAACGCCTCAATAAGGATTTACAATCCATTCTCGATCAACAGACTGATGACTGGGGAATCAAGATTGCTACGGTTGAAGTCAAACATGTTGATTTAAATGACAGCATGGTCAGAGCCCTAGCCCGTCAGGCAGAAGCAGAACGTAACCGTAGGGCGAAGATCATTCACGCTACTGGCGAGTTAGAGGCTTCAAATAAATTAAAAGAAGCAGCGCAAATGCTCAACGAAGCACCGAATGCACTGCAATTACGTTACATGCAGACACTCACTGAAATCACTACAGACAAAACATCCACTATTATTTTTCCAATGCCGATCAATCTTGTCGAAGCTGTCAGTGATATCGCCGAAGCGGTGAAAAAGAATAAAGAGACACAAGATAAGTAAGATTCTGCCCCTAGGAAGTAACGACCACTCACGTTACTTCCTTATTTGGTACTCGCTTTAAGGATGTGCCTATCTTCTTTATCACATTCTTGTTTCATTACTTCTAAGCCCGTTTTAAAGCATGTTCGCCAAGCGGTTTCAACATCGGCATCATACCCGGAATCACACTGTCGAACCGTTTCTAACAAACTCTCAAGCCAAACATCAAAATCCTGCGGCTCTATACCAATATCTGCACTTGCATGCTTTTTCCCATACTTTTCCACCATTTTGTGCGCTTCGGTCGAGGTATCTGCCATCATAAAAAATACAATAGACCCTCTAAGCATTCTCACTTGTTGGTGCATGTCTATACCGTCAAACTTCTGTCTAAAGTTGGCACTTTTCGACCATAAATTTTTGTAGAACAAGTCGAAAAACTCCTGATCTGAAGTACAACGTTCATAGCTATCATTAAAAACTTCAATCACGTTCATGTTGCTTTCCCCTACGCCTCAATATGAGTTTAATTTAATATCAAATAAAAGCTTCCAAATAAGGACTTTTAAGTTTCAAATCGATCAACTCACATCGATTTTCAACAAAAAGTAAAAAGTGATTTAAATAAACACCCTCTTATCAATGAAAAAATATCCATTATCATGAACCCATATTCGAGGTACGCATGGTTGTCGATGCTAGTGCATCCTCATCTGTCATCACATAAAGAGGATATAAACGTGTCCCATCAAATCATTACCGATCTAAATAGCCGTTACACTGCAAAAAAATATGATGAAACCAAGCGCGTTTCTCAAGAAGACATGGCGATAATCAAAGAAGCACTGCGTTTGTCGGCGTCTTCTATCAACTCACAACCATGGAAATTCATCGTTATTGAAAGTGATGAAGCGAAGCAACGTTTCCACAATACGTTTGCAAATATGCATCAGTTTAACCAACCACACGCGAAAGCCGCATCACATACGATTCTGTTTGCTTACGATCCTAAATTTACTAAAGAGAAATTTGCGAAGCGTGTGGATGCAGAAGTAACATCTGGCCACTTGCCAGCGGAGATGTACAACAACTTTATGGGTGCTTACGCTTTTGCCGATGCAAATACGGACGAAAATGGCTTCAACGGAAACTGGACAAAAGCACAAGTCTATTTGGCACTAGGCAACCTACTACACACATTGGCACGACTAGGCATTGATTCAACACCGATGGAAGGTGTCGATCCGGCTCTGATTGGAGAAGAGTTTAAAGAAGAGCTCGAGGGCCATATTTGTGAAGTTGCGCTGGCGATTGGCTACCATAAAGATGGGGAAGATTATAATCATGGTCTTCCAAAAGCACGCCTTGCAATGGATGACGTAATTACGACTCTATAGTCGACCATTGTCTTAGCTTAGCGACTTAACTCATTGTTTAAACTAAAAAGAGCCGCATTAATGTGCGGCTCTTTTTTACTTGGTTCTGCGTCAACTTTACGCAACTTGCTCTGACTTAAAATTACCAAGCAATGCATCGTAAAGCTCATTGTCGCTTAACACACCAACCAACTTATTATCTTCAACCATAAGCAGAGGCTGATTGCTACGCTGTTTAAGTTCAATCGCTTCTCGCATACTGATTTCTGGACTAACCTGAACCAGAGAGTTTTCATTAACTTCGTCAAGGTTCGAAGAGTCGCTCTTCCATTGAATCAACGATTTATCTTTATCCGCTAAACTTAACCCCTTGCTCTCTTGTATCACCCAAATATCTTTGTCAGGGCAAATTAGAACACGCGTATCTTCGCGAACCAAATCGTCACGCATTAAGGAACGTCCCTTCAGCACATTTAATGGATTAGTGTGAGCAACAAAGTCCGCCACATAATCGTTTTCTGGAGCAAGAATGATCTGTTCTGGCTTGCCATGTTGAATCAGCTTTCCTGATTCCATAATGGCGATGTTGTTACCGATTTTAAGTGCTTCATCCAAGTCGTGACTCACAAAAAGAATGGTTTTGTTTAGCTTTTCTTGAAGCAGAATCAATTCATCTTGAAGCTGAGCACGAATCAATGGATCAAGTGCTGAAAACGGTTCATCCATTAACAAGATATCAGTGTCCATCGCAAACGCTCGCGCTAGGCCAACACGCTGCTGCATACCACCAGAAAGCTCGTGCGGGAATTTGGTTTCCCACTCAGATAAACCGACCATTTCGAGCTGTTCACGCGCCTTTTTACGACGCTCTGCTTTACCAATGCCTTGCATCTCTAGACCAAACGCTACATTGTCTAACACCGTTAACCATGGCATCAATGCAAACTTCTGAAACACCATGGACACGCGGTGCGTACGAAGGTGGCGCAGTTTCTGTTCGTCACAGTTAGAGAGCTCAACCATATCGTCGCCATCTTTGATTTTCAGAGAGCCACGAGAAATATCGTTCAATCCGTTAACCGTTCGCAGCAAACTTGATTTACCCGAGCCTGAAAGCCCCATCAAGACACAGATCTCACCCTGTTTCACGTTCAGCGAAACATTATCAACCCCAACCACTTGGCCAGTTTCATCAATGATTTCTTGTCGAGATTTCCCTTGATCTAGTAGTGCTAGCGCCTGTGCTTGTTGCTGACCAAAAACGACATCAAGATTTTTAATAGTAATAGCGTCCATGATTATGACTCCTTCTGGTTTGGTGCTTTACACAAGCGGTCAAGAATGATGGCAACGAGTACAATCGCTAAACCCGCTTCAAAACCTTGTGAAATGTTTACCGTATTCAGTGCACGTACGACTGGCTTACCAAGCCCATCAGCACCAACAAGCGCCGCAATGACAACCATAGACAAAGACAACATAATACATTGCGTAACGCCAGCCATAATACTTGGCAATGCCGCAGGTAACTCCACCTTAAACAGTAGCTTCATGCGGCTGGCACCAAATGCTTTACCCGCTTCAAGTAGCTCCTCCGGCACTTTAATAATGCCGAGGTACGTCAATCGAATTGGCGCAGCGATAGCGAAAATGATGGTCGAGATTAGACCAGGGACAATACCTAAGCCAAACAGAACCAAGGTTGGAATTAGGTAAACGAATGTCGGTACGGTCTGCATCAAATCGAGTATTGGCCGCAACAAGGTGTATAACCAAGGACGGTGCGCCGCCATAATGCCCAACGGCACGCCAATTAATACGGAAATCGTTGTCGCTGCAAACACAAGGACAAAGGTTTCCAGCATTTCTTGCCAGTAACCAAGGTTGAGAATTGCGAGTAAGGCCAACACGATAAATACGACAAGAGGAATGCTGCGATGTAAGAACCAAGCAATTGCCGCCGTCATAATGATTGGCGCTGCAGGTGGCATCCATTTAAAAATGTCCACCACGAAAAGAATGATCGTTTCAAGTGTAATAGAGATTGCATCGAAAAAACCCGATGCATTGATGGTTAACCAATCGACGCCAGTTTCCATCCATTGGCCCAACGGTAGTTTGTTGTCCGTAATAAAATTCAAAATAAAACCTTTGTGTTAATGAAGCGGGCAAAACTCTGCCCACTTTCTTTTAAAAAAACGAGCTCAAATACTGCTTATTAAGCGTTTGTTTTTAAGTAGTTTGTAATAGCTGTTAGCGCATCTTGGCCATCTACCGTTTTCACGCCCTCTAGCCACGCTTCAATTTGCTCTTGGTTTGCATTCAACCATGCTTGCGCTGCTTTTGATGGCTTCTGTTTCTGGTTAAGAATCGCTTCCATCAGTTCATTTTCCATTTCTAGGTTAAACTCTAGATTTTTCACTAGCTGACCTACATTTGGACACTCAGCGAGGTAATTTTTACGTACGTTTGTGTAGACGTTCGCGCCGCCGTAGTTAGGACCGAAGAAGTCATCACCACCCGCTAGATATTCCATTTCAACGTTACTATTCATTGGGTGCGGCGCCCAACCTAGGTACACAATCCATTGATTGCGGCGTGCGGCACGTGATACTTGAGACACCATGCCAGCTTCACTGGACTCAACTAGGCTGAAATCTTTTAGGCCGAATGCGTTGCTATCAATCATTGACTGAATTAAGCGGTTGCCATCGTTTCCTGGTTCAATGCCGTAAATGCGGTCTTTAAATTTGTCGGCATGTTTTACTAGGTCAGCGAAGTTGGTTACGCCTGCGTCATAAACGTATTTTGGAACCGCTAGCGTGTACTTTGCGCCAACGAGGTTCGCGCGTACGGTTTCAACAGTACCTGCATCACGGTATTTCGCGATATCACCTTCCATCGTTGGCATCCAGTTACCTAGGAAAATGTCGATATCGCCATTAGCCATAGAGGAGTAAGTTACAGGTACAGACAGAAGATCGGTCTTCGTTTTGTACCCCAACCCTTTAAGTAACTCTGATGTAACGGCAGTGGTCGCTGTGATGTCAGTCCAACCTACATCTGCGAAACGAACCGTTTCACATTGGTTGGCGTAAGCGCCTGTTGCTAAAGTACTTAGTGCAATTGTTGAGAAGATTTTTGTCATCTTAGACATGTTGAATTCCTTGTAATGATTACTGACTTTTTCATTTTATGAGATCGAATCGAGATCTCTTTTTGGCGGATGCATTCGTTGCATCTCTTGCCAGTCTGGTGCAATCCAAACTGGTACGTTGTTCGACGTTTCTAGGGCGTTATCCAAAATCATATCCGCGGCGCGTTCTGCCACCATAATCGTTGGCGCATTTAAATTACCGTTCGGAATGGTTGGGAAAATAGAAGAGTCCACCACACGCAAGCCTTGAATACCGCGTACTTGGCATCGCTCATTTAAGACGGCTAATGGGTCATTATCTGCGCCCATTTTGCAGGTACAAGATGGATGGTAAGCACTCTCGACGTTTTGCTTCACCCATTCATCAATCTGTTCATCCGTTGTGATGTTCAGACCGGGTTGGATCTCGTCCCCACGAAACTCATCCATGGCTGGCTGATTGAGGATCTCGCGAGTAAGGCGAATACAATCACGCCAATCCTGCTTATCTTGTTCAGTGGAAATGTAGTTAAACTCAATCTTCGGCTTATCATTCGGATTCGCAGAGACAACTTCGACCGACCCGCGACTTTCTGGCTTGTTAGGTCCGACGTGCACTTGGAAACCATGACCATCAAAAGCAGCTTGCCCGTCATAGCGCATTGCCGCTGGCAAGAAGTGATATTGAATATTTGGCCACTTTAGTCCTTCACGAGAGCGGATAAACGCACACGATTCAAAGTGGTTAGTAGCACCAAGGCCTTTGCGAGTTAATATCCACTCAGTGCCAATCAAGCCCTTGCTCACCAAGCCTAATTTGCTGTTGAGCGTGATAGGTTGCTTACAGTGATATTGGAAGTACACTTCTAAGTGATCTTGCAGGTTTTTACCTACCCCTTCCAACGAGTGTTTCACCTCAATGCCCGCTTTTTCTAATACTGCCTTAGGGCCAATGCCTGAAAGCTGCAACAGCTGAACGGAGCCAACCGAACCCGCACTCGAAATCACTTCATTATTCGCAAAACATTGCTGAATTGAACCTGACTTTTCAAATTCAACGCCTACCGCTTTCTTACCTTCTGCACCAGTTTCTTCTAATAAAACTCGATGAACCGTCACCCTCTTCATTAGGGTGAAGTTTTTGCGTTTTTTAGCGCGGCTTAAGTATGCATTAGAGGTCGAAGCGCGTACGCCTTTGTCGACGGTCATATGCATTGGGCCAAAGCCCTCTTGCTGATAACCGTTGTAATCTTTTGTTTCTGGGTAGCCCGCTTCTTTGCCTGCATCAATAAAAGCTTGGTACAGTGGATTGAGCTTCATATCGTTGCCGTTACATGTGCCGACTGGACCGTGATCGCCCCGATATTCATCAGCACCACCAATCCAAGACTCTGCTTTACGGAAATAAGGCAAACACGACTGATAATTCCAGCCTTTCGCGCCTTCCTCTTCCCACTGGTCAAAGTCACAAGCGTGTCCGCGAACGTAAACCATGCCGTTGATAGATGAGCTACCGCCCAGAACTTTTCCGCGAGGACAATGAAGTTGGCGACCATCCAACCCTTGCTCTTCAACCGTCTCAAACTGCCACGCGTATTTTTCAGTGTTCATCGGGTAAGAAAGCGCTGTTGGCATTTGGATAAAAATACTTTTATCCGACCCACCCGCTTCGAGTAATAGGACCGAATTTTGACCACTTTCACTTAAGCGATCCGCTAACACACAGCCGGCGGAACCCGCACCGACGATGATGTAATCGTAGTGTTGTTGCATTTTTATTCTCCTAGGAGTTAATACTCATCACCGTAGATAAGTGAACGAAATTAGCGTAGGAAAAATGCTTGAGAACAAGGCGGAAATTTTCGATAAGTAGTTAACCTACAATCGAAATTGACAAAGCAGTTATCGAGCATTTTAACAAGCTAAAGTGGTCAGTTATCTACTACGATTGGTATCATTTGTAAGGGCTTTCGAAGTCGCTTAGCTGAACCAGAACACTCTTCGTTTGTGTGTAATGCTTAAGGGTCTCGACTCCGTTTTCACGGCCAACACCTGATTGCTTGTAGCCGCCAACTGGCATTTCCGCAGGTGAGTCACCCCATGTGTTTACCCAACAAATACCCGCTTGAATTTGGTGGATCACACGATGCGCACGAGATAGGTTTTGAGTAAATACACCTGCCGCTAAGCCATAATCGGTGCCATTTGCACGCGCAATCACTTCCGACTCATCGCGGAATTTCAGGACTGACATTACCGGGCCAAAGATTTCTTGTTGAACGTGGCTCATGGCATCATCGCAATCGACAAATACAGTTGGAGCAACAAAGTTACCATTAGCTAGGCCATTGTCTGTTACTTTGTAGCCGCCAGTCAGTAACGTCGCGCCACTCGCTTTAGCGGCTTCAATCGCTCCTAAAACTTTCGATTCATGATCTTTAGAGATTAGCGCGCCAATCTGCGTGTTCTCATCAAGCGGATCGCCGACGACTAACAGCTCGGTTCGGGCTTTAAGTTGTGCGATAAAGTCGTCATAAATACCTTCATGGACAAATACGCGTGTACCGTGCGTACAAACTTCACCTTGGGTGTAGAAGTTCGCCACCATGGCCGCAGAAACGGCATCGTTTAACTTCGCATCATCAAAAATAATCAGTGGAGACTTACCACCA
The DNA here is from genome assembly GCF_033337445.1 of Vibrio sp. YT-15. Taxonomy (NCBI): domain Bacteria; kingdom Pseudomonadati; phylum Pseudomonadota; class Gammaproteobacteria; order Vibrionales; family Vibrionaceae; genus Vibrio; species Vibrio sp. YT-15. The sequence continues at coordinate 35,970 of NZ_JAWOQR010000012.1, forward strand.
AGCTCCATCGTTACTTGTTTTAGTGTCTTAGCGCTGTCACTCATGACGACTTTACCGGTGCCTGACTCACCCGTGAATGACACTTTTGCGATATCAGGATGCGCCGTTAGCATCTGTCCTACTCGGTAATCCCCTTGCACGACATTAAATACGCCATCTGGCATGCCCGCTTCTGAATAAATTTCGGCGAGCTTAAGCGCCGTTAATGGTGTTTCTTCTGATGGCTTGAAGATCATTGCGTTGCCCGCAGCGAGTGCTGGCGCCGATTTCCACATCGCAATTTGAATTGGATAATTCCAAGCACCAATACCCGCGCAAATGCCCAATGGCTCACGACGTGTATAGAAAAACTGATCGTCGCTGAGTGGCTGCTGTTCACCTTGTAGACTTGGAGCAAGGCCCGCGTAGTACTCAAGAACATCGGCACCTGTTGTGACATCAACCGCGATAGCTTCTTGAATTGGCTTACCAGTATCTGACACTTCCAATGCAGCCAAATCGTCATTACGCTCACGTAAAATGGCAACGGCTTTGTGTAAAATACGGCTGCGCTCAATCGCAGTCATCGCAGACCATGCAGCAAAACCTTTCTTTGCCGATTCAATCGCTGCTTGAAGATCGTCTTGGTTCGCTTGTTTAATGTTGGCCAATGGCTCACCATTCGCCGGATTGTAAGTGGTGAAGTGTTCATCTGAACACCCGTCGTACATCGCACCATTGATATAGTGTGCTTTCATTTCCATTTTGAAGACCTGTAACTTTTATATTTTTTCAGAATAAAACGTAAGTTGTTTTTCGAGATAATCGTTGATGATGATTCTCGCTCTTTCTGCATCAATGCCTTGCGGGTTGAGCGTTCCGCGCAGCCAAATTCCATCAATAAGTGATGCAATACCATGAGCAACCAATTCAGCCTGCTCTGCATTTAATAATGCTTTGAGTTCTTTTCTTAGGTGGGACAATAGACGTCGTTCGTTGACACGCTGTAAACGCTTGAGCTGCTCGTCATGCATTGAGTACGACCAAAACGCCAGCCAAGTCTTAGCAACTTGGTTTTCTGCCTGATAGCCGACAAAGTTACCATCAATGATGGCGTTAATTCTTTGGTGATGAGCATCACTTGGCAGCTCACGTAACTTCTGTGTGATAGTGGACGAAAGCTGACGCAAGATTTCGCGCATCGTTTCCTCCAACAATCCGTGCTTACCACCGAAATAGTGGTTGATAATCCCCGTTGATACACCGGCTTCTTTGCTGATTAACGAAATACTCGCCGCGTGTAAACCGACTCTATCAATCACTGACATTGTCGCTTTCACAAGCTGCGGTTTTCTGATTTCAGGCATCCCCACCTTTGGCATTTTGCGTCCCTGTTATTTTTAATTGAACGGTTAGTTAAATATAAAATGCCTGAAAATTAATTCGAACTCAAATTATTTTTAAAGAAAAATGTTAGTAAAAGAGGATGAAAAGTTGAGGGTGTACGAAAAATTGCTCGGTAAGAACTTGTCGGGATAAGTAGATTTTAGTTTAAGAATAAACAAATAAGGAAAATAAAATCAGATATTTAACCCTTACTCTATTTTTAAAACGATGATGAACGAGTTGATTTTTGAACAACAAAAATCTGTGCTACAAAAAATTTATATCGACCACTAATCATTTCACCTGTACACGGTTTGTTTGTACAAAGAATAGACACACTAGTTTGTTATAGTTTTGTAGACACAAGTGGCATTCGCACTTTGAAGGTGAAGGAGACAAAAAGTGAGGCTATATTGAACGCCATGAATATGCGATTCGATATCCTTAAGCCATTTTTAAGTAATATCGCCAAGTGACTTTAAGATGTTAGATTCAGCGTTTTATATTCGAAGCAAGGATCTCAAAGTCACTTGGCTATCAAAGTAAATGGGAGGGATAAGTTCAGATTCATCGTGCGATGAGCCTGAACTTTTGATTTCTGTTACGCTAGCGAGCGACCTTCCACACAGTTGCGTCCGTTCGCTTTCGCTTGATAAAGCAATTTATCGGCCTGATCGCAAAGTGATTTAAAACTCATCTCATTATCTTCAGTGGTAACGACTCCAAAACTACAGGTCACTCTCACTTCTTCTTTCTGTTCCGTAACAAAGCCATGTAGGGATAAAGCGCTACGTAAACGTTCTGCAGTAATAAGGGCGTTTTTATGGTCTGTATTGGGCATAACAACAACAAACTCTTCACCACCAAAGCGAGCAACAATGTCGTTCTCACGTACAGTTTCCTCCAACACTTTGGCAACGCCCGTTAGTACGGTATCTCCAAACACATGCCCATAGGTATCATTTACCTGCTTGAAATAATCCACATCGATTAACGCTAAAGTTACTGGCCCCGATTGTGGTTTATTTGGCACCATTTTCTGTTTATCGAGTTTGCTATCTACCCATTTATTTAAAGCTAGATAACCGTACTTAACTTGCTCGACTTGCTCAAAAACAAATTGTTGTATCTTTTCTTGCTTAGATTGAGGTACCGGTTTCTCTTTTCGCTCACGCCTCACTTCTACTGGCTTAGTGAACCAGTCCTCTAAAAAACGGCGATTGAACAACCCTGTCAATGTGTCTGTCTTTGCGAGGCGACGCATTCTCAAACGCGAGCGATTGACGACGAGAAATACTACCGCCATCAAAAATAGAACACCGATGAGCGCAAGTAGCGCTTCACCCAATAAGTAAAAAGTACGACGGTTATTTTCTAGCTCCATACGCTGCAAGACATTGTTCCAGTTGAGATCTTCGTTCTCATATTCAAGTCGTTCCAACTCAAATAACGTCTGCTGGCGCTCAAGATTTTCAACTTCTCTTTGATTGCTAAATTGGATAAATTTATCGTGATAGTTACCGTAAGTTTCGAATGCTAGTTTAAAGTCATTGCTCCCCGCATAGGCCATAGCGGCGACTTTTAGTAGCTCCATTTGCTGTTGCTTGACGTATCGACTCTCTATAATCTCCGGCAGCATTGGCGCGATCATCGCTAAAAGTATTTCAAATTGCTGCTGCTCTAACATATATTCGGCTTGTAACAACTTAAATGTTGCCAAATACGCGCTAGACGTTTCTCTGTACTGTAAATTCTCCGCCAGCTTCAAGTGGTTAACCATCTTCTTTTCTTGATTCGTCTCGCGATATAAAGCTGCAAGTTCAAGGTTAACTCGAAATCTAAAGCGTCCATCACCGATAATTTGAGCCAGCTTTAACGCTCGCTGATATGACGCTATCGCCTCTTCGTATTGGAACTGTGCTTTATGAAGTTTCGCTATCGTCAAAACGCTCAACAACTCATTGAACGACATACGCCTATCCCTAAAATAGCGATATGCTTGTTCCAAAAGCGCCTCAGATCGGTCGTAACCCTGAATTTTGACAAGTACGTCACCTAGCTCTAGTGCTGCACGTTCTACCAGCCCGTGAACACCTGAAGATTCAGCCGCATCCATGGACGACATAAGTGCAGCATAGGATTTTTTAAACTCACCTTGCTCATCGTAATAGCGTCCTTTTAGCAACAGGATTTCTGATTCAAGTTGCTTATCACCATTCTCACGCGATGTTTCCAACAAGCTATCCAACGCAGAAAGCGCGGTATCGATATCGCTCTTTCCAACCATAGTTCGCATCTGAATCAACTTAAACAGGAGATACTCATGGCTCTGTGGACGCACAAGCTCCAATCCTTTTTGAACTACACTCTGACTCTCTTCTACGCGCCCTAGCAGCTCTAAAACCGTGGCCTTGGCCAGCCAGTAACGCACCAACAGCGCTGTTGGTTGGTTTTGTAGCAAAGACTCTTCTTCTAACGCTTCAATCAAAGCTAAAGAACTCTGAGGTAATGCGTAAATTTGATTTTCGATGCCTTCTAACGACTGTAAAAACTTACCTTCCTGTTCCACCTTTTCTGTGGAGGCCTGAACAGAAAAACACAGACACCCCAATAATAGCGGCATCGTCCTAAGCGAATGAAATAGTGACATTATTGCTCTTCCCTAATGGGTAGTTACTTCAGTGTAATTGAGAACTCTGATTATTTATTATTAAGACAACTGAAGGTTATTCAGTCAGCCTCATATTCCCATGTATTTTGCGCTGAATAATAAATCACCATCTTTAGATGCCGAAATAGTTTTCGGTTGCAATATGACCAATAAGAGTGTTTTTTACACACCAAGAATGACGATCTCGTTAGTGAGACAAAAGATCGTCTTAGTTGTGAGTTAATGCATTTACATGACAAGCAATATAGAACTAGCCATTCACATTAGAAATAGAATCAATTTTTATACCGTTCGATGAGATAGCAGTCGACCATGCATCCAATACATTTTTCAGATAGAAGCAATAAAAGAAAGGAGAAAGTGGAAGGAAGCGGACAATCAAACTCGCTCCCCTTTTTTATGTTGCAGAGGGGGTTACATTCGCATTCCGCCATCGACTTCGAACACTCGTCCGGTCACGAATTCGTTGGTTAACACGTATTTTATGGTCGATGAAATTTCATCCGCCAAACCTAAACGTCCAACTGGAATCATTCCGATTAAACGTTCCATCGCTTCAGGTTTTATTTGGTCTGTCATGGCAGTTTTGATGACACCCGGAGCAATCGCCACTGAGCGAATTCCGAAACGCCCTAACTCTTTCGCCCACACCGTTGCCATGGTGGCTACCGCCGCTTTAGATGCTGAATAGTTGGTTTGACCAATATTCCCGGCACGCGCAACGCTGGATATGTTGATCAGAACCCCTTTGCTATCGGTGTTCAGCATTACCTTGCTCGCTTCACGGCCACACAGGAAAGTGCCTGTTACATTCACATCTAGAACAGACTGAAATTGTTCCAGCGACATCGTGTTAACCTGACCATCTTTGACTTTAATGAACATACCATCACGCATAATACCTGCGTTATTGATAACGCCATTGAGCTGCTTGAAATCTACCTCAATTTGCTCAAAAGCAGTGCATACCTGCTGTTCGTCAGTCACGTTCGTCACATAAAAACGAGCGGTAACACCGAGAGATTCACATTCCGCTTTCGTTTCAGCCAGTTGCTCTGAATTGAGGTCGATAAGCGCAAGATGAACGCCATTTTCCGCCAGTGACAGTGCCATTTGTTTACCCAGCCCCTGCCCTGCCCCCGTGATCGCAATAACCTTATTTGCTAGATCCATACGCACTCCTTAGGCCTGATTTTGCTTTTGGTAGAACTCAAACAAGCTTGAGAAATCTTTTTGCCCGTTGCCCTGACCGTTGTGAAAATTAAACAGATTACGAGCCAAGCTGCCCATTGGCGTTGAGGTTTGACTGACAACCGCCGCTTCCATCGCAAGACCCAGATCTTTAGCCATTAACTGGCTCATAAAGCCGCCTTGATAACCATTGCTTGCAGGCGTATTTTCCATCACACCTGGACAAGGGTTATAAAGCTCTAGCGCCCAGTTACGCCCTGAACTTTGCAACATGATGTCGGAAAGCACTTTGGGATCGAGTCCGTTTTCCATCCCTAAATTGAGTGCTTCACAGGTGCCGCTCATCAAAATGCCCAACATCATGTTATTGCAGATCTTCGCGACCTGACCAGCTCCAACATAGCCCGCATGGAAGATGTTTTTACCCATGTGGCTAAGCACCGCTTTGGCTTGAACAAAGTTCTCTTGCGAGCCGCCAACAATGAAAGTTAACGTACCTGCTGCTGCGCCCGCAACGCCACCAGATACTGGTGCATCAACAAAACTGATACCAAGTTGCGATGCTTTTTCGCCAACCAAACGAGCAGTCGCAGGATCGATGGTGGATGAATCAATCAGCAAGGTGCCTGATTCGACGCTATCTAATATGCCATCTTGACCAAGATAAACGCTTTGAACGTGTTGGCTCGCTGGCAGCATAGTGACAACCACATCAACACCTTGTACTGCCTGCTGAACGGAATCGGCACTTGAAGCGCCCAATGCGGTCAACTCCTCAACTGCGTTTGGGTTCAAATCAAATACTTCGACGTTCAAGCCCGCTTTAAGTAGATTCTTAGCCATAGGCGCACCCATGTTACCAAGGCCAATAAATGCAATTTTGTCCATATCGTATTTCTTCCTTGTACTAAAGTGCCGCTATAGCTACCGACGATGCGGTCAGTGGGTATTCTGCTGAGTCAATTGGCGAGAAGAAGCGCTCCAAAACTTGTGGCGTTACGTCAGAAACCGTGCGATGTTGCCAAGTCGGTTGATTGGTTTTATCAATAATCAGCGCACGAACCCCTTCTCTAAAATCACCTTCTAAGCCACAACGTAGTGTTAGGTTAAATTCCATATCAAAACACGCTTTCAAAGAGAGGTTTTGATACTGCGTTAACTGCTGATAAGTGATACTGAGCGACAACGGACTGCCATAGTTCAGTGACTTCTGCGCATTGACGAACCACTTGTTATCAACGTTAGCACGGCTGATTGCATCAACAATTGACGCTAAGTCACCCGAACATAACTGCTCAATCAATTCCGCATAGGGCATCAACATCCCTTCGGTTGGCTCGTCCACGTGTACCGAACGCAGCGTAGTGGCGATTTTTTCGTTGATGTTCGCTTCACCTTTCCAACTTACCGATGCAAGCAGATCCAGCAGCACTTGCTTGTTTTCTGGCTGTGCAATCCATTGGCTTAACCCCAACGCTTTCATATCTGTTGCGTTAATTTGACAAGCCGTCAAACTTAAGAACAGTGCCAAATGTTTTGGCAACTGGTTCAGGAAGTACGTCGCGCCTACATCTGGGTAAAGGCCAATTTTAATCTCTGGCATTGCAAAGCGTGTGGTGGTTTCTGCTACGCGATGGCTGGCACCCATAAACAGGCCAACTCCCCCGCCCATCAAATAACCATGTCCCCACGCGATGATCGGTTTTGGATAAGTATGAATAAGATGGTCACAGCGATATTCGAGGTCAAAGAAGGTTTCCATCGCTGAAAACGCAGAATCAAAGTCTTGCTCTTTGTTTTCAAGTGCACGGTAGATCGCTTGAATATCACCACCAGCACAAAACGCTTTTTCACCTTGAGCATGCAAGAATACCGCGATGACGCTGTCGTCCGTTTGCCATTCATTAAGCTGTTTGTACAACTTCTCAATCATCACGTAACTCAACGCGTTGAGAGCTGCTGGGTTATCAAGCTCTAGCACACCAATAACAGAGCCATCAGCGCACTCAAGTTTTGAAACATTTACTGTACCTGTCATTTGGCCTCCGCTAGCTGTTTGTCCATTGTGGCTTGCGCTTTTGCAAGAACGCATTCACACCCTCAGTCTGATCGTGTGTATTGAACAGCTGTAAAAACAGTTCACGCTCTAAAACCAATCCAGCTGCGTGAGTTTGGCTGCGTCGACCTTGAATGAGCGTTTTGCACGCAGACACAGATTTCGGTGATTGACCTGCAACACGCTGTGCTAGCTCCATAGCCGCTTCGAGTGCTTGACCTTTCGCCACCACCTCTTCGACTAACCCAATTTTTTCCGCTCGCTCGGCCGTCACACGCTCGCCACACAGGATCATACGCTTCGCCCAACCTTCACCTACCAACGCGGTCAGGTTTTGCGTCCCGCCCGCACACGGCAACAAGCCTACCGATGCTTCAGGAAGTGCCATTTGTACTTGTTCTTCTGCGATGCGAATGTCACACGCCATCGCCACTTCCAAACCGCCGCCCATCGCGTAACCATTAATTGCTGCGATGGAAACACCATCGAACGCAGACAGCGCTTCAAAGGCTTCACCAAATGCGAACGCCATATCTGCTGCTTGCGATTTATCGCCGGATGCAAAGTTGTTGAGATCCGCTCCAGCAGAAAAGAATTTCTCGCCTTCGCCTGTTAATACCAACGCATAAATGGAGCGATCATTACTGAGTTCAATCGCCAACTCTTTTAGCTGATTCAAAGATTCAAGCGTCCAGGTGTTTGCTGGCGGGTTACTAATCGTGAGCTTGGCAATGTGCGCTTCACGCTCTAGTTTGATTTGTGCCGTCATAATCTTTCAGTCCTTTTTAATTTCTTTAGGTAAGGCTGTGTCTCGCTGACTAAAGCAGCTCAACGCCTTCCGTTAGTAATCGTCTTGCGACGATCAGACGCATGATTTCGTTGGTACCTTCAAGGATTTGGTGAACACGAACGTCTCGGAAATGTCGCTCGACTGGATATTCTTTGATGTAGCCATAGCCACCGTGAATTTGCAGCGCCTGATCGCAGACTTTAAAGCCCACATCAGTAGCAAAGCGTTTTGCCATGGCACAGTACGCACTTTTTTCTGCGTGCTGGGCATCGAGTTTAGCGGCAGCGAGTCGCACCATTTGACGCGCAGCGACCAGCTCAGTCGCCATATCAGCAAGCTTGAACTGCAACGCTTGAAATTGCGCCAGTGAACGGCCGAACTGTTTGCGTTCGTTCATGTATTGCTTGGCTTCGTTCAGTGCTTGTTGCGCAGTACCGACGGAACAAGTAGCGATATTGATTCGACCACCATCAAGGCCAAGCATGGCGAACTTAAAGCCTTCTCCCTCTTCACCCAACAGGTAGTCAGCCGGAATGCGGACATTTTCGAAGGTAATCATGCGAGTTGGCTGGCAGTTCCAACCCATTTTGGCTTCTTTTTTACCGTAGCTAATGCCTTCGCAATCAGCAGGAACAACGAATGCAGAAACGCCACCCGCTCCTTCGCCGCACGAACGCGCCATCACGACAAGAACGTCCGTATCACCCGCACCAGAGATAAATACTTTTGCGCCATTCAGGACAAACTCATCGCCGTCACGCACTGCACTGGTCGTCAGTGAAGCGGCGTCAGAGCCTGCATTAGGTTCGGTTAAACAGTAGGAAGCGAGCTTTTCACCCGAAATTAGATCCGCGCTAAACTGCTGCGCCACTTCGGCTTTGGCAAAGCTGGTGATCATCCACGTCGCCATGTTGTGAATGGTCATAAACGCAGTAGTCGCGGTACAACCCATAGCCAACTGCTCGAAAATGATCGCCGCATCCAAACGAGACAATCCCAAACCACCATGCTCTGGCGGCGTATAGATGCTCAGAAAGCCAAGTTCACCTGCTTGACGCAGTACATCTTTAGGGAAGTGATGGTTTTCATCCCACTCGGCCGCATGAGGCGCTAACATTTGGTCTGCAAACTGCTTTGCTACTTCGGCAAACGCGAGTTGATCTTCGTTTAATTCAAAATCCATCTTGAAGTCCTAAGGTCTAATTCGTTGCATTTGTATCCGAGCCAAGCCCACTTAAACGGTGGCGCTTGGCTAGAGGTGTCGCTAATCCAGTAATTAGCTAAGTTGAATAGTCATGTTTGGACCGCTTGGAATGTCATCTTCAAACCAACGCGCGGTGACAGTTTTCGTCTCGGTGTAGAAGCGAACCGCTTGTTTACCGTAAGCATGCAGGTCGCCGTAGAAGCTGCCTTTCCACCCAGTAAACGAAAAGAACGGCAATGGCACCGGAATCGGTACGTTGATTCCTACGTTACCTACTTCGATATTGTGTTGATACTTTCTCGCGGCAGCGCCGTTCGCCGTGAAAATAGACGTACCATTACCAAAGCGGTTTGCATTGATCAGTTCAATCGCTTCATCTAGGTCATCCACTTCCATAGTTAACAGTACAGGCCCGAAAATTTCTTCCTGATAAATCGACATGTCTGTGGTCACGTTGGTAAACAGTGTTGGCCCCACCCAGTTACCGTTCGGGAAGCCAGGTACTTGGCAGTCTGTCCCGTCCAGAACACAATTCGCGCCTGACGCTTTGCCTTCATTAATCAGATTCACCACTCGCTGCTTCGCTTGAGGGCTAATCAGTGGACCATAACCGGCGGTTTCATCATCCCACGCGCCAGGCTGAACCTGAGCTAACGCCTCTTTAAGCTCTGGAATCCATTCTTTGGTTTCGCCGACAAATACGGCAACCGAAATCGCCATACAGCGTTGGCCTGCAGCACCAACTGACGCGCCAACTAGGTTATTGATGACTTGCTGTTTGTTTGCATCCGGCATGATGACCATGTGGTTCTTAGCACCTGCAAATGACTGCACGCGTTTCAGGTTGTCTGTACCTGTTTTGTAGATGTACTCACCAACGGGCACAGAGCCAACAAAAGAGATCGCACGAACAACTGGATCAGTCAGAATGCGGTCGACTTGCTCTTTGGTCCCGTGAACAACTTGCAATACACCTTTTGGTGCACCAGCTTGTTCAAATAGCTCTGCCAATTTCATTGCAGTCAGCGGAACTTGTTCCGAAGGTTTTAGAATAAAGGTGTTGCCACAAGCGATCGCCATCGGGAACATCCACAATGGGATCATCGCAGGGAAGTTAAAGGGTGTGATGCCAGCACAAACACCGAGCGGTTGAATGTAAGAGTAACCATCAATATTGGTCGCGACGTTTTCCACCGTTTCGCCCATCATTGAGCTACAAATGTTCGCCGCTTGTTCTACGACTTCAATCCCACGCCAAATGTCACCCTTTGCATCCGCGAGGGTTTTGCCTGTCTCACTTGAAAGCAGTATCGCCAACTCATCGTGTTGCTCTTTTAGCAGATGTTGGTAACGCAACATCAATCTAGCACGCTCCGGCGCTGCAACTTCTTTCCAGCGTTTGAACGTTTCTGTTGCGCTGGCAATCGCCGCATTCATTTCCGATTCCGTGGCACAAGGTACTTGTGCAATCACTTCGTTGGTTGCCGGGTTGGTTACATCTAGCCATTGTTTTGAATCGGAGATGGCAAATTCACCACCGATATACTGCTTTACTTGTTCTGTCATGATGACATCCTTGTATTTTTCAGCTTGTTACTGACTACTGTTATGTAAGTGAAACTTTGTTGAGAGTGATTTAGCAGATTTCAATCGCGATAGCGGTAGCCTCGCCACCACCAATACAAAGCGATGCAACGCCACGCTTACCACCAGTTTGTTTTAGCGCATGAATCAAAGTGACAAGGATTCGATTGCCACTTGCGCCTATTGGATGCCCCAGCGCACAAGCCCCTCCGCGCGGGTTCACTTTGCTCTCGTCCAGTTCGAGTGCTTTCACCGCGTATTGAGTCACGACAGCAAAAGCTTCATTGATTTCCCAAAGGTCCACGTCCGATTTTTCCCAGCCCGTTTTTTCCAGCAGCGATTCAATCGCGAAGACTGGTGCGATGGTGAACTCATCAGGCTGTCTTGCATGCGTGCTGTACGCGACAATTTTGGCTAGAGGTTGAAGGTTTTCCTGACGACCAAACTCACTATCGACTAAGATCATTGCCGACGCACCATCCGAAATGGAACTAGAGTTTGCTGCGGTTACGCCGCCATCTTTGGCAAACGCAGGGCGTAAGGTAGGAATTTTAGTGACGTCGAGTTTGCTCGGTTGCTCATCATCTACAACCAAGGTTTCGCCGCGCCGACTTTTTACGTTAACAGGCACGATCTCTTCTTTGAACAAGCCTTGTTCGATTGCTTGCTGCGCACGAGTCACCGACTGCTGCGCCCAGGCATCCATACTTTCACGGCTAAACTGATACTTTTGCGCCGTCTGTTCTGCAAAGACACCCATCAGCTCGCCTTGGTAGGCATCCTGCAAACCGTCATAAAACATGTGATCAAGCACTTGCTCGTGACCTAAACGGAAACCATCACGCGCTTTCTTTAATAGATAAGGAGAAGACGACATGTTTTCCATGCCACCAGCGATGACAGCATGCGCATTACCAGATTGAATAAGGTCATATGCCAGCATCACGGTTTTCATACCCGATCCACAAACTTTGTTCAGTGTCGTACAACCAATCGATTGTGGCATTTCAGCTTTAAGGCTTGCTTGTCTTGCAGGCGCTTGCCCCACACCGGCGGGTAAAACGCACCCCATCAACACTTCGTCTATTTTGTGCACATCGAGTTGGCTTTCGGCTAGCGCCCCTTGAATGGCTTTCGCACCGAGTTCCGTGACATCTGTTGAAGCTAATGCACCTTGAAAAGAGCCGATAGGCGTTCGCTTAGCGGCAACAATCCATGTTTCATTTTTCATTCCATTAACCTTTTGTTGACGTTTACGTCATAACTATACTAACATTTACGTTAACGTCAAGTTTGAGGTTATTGTTTGTTCGAGTAATTCTTTGATTTCGAGTAAATGCGAGTGATATCAAGGCTCAAGAGTGGATGTTGTTTGTTTACTTTAACGTTAACGAATTGTATATTCATGTAAATGTTATACGAAAGTCGTAAGGTTAAGGAATGAACACATTTAAGATCAGCGAGCTCGCGAAAGAGTTCGACATTACTACTCGAAGCATTCGCTTCTACGAAGATTTAGGTCTCCTAACTCCAGAACGTAAAGGCAACACTCGAATCTACAATGGTCGTGATCGAATTCGACTAAAACTGATTTTGCGAGGTAAGCGATTGGGCTTTTCTCTTGCAGATATCAAAGAGTTATTTGAACTCTACGATACCGATCAAAGTACTGAGCAGTTGAACTATATGATTCGGTTGATCGAAGAGAAGAAGGCAGCATTGCAACAGCAAGCAAACGACATTCAAGCGGTAATGATGGAGTTAAATGCTGCGCAGTTGCGATGCCAAAACACACTGAGATCCATGAAAGGCGAAAAAGTCACCTAACACCTCAACTCTGGGATGTAGGTGACGTAAAGGCAAGGACACGCAATGAAATCTACCTACTCTTCCCTGAACTTTGTTTATGACGAAAATACCGATTTGCTTCGCGAGCAAATCAATAGTTTTGCTGCAAGAGAAATTGCGCCGCTAGCGCAATCTATCGACCAAACTAACGACTTTCCAAACCATCTTTGGTCCAAATTAGGTGACATGGGTCTTTTAGGTGTGACCACCAGCGAAGAGTTTGGTGGTGCAGGCATGGGCTATCTCGCCCACGTTATCGCTATGGAAGAAATCAGCCGAGCATCCGCTTCGGTTGCGTTAAGTTACGGCGCTCACTCCAACCTTTGCGTCAACCAAATCCACCGTAACGGCACACAAGTGCAAAAAGAGAAATACCTACCTAAGCTCATCTCCGGTGAACATATCGGCGCCCTTGCTATGAGTGAACCCGGCGCCGGCTCTGATGTGGTCTCTATGCAGCTTAAAGCCGAACGTAAAGGCGATATTTTCCTATTAAATGGCAACAAAATGTGGATCACCAACGGCCCTGATGCACACACCTATGTTGTCTACGCAAAAACCGACCCAAGCCAGCACTCCAAAGGCATCACGGCATTTATTGTGGAACGCGGATTCCCTGGATTTACTCAAGCACAAAAACTCGACAAGTTGGGTATGCGCGGCTCGAATACGTGTGAGCTGGTCTTCCAAAACTGCGAAGTCCCTTCGGAAAATATTCTCGGCGAAGAAAACCAAGGCGTGAAAGTATTGATGAGCGGCCTCGACTACGAACGTGTGGTGCTTGCAGGCGGCCCACTTGGCATCATGCAGGCGTGTATGGATATCGTTGTGCCTTACATTCACGACCGTAAACAGTTCGGTAAATCCATCGGTGAATTCCAGCTAGTTCAAGCAAAAATCGCGGATATGTACACACAAATGAATGCCGCTAAAGCGTATGTTTACGCCGTCGCTGCCGCTTGTGATCGCGGTGAAACCACACGTAAAGATTCTGCTGGCGCGATCCTCTACAGCGCAGAGCTGGCAACCAAGATGGCACTGGATGCGATTCAACTACTTGGCGGTAACGGCTACATCAACGAGTTTGATACGGGCCGTTTGTTGCGAGATGCCAAGCTGTATGAAATCGGTGCGGGCACTTCAGAAATTCGCCGTATGCTTATTGGTCGCGAATTGTTTAACGAAAGCGCCTAATCATCATACCTAGGCGGTTCGAACTCGAAACAACTTCCTTATTCAATCTAAATCTTATTCAACCTAAATAAAGACGGGTGGTGACACCCGTCTACCGAATGGAGATCGGCTATTTATGGCTTGTTTGACGACCAATATTAACACCCATTCAGAGCAGTATCAGGAAAACTACCGCTCTATGGCGTCACTTGTAGATCAACTTTATACCGTGACTGCCCAAATAGAAGATGGTGGCGGTGAGAAAGCCCGCGAGCATCAGCAGAAGAAAGGCAAACTTCCGGTACGTGAGCGCATTCTTGCCCTACTCGACCCTGGTTCGTCCTTTCTAGAAATTGGTCATTTTGCTGGCTGGGATGTGTATCCAGATTACGTTCCATGTGCTGGAGTGGTTGCCGGTGTGGGTGTAATTGACGGCACCGAGTGTATGATCGTTGCCAACGACGTGACGGTAAAAGGCGGCAGTTACTACCCACTCACCGTGAAAAAGCACTTAAGAGCACAAGAAATTGCAGAAAAATGCCAACTGCCGTGTGTTTACTTAGTCGACTCTGGCGGCGCTAACCTACCCCGCCAAGATGAGGTATTCCCAGATAAAGACCATTTTGGCCGTATTTTCTACAACCAAGCCCGTATGTCGGCCAAAGGCATTCCACAAATTGCGGTGGTCATGGGGCTATGTACCGCTGGCGGCGCTTATGTTCCTGCCATGTGCGACGTATCCATCATAGTCAAAGAACAAGGCACGATTTTTTTGGCAGGTCCACCTCTTGTAAAAGCAGCGACAGGTGAAGAAGTCAGCGCGGAAGATCTTGGTGGCGCAGACGTTCACTGTCGCACCTCTGGCGTGGCGGACTATTACGCAGAAAATGATCACCACGCGTTAGAGTTGGCAAGACAAGCGGTTTCTCAAATTAACCACTTGAAACCCGTTCAACTCAAGCAAAAAGCACCACAGGAACCACGTTTTCCTGCCCAAGAGCTGTACGGCATCGTCGGAACCGATCTCAAAAAGCCGTTTGATGTTAAAGAGGTCATTGCCCGAATTGTTGATGATTCCCAGTTCGATGAATTTAAAGCCCTGTTCGGCGAAACCTTGGTCTGTGGCTTTGCCCATATTCACGGTATGCCGATTGGCATTGTCGCTAACAACGGCATTCTATTTTCAGAATCAGCACAAAAAGGCGCGCATTTTATTGAGCTGTGCGCACAACGCAAAATTCCTCTGCTTTTCTTGCAGAACATAACGGGCTTTATGGTCGGTCAGAAGTACGAAGCCGAAGGCATCGCCAAACATGGTGCGAAAATGGTAACTGCTGTTGCGTGTGCAGACGTGCCGAAGTTTACCGTAGTGATTGGTGGATCGTATGGCGCAGGAAACTACGGCATGTGTGGCCGCGCTTATGATCCAACCATGATGTGGATGTGGCCAAACGCGCGCATCTCCGTCATGGGTGGAGAGCAAGCGGCTGGCGTGATGGCGCAAGTGACCCGCGATATCAAAACTCGCAAAGGTGAAAGCTGGAGCGCGGAGGAAGAAGAAGCGTTCAAACGTCCAATTGCGGAGCAATATCAGACTCAAAGTCACGCTTATTACGCCAGTGCTCGTTTGTGGGACGACGGCATTATTGACCCTGCGAAAACCCGTGATGTTGTCGGCATTGCTCTGTCTGCTGCGCTTAATGCGCCAATACCAGACAGCAAATTTGGCATCTTCCGTATGTAGCCGGATGCAAGGCAAACCTTAACTCCTCGCGAATACCGATGTTTAAAAAGTAATGGTTAGCGAGCATTGAAATACAGACTGAAATGTCAGACAAAGGAAGTCACATGACCGGACTACTGCTTGAAAAAGACAGCAATGGCGTTGCTTGGTTGAGCCTCAATCGACCAGAGAAACACAACGCGTTTAATGATGAATTAATTGCTTCACTTATCGACACCTTGGAAAAACTTGAGAGAGACAACTCTCTACGTGCATTGGTACTAACGGCGCAAGGGAAACACTTTTCTGCGGGTGCGGATCTTGGCTGGATGCAGTCAATGGCCACCAAAACCGAGGGGGAAAATCTGCAAGATGCACAGCAGTTAGCGTTGCTCTTGCACAAACTGGATACCTTTAGCAAACCGACTATTGCTATGGTGCATGGCGCTGCATTTGGCGGCGCACTTGGGCTTATCTGCTGCTGCGATATCGCTATTGGTACACCTGAAAGCCGATTTTGTTTGAGTGAAGTGAAGCTCGGTTTGTTACCCGCCACCATCGGACCTTACGTAATCCGAGCGATTGGACAACGACAAAGCCGACGCTACTTTTTAACCGCGGAACTGATTGATGCCGAAACCGCGCTATCGATGAGTATTCTTCATCAGATAGACGCTCAACCACGTGAAGCCGTCAATCGCACCATTGATCACCTGCTCAACAACGGTCCACAAGCCATGCAGGCTGCAAAAGCACTTTGTTTACGCTGTCATAACCAACCTATCGATCATTCATTAATTGAATACACCAGCCAAGCTATTGCAACCGCTCGCGTGTCCAGTGAAGGACAAGAAGGACTAGCTGCATTTTTTGAAAAGCGCGCCGCCAATTGGAGGAATCATGTTTAAAAGAATACTGATCGCAAACCGCGGTGAAATTGCCTGCCGAATCATTAAAACCGCAAAAAGCATGGCTATCGAGACGGTAGCCGTCTATTCCGAAGCGGATCGCAGCAGCTTACATGTTAAACAAGCGGATTTCGCTGAATTCATTGGCCCCGCTCCTGCGAGTGAATCGTATCTCGATATCGATGCAATTATCGGCGCTGCGAAAAAATGGCAAGCCGATGCTATCCACCCTGGGTATGGTTTTCTTTCCGAGAACCCGAAACTGGCGAAAGCGTGCAGCGAAAATGGCATTGTTTTTATTGGCCCTTCCACCAGCGCAATTGAAGCAATGGGTTCGAAGTCGCAAGCCAAAACCATCATGTCAGAGGCGAACGTACCATTGGTTCCGGGCTATCACGGCACAGACAACAGCGTAGAGCATTTATTAGCAGAAGCGGAAAAAATCGGTTACCCAGTGATGCTTAAAGCAACCCAAGGGGGCGGCGGTAAAGGCATGCGAGTGGTCAATAGCGCAGCCGAAATGCCTCTGGCCATCGACGGTGCGCAGCGTGAAGCACTTTCAAGCTTTGGCGATAAGCAGCTTCTAATCGAAAAATGTATATTGCAGCCTCGTCACGTTGAAGTTCAGGTATTTGCTGACCAACATGGCAACTGTGTCTATCTTTCTGATCGCGATTGCTCCATTCAACGCCGTCACCAAAAAGTAGTCGAAGAAGCACCAGCTCCCGGTCTTAGTGATGAACTGCGTAAACAAATGGGTGAAGCTGCGGTTCAGGCCGCTCAAGCGATCGACTATGTTGGCGCTGGCACGGTGGAGTTCTTGCTCGATAGCCGCGGTGAGTTTTACTTCATGGAAATGAATACTCGTCTGCAAGTTGAACACCCTGTTACTGAATTGATCACCGGCGTTGATTTGGTGGAGTGGCAATTCAAAGTCGCAGCTGGAGAGCATTTACCTATTTCGCAATCTGAAATCACCCACAACGGTCATTCAATTGAGCTGCGAGTTTACGCAGAAGATACAGACAATGACTTTATGCCGTCGACTGGCCGCATTGACTACTTAAAAGAACCCGTATCAGACAGTAATGTGCGCCTAGCGTACGTACGAGTTGATAGCGGTGTTACCCAAGGCGATAGCATCAGCGAATATTACGATCCAATGATCAGCAAGCTGATCGTCTGGGGGCAAACTCGTGATATCGCCCTAAAGCAGCTTAAGCAGGCGTTAACTCAATATCACGTACGTGGCGTAACGACAAACATTGGTTATCTGCACAGCATTATTTCGCAGCCAGCCTTTGCAGAGATTGAGCTTGATACAGGTTTCCTCGTCACACATCAACAAGGCATAAATGAGCAGCAAGACGTGTCGGATTCAATCTGGCTTACATTGGCGGCGGTTGCTCGCTGGAATGATCTGATTTCAAAATCAGACAGCTCAACGTTACCCGCGCCAACCAAACGAGGTTTTAGACTGTCGGTTGACAACGTTTACCGATTTAACTTCACGGATGCCAATGCCAACCATCAAGTACGTTTGCAACAATCATCGCAAGATACAGGATCTCACTTCACTGTCCGATGCGGCGAGGATCTGCATCAGGTCATCCTGCTTGAAAGTGACAACCAATTTATCGTCGATATTGATAATGTGCGTTACACCCTTAATGCACTTAGCAACGAACAAAAGACAACACTGTTTTATCTTGGTCAGCAGCGCACGTTCGCTCATCAACCTGACTTTCACTCTGCAAAAGATGTAGACGATGAACTAAGTCCAACCGCACCACTCAACGGCATAATTTCAGCAGTTATGGTGGCTAAAGGTGACGAAGTGGCGGCGGGCGATCCGCTTTTGGTACTCGAAGCAATGAAAATGGAATACACCATCACGGCTCCGGTCGCAGCAACAGTCGACGAATTGTTTTATCAGCACGGGGACCAAGTGCAGCACGGTTCCATCCTGCTGAATTTGTCTTTGATATCGGATAACGTCAGTGAAGATAAGGAGCGCGAATATGCTACCAGCGAAGGTTAATATCGTCGAAGTCGGCGCTCGTGATGGTCTGCAAAATGAAACGGCAGTGACGCTGGTTGATAAAATCCGTTTGATTAACCAACTAAGCAGCAGTGGCTTAAAGCATATTGAGGCGGGATCTTTCGTCTCTCCAAGGTGGGTGCCTCAAATGGCCGATTCCGATCAGGTGTTTGCTGGTATCTCAAAAAAGCCTGACGTGGTTTATAGCGCGCTCACACCAAATCTCGCAGGGTTAGAACGTGCGCTGGAAAGCGGTGTAAAGCGAATTGCGGTGTTTGGCTCCGCTTCAGAAACGTTCAGCCAGAAGAACATCAACTGCAGCATTACCGAAAGTCTCGCTCGATTTGAACCCGTTATCGAATTGGCGAACCAGCACAACATTCCTGTACGCGGGTACTTGTCTTGTACCATGGTGTGTCCATATGAGGGAGTAATCAAGCCAGAGCAAACTACCAAGGTCGCCAATACGTTGTTTGATATGGGATGTTATGAGATTTCGCTCGGTGATACTGTCGGTAAAGCAACGCCTAATCGCGTTATCGCCATGCTGGATTCATTGTTAACGCTACTGCCAAAAGACGCGCTCGCAGTACATTTTCATGACACTTATGGACAAGCATTAGCCAATATCTATCAAGCCTTGTTAATGGGCATCAACACCATTGATAGCGCAGTAGCGGGGCTCGGCGGCTGCCCTTACGCGAAAGGAGCCAGTGGCAATGTTGCAACGGAAGATGTACTTTATCTGTGTGAGCAACTTGGGATTGAAACGGGCGTTGATCTTAGCGTCATCAATGAAGCGGGTTGGCAAATTTGCCGTGCGTTAGGAAAGTCTCCTGCTTCTAGGGTCGCATTAGCTCTGGGCGATCCGTATAGCTTGTAAATCATCAACAACCAATCAGGTAATGTATTTCAACGGGCATGCAGACGTACGTGCCCGTTTTTTATTGTTACTCATAAAAACCTTAACGCTCAACGGTCTTCATCACATTAATTAGTGTCTGATTTCAGCTACAATTTAGTTTCAAACCGAACATATAAAACAGGATCAGGTAAATGCTCATAACATTTCGTTGTCGAAGCCACTCAAACGTCACAATGTTTGGTGATATTGCATTAGATATGCTCAAAATGATGGGTCACAGCGGCACGGTGCCGGGATCAATTTCCGCTCAAGATGTTCCTGACGCGCTATCAAGATTAACTTCTGCTCTATCTGCGAAAAATGCAGCTGAAGAAAACCTCCCTACTGATGTAGACGAAGAGGAAGAACAAGCAGAGCCCGCTGTAAGCCTAGGACGCAGAGCGTTTCCACTGATTGAGTTGCTAAAATCAGCAATCAAAGAAGAATGCGAAGTCATGTGGGACAACCAATAACGCCTTCAAACTGGTTTCTAGCGAGGTGAATCCATATTGTGACCGCCTCGCTATCACTACTCGAAGCCAAGATAAGGGCACCTACACCGCTTATCGCCCTATCCGTTTCTCTCCCTAGACAACTTGATTTCCCCATCAATGTGCACATCTCGTTGTGGAAACGCGATTTCAATACCGTGCTTTTCGAAAGCTTCATAGATTTCAAAACGTATGGCACTTGCGACCGATCGAATCCCGCCTTCAACCGTTGAGTTAATCCAAAAATAAGATTCGAAGATCAAAGCATTATCGCCAAAGTCTTGAAAAAACACGTCTGGAGCTGGCGAACTCAGAACTTGCGCTTGCTGCGAAGTCACCTCCGCCATTAAGGCAGCAACCTGTTTGACATCGCTCCCATACGCGACACCGACAACGACCGAGCCACGAACTAATCTGTCGCATAACGTCCAGTTGATCACCACGTTCTCAATCAACTGACTGTTGGGTATGAGCATATGAACACCATCGGTTCGTCTGATTCTCGTTGAACGTGTATTTATTTGCTCGACAGTGCCTTTGGCGCCCTCAACCTCTAAAAAGTCCCCAATTCGGATTGGCTTTTCACCAATCAAAATCCAGCCACTTATGAAGTTGTTAATGATGTTTTGCGCACCAAAACCGAAGCCGATAGCGATGGCACCAGACAGAAAGGCGAACGCGGTGATTGGCACATTGATCATCGAAAGTGTGGTCATAAAAATAATGGCTAGAGCGATGACAAATAATATCCGTTTAACCAAATGAATAACGTTTGGATCTTTCCCCGATGAGGACATTCTTGACGTAACGGTTTTGATTAAAATTTTGGACAACCATAAAGCGACAATCACCCA
This sequence comes from Vibrio sp. YT-15, assembly GCF_033337445.1. NCBI lineage: Bacteria > Pseudomonadati > Pseudomonadota > Gammaproteobacteria > Vibrionales > Vibrionaceae > Vibrio > Vibrio sp. YT-15. The sequence goes on from NZ_JAWOQR010000012.1 coordinate 56,773, forward strand.
TGTCGGCACCATCAATATCGCCCACAACGTGATAGGTTGTTCGTTAAAGGTAAACAGCGTTGTTTCTAAAAATGAAATGACCCGTTCGAACATAAAGTGCTCACTCTTGATTCATCGTTGCCAGCAAGCCAGAGCGCATAAGTCTTAAATTTTTAGGTCAATCGATAGCGCAAGCGGCTTAATTAAGTTCTTCTTATTAACTATATTGTAATCTACGCAAAACGCTTCGAGTGGTTTCCCGCTTTGGCTTCAACACGATTAAGCCATTTAAGGAGCACGTCTTTGTATACTCAACGAGCCAATCAACCGACTAAACACGCAAGGCAAATCAGTGATAACTTTCTGATTTTTAAGCATCAAATTTTCACTTCGAATCTCCCTCACTTATCATTATGCACCTTATTGCAAATAATATTGATGGAATGATTGTTATGTCAGAACTGACTCGGATGCGCTCTGGAGAAACCTATAATTGTCTGGATGAAGAACTAAAGCTCATGCGCGCCAAAACCGCGCAGCTTGTCTTCCAATTTAACCACGAGCCAAACCCAGATATCCGTAGACAACTATTGGCGGAAATGGGCGTCCAATTAGAAAACAGCGCCTGTATAGAGCCACCGCTTCAACTTACCTACGGTTGCCACTTGTCCGTCGGGGAAAACACCTACATCAACTGGGATGCCATTATTCTGGACAATGGGCAGGTTGAGGTTGGCGCGAACGTCATGATTGGGCCTAGAGTGCAAATTTACACAGCCGCTCATTCACTCGATACACAAAGACGCTTAGCCGGAGATGAGATCGCCAAACCGGTAAAAATCGGCAATAACGTTTGGATTGGTGGGGGCGCTATCATACTGCCAGGCGTGACCATTGGCGATCAGGCCGTCGTTGGCGCTGGCTCTGTCGTAACCAAAGACGTTGCGCCGGGCGATCGAGTCGTTGGAAATCCGGCGCGCTCCATTAAACCCAAAAACTGAAGAAAGTCGCTATTTCGCCAAATGATCGCGAATAATATTGGCAAGCAGATTGAGAGCATGAACGTATTTGTCATTGAGCTCAAAAGAAGCGTTAAGACGAATACAGTGATCGTATTGTTCTGTCAGGCTGAACATCTTTCCCGGTGCGATGCTGATATTACCTTTTAGTGCTTCTCGATATATCGGCAAGGCATCAATATGCTTGGGGAGCTCTAACCAAATAAAGTACCCACCGCTTTGGCTTAACACTTTGACTGCTTCAGGTAACAGCTCACTAAGCAGAACCGTCATCTTACTTTTACGTTCAAACAGCTTTTTCCGTAACTGCTTCAAATGCGATTCATAATTGCGGCTTGTTAAATAGTGCACCAATGTCATTTGCACTGGTGCACTCGTCGCTAATGTACTCATTAACTGTAACTTTTGTACCTCTAGCGCCCGCTTTCCCGCCGCAACCCAACCAATACGTAGCCCTGCGATTAACGATTTTGAAAACGAGGAGCACAACATGGTATTGCCCGTGTCATCAAACATTCTTAGTGGGTAAACCGAGTCATTCTCGGCATGCAGTTCGCTGTACACATCATCTTCAATCACTGGCACGTTATATCGCTGTGTCAGCTCAATCAGCTTTTGTTTTTTCTCGTTGGTGAGCGTAAAACCCAGAGGATTTTGGAAGTTCGACATCAGCCAACATGCTTTCACATCGTGTGTTTGCAGCGCTCGTTCCAATGAGTCTAGGTCAATGCCCGTGACTGGGTCTGTTCTTACTGAGAGCGCTTTCAAGCCTAACCGCTCTAAGGATTGCAATGCACCATAAAATGCAGGCGACTCCACAACCACCCAATCTCCCGGTCTTGTGCAGGCTTGCAAACTGAGCGTTAACGCCTCCAGCGCGCCTGCCGTAATGACAATTTCATCGGGTGAAATTTCAATGCCTTTCGCAGCATAACGCTTCGCGATGATGGTGCGTAATTGTTCGTTTCCCGGCGGTAAGTTATCAAAGGTGGTGGAAATCGGCATATTGCGAGCGGCTGCGCTCATCGCCCGATTCACGTGATAGCGTGGATACAAACTTGGGTCTGGATAGGCAAAGCCAAAATTGATCATGGATGGATTTTTACTCGCCTGCAGAACATCAAAGATAAACTCATTGATGTCTACCTGCTCAGTCCACGAAACCGCGGCTGGCGCTTGGGGTTCATTTGAGCTCTTAATATTGGGCGCGACTCGATAACCAGATCGCGGCTGTGACGTGACCCAGCCTTGAGATTCCAGAATTTGATACGCGTGCAACACCGTCATCAAGCTCAAACCCGAGTGTTCAGATTGGCGACGCAGCGAAGGCAGCTTGTCACCCGGATGCCATATCCCCGATTTTATCTGCCTTTTAAGCTGTTCCACTAACTCTTGATACTTCGCCAAACGCAAATCCCCTTCCATAAAGCCGAATTCAAAATAATAACACTTCAATATTTAATCTGTTATAGGTTTATAGTCACTGTCTGTACCTACTTCCCTCATTCCGCTCCTTTTAAAATAGCTCTCTCATAAAACTTAAAAGATCAAAGGAAGTTTAATGTTTGGCCTCGACGCATTTATGCTTGCACGGATACAGTTCGCCTTTACGGTATCCTTTCATATTATTTTCCCCGCTATCACCATAGGTTTGGCCACCTATCTCGCCGTGCTGGAAGGCTTATGGCTAAAAACACGTAATCCCGATTACCAAAAGCTCTATCACTTCTGGTCGAAAATTTTTGCGGTTAACTTTGGGATGGGCGTTGTATCTGGCCTTGTCATGGCCTATCAATTCGGCACCAACTGGAGTGGTTTCTCCGACTTCGCTGGTTCTATCACTGGCCCATTACTGACTTATGAAGTGTTAACGGCTTTCTTTCTCGAAGCCGGATTTCTTGGCGTGATGCTGTTTGGTTGGCGTCGCGTCGGCGAAAAGCTGCACTTTTTTGCAACCTCGATGGTGGCGTTAGGCACGATCATTTCGACCTTCTGGATTCTCGCCTCCAACAGTTGGATGCAAACGCCACAAGGCTATGAAATTGTCGACGGACGTGTAGTGCCAACCGACTGGTTTGCTATCGTTTTCAATCCTTCATTTCCTTATCGTTTGGCTCACATGAGCGTCGCAGCTTTTGTCAGTTCAGCACTCTTTGTAGGCGCGTCAGCCGCTTGGCATTTATTGAGAGGCAATCAATCGACTGCGGTAAAAACCATGTTTTCGATGTCGCTCGGGATCTTAGTGTTCCTTGCGCCACTCCAAGCCGTGATTGGCGATGTGCATGGGCTAAACACTCTGGAACACCAGCCCGCCAAAATCGCTGCCATCGAAGGACATTGGGATAACAGTGATGGCAAACCAACCCCATTGATTTTGTTCGGCATGCCAAACATGGAACAAGAACGCACAGACTATGCCTTAGAAATTCCTGTTCTAGGAAGTTTGATCCTACGCCACAGTTTAACTGAGCCAATCCCGGCGCTGAAAGACTTCCCGAAAGAGGAACGACCGAACTCACCTATCGTCTTTTGGTCATTTCGAATCATGGTCGGGCTAGGACTTCTGATGATTTTTCAAAGCTTCTACAGCATGTGGTTACGAAAAAAGAACACGCTTTATACCTCGCGTTGGTTCCTCAAATTTTCATTATTTATGGGGCCATCTGGCCTTATCGCAATACTCGCTGGCTGGTTTACGACAGAGGTTGGTCGACAACCTTGGGTCGTGTATGGCGTACAAAAAACGCGTGATGCGGTTTCTGCACACGGAGACCTACAAATGAGCATCAGCCTGCTGTGTTTCCTTGTTGTGTACAGCTTGGTGTTTGGTTTTGGGTATTACTACATGATCCACCAAATCAAGAAAGGCCCCGATGCAATCGAGCACGATGAGCACGACATGACGACCGTTTCAGGCCGCATCTAGAATTTGTCACAAAGTTAAGGTAGAGAATATGCATTTTGATTTATCCGTGATTTGGTTCGCGATCATCGTTTTTGCCACTTTGATGTACATCATCATGGACGGCTTCGATTTGGGTATTGGAATACTGATGCCCTTCATCAAGGATGAAAAACAAAAAGACGTCATGGTCAACAGTGTCGCGCCAGTTTGGGACGGCAACGAAACTTGGATTGTGCTTGGAGGCGCATCTCTATTTGGCGCTTTTCCGATGGCTTACGCGGTAATTATTGAAGCGCTAACCATCCCTTTAACGTTGATGTTGATTGCTTTGATCTTTCGTGGCGTAGCATTTGAGTTTCGCTTTAAAGCATTGGAAAATCACTTAAAGTTCTGGGATCGCTCTTTTATGGTCGGCTCGATTTTAACCACGTTTTTCCAAGGCATCGTTGTTGGCGCGGTAATTCAAGGCTTTGCGGTGGAAAACCGCGTCTTCGTAGGTAGTCAACTCGACTGGCTCAGCCCTTTTCCCATCTTTTGTGGTTTGGGTTTAGTCGCAACGTACGCGCTGCTTGGTAGCACATGGCTCATCATGAAGACGGAAGGTGAACTGCAAAACACGATGTACCGCTTCACTAACAAAACACTACTGGCGATGATCTCCGCATTAATCATTGTGAGCGCTTGGACTCCACTTGCTTACCCTGCCATTGCGGAAAGATGGTTTTCTCTGCCTAATTTGTTCTACTTACTGCCCGTACCTGTCATTACTGGGCTGGTATGTTTGAAGATTGCTGACTCCGTTAAAAAGCGTAAAGAGCGCAGCCCTTTCGTGATGGCGCTAGTGATCGTGATTCTCGGGTTCGCAGGGCTTGGCATCAGTATCTGGCCAAATATCATTCCTCCTAGCATATCAATATGGGAAGCAGCGGCTCCTGCAAGCAGTCAGCGCTTTATGCTCGTCGGAGCAGTGATCATCATCCCGATCATTCTGGCTTACACCTTTTGGAGTTACTACGTCTTCTCCGGAAAAGTAAAAGAAGGCGAAGCGTACCATTAACAAGTTGATAAGGAGTGAGTATGAAAATCAAAAATTGGTGCCGCCAATGGGCTTGGATGGTTGGGATCTGGGCGGCCAGTGTGCTAGCTCTGGGGTTCGTATCAATGCTGTTTCGCGTCATGATGACCGCGGCAGGGTTAAAATCTTAGCTCGGCACTTTTAATGGGGGCCTCTAGCTCTTGCGTTAGGAGCTAGAGGCGTTTACATTCAAGTCCGACTTTTCACGTGTGCAGACAATACGATCGTAGATTCTGAACCACGAGCCACTTCAAAATAACCACCAGCACGAGATAGCTGACGAGCCGTCAATTTTTCTTTGCCCAGCTTTTCAAACCAATAAGGCGCTAATGAGCACTGAGCCGAGCCTGTGGCAAGATCTTCTGAAATACCGATTTTAGGTGCAAAGTAACGCAGCACATAGCCACTATCAGAGCTTTGAGCCGTCACGATGACCGCATGAAACTCATAAATTTTAATCAGCTCATCAAAGTTAGGTTGATAGCGAACAACATCATCTTCGGATTCGAGAACAACAACCAAATCACGCGTTGTAAAAGCATCTACGGGGTGATTGGAAAAGCCTGAAATACCCAAGGGGATGGCATGAGACTTGGCTTGCCAACTTGGCATCACGATCCTGTACATTCCATCAAGTTCAGTAACGGTAATATGGCCATACTGGCTTTTTAGAATGACCTCATTCTGATGATAGTTGGAAATGATTGCAGCGCCTGCGCCCAAACTTCCGTGTCCACATAGGTTGATCTCTCCTTCTAGGCTAAACCAGCGAATGTGGTAGTCACTGCCAGACTGAACCACAAATGATGTGACAGGTTGAGCGACCTGATGAGTGATTTGAAGTAATTCAGAATCACTCAGCCAGTGATTTAGTTCGACAACGCCACATGGATTACCTTGAGCTAACTCATCACAAAATACATCAAATATTTGCGCTTTAATCATCCATCATCCTTGCGGTTTAACCATGCATTAAATCAAGGTCCTCGTCATTATCATCTCGATAAAAACGAGAGTTCAGCTATCAAGTCAACTTGATGTAGGTAATATATACGACAACAGAGTCGCAATCTTCAGTAAGTTTTGTTCGTTGGGTACAATCGACAGGTTATATGACAAAGCTTTAAGCCTCAACATGACCGATGTTCGTGGCTACTTTTAACGCTTGTTTATTGAGATTAGATGCCTCCCAAGCAACAACAACACGACTAGTGAGAGGGATATCCTCAATCTCGGCGACTGTCGCGGAATCATCGAGATGTTCAGCCAGTGAGCGCGGAACGAGAGCAATACCTAACCCAGCCTGCGCCATGGCAATCGTCGTACGAAGTTGCGGTGCTGCGAACTGTGGTTCGAGCCTTACTCCTGCGTCGGCAAAAAGTGTACTCATGCCATCAAACAGTGCGGGGCCCGTCTCTCGTGGAAACAGTAAAATTTTATGGCCTCTCAACTGTTTCATCTGGATACAGGGATATTTTGCCAGTTCGTGCCCCGCCGGAATCACCGCGACAAACGGGTCGTTAAACAACACCTTGTGCTCAAAAGGCTCACTGGCGTAACAGGGTAGCCGCATGATTGCGAGATCAAGTTGTTTGCTTTTTAACTGAGTGGCAAGCTCTGGCATTGATAGTTCCGCCGTCTGTAAATGAACCCCATTCTCTTGAATACGCCCAATCCTCTCCAATACCTTAATGCAGGTTGATGTTGACGTCGCGAACCCAATTTTAACCTGCGTATTTTCACCACGAGCAATCTGACGAGCTTTTGCTTTAGCGCGTTCCACATCAGCAAGAATATTTACCGCATCCGTATAAAAGACTTGCCCTGCATGGGTCAGTTCTACTCCTCTAGACAAGCGCTTAAATAAGTCCACGCCAAGCTCGTGCTCTAGCTTTTTGATTTGTTGACTCAAAGGAGGTTGCGCAATCCCTAACTGTTCAGCTGCTCGGGTAAAGTGACGAGTCTCGGCGACCGCGACAAAATACTTCAGGTAGCGAAATTCCATATATTTTCCATATCAAAATAAATCTTTTTTATATTGGATTTAGCACCGTGTAGAAGTCAATCTAAATATACTCTTCATTGCATAACTGGTCTTACTCATGCGTGGATTTTATAACCCTCTATGCGCTTGTTCGCTTGAAGTAGCGAAAGAATTTTCTGAATACCATCACGTTACCGGAGATGGTGAGATTTATCAGACTTCGTTAATGAGTGCTTTGATAGCTGGTGTTTACGAAGGCTCAACAACCATAGAAGAACTGCTGAAACATGGGGATTTTGGTTTAGGTACGTTCAATGAATTGGATGGTGAGTTGATTGCGTTTGATAAGGAAGTTTTTCAACTCAAGTCGGATGGCTCCGCAAACCCGGCAGACCTAGCGCAAAAAACGCCCTTTGCTGTCATGACTTTTTTTAAGCCTGATATCGAGCTGCCACTGACATCGCGCATGTCACGTCATGAAGTCCATAGCCTCATAGACGACATGGTTCCAAGCGATAACCTATTTTGCGCAGTGCGCATTGATGGCGTTTTCGATTCAGTTCGTACTCGTACCGTACCTAAACAAACACGCCCTTATCGACCAATGCTTGAAGTGGTCAAAGAGCAACCAACATTCCGCTTCACGCATAAGCAAGGCGTGGTCGCCGGCTTTCGCAGTCCTAAATATACGACTGGCATCAATGTGCCCGGCTATCACGAACACTTTATTACTGATGACCGCCAAGGAGGTGGTCATATTCAGGATTACAGCATTTCGTCAGGGTTCCTCCAGATTGGCAAAGTCTCGCGGCTAGTGATTGATACCCCGGTATCGACAGACTTTCTCAACGCCAATTTGGCTCCGGAAGATATAAATACCGCCATAGAAAAGGCGGAAAAGTAACAAAGTCAGGCAAATAATAAGGACAACAAATGCAATCCAAACCTTCAAATAAAAATGGAGCTCAGTTGATCGCTCAACAGCTAGAGTCTCTCGGCATTAAGTACATTTTCGGTATTCCCGGTGCAAAGATCGATCGACTGTTCGATGCGATTGAAGACACTAACATCCAAATGATTCCGGTACGCCACGAAGCTAACGGCGCATTTATGGCGGGCGTTATGGGAAGACTAACCGGCAAAGCAGGCGTCACCATGGTTACGTCAGGCCCTGGCTGTGGAAATCTAGTTACGGGGGTGGCAACAGCAAACTCCGAAGGCGATCCGCTGATTGCTATCGGTGGTGCGGTGAAACGAACTGACCAGCAAAAACAAACACACCAGAGCATGGATACCGTCAGTATTTTTCGCTCTATAACTAAGTTCAGTGCTGAAGTGCAGCATGTGGACGCCGCAAGCGAGATCATGGCGAACGCATTTCGTATCGCAGAGTCAGGTCGTCCTGGGGCTTGCTTTTTGAGTCTCCCCCAAGATGTTTTATCCGAGCAGACCCAAACGGACATTATTGTCCCCTCGCCTTACACACAGCCTGGTTGCGCAGACATCGCAGCAATCGAAGAAGCGGTCAGTCGAATCAGTAAAGCAAAGCGCTGTTTGGTTTTACTTGGCCTTCACGCGAGCCGCAGTCAAAACGCTGCTGCTATCGCTCGGTTTCTTCAAAATACGCAGCTACCCGTTGTCGGCACTTACCAGGCCGCCGGCACGGTAGACATCAATTACTATCATCACTTTGCTGGGCGTGTCGGTTTGTTTAATAACCAACCTGGCGATGTTTTACTGCGGGACGCCGATTTAATTCTCACCATCGGCTTTAGCCCAATAGAGTATGACCCTGAGCTTTGGAACAGCCACCGCAACCCCGTGATTCACCTCGATATTGAACCGGCTGAATACCAACTTAATTATCAGCCTTGTGTTGAAATCGTCGGAAACATTGCGCAGTCATTAGACAAAATGGGCAGCTATATCTCTGAATATGCTCGCCTTTCCCCAACGGCACTTTCAGTACTGGAAGAGGTAGCACTGCAACGGCAAGTGATCAAGACCTATCCCAATGTCTATAACAAGCAAGGGTTTCATCCACTGGCGCTAATTAAAGCCATGCAATCTATCATCACACCAGATACCACGCTATGCCTTGATATGGGGAGCTTCCACATCTGGATCGCTCGTTACTTAAGCTGTTTTCGAGCTCGCCAAATGCTGGTGTCTAACGGCCAACAAACGATGGGCGTTGCACTGCCATGGGCCATTGGTGCCAGCCTACTAAAACCTGGTAGCAAAGTGGTATCGATATCAGGAGACGGCGGTTTTATGCAATCGAGCATGGAGTTAGAAACCGCGGTTAGACTGAACTGCAATATCGTCCATATTGTGTGGGTTGATAACGCCTACAACATGGTAGAAATGCAAGAGATCAACAAATATCAGCGCTGCTCTGGTGTGAAATTTGGACCAATTGATTTCAAGGCGTACGCCGAATCATTTGGCGCGAAAGGCTTCGCAGTGACTAGTCAACACGAATTACTACCGACATTGAATAAAGCCATGGATGTTGAAGGACCAGCAGTGGTGGCTATCCCCGTAGATTACAGCGACAACGACAAACTGATGTTGCCGCGCACAGAGAAAAATCAAGATCCCGTTTTTGTAAGTTTCGAAGGAGAAATCGCATGAGAGGATTAAAAAATAAAGTCGCACTCGTGACTGGCTCTGCCAATGGCATTGGTTTGGCCATCGCAAAACGTTTGTATGAAGAAGGCGCAAACGTCGCTCTTGCCGATTGGAATGAAGAGCAGTTGGCAAACGCCGTTGAGGGCTTTGATAAACAGCGTGTGTCGGCACATTCCATTGATGTTTCTGATCCAGACAAAGTCGCAGCACTGATTTCTGATGTTGTTACCCGTTTCGGTAAACTGGATATTTTAGTAAACAATGCTGGCGTACATGTCCCTGGTTCCGTGATTGAAGGTAGTGTGGAAGACTGGAAGAAGATCTCTGGTGTAAACATTGATGGTGTTGTTTATTGCGCGAAGTTTGCTTTGCCTGAACTCTTAAAAACGAAAGGTTGTATGGTAAATACCGCGTCCGTTTCCGGTTTGGGTGGTGACTGGGGTGCCGCATTCTATTGCGCGAGTAAAGGCGCAGTGGTGAACCTTACCCGAGCGATGGCATTGGACCATGGTGCGGATGGGGTAAGAATTAACGCCGTATGCCCAAGTTTAGTAAAAACCAACATGACAAATGGCTGGCCGCAGGACATCCGCGATAAATTCAATGAGCGCATTGCGCTTGGCCGAGCAGCCGAACCTGAAGAAATTGCGTCTGTCGTGACTTTCTTGGCAAGTGATGACGCATCTTTCATTAATGGCGTAAACCTACCTGTAGACGGCGGTGCCACCGCATCAGATGGTCAACCTAAAATAGTATAAGCATGAAATAGACAGATCAGTAAGAGACGTTCTACTACCTTTCGGATCGATGCTGATCTGTCGCTTTACGCTCTGAGCACATAACCCGTGCCAGCAATAAACTCAACCACTCAACCGCTGCTAGAGATATCTCAACAACTTAAAACCAGCAACGAGAAATTAATTTTTCACACAAACCGACAAACTATGTGAGCATTCCATCAGGCATAGAGTGAAGACTTATATATCAGCGATTCACAAAGAACCAGAAAGTTTCCGCGAATACTTCTTCAAAAAGATTAAAAGCGACTAACACTTCTGCCACACCATCCATTGCTCTCTGCCTTTAAAAACCTCAACACTGTTTGCCACCACTGAGGACTTCACAAGTTCAAACGTGGGCTCTAGAAAAGCTGCCAACTCCCCACTTCGCAAACAAAATGGAGGGAAGCGAGAGTGGTAATCATCATCTATAACGAAATAACCAATTAACAAACCGTCTCTTGGCAGCAATTTATCCACCATAGAGAAATATTCTGACCACATGTCTCTCGGTAGTGCTGCGAGAAAGGCCCGCTCGTAAATGACATCAAACGAGTGAAAAAAATCGGCATTAAATACATCACCCAATACGACTTTATCTTTGTAGTTACCTAACGCTGATTGCGCCATTTTTACCGCTTCTTGGCTGTAATCCATCGCGATCACGTCATGCCCATATTGAATAAAAGTGCTCAGTTCATAAGCGGCACCACACCCAGGAATAAACACTGACTGGCCTACATGAAGTGAATTGTCGAGATAGTCCTTGAGTTCTTGAGGTGTCGATTGGGCATCCCAAGGCATAGTGCCTCGGATAAACAAATCATCCCAGAATTGTGTGTTAATCATTGGTGCCTGTTTCATTTACCCGCTCCCTGATTGCGGTAGTAAAAAATAAAGGGATACGCAGCGCAATGTGGTATCCCTTTTCTAGCCTTTTGTCTGACGTTGTTAGTTTTTTATGACAACCACTTTCTACTGCACTTATGCCACCAATGAGTTAACTGCGAAGATCATTGATTAACGGCTGCTCCACTTGGTTCGGTACAAACTGGACATTGCCTTTCAGTTTAGTGACTGACTGTAGTGTTGCTTGAATGTCCTCTGCTGATACATGCACATCATGACAACAGAAAGTAATGGCATCGTTGAAGCCATCGCGCTCAATTTTCAAGGAGCCTTTAATATCGTGGCGACGACAGACTTCTTGGATCTGATGCGGATAAACAAACAGCCCTTTTACTTTCACCGCGGAGTCTGCTCGTCCCATCCAGCCCTTAATTCGTGCATTCGTGCGTGAAGAATCAGAACTTGTCTCTAGATATGCCGATAAATCTCCCGTTGCGTAGCGAATCAGCGGGAACTTCTCATCGAACGACGTTACAACGACTTCACCGACTTCTCCCGGTTGTACAGGAACACCATCAGGATCAACGATTTCAACAATAATATCTTCGGCAATCACTAATCCTTGTTCACCAGACACTTGATAAGCAATCAAACCAAGCTCTGCACTTGCGTAGGCTTGAAAGACTGCAATGCCTTTTTCCTCAAACATCTGTTGCATGTCTGCTGTAACCGCTTCACCAGAGACCAGAGCTTTCTCAAAGCTAGGCAGCTCATTGTATTTCTCTTGGTACTTTTGTAGCAACGTCAGCAAATAAGAAGGTGTGCCAGTGTAACCATTAGGTTGAAGCTGTTTAATTGCCTCTATTTGCGCTTCGGTATTGCCTACTCCAGCCGGAAATACCGCACAGCCACAAGCCCTTGCGCCACCATCCATAATAAATCCGCCAGGAGAGAAATGGTAAGAGAGCGTGTTATGCACTAAATCACCCGCACAGAACCCAGCAGCGTGAAACGCGCGCCCCATACGCCAGAAATCGGCCTCATCCGTTTGAGCCTCATATAACGGCCCAGGAGATTGGAATACGCGCGCCATTTGACCAATGGCAACGCTATTTAAGCCACCAAACGGCGGTTTAAGTTGCTGCTGATTAGGTACATTGAACTTACGTGTAATCGGGAGCTGAGCAAGCCCTTCACGATTGTTTGCCAATGTAGGATCTAACTCAGAAAAATGCGCTGCGTAATGTTCGCTATTGGCTTTCGAATTCTCAATCAGTGCTGGCAAACGTTGAAACAGCGACTCTTCTCGCGCCTGTAGAGACAACGATTCTTTCGCATCAAATAGTTCGTTCATCCTTGCTCCTTACAACCAACGCTTACGACGTTTGTAAGATTTCAGATTCTTAAAGCTCTTGCGATCTTCATCGCCGCCGCCAAGGTAGAATTCTTTTACGTCTTCATTGTTTAGCAATTCGTGCTTGCTGCCATCTAGTACGATTTTGCCTGATTCCATGATGTAACCGTAATCGGCCGCTTGAAGAGCGAAGTTGGCATTCTGCTCAACCAAAAGCATGGTAATACCTTGCTCTTTGTTGATCTTGTTAATAATGCTGAATACTTCTTTAACTAGCAGTGGAGAAAGCCCCATAGACGGTTCGTCCAACAAAATCATCTTCGGTCGAGCCATTAATGCTCGGCCAATCGCTAACATTTGTTGCTCACCGCCAGACAAATAGCCCGCCAGGCCAGTGCGCTCTTTGAGTCGCGGGAAATAGTCAAACACCATTTCGATGTCTTGTTCAACTTCGTTGTCAGTGCGTGTATAAGCGCCTAAGCGAAGATTTTCTATTACCGTCATATCTTCAACAATTCGGCGCCCTTCCATAACTTGGAAGATGCCCGAACGGACGATCTCTTCCGGGTTTTTGTTGTCTATACGCTCGCCCATGAAGTTGATTTCGCCGCGCGTCACTTCACCATCTTCGGTTTTCAATAAACCAGAAATGGCTTTCAACGTTGTGGATTTACCCGCACCGTTGGCGCCCAGTAAGGTCACAATCTGCCCTTTTGGAACTTCTAAACTCACACCGCGAAGTACTAGTATTACTTCGTCGTAGACGACTTCAATGTTGTTCACTGAAAGCAGTATTTCTGCCGGTTCGATATTCGTTGCTAATTCAGCCATCAAACTACTCCTTGCTAGGGTGAGAGTGTTCTCTCACCCATCCTTATTTTCAGTAAGCTTTGTTATTAATAAGTCGTAGATTAGTAACCTAGCCAATCGTCACGACGTGACAATGTCACCTGAGATACTTTCTTAATATCAACTGCGCCGCCATCGTTGTTGCCCATAAAGACGTTCACGGTTGTTGTGCCTCGGTGATCTTCCGGTTTCCAGTTCGCAGGGACACAAACACCTTCTAAGCCTTGTGGTACCCAGTTGTCATGGACATACATGCCCTTCTTGATGTTTTCACCTGTGATGCCACCGTTGTCTTTCGCCCACTCCATTGCTTCTTTCATATAGAACGCAGAACAAATACCGCGAATGTAATGGTGAGTTCTGAATTCGCCCGGCTCTGATTCAGACTGCTTAGAAATCTCACGGACCAGTTTCATGCCTTCATTATCATCTCCCCAAAACGCTGTCATACCTGGGAAAACGTAATCTTTAAGGCCATCGCCTGCTGCTTCAAGCACTGGCTTATCGCCGCCCCAAATGTTTGCCATGTACTGGAACTCTGTCCCAACCGTGTTACAAGACTTCACGAGTGAGATAACCGAGCTACCGATATTAGCAATGTAACCGTAGTTGGTGCCTGACTCTTTCAGCGACAAACATTGCGCTTTGAAGTCCCCTGGTTTTAGTGACACAACGACTGGGTTTTGCACATCAAAACCAAGCTCTTTGGCGTACTCTGCACACGCTTCTTTTGGCGCATTCGGGAATGGATGGTTATCGCCAATGTGCGTAAATTTCGGCGCACCTTGATTGCCCTTAGATTCCCAATCTTCTTTCGCCCACTTAACTAGCGCACGGCACGCATCTGAGTACGACGCACCATAAAAGAAATTATAAGGCGCTGGTTTCGCGGTTTTTGGGTTTTTGCCAGTTGGGTCAGTTAAGTGACCAGAGTAAGAAGCAGAGAACACCGGCACTTTGTCTTTGGTAACAAACGAAATAAGTGCTTCGGTATCCGCCGTACCCCAACCTTGCAGCGCAACCATGTCTTTACGCGCAACCCAACGTTTATAGTTAGAAATCGCCACTGGTACTTTGTACGCCATGTCTACTGTTTCAAATTCGAGCTCGGTACCGTTAATGCCACCGTTTTGGTTAATCCAACGCAATGCGTCTCGCACGCCAGAACCATAAGGCTTGCTCACATAGGCAGTTGGTCCAGAAAAGTCGACTAATTGCCCGACAAACACAGAATCTTTTGCCCAAGTTGCGGTAGTAAACAGTGCAGATGACAGCACCAACGTTGTCGCTAAATGTCCTTTGTTCATAACTCGTTGTCCTTGTTATTGAGGTATATTCCACTTAATTCCACGTTAATATGAGAACGGATAGTGTTTCCAATATGCTCGAATCTGTTGCCAGCGATGCGATAATCCTTGAGGTTCGAAAATGAGGAACAGCATGATGACTAAACCAATCGCCATCTCTTTGAAGTAAGCCAGACCATCAGTGAAAGCGGTGGTATCACCAAACGCTGAAAGCCCCGTTACACCAAACTCTAAAACTTCAGGCAGAAGTACGATAAATATCGTCCCCATCAATGTGCCTTTGACTGAGCCTAAGCCACCAATGATGATCATTGCCAAGAACTGGATAGACATCATGATGGTGAAACCTTCTGCTGATACAAACCCTAGATAATGTCCGTAGAGTGCACCCCCGATGCCCGCATAGAATGCACACACTCCAAATGAGAGCAGACGATACTTGGTTAGGTTGATGCCCATGATCTCTGCTGACAGATAGTGATCTCGTACTGAGACAAACGCGCGACCGTCACGAGAACGGATTAAGTTTGATGCCCACATATACATGAAGATCAGCGCAAACAGAGCGATGTAGAAGAAGCTTTCGTCAGTCGTAAACTCAAAGCCAAACAAATTAATTGGGTTCGCGCTTGCACCGTATGAGCCGCCACTGAACCAATCTGCGCGAGCAAAGAAGTCCTCTAGAATAAACTGCGCCGCCAACGTTGCGATAGCTAGGTATAAACCTTTAATTCGAGCCGCTGGCAGACCAAACAGCATCCCCACAATCATGGTTAAGTAACCCGCGAGCGGAATCGCAAACACGACTGGAATGTTAAACTGGTTATTTAGCCAAGCCGATGCAAAGGCGCCAAAGCCAAAGAACGCACCGTGACCTAGCGAAATTTGTCCGGTAAAACCAACCAGAATGTTTAAGCCCAATGCCGCGATACCGAGGTATGCAATCTGAATAAACAGGTTTAGGAAGTAAATATCCAAGACCAGCGGTGCTGCCAGCATGGCGATGACACCTGCAATCGCAAGGCTTCTGATGGTTTTGGTTTCAAAAATTGGCGTATCGCTTTTGTATGTGGTTCGAAAATCCCCACATGGGCGCATGCTAAGTTGAGCCATGTTATTTCTCCTTAAATACGCTCAATATCTTTGGTACCAAACAGGCCATATGGCTTGAAGGCAAGAATGATTAACAGCACATAGAATGGTGCGATGTTGTATAAGTTACCCACTTGCAGGTATTGGCTATCAAAAAACTCAGCCAAGTTTTCTAGCACCCCGATGGTAATACCACCGACAATTGCGCCGACTACCGAATCTAAGCCACCTAAAATAACGGCTGGGAAAACTTTGATACCAATAATGGATAGCGCGTCAGATACGCCGTTAACGATACCGATAACAATCCCTGCTGTTGCAGATACCATTGCCGAAATAGCCCAACTGATGGCGAACACTTTCTTGATGGAAATGCCAAGACTCTGGGCTACTTGCTGGTTGAATGCCGTTGCGCGCATTGCCAGACCCATTTTGCTGAATTTGAAGAACCAGTAGAACGCGCCCATGATGAGCATTGAGAAGATCAAGCTCAGAATGTAAGCAAACTCAACATTCAAACCTCCGATATTCACCACGTTGGTTTCGAACACTTGCGGGTACGACACAGCCGAGACACCGAATATCCACTTCATCAGCGCTTGGAAAAACATCGATAGACCAATGGTCACCATGATCACAGAGATAATCGGTTCACCAATCAACGGTCTGAGCACAATGGTTTGCACGGCGATACCAAAAATCATCATGAACGCGAGCGTGAGTAAAAAGCCAATAAAAAACGGTAACTGTAGGTGCACCAATGCCGCCCAACATACCCACGCGCCAATCAACAAAAACTCACCCTGAGCAAAGTTGACCACCTGGGTCGATTTGTAAATCAATACAAAGCACATGGCGACAACGCCATACAACATGCCAACGATCACGCCATTAATGACGAGTTGCAGTAATAAATCCGTATTCACTATGCGATCCTCCGTTGTTCGCTATCCACTAGTGTTGGCTCATGCTCAATAAGCGTTTCAATAACTAGCGACGTTTGAATGCGTGTTTTGGTGCCATCTTGATAAGTGATCACTGTATCGACATCGACTTTTGGATCGTCGCTGTAGATGGTTTCGATGATGTCTCCGTATTTCTCTGCAACCACACCACGGCGTACTTTACGTGTGCGAGTTAGCTCTCCATCGTCGGCATCCAACTCTTTGTAAAGTAGAATGAATTTGCTGATCTTCTGTGCATCCGGTAGGGATTCGTTCACTTTTTGAACTTCTTCACGAATCGCTTGGTACACTTCTGGTTGAGCAGATAAGTTGGTGTAGTTGGTAAATGCCAAGCCGCGTTGCTCTGCCCACTTCGCGACGATCGCATAGCGAATACAGATGATGGCAGACAGCCAAGGTCGACCTTTACCTACCACCACGGCTTCTGCAATAAACGGCGAGAACTTGAGTTTGTTTTCGATAAACTGTGGCGAATAACGGTCGCCATGGCTGGTTTCCGACATATCTTTCAGACGATCAATCACGACCAAGTGACCGGAATCTTTAAAATAGCCCGCATCGCCTGTGTGCATCCAACCATCTTGAACATCTTCATCATATGCTGCTTGGTTGTTTAAGTAGCCAGTAAACATGCCTGTACTTTTCGCGATGATTTCACCAACGCCATTGCTGTCTGGGTTGATGACTTTCACTTCTGCATTATCAAACGCAACACCAACGGAATCGTAATCCACATCATCCGCTTGGTGCACGGTGTATGCGCCACACATTTCGGTCTGACCATAAAGCTGCTTAAGTGGCACACCAATAGCTTGTAGGTAACGGAAAGTGTCAGGCCCCATCGCCGCGCCGCCCGTTGCAGCAGATGTTAGGTTCGAAAAGCCTAAACGGTCTCGCAAAGCACGCAAAAGAATCCATTCGGCGAGTTTAGAACGTTTGCCCTGCTCTAACGCTTTGTTGGCTAAGCTCATGCCCAGTTTGTACATCTTTTGCTTAAACGGTGTCGAATCCATCATTCGTGCAGACACGTCTGCCACAATGTTTTCCCACACACGTGGCGCTAACAGCACAAAGTTTGGACCGATTTCACGCAAGTCGGACATCATGGTTTCTTGTTCTTCCACAAAGTTAACGATTTGACGAGAAATCAACGCCTGACCAACCACGTAAACCTGCTCCATAATCCAAGGCAAAGGCAGAACAGAAACGTAGTTGTCGCCTGGGGAACGAGGGTCTGCACGCAAGTAAGCCGCACAGTGATCCAAGAACGTGCCACTGTGTAGCTGAGCCAATTTTGGTTTAGAAGTCGTACCCGACGTTGTACAAAGAATTGAAAGATCGCTGCCTTTGGTTTCAACAACCATATTGAGATATTTGTCTGGGTCCGCTTTATCAATCAGCTGACCTTTTTTGTAGACCTGTTCAACATCAATCAATCTTGGATCATCGTATTTACGCATTCCACGAGGATCGCAGTAAATAATGTATTCAACGCTAGGAATTTCATCACCAAGCTCAAGCAGCTTGTCGCATTGCTCTTCATCTTCGGCAATCACGACTTTTGCTTTGGCATAGTTGATAAGGTATGCCACCTCTTCGTGCATAGAATCTTGATAGATGCCCAGCGAGAAACCTTTGATCGCATGTGCCGCTAACTCGCCCCATACCCATTCCGGGCGGTTATCACCTAACAAACCAACGACATCTTGCTCACCAATACCCAAATCTTGTAGTGCCAGTGCCATCCACTTGACGCGGTTTTCGTAATCCTTCCAAGTGAACTCTCGCCAAATACCAAACTCCTTTTCACGCATTGCGACTTGTTCGGGCCAGTTCTTGGCATTGTGTTGCAACACTTTTGGAAAGGTATCTAAGCGGGTTATATCTGCCCAATCATTATGTTGCTGTGCCATTATGCACTCTCCTCTAATGTCGGTAGCTCTTCGCCTAAGTACGCTTGTTTCACATGTGGGTTGGCCATCACTTCTTCAGGCTCACCCGTAGCAATGTGTTTCCCGAAATCCAAAACCAAAACGCGATTAGAGATGTCCATGACCACGCCCATGTCGTGCTCAATCATGATGATCGTGATATCTAATTCTTCATTCAGATCCATGATGTAACGTGCCATGTCTTCCTTTTCTTCCAAGTTCATACCTGCCATTGGTTCATCAAGCAGCAGTAACTTAGGTTTTAAGGCAATGGCACGAGCAAGCTCTACACGCTTACGTAAGCCGTAAGATAGCGTGCCTGCAGTCGCTTTTCGGATGTGCTGGATTTCTAGAAAATCGATCATGTCTTCCACATATTTGCGGTGCGCCATCTCTTCTTTCTGCGCATTAGAGAACCAATAGAGTGGCCCCGTGACGAAGTTGTTTTTTAGTAGGTGGTGTCGGCCAACCATGATGTTGTCCAGTACCGACATGTGAGAAAAGAGCGCTAAGTTTTGGAAGGTTCTTCCCAACCCTAACTCAGCTCGTTGGCTAGGTGTCCGTTTAGTTACATCATCTCCAGCGAAGATTACAGAGCCTTTGTTTGGTGTGTATCGACCAGAGATGCAATTGAGCATTGAGGTTTTACCTGCACCGTTTGGACCAATGATTGAAAAAATTTCCTTTTCATTCACATGGAAGCTCACGTCAGTTAGAGCTTTCACCCCACCAAAAGCCAATGAAATATCGTTTACCTGCAACAGAGGCGATTCCGATACCATAGTTGATCTCCCTTTCGTTATTTAAGTGCGTTCCATTGAGCACTATTTGATCAAACCTAACTTTGATACTGGTAACCGCTTTTACACCTATGCATCAACTTTGTATTCAGTTTACGTAAACGTCAATTTAAAATCAGAATAGTGCCTGAAAGATTAAGTTGCAATCGAGTTCATCGAGAAAGATTTGAACTAACGCAAACTTTAAGTAAATAAATTGTTAATGAAAATTATTCTCAAACGCTTACATATTTGGATAGTTCGGACCACCACCACCTTCTGGCGGAGTCCAGGTAATATTTTGACTTGGATCTTTGATGTCGCAGGTCTTACAGTGGATACAGTTGGCCGCATTTATTTGCAGCTCTGGCTGCTGCTCCCCCTGTACGATTTCATACACGCCAGCCGGACAATAGCGCTGTGCTGGCTCTGCATATAATTCAAGGTTCTGCTCAATAGGGATCCGCTGGTTCTCCAGTCGTAAGTGGCATGGTTGATCTTCCTCATGGAAGATATTGGATAGATAAACAGAAGAGAGGCGATCGAAACTTAACACGCCATCAGGCTTCGGATAGACAATTTCATTGCTGTTTTCCGCCAATAACAGAGACTGATGATCAGGCTTATCACAGCGGATATGCCACTTAGCTTTGCCTTTTAATACGTTATGTTCCAGCAGCGCTAAACCACCGCCCAGCCACGATCCAAAGCGGTGGATTCCACTTGAGAAGTTACGTGCTTGATAAAGCTCTTCATACAGCCAAGACTGTTTGAAATGCTTTTGATAATCAGCAGTAACTGACTGACTCTCAAGGGCTTCACATACTGCTTCAGCGGCAAGCATGCCAGATTTCATTGCGGTGTGTGTGCCTTTGATTTTAGCGCCGTTAAGTGTTCCTGCATCACAGCCAATTAACAAGCCACCAGCAAACTGCTGCGTGGGAAGCGAATGAAAGCCGCCCTTGGTGATCGCTCTCGCGCCATAGCTAATACGCTTCCCATTTTTGAGGTATTGCTCAATCATCGGGTGGTGTTTAAAACGTTGAAACTCATCAAATGGACTCAAGTGCGGATTCTTATAATTCAAGTCAACAATCAACCCGACGGCAACTTGGTTTCCCTCTAAATGGTAGAGATAACTGCCACCTGTAGCTTCATTTGATAACGGCCAACCTAATCCGTGCACTACTAAACCTTGCTGATGCTGCTCTGATGGGATTTCCCACAGCTCTTTAAAACCGATAGCGTAGTGTTGAGGCGTTTTCTCTTCAGCAAGATTAAATCGGTTAATCAACTGCTTACCAATATGCCCCCGTGCGCCTTCAGCAAATAAAGTAAACTTCGCTCGCAGTTCAATACCAGGTTCGAAATTTCCTTTTTGTTCACCATTTTTATCTAATCCCATATCGCCCGTGATCACGCCACAAACACGACTATCTTCATCGATGATCGCTTGACTGGCGGTAAAACCTGGGTAGACCTCCACCCCCAAGTTCTCAGCCTGCAACGCCATCCATCGGCATAGACTGCCCAAACTTATGATGTAATTACCTTTGTTATGTAACGTATTAGGCACCGCCCAAGAAGGCAGTTCATGACCATTGATGTCATTGCCTAGATAGTAGGTTTTATCTTGGTTTACTTTGGTATTGAGCGGAGCGCCTTTCTCTTCCCAGTCGGGAAAAAGCTCATCCAAACTCCGCGTTTCAAACACCGCACCCGATAAAATATGCGCTCCAACTTCAGAACCTTTTTCTACCACGCAAACAGAGAGGTCTTGTTTTTTTTCTGCTGCTAATTGTTTGATTCGGCATGCCGCAGACAAACCTGCGGGACCAGCGCCTACAATCAGAACATCAAATTCCATGCAGTCTCTTTCCATGATTGCATTCCTTTTTCTTTGCATGTTGCCAACTTGTTAATCAACAATATATTTAAAGTTGACGCAAACGTAAAGGTAAATTAACATCATTTTAAAGACGTCATCACATCGTCTTCACTGTAAACACATAGTCTTCACTGTAAAAGGAATCTAACGTGAAAATACTAGTGCCAATCAAAAGGGTCATTGATCCCTACGTTAAAGTTCGCGTGAAAGCGGACCATAGCGATGTTGAAACCAATAACGTCAAGATGACGATTAATCCATTTTGCGAAATAGCCGTTGAAGAAGCCGTACGACTAAAGGAGCAAGGTATTGCAGATGAAGTCATCGTTGTCAGTGCCGGCGGTAGCCAGTGTCAGGAGCAACTACGTACTGCGCTTGCATTAGGCGCCGATCGCGCTATTCATGTCGATACTGAAGACAAAATAGAGCCATTAGTTGTTGCTAAGCTGCTCAAAGCTCTAGTTGAGCAAGAACAAGCACAGCTTGTGATTACGGGTAAACAATCCATTGATACGGACAACAACCAAGTGGCTCAGATGCTGGCCGCCCTACTTGACTGGCCTCAAGCAACTTTCGCTTCCGACGTGAAGATAGAAGATCAAAAAGTTCAGGTCGTGAGAGAAGTGGACGGCGGCTTGATGACGGTCGCGATGAACTTACCTGCGGTGATCAGTACTGACTTACGCCTGAATGAACCGCGTTTTGCCTCTTTGCCTAATATCATGAAAGCTAAGCGCAAGCCGTTAGATACCATCACACCTGACAGTCTGGGTGTTGAAGTGGTATTTAGCCAAACCATTCAAGAAATCACACCGCCAGCGCAAAGAAAAGGTGGCATCAAGGTTGAATCTGTCTCAGAGCTTCTCGATAAGCTGCGTAACGAAGCGAAGGTGATTTCATGAAGAACTTAATCATAGCAGAGCATGACAATAACCAATTGCATGCGGACACACTCAAAGTGGTTAATGCAGCAAAACAAGTCAGCCAAGACAATGTTTTGATCGTAGTGGGCCACCAGTGTGAAGAAGTCGCTCAGCAAGCTTGTCGCGTTGATGGTATATCAAACGTAATTTGTGTCGATGATGAGCAACTTAAGCATCAATTTGCCGAGAGTATCGCACCTATTGTAGTGAGTATTGCTGAAGGTTTTGACGCAATCTGGGCTAGCTCATCATCAAAAGGGAAAGATCTTGCACCGCGAGTAGCAGCGAAGTTCGGCGTTGGGCAAATTTCCGATATTGTCCAAGTTATCGATGAAAACACTTTTATCCGCCCTATTTACGCAGGAAACGCATTTGCCAAAGTGACCACCAGCGACAAGGTTCGCGTCGTCACCGTGCGCGCGTCTGCGTTTGAGCCGGTTACTTGTCACAACCAAGCCGATATTAAGCATCAGCAGGTCACTATATCAGACCCAATGGTTGAATTGGTTTCTGTTGATAAAACCGTGTCAGAACGTCCTGAATTAAGCGCGGCAGAGGTGGTTGTGTCAGGTGGACGCGGGGTCGGTAGCAAAGAGAACTTCGCGTTGATCGAACAAGTGGCCGATAAACTAGGTGCTGCCATTGGCGCTTCTCGCGCGGCGGTTGATGCCGGGTTTGTTGCCAACGACTTACAAGTGGGTCAAACCGGTAAAATCGTTGCACCTAAGCTTTATATAGCGGTTGGGATTTCCGGTGCCATCCAGCATCTTGCAGGAATGAAGGAATCCAAAGTGATTGTCGCGATCAACAAAGATCCAGAATCTCCTATCTTTGAAGTTGCCGACTATGGATTGGTTGGTGATTTATTTGAGGTACTACCTCAGCTTGCCGAACAACTTTAAACGATCAGATAAGGGGCGAACACTGCTATGTTCGCCCCTTTATTTTGTTTTTGGTCATATTCAAAAGAATTGAAATTAGAGGGACCTATGCCAAATTCTGCACCTATTTGGTCACCATCTGCTGAGCGCGTCAGCAATAGCAACTTATTACGGTTCATTGAAAAGGTTAATAAAGACAAAGCCGAAGGTGCCGTAATCAACAATTACACGTCTCTACACCAGTGGTCCATTGAGCACAATGATGAATTTTGGCGACATACTTGGCAGTTTTGCAACGTAATCGGAGATATGGGTTCACAAATCAAGAGCCTTGGCAGTCCCAAATGGACACTAACAGGTTCTAATCATCATCATGTAAATAGAGACACAGTATGGTTTGCTGACGCCACGCTGAACTACGCAGAGAACCTCCTATCTCAGGCTGAGCAATCACCAGAGCGTGAGTTTATTGTTTTTAGCAATGAAAGCGGTGAACACCGACAACTCACCGGTAAACAGTTGCTTGAACAAGTTTCCGCCATTCAACAATGGCTACTCAATTGTGGTGTCGGTAAAGGCGATGTCGTTGCGGGTTATTTGCCCTACCTTCCTGAAACCGTTATTGCCATGCTGGCCACCACCAGTCTTGGTGCCATTTGGACTTCAACCTCTCCTGATTTTGGTATCGATAGCGTCGTAGAGCGTTTTGGTCAGGTCAAACCGAAAGTTCTTTTTTGCTGTGATGGCTACCAGTTCGGAGGCAAAGCTTTCGATATGACGGACAAGAACACCACTCTTAGTAGTAAGTTAAGCAGTGCCTCCGAAGAGACTACTATTAGTGTATGCCAAATCGAATATTTACAAAACGCTGAGAGTGCTAGCACTTCTGAGTTTGTTTCTTGGTCCGATATTACTCACCACTTTTCTCCACAATCAATTCAATATCAACCAATGCTGTTTAATGACCCGTTATTCATTTTGTATTCTTCTGGTACAACAGGTCAACCTAAGTGTATTGTTCATTCCGCAGGCGGTACCTTGCTCAATCACCTCAAAGAACATCAACTGCATTGCGACATCAAATCGCAAGACAAGGTTTTCTACTACACAACATGTGGTTGGATGATGTGGAACTGGCATGTTTCCGCTCTTGCGAGTGGTGCAGCCTTAGTGATTTACGACGGTAGTCCGGTTTACCCTGATCACTCCGTCTTATGGCGATTAGCTGAAGAACATAACGTGTCGCTGTTTGGTACTTCAGCGAAATACTTAGAGGCACTGGAGCAGGCAAACTGCTCTCCAAAACTAGAACATAACCTGAAGTCACTCAAAACTCTGTGCTCAACTGGTTCGGTGCTTTACCCAGAACAATTTAATTATGTCTATCAGCACATCAAGCAGGACTTGCATCTCGCTTCTATCGCTGGCGGCACAGATATTTGCGGATGCTTTGTACTTGGAAACCCTATTTCACCAGTTTACAAAGGTGAATGCCAAGGCTCAGGGCTGGGAATCGACGCACGTGTTCTAGAGGATGATGGACATACTATTACGCAAAAACGCGGCGAACTGACTTGTAATAACTCACTACCTAACTTCCCTATTGGTTTCTGGAACGACAACGGCGAACGTTATCACAACGCTTATTGGAGCAAGTTTACCGATATCTGGCACCATGGCGACGATGTGATGCAAACCGAACATGGCGGCTTTATTTTTTATGGCCGTAGTGACGCAACCTTAAATCCAGGCGGCGTACGAATCGGTACCGCTGAAATCTACCAGCAAGTGAACGCGTTACCCGAGGTTGAAGACTCCATCGCTGTCGGCAAGTTAAACCAGCAGTCTGAAGAAATCTGGTTACTAGTAAAACTCGCTCACAACGTCGAGTTAACCCAACAACTCACCGATTCAATTCGCCAAACATTGAAAACAAAATGTTCACCGCGCCATGTCCCACGACAAATTTTTGCTATCAGTGATATTCCTAAAACGCGCTCAGGCAAATTGGTTGAGCTAGCAGTGAAACAATTGGTAAACGGACAAGCTGTAAAAAACATTGGTGCTATTGCTAACCCAGAAGTGCTGGAAGAAATTAAAACGCTTTTCAACATAGAAAGTGGCGCCACTGTCACTTAGAGACTCAACAAGTCTTCCAACAATACAGACGGGTATAACCTGACTGTATTTTTAGCTCGCTCGATAACTCCTCCCCACTTTCGTGGAAACTGCGCGAAATATGCTTCATGTACACAAAAAAGGTGAGATAATTCTATCTCACCTTTGAGCCATATGAGCTGGAGCATTAGTTTGGGGGTTAAGCTTTTATCAGTTGGCTCATATCTTCGCGAACTTGTGGCACCGTTAAACCAACGATGATTTGAAGGCTCTCTTGATTTCTAACAATATTCACCGCTCCGTGCTGTGTGAAAAATGCGTTCTCCTTTACCAGAGAGACATCTTTAACTTTAACACGCAGACGCGTCGCGCAATTAGTTAACAAGTCAATGTTTTCTTTTCCACCCAAACCTTCAATAAAGGCACTAGCTTGTGACGGACTTGCGCTACTGTTATGGACCGCTTTCGCTTCTTTGTAGTCAGCTTTGGAATACAACTTACTATCTGCACCTTCACGTCCCGGAGTAAGTATGTTGTATTTTAAAATAAGCGCGCGAAACGTAACAAAGTAAACACCAGTAAACATGAGACCAATAATAATCTGAATCACGTATGTTCCTGCATGGTTACCAGCCAAAGGCAACCAGTTTTGGAAAATGAAGTCTATCAAGCCAGTCTGAAAGTTACCGGAAACACCAAACATAAAGGCGATCGTTGCCATTGTCGCAGATAACAACGCATGCAAAGCAAACAGCGCAGGTGCGATAAATAAGAATGTAAACTCTATTGGTTCGGTGATCCCTGTAAGAATTGCTGTGATTGCGGCTCCGAGCACTAACCCCATCACCATCTTTTTATTTTCTTTTTTCGCAACTGAATAGAGTGCTAGTGCGATACCCGTACAACCAAACACTTTACCCATTCCCGTCAACATCAAACCACCCTGAGGAAATTGTGTCGTTAAACTTTCCGAGCTCTGGGCGAATGTCTGTATATTTTGAATCCAATAGGAAACCGTTCCGCCATCGACTGCAACAGGCCCATAAAAAACGGGACCATATACGAAATGATGCAACCCCGTTGGTATCATGATTCGCTCTAAAAACGTAAATAGCCATACCCCTAACGATCCAGCAGAAACCAAAAATGATTGCAGATTATTAATACCATGCTGAATACTTGGCCAAGTCAAACAAGTTAGAATTGCCATCACGACCATAATTGGGAAGCTAATGATCACAACCAATGGCGTTCCGCCAAATACAGCCGCCCAATCCGGTAGCTTTTTATCAAAGAATCGGTTGTGAACCCAAACAGAGAGACTTGCAATTAAAATCGCACCTAGCAAGTTGGTATCAAGCGTTAGAATGCCACCAACTTCAGTCAAACCTCGCTCACCTTCCGTATAGTTAACGCCCAGTTCTGGCCCCCAAAATTGAAGGATTCCACCAATAACGTAGTTATACGTAATGTAGGAAACAAGTGTTGCAAGTACAGCGCGACCAGATGCTTTTTTAGCTAAAGCGATAGGTAACCCAACGGCAAAAATAAGTGCCATATTTTTAAATACAGCGAGTGATGCCTGTAAAATGATCGTCGAGACTTTAACCCAAGCACTCCCCTCTAGTGCCCAAGGAAACACTTCTTGATTTAACAGCACAACAGAGAAACCCAATAACATGCCCGCTGCTGGAAATAATAGAACGGGAACAAAC
This sequence comes from Vibrio sp. YT-15, assembly GCF_033337445.1. Classification (NCBI taxonomy): domain Bacteria; kingdom Pseudomonadati; phylum Pseudomonadota; class Gammaproteobacteria; order Vibrionales; family Vibrionaceae; genus Vibrio; species Vibrio sp. YT-15. The sequence goes on from NZ_JAWOQR010000012.1 coordinate 83,799, forward strand.
ATCGCGGCCCCGAACCTTTGAATAATGTCTTTCATATAAACCTCTTGTTTCATTCACGGAGCCTACAAGTAGGCTCCGAACGTCCAGTTGTTATTGAAAAAATTGAGGAAGGTAGGCTTTATTTTCTTCTAGTAATTGTTTTGTTATTTCTTTAGCTTTTGGCACATTAACCACGGTACGGTTAAGTGTGAGTGCATTAATCAGCTTTTGCTGACTTCCTTCGTACCAAGCATCCACGACTAATTTCTCGTAACCAAGTTGGCTCTCAATCATGGCTTTTTGGAAGGTTGGGATTTTTCCTACAGTAAAAGCTTTCGGTCCATCACTAGTTAGCGCAGCTGGAACTTCTACCATGGCGTCATTTTGTAAATTTGTAATAGCACCATTATTCGGTACGATGACGAGATACACATCGCTCAAGTTGTAGGCTAGCGAAGCCGCGACTCTCACCATGTATCGACCATGGATATCGGCATGCAGTGTTTCGTGCTTCGTGGTGCCCGCTTCAATTATTCTTGCGTTCAATTCGAACACTCGTTTCTCACGGCCGTTAATTACCTGCCTTGCGCGAGTATTATTGATATCCTCTTTCACCACCATTTTTTCAGGGTACAAATAGTATTGAAGATACGTATTCGGCAAAAACTCTGGATTATCAGCAAGCATTGTTCTCATGTTTTTGAATGTGGCTTGCCACGATGGGTCATCCGCTATTTCCGCATCAACCGCACTGATCCCTTCTTTTAGGATGATATTTTTAATTTTATCCGTTAAGTCTTCACCCTGTTTGTTACGAATTTTGGTAAACCAGCCATAGTGATTAAGCCCAAAATATTCAGGAACAAAGTCCCAAATTTCACACCCTAACAATTGCGCATAGCTGACCATAATCGCTGCTGGCATATCACAAATATTTAGAATTCGCTTATCATGCGGAAATTCACGATTTAAAGCTTCAGCGACAATTGCCGCCGGGTTGGTGTAATTAAGAATCCACGCATCTGGACACGTTTGTCGGATCTCGTTCACTAGCTGGATCATGTCGCCGATAGAGCGAAGTCCATATGCCATTCCTCCCGCGCCACATGTCTCTTGCCCAACACAAGAGTTGGATAGCGGGATTTGTTCATCGCGCTCGCGCATGGCCAACCCACCAGTGCGGATCTGGATAAAGAAAAAGTCCGAATCTGCGAATGCGACAGATTTATCCGTTGTATAAACAAACTCTTCAACTTCTGGATAGTGTTCTCGCAATAGAATTTCAGTAGCTAATGCATTCGACTCTTGGCGTTTCTCATCTATGTCGTAAAACACGACTTTTGCGAGTGGAAAGTTATCTTTTTCGGCAATAAGGCTGTTCATCATACCAAGTGTGTATGTACTGCCAGCACCAACAATCGTTAATTTTTGACGTTTCATTTCGCTACCTCAAATGTTTACCCTGAAAATGTATAAAATAAGTATTAATACTTTTATGATACATTTAAAGTATAAGCACAAAGATACGAGATAAAAATCACACAAAGATCCTAAGGAAAAGTATTAACTACATCTCAGATCACATTCTTGCTATCATGATCCAAGACTTAGCGAGGTATTATGAAACCCAAATACATAGACATTGCGGAACGATTAGAAAAAAAGATCAAAGATGGGGAACTACAACCGAAATCGATGCTTCCAAAAGAGAGTGATTTGCAAGAAGAGTTTTCCGTAAGCCGCGTAACCATCAGAAAAAGCTTACAAATTCTGGTCGACAATAATTTAATTAGTCGGACAAGAGGTAGTGGAACTTATGTAAACGATCTAAAAGCCCAACATGATGCCTTACATTTGCTGGGTTTTATCGAGGAAGTCAGTAAACAGGGGAAAACACCTAGCTCTCAAGTCATAAAGTTCGAACTTAAAAAGCCGAATGAGCAGGTTGCTAAGCAGTTAAATCTCTCGCCCAATGATGATACATATGAAATACATAGACTCAGATGTATTAATGATGAGCCTGAAATTTACGAAGTCACTCATATGCCAGCAATGTTATTTCCAGACTTGAGCATAGCCATAATGAATGGTTCTAAATATGAGTACATTGAAAATAGCAAAGGATTGAAAATTGCGAAAAGCAGTCAGTCTGTCAAACCGTATTTGTTAGATGCAGAGACGGCCTCATACCTGAATGAATCAGAAGCTTCCCCTATTCTAAAAGTTGAGTCCACTGGTTACCTAGAAGATGGTCGTGCATTTGAATATACCGTCAATTACTTCCGACTTCATCAATACAGCTTCGAGTTTATTTCAACTAGGACGTAGTACTATTCGACGCTAATGGTTAATCATTGCGCCAAATCTTATATCCGACCTCTCGCATTGCTCTGCCGAGCAGGTGGGAGGCGACTGGCGCAGTGAGAACGATAAACAACATCGTACCGATAACCCGAGAGATCACGGTAACTTCAGGGAGTGAGAAAGCGACCGCTAATAACAAGCAGCTCACTCCGACAGTTCCAGCTTTGGTCGCTGCATGCATTCGGGTATACAAATCAGGAAGCCTCAGGACACCTAGACTTGCAACCAAGGTCAACAATGTTCCTAAGCATAAAAATAGTCCAATCAACACGTCCATTATTCTTTCTCCTTTCTTTTAACGATCAAACGTGCAAATGCGATCGTGCCGAGAAATGCGACCAAACCTAATGTAATGGCGATGTCTAACAGAGCGTCCTCACCGCTGTCTAAGGTGTAAACCGTAATAAATCCGATAGTGATAAATGAAATCAGATCTAACGCCACAACTCGATCAGCTAGCGTTGGTCCTAGAATTAAACGAGCAAAAGCCATAACAAAGCTGAGTAGTAGCCCAGAATAGGCAAAAGTGACCGTTATTTGCAGCCAACTATCCACGCGTCACCTCCAAAATTCGATGCTCTAACCCATCTTTAATTCCGCGAATAACCTCTTCATGTTCAGGTGCAAACATGGCATGAACGATAAGATACTTTTTATCAGCCGTAACATCCAAACTAAGCGTGCCCGGTGTTAAAGAAACCATGTTCGCCAGTAATGTGATTTCTAGATCAGAATCGACCTCCAGAGGGACATAAACGATATCAGGCTGACTCAAATGAGTAGGTGTCACGACGTCCCACACCACTTTCGCAACCGATATAACCATTTCATAAGCGAAGTACACCAATAACTTCAATGCAGATGCAAAACGTTGAAAGTAGCTCGTTTTCAATCCAAATGGTTGACTCAACCTTAAAGCAAAAAAACCGACCGTAAATCCGACAACAAAATTCAGACTCGAATAGCTGCCATTAAGCATCATCCACGCTAACGCTAAGAAAAAATTGAGGAATAGATAGATCATGTATTTCCTCCTAACACCACTCTGATGTATTCAGTCGGATTTAACAGTTGTTCTGCAGCTTGAACGGAAAATTGATAAAAAGGCTCCGCCACTAAGCCAATGATTAGCGTCAACGTTGTCAATACAATAATTGGAACGCAGTACAACCAATGTACTTTGGCCTGCAGAGTCTGTTCTGGCTTCTCTCTAAATGGCTTTTTCCAAAATGCCTCACTCCAAATTTTCGTCATCGAGTAGACGGTAAGCAACCCCACCAATAACGCGGTACCTGCTAACCAGTAATATTCAGCCTGTATGCTCGACTTGATGACCAATAGCTTTCCCCAGAAACCCGATAGCGGTGGAAAACCGGCCAGAGAAAACGCAGGGACAAGAAGCAAGAACGCTAACCAAGGCATAGCTTTGTATACCCCACCCAAATGTTCAAGTTGACTAGAGCCATATTTGCGCTCGATGAATCCACCTATTAAGAACAAATTCGCTTTTACAATGATGTGATGAACAATGTAGAAAATGGCACCGGCTAAAGCTAAGGGAGTGTAAATAGCCAACCCCATGATCATATAGCCTATTTGGCTAATAATATGAAAAGAAAGAATTTTCTTAATGTCGAATTGGCTAGCCGCTCCTAAAACGCCCGTTAACATGGTTAGCCCTGCGACCCAAATTAACGTCGGTTGCCAACCACTCTCGGCGAGCGGAAATACCAAGGTAAAGACTCTTATCAACGCGTATACACCGACTTTAGTAAGCAACGCGGCAAACAGTGCCACCACACCGCTTGGTAACGTGTGATAAGAAGCTGGCAACCAAGCAAATAAAGGAAAGAGTGCCGCTTTAATAGAAAAGGCAAACAAAAATAGCGCGGACAGCATCATGTTGATGCTCAATTCATTTTCCCCTACTTTGGTGTAGAGATCGGCCAAGTTCAAGGTGCCCGTTGCGCCATACAATAAACCGATAGCAAGCAAAAATACCAGCGTCGAAATCAGGTTCAACATCACGTACTTTACTGCACCATCAACTTGAGTTTTCGTTGCATCTAACACCATTAAACCAAATGATGAAATGAGCATGACCTCAAACCAAACATACAGATTAAAAATATCTCCAGTCAGGAAAGCACCATAAACGCCAGCAAGCAACACGTGCATTAACGCATGGTAATTGCTATAGGAGGGCTTTCGGTGAAGGTCCGCCATCGCGTAGAAAACACATATCGCACCAATCACCGCCGTTATCATCACCATAGCAACGCTGAGGTAATCTGCGACAAACACGATACCAAATGGCGCACTCCACTGACCAAAAGCAACGGCTTGAATACCATTACTTATGATGTTTTCTGTGAGAAAGCCCGCAACGAAAAGGTTCGACATCGCACTTACACCGCTCAACCACTCAACACTTTTTGTTGAGCGACGGACGAAGAAGATAGTCAACGCCGTACTCAGCGAGAGAACAACCGGTAACGTAAGCAAAATCGAACTCATTGACCCTCCTCAGAACGTTGCATTTCATCGACGTTTGCAGTTCCAGTGTCTTTATAAGCTCGATAGAACAGCATTAAAGCAAAAATAAGTAGTCCAAAACCGATGACTATCGCAGTTAAGATAAGCGCTTGAGGTAAAGGATTTGCCGCGCTATCTGGTGGTAAAAGAGCATTATCGCCAATCAATGGCGGCTCTCCGGGCGTCAGCCTTCCAGCGGTAAAAATAGCAAGGTTAACCGCACTACTGAGTAACATGATGCCGAACAAAAGGCGCAAGATATGCTTTTCAAGCATTAAATAAACACCTGCTGCGACAAATACTCCAACGACAACACTCCAGACTATTTCCATCACTCTAGCTCCTCATTAATACGAAGCAGCATACCCATCACGCCACCTATAACGGCAAGGTAAACACCAACATCAAAAACCAATGGCGTCCCTAGTGGTATCACGTCTTTCCACCACAGTCCGGTCAAAAACGGTTTATCAAACGCAAAGCTCAAAGCACCAGAAACTAAGCTCAATGCGATGCCAGATAACGCAATGAGAAACGGTTTGAAATACAACCTAGAACGAACGTATTTCGGTGATTCCGCGAACATGAGAAGTGATAAACCAATAACGGCAATCAACGCACCAATAAAGCCACCACCCGGTTCGTTATGACCACGTAACAACAGATACACTGAAAATACGAGCATGAGTGCCGAAACGATGTGTGCCGTGGTTGCAAAAATTAATGATTGGATACGATTTTGCTTTTTCGCTCTTGTCTTAAGCAAACTCACTGCCGCAATCCCAGCAATAACAACGACGACAACTTCTCCCAATGTATCAAATGCGCGAAAGTCAACCAGAATAACGTTAACAATGTTTCGCCCATGTCCACCCGGGACACTGTTTTCTGCAAAGAAATCTGACACCGAAGAGTCCATCGGCTGAGACGTGATTCCTAACAAAAGTAAAGTAACCGAAACTCCTATCACACCTGCTATGCAAATATTCGCTACTTTACGTCTTATTGAATGCTTGGGCACGGTGGTTAGACGTGGCATATGACGCATTAACAATGCAAGAAAGACCACCATTAATGTTTCCACTAACAGTAAAGTCTTCGCAACGTCCGGGGCGCTATAGATCATAAAAACAAGCGTGGTCATGAAGCCAATCATACCAAGCGCAGAGATCGCAAGAAGTCTTGCGTGGGACAACGCACATACGAGCGCAGCACCAATTAACAATAAGGCAATACCAATCTCATAGAAAGTGACACTTGAAAGTTCGCCAACCAAAGGTAGAGGAATAAGCGCTACCTGACTCAGTAACGCAACGGCAAGTACCGTGAAAAATAATAGGACATAGCGACTCAATTTCTTTTGCTGTAACCGCGCCGTTTGCCACTTCGCCACTGTCATCATGCCATCTAATAGTCGTTCAAAAATATTCTCCGCTTTGGGGACGAATAGATGTAACCGCTGAAAAAATGCAGACACAGTAGGATAAACACGGTACACCACATACCCCAACGCTAGCGTAATAACGCTTAACACTAACGGTACATTCACGCCATGCCATAGTGATGTCTCTTTAAGAGCTGCTGTGGGCAGAATGTCAGCAGAGCCCGGAAAAATAATATTGCGATCTAACCAATTTAAACCGAATAACGGGACCAGGAGACTGCCAAGAGCCAGGAGCAAAGGCGAGATCCACATGGCTTTTTTTGTCTCAACTGGCTTAGTTTCAATCGGCACGAGACCACGGCGAGCAAAGAATGGTCTCGCAATAAGCATAATGGTTAGCGCGACCATCAGTATATTCACGATTAATAGTACAAAGGCGATCCAGTTATTGAGCTCTACTGCGGACTTGTACATGTATTCTTTGCTCAAAAAGCCTAACAACGGCGGGAACCCCGCTTTAGACAATGCAGCCAAACTCCCCGCAACCATGCTGATGACGAGAACTGACTTCAGACCGTACAATTGATCAATATCTCGTGTTCCTGTCGCTTTGTCGATATTACCCACCACCATAAACAGCGCAGCTTTATAGAAAGAGTGAGCGAGAATAAACATCAATACTGCACTAACAGCCAAATCTGTGCCCATACCTAGTAATAATGTTAATTTACCCAAAGCAACATTCGTGCTGTAGGCTAGCATCAGCTTCAAGTCAGTTTGTTTTAATGCGACAAATGTGCACCAAATGGCCGTGATACTCCCAGTGATGACTAAAGCATAAAACCAGATCTCGCTGTGGGCATAAACTGGCGATAAACGTGCTAATAGGTAAATGCCTGCCTTTACCATTGTTGCCGAGTGTAAATACGCACTGACCGGAGTGGGAGCTGCCATCGCGTTAGGTAGCCAAAAATGAAACGGGAATTGCGCAGATTTAGTAAATGCACCGAGTAGTATGAGCACTAGAGATGGGATAAACCATTCATGCTGCGCAATAGTGTCTGCCTGCTCGATAATGGTATTTAGCTCATAACTCCCTGCCATTGCTCCCAGCAAGATAAGACCAGCTAGCAACGCTAGTCCACCAGCACCGGTAACAATCAGCGACTGCAAGGCGTTTTTCCGAGACGTTTTATTTTCGTGATTAAACCCGATCAGTAAGTAAGAAGTGATGGTGGTGAGTTCCCAGAAAACAAATAACAACAGGATGTTATCGCTCATCACAATCCCTAGCATGGCAAGCATGAATAGGGTTAGATACAAATGAAAGGAAAACCGGCTATCACTTTCCCGTAAATAAGCCAAAGCGTAGATTTGAATCAGCGCGCCAATCCCACTGATCAGTCCCGCAAAAAGAAATGAAAGGCCATCTAGTCTAAAGCTAAGGTTGATATCGAGGCTTGGTATCCATTCCGCATTCCAGCTCACGCCTGCAGGATTATAGATGTAGAAGAGAAAAGAGAAGATTAAAACTGGCAGCGCAGGGAAAATCAGTAAGACCAACTGATTATCTAGGTTTTTCGGCAGGTTTTCTTTACCCGTTATGTTATTCAACATCGCAGCCCATTCGTTATTATAAGAAGGTACGCCCTATTCGGCGCAAATGACAAACTCCACTGTATTGTTTTAGCCCAAGCGCTTCAAAAACGATCATGAAACCAAGGGAAAAGTAGCAAACAGTAATCACTGAGTGCTACTTAGAGGAACGCCGATACAAACCGCTATTTGCTGTCTGCTACGGCATAAGAACGTAGGTCACTACTTACATATTCTTGGCTGAATGTATATGGATTATCGTCATCAGCTAACTCGAATGCATCGTAGGTGCAGTCACCGATATCATTTCTCGGACAAACATAAACATTCGAACGTTCTATCATTTCTGTGTGGCATTTCGGGCATAGGTTTTTCATGTCACTCTCCTCTGATAACTTATTGATACATTGATAATTCCATGTTCTAGAGATCCATCTCCCTCCTTTACCTAAAACATCACTTAAACCCAACTTTGTTACACCCCAATTACTGAATCGGTGAGACAAAACCATCGGGCTTAAGAGCGACCAAACTACAGTTAATCGATTGCAAAATATTTTCAGCCGTATTACCAATGACATAACCAGATATACCAGTCCTCGCTAAGGTACCCATGACCAACACGTCTACCTCAATACTTTCTACGTAATCTGGAATCTTTTCGTCGGGTTTTCCATGCAGGTGGTGAATCACAATTTCACCTGTAATCCCAGACTCCTCCAACAGCTGTTGCAGAGCTTGTTTATGATCGGCTTTTGCTTTGTCGAGTTCATGTTTCAACTCAGCATCATCGACTTGAATCCAAGCGTTACCATTAAGGTAGTTTTCTAAGTAATACTCCCAGCAAGAAATCACGTGTAAACGACTATCGCAGGTGTCGGCTATCGAACGCGATAATTCGAGTAAACGCACGGCTAATGAGTGCTGTTCATCGCTTGCCGTTAATGGGTCGATAGCCACAGCAACACGGCGCTTATCTCTTGGCTTATCAATTGGTCGGTGCAACCAAAGCGGACAAGGGCATTTTCGTAACAGAGTCATATCAATAGCTTTGAAACCCTCAGCACCTTCACCGAGCGGTTCAGCTTCTTTGATGATGAGATCTTTGTTATCAGCTAATGCTTCTTGAATAATACAGACAGCGGGCTTTTCACTGCTTTTCACAGTAAGAGGAAATGCGAGATCCTCTTCAGTGAGTCCCAGCTTCTGTCTGTATTCGTGAATACTTTGTTTGAGGGAGTCTTGCAGCGATTGCTCATAACTTTGCTGATACTGGATCATGTCTGTTGGGAAATCAGGACACGCTATTAGCCCTGAGACAGGCACTTTGTTGCTAGATGCAATCCTCATCGCTTGTTCGAGGGCGTCACTATGGCCTGGCAATCCTTGTGTTGCAAAAAGTATGTTTGCGAATCGTTTCATACACACCTCCTTGTTTGGTTAAATATTAACCACCCACAAAGTATAATACCTAACGGATAATTGTAACGGCTTGTGACGTTGATGAAATCAATTCTCATTAAGAGACGGGTATTGCTTCACTTGGTTTTACGTCACACTCTCCTTTCATCACAACTGCCGCCTTCTGACCTAAATAAATTCCGCTACCTAAAATTGAGACCAAATAAAAACCCAAATTACTCAAAGTTTTTTCTCACCTTGAGTAACTTGGGTATAAGCAATAACACACTTAGTGTCCGGATTTAAATGGATGGCCTAAATTTTCACGCAACTTAGTTTAAAGATGCCATCTCAATCACGAATCGGTATGCAAAGTTTTACGGCTTTAGTGACCTAAAATCGCCGTAACTCAATGTTAAGGTTGTTGTTTTGTCGGTGCCAAAGCAATTTCACGAACACATACACCTTGCGGTTGCTGATAAGCAAACAGCACTGCTCGTGCAATGTCGTCTGCTGCCAACACGCCGCCCATATCCACCTTCCAAGCGTCATAGCCATCTTTAATATCTTGAGACGTTGTATGTGAAAGTAATTCCGTTTCCACTGCACCAGGTGCAATCGTCGTAACGCGAACATTCGATGACGCAACTTCTTCACGTACGTTTTCAGAAATAGCATGAACCGCAAATTTGGTACCGCAATAAGCAGCATGATCAGGGAATGTTTTCTTGCCCGCGATAGAGCTGATGTTAATGATCGTACCACTGTTACGTGCTTTCATAGGTGCTAGGACGGACTGCATGCCATTGAGCAAACCAATTACGTTCACATCAAACATGCGCTTCCACTCCGATGCTTCCTGAGTATCTATCTGACCTAGAAGCATAACGCCTGCGTTATTTACAAGTGCATCTACCGGACCATACAACGCTTCAGCTTTCTCAATTGCAGCCTCAAAAGAAGCTTTGTCGGTCACATCTACCTTTTCACAAAGCGTATTTGGTAAGTTTAATGCTTCCAAACGTTCTACACGTCTTGCTAACAAAAGAAGAGCATGGCCCTGTTCACTGAAGTGACGTGCAATCGCTTCACCAATGCCTGAACTAGCGCCTGTAATAACAATTAACTTTTTCATTTTGAATCCTTAATCGAACGGTTTACATCAGTGGCGGTAAGTTTAAGAAAACTTTGTTTGTTGATATATACCGACCTAGTTGAAACACTGTTGTTATACTGCAACAATACTTTTTTGAATTATGAAGAAGTCATCATGCAAACACACATCAACCTTGCGGATATTCGCTCTTTCGTCCTAATCGCTCAACTAGGAAACTTCACGAAAGCAGCAGAGCAACTTGGCGTTTCTCGCTCACACGTTTCACGTCAAATAACAAATCTGGAGCAACAGATTGGTGTCACTTTGCTACAAAGGACCACTCGAACACTGAACCTCACCGAAGCAGGCAAGGTTCTGTATAAACAGTGTGAAACTGCCCTTCACAATATTGATCAAGCTGTTATGGCAGTGGTTGATGATGTAGAAGACTTAAGAGGTGACATTCGTATCAACTGTGTGGGGGGCTATTTAGGAGAAGACGTTGTCGCAGATATCGTTGCTCAGTTTCTAATCCAACACCCACAAGTGAGCATTAACTTAGATTTTAGTAGCCATCGTGTCGATTTAATCGCAGATGAATTCGACATCGCTTTTCGAATGGGAAAGTTAGAAGACTCCAACTTTATCGCTCGTAAACTGATCGATGTGAAAATGGGGACATACGCAAGCCCAAACTATTTAGAAACATATGGCTATCCTTCGCATCCAAAGGACTTAGAAAAACACATTTGTTTGACAGGTAGTGTGACACGGTGGGCATTTGAGAACACAAATACAAAGCAGTCAACGGAACACCAGATACGTGGACAGTTACGATGTAAGAGTGGCAGAGTAATGATAAAAGCAGCCCTGGCGGGAAATGGCATCATCCGTGTGCCAGCACTTTATTGTCAACAAGAACTCCAGACAGGCAAGCTAAAAGAAGTGTTTACCAATTGGAACATTCCGAGTGTGGAATTTTCACTCCTTTATCATCACGACCGACATCAACCAAAACGCATCCGAGCCTTTGTTGATTTTACCACGCAATACTTTCGCAAACTGCAGAGTAAAGACAAGTAACCTGCACGTTGGTACCTGTCTATGTATGCTTTATAGGCTGAGCCTGTGAACCTGGGGGTTGTTCTAGAAAGAGTGTGAGCATTTTGACGCTTAAGGCTTGGTTTTCATAAACGTCAGAGGTGTTTGTCCAGTTTGCTTTTTGAAAAATGCAATAAAAGCACTGTCTGACGAAAACTCCAGCCAATCGGCAGCTGCGCTGACTGGCATGCCCGTTGATAACAATTCAACTGCTTTTAAAAGCCTCCACTGTTGCCGCCAATCTTGATAATTCATTCCCGTTTCCGACTTAAATAATCGTGTTACCGTCTTGGTGCTTGCCCCCACTTTGCTTGCAAGAGTAGTAAGCGAAGGAGCTAGAAATGAAGGTTCAACCAACTCTCGACGAAACGTTGTTAAGAGCCGATGCGATGGCAAAGGCAACTGAAACGAATAACGTTTCGTAGCATAAAACTCCTCCCAAAAAAGCGCCGTCGTATTTACCATCTCGCTGCTAGGCTTATCCCACTCCCAAAATGACATTTTATCAATAAGGGCTTGGAGTAAATTATTCACTTCTATCATCGTGATCTTACTCGGACAGGCAAACTCCTCACAATCAAAATACAAAGATCGGTACGCCACCACATTCGTCATTAGTGCGCGATGCGGCGTATTAGGTGGGATCCAAACCGCCTTTGTCGGTGGCAAAATACAAATCGAGTCTTCCAGAGCAAAACTCATACAACCTTGAGGTGCGTACAATAACTGCCCTTTCTTGTGCATATGCATACCTGAGTCGTGCTTGCCAATATCCGCAGCAATTCCCACTACACAATTAGAAATTTTGTCTGCATCAAATTGTGTTTTTTCGTTAATAAGCGCCATTTTGTCCGAATGTTGATGTATTTGGTTTTTATGTTGTTATTAGATCAATCATAGCCTCATTTATACTGCCCGCCAACTTCATTAACGATGGGTAACAATATGAATACTAAGCCCTCTTTATGGCTCATGCTGGTTATGTTGATGTTTCCGCAAATTGTAGAAACCATCTATAGCCCAGCGTTGAGCTCAATCGCTCTATCATTTGATGTAAACCACGCACAAGCAGCCCAAACATTGTCGATTTACTTCCTAGCTTTTGCCATTGGCGTTGTAGTTTGGGGAGTTCTCGCAGATAAACTGGGAAGAAGGCCCACCATGCTTATTGGGCTCTTTATCTATGGCTGCGCATCTTTACTCGCAACTCAAACCGAAAGCTTTGCTGTTGTCATGGCCGCGCGAGCCCTAAGCGCATTTGGTATCGCGGTAGGATCCGTTGTCACACAGACCATGCTTCGTGACGCGTTTGACGGTCAAGAACTGAGTAAAGTCTTTAGCTTAATGGGGATGGGTATATCAATCAGCCCGGTAGTTGGCATGCTATTAGGCGGGCAGCTTACAGCGCTTGGTGGATACCGTTATGTGTTTTTTGCCTTGTTTTTAATCGCGTTAGTATTGCTCGCTTATAACGTTATTAAGCTTCCTGAAACACAGAAGGAACAGACACCAGTACGGTTGCATCAACTTAGCTGGGAAATGGTAAGAGACGCGCGAATTTGGCGCTCAGGATTATTGGTTGCTTTGTATAACATTGCTCTATTTTCTTATTACCAGCTTGGCGCATTTACTTTCTCAGCACTTGGGTATAACTCCGAACAATTTGGATACAGTGGCATGGTACTGGGGTTAGGCACTCTGCTTGGGAGTTATTTAAACAAATCCCTAGTGTCTAAAAATGTTCGAAAAAGCCAACTACTTTGGCTCTCAGCAGTATTGCTTAGTTTGGGATCAGTCGGTGTGTTGATTCTGAGCCAATCAATCTGGTTTGTTGCTCCAATGGTGTTAGTCGTCATGTCTTATGGGATTGCGATACCCAATATACTCAGTGACGCACTCGTTGATTATAAACAACAGGTAGGTAGCGCAGGCGCTTTACTTGGGCTCATGTACTACATCATGATCGGGACGGGATTAGCGATGGCTGGAACAGCACAAAACTTAGGTGTCGTTCTATTAGCATGTAGCTGTTTAGCGATTTTATTAGCGTTTTCTAAAAGGCAAGTTCATACCAACTTGTGACCAGATACTACGCATTGCTTGCCTAATCTTCCGAAGATTGGTCTACATCTTTTCTAACGGTTAACTAAAACGTAAATAAAAAGCGCCTGTCGGCGCTTTAATTATCCATAGATCTTATTGCCATGTTGGCTCGCCAAACTCTTCACAACGTTGCTTGTCGTAATTTTCAATGCGCCCGCGTTTACCTACAAACTGAACCTGAACAACCATTCCAGCTTCAACATATTCACTGAAATAATCGCAAGAAACACGAAAACTAGTATCGCGTATCACAATTGGTACCCATTCATAGCCGCCGCTGCGTGGTAAGTAAGACTTGAAGGTAATGACCCCGTCATCTGAAACGTTGATTTCTTCATCATATTCATTCAACTTATAAAAACGTTGTCCATCAAACTCTGCCTTTGCTTTTTCAATTATTTCCTTCGTTGCTGTCGATTGCATCGGCGTATTTGACACCAGTTGACACCCAACAATAGATGTCAATACGGACAAAGCCAAAGCGAGTTTAGTTATTTTATTCATTTACCTAACCACTGTATAATTATTCAACACTTACCATTTTAAAAGGAGGGAGACCATACTTTATTTTAAAAAAAATAAAAAGCGCCTTTCGGCGCTTTTTATCTGAACATTTCTTATCCAAACGTCTCGAGTAGATTTTCTAGAAAAGCTAACTTTTTATTACAATGAATTTTATTTAGGCTCTCACCGGAATCTATTGCTATTTAACCCCAAGCTTCAAACTCATTAGGCTTTACGTGTTTTATTTTTAATCTAACGTTGGGATCCAGAGCTGTTTCAGTTTCCAATTCACAGTAGTACTCAACAGCATTTTCATCTTCAATCATGTCAACGGAGTTAGCAACGACACTCAACCGCCCACCACCTCTAGTCAATGAAAAATACGCATTCTTGTTTTCATTTACTTCAAACTTCAAAGGAATGAATTCAGGTTCTTCAAAAGAAATATCTATCCATTTATAGTTATCTAAACTCTTCCCTTGTCTTGGAGTATAAACTGTTTTCAACCCATTTTCGTCAACAACAAAATACATCGAATTCTCGGCTTGATTAAAGCAAGCTTTCAAACTGCCACCTTTATTTTCTAAATCACATGTGAATACGGTGGATTCTTGATCACAGCTTGCACTTACAGAAAGTGAAAGAGACAAGGACGATAAAAAGCTAATGATGTTTATATTCCTAATGAACAAGGAGCCCCCTCATCAAACATTCAAGAGTCACGCGCAAGAACCAGAGGATCGTTATAAGCTAACACATCTATTGTAAATTCAGTGAAACTCCGGTTCATTTGGGTCTTGAAATTGTTCAGGAAATCTTTTGATTAGTTCTTCTTCTAATATCACCGAGCCTGATGATTGACCTCCACCAAACGTGTTCAGCTCGGAAGTCTCTTCGCAAGATGAGCTAAATACAAGCTCACTACCTTTATAAACATGCAAGCTACAGTTATCAGCTAAATAACCGATACTATATCTGTAATCCCCTGAATAGAAAAAAATATTCCTACCTTGTAACTTACCAAGTCTTATATGATAACTTAAAAATTTACCTTTTGGGGTTTCTGCACTTTCTGGGTATTCTAATTCTACTTTATCGCTTGTCCCATATCGATACTTTACATAACCAGTACTTGGACTTCTATGCCCAGCCCCACACAAGGAAACATATTTTCGGTTCTCTAACTTTGCATTAAAGTAAATGTCCTCGTTGCTCTTACACAAAGTGACTGTTGTATCGCTTAGTTTTTTGTCTATCTGTGGGTGTACTGCTAAAACTGGGAAGCTTATTATGAGAATGCTTGACATAGCATGAAGTTTAATATTTTTTATCATTAGTTAAATACCTTATTTTCCCATAAAAGTTTGAAGTTTTCTCTACGCTTCCGGTAAGATTTATTGCTAGTATAACGGTTTACCTTACGTGTTATTTCATTCACAACTTTATCGTTGGCTCCTTTATCTGCCCTCTCAGGACCTTTAATATCTAGCCAAAACCAAGCAGCAGAGCGAGTCGCATATTTAGCCTCTAATATAAGCTCTGGTGTATTTAAAAAATCTACGACGTCCAATGGCCACTCTGATTGATTTTGTAAATGCCATTTATTGAAACGCTCATAATTGTCTCTGCCGGTAAGCTGTTTTAATCCACGCCCCCTAAAAATCCACCCATCATCAGTTGTCAAAAAATCACCATTCTTCATTTCGCTTCTGCCTCCATACATAACGTTAAACAATATCCTTTTGTCATCAAGAGTAGGAGAAGTACCATCTTTTTTAACGAATTTACCATTTTTCTTGTCTGCGATACCGTGAACATCAATATAGCGCTTACCTGCATATTTAGGGTGATCTAAAGGATATCGACGTGACCTAGCAGTATTAAATTCTGATGTATCCAGCGTAGAAATACGATAATTGGTATATTCAGCCATATTTAGGCTCTCACCGGTTTCTTGCATAAGCTGAGCAAAAAAGTGTGTTCTACGTAAAGGCGTATCTAGCTTATAAAAAAGCATGTGATCATTTAGTTCATTAACAATACCTTGTAAGACATCCCGCTTAGAGTCTTTAACTTCAGGGTATACCTCTTGTAGCATTTCTAGAGTAAACTTAAAGGCACCTTGAGTTTGAGGAATAAAAGGCCAATAATGCCAAAGACTCTTATCATCGCTTAGTTGCAAATCACCTTGTAAATCTTGCATCCATGAGAACTTATCTGCTCTTTCCAGTTCGAATTGCGAGAAAAGATCAAAGCTATCCATCACTTGATCGCGCCATGGGGAGTTACGGTAGTCCTCTATAGTCACAAAACCAGCGGAGCACTTAATATCTAGAGCTTCCTTTGCGGTCTGATGGATTGATTCATAAAGACTTTGTGACGACTCTGTATGCCAATCTGTAGGATGTTTCACAATAAATCGCTCAAAGTGTTTACGCTTACCGTCTAAGTATACTTTGGCATCGCGAGCAGTGAACGAGGAGAAGTCCGTTACTTGATCTTCTGTCACAGATTCAAGTAATTGCTGAATAAACGAATTACTCATATCAACGGCACCGCTACTATCGGCCCCATCGAGAACAACAAGTGGATTTTCTTCCGCATTTTTGGGAGAAATCTGTTTTTTGAAAAATTCGGGCGGCTCCTCAAAAGAGAACATCTCGATATGCACACGATTATCTTCTTTCTTAGTTCCAATTGCATCGTTACTGTACTCATGCAGTCCCATGTAACCGATATCTTCCCCAGCTGAAACCTTTATCCCCTCTCTAAATAGGAGTGGGAGTAAAGAAACCACACTACCGTCCCTAATCATTGCCGCCTTGTCCGACATCCATTTAGGTTCTGAAACTGGTTCTGATAGGACAGCAGAGGAATCTTCTAAAATGTCAAAGTCACTATTGAGACCCGAAGCAAACCAAACAATCTTGTTTAACAGTGCTTTTTCGCTACCACTTGCCGATTTACCATTCTCTACCACACGGCACTTTATCATTTTGTAGGTATTTTTGTCGATCTGGTATGGATGGGTCTCCTTCTCTTCTGCATACAGGTATTCAAGTAATGTTCCTTTAGACATCGACTGTTTTTTTTCACCAGAATTAATAGGCACATCACTATGTTTGAAAGTGCGTACATTTCTCGCTTCTTGTAAACGGTAACGCGTGGTTATAGATGAATTGGCGCCAATATCTGAAGGTGGCGCAAGGTGCATATAAAGTGTATAGAACTTAAATACATCTTCATTATCTTCGGGGTTTACAGCCTCATGCTCGATAAGCACAAAGTTATTACTATACTTAAACTCTTGCTCTTGGTACGTTGATGTTAGGTAATCAGGATTTATGCGAAATGCCACTATTTTTCCATCAAGCATCGCTTGAATAGGTCTGAGCCCTTTCCCCCACGGTAACATTTTTGATGTTAAGTGAATGCCACTATGCCAACCGTACCCTTGTCCTATTAAATAACGACCGCTCTTAGCTTGATCAAACAATTTCGTAAAATCACTGAGCGTGTAGTAAGCGTCACCTTCTCGTTGCGCTATCGGAAAAACTGCATCCATGATTTAAATGTCCTAGTCAGAAAAGTTATCGTCAAAAGTGACAAATGATGGGCGGTTCAAGTTGTTTGACTTCGTGTACACCACCGCATTAACCCTACCTAAATTAGTAGCAAAGCTAGATTGGCTCGCTATGTTAACGGTGCTCCCAAGGGCCATTGCCGATATAGAAATTAGGGTGTCATTTTTGGTTTCGAAAATTTGGCTAATGACGTCAGGAAGTGCTTGTTTGAAGTGGTTAAGTGCTTTTTTATAACCGTTTATACCCTCTTCAACAGAACTCAACGATCTTGCAGAAGCTTGGCTTTGTATGAAATCTAAACGACCGATGATTTCACTGTTTAGCTCATCGATGTATGAACAGATTTGATTGTTTATCAACGTCCATAAAACAAACTGCAAATACTTCACAGTATTCCCAGTCCCTAAAAAGCGAAGCTTCGCTAATAATTCATAGGGAGGCTCAAACACATCAGCTTGATATAAGACTCTCAATATATCGCCATTTTCGTGCACTTGCTCCAAGAGCAGTTCAACTAAAGGTTCATATTTCTCTAGCGCAGTAGTATCAGTTTGGATGTGATAAAGTGCCGAAACATAAGCATCAGAAAAGTCTTTAGAGTGATTTTGACTAATCGCATAAGGAGACGATATACGGCTTTGCTCTAACACAATGTCTTTAAAGTCATCATCACTGAAGGATGGGGACATCAATATCCCCCAGTCATTAGCAACCCCAACACGATCTTCCCAAAATGGTGAGCGGCGACCTGCGACAAACGTACAAAAATTATTCGGATCAGGGTAAGTTTCCGTCACAATATTTTCAGCTAAAGATTGGTTCGGGGTGTAAGAGTCTTGAGTTTCACTGAGCACTAACTTGCATTCTTTTAGAGCGAGACCATTAACAGATGCTTTTCCGCTAGAATCCAGCACTCCACTCCCAATGACAGCACCTGAAGGTTCGACTAAAGAAAATTGTGCATTAGAGTAAGGGAGCCCATTTGGATATTTGCATTCTATATCCAGCGTATACGTCCCTTCCTGATCTTCCGTAACAGAAACCGATGGGTTTTGTGCCCCACCCAAACACATGGTGTTGGCTTTGTTCATGGTCATTTGATCGGACAGGCGACATACGCCCTTACCTTCAAATTTAACCGTTGGTGAGGCTGAAATGAATTTTGCTTCAGCTTCTATCGTGCCAGAGGAAACGCCTTTTCTGTCACCGCCCGCATCGCCGGTACTTTTTGAGAACGTACTGCCCTTGATAGCGACACAGTTACCGCCATCCATAGAGACCGTCGTAGTCCCACCAGCAAGGTCTGCTGATTTAGCATTGTTGCCATAAGGGATAGGGACGACTGGCTTGCCGACCTTAGTTAAACAAACATCTGGGAGCGTTGCATTCGCTTCACCACCTGAGCCTTTATGAACTATCGAAAGTCCATTCGCACCAACTGTTACGCCCATAACCAATCCATTTGAATTTTATTGATTGAATGATAAAAGAGATCGCAAACTGCAATCTCTCTAAATAACTAGTGAATTTCACTAAAAGACCAGTGATATTCACAATAAGCCCTAAAACTGGCAGAAGATCTCATTTTAGATCTCTGGTTATCTATACATTTCAAGCAGTTGCTGAAATTTTAAGTCTATGACGATGTAGGTTGCCGCATACATAAGCGCAAACGTCATCGCACTAAGACTTAAGATCAGCTTGGGTGAAATTACCCTTTTTAACGGCTTCTTTAGGTATTTAGCTTTAAGGTTGATTAAAGAAACTTTTTCTTGTTCTGCTAGGCGGTCATCTCGCACTAATCGATAAATGGTGCTGCCAATTTCCGCTAACTTTTCGTTGCCACGCTCTTCACGGCCGTACTTGCCTTGGAAACCAAGTTGAAGCAATAAATAGAGAAACTCTATAACGTGACGGTATTTGCGAGGGTCGGCTTTTAAGCGGTCGAGAATAACGAAAAACTTATCACCACCAGACGTTTCATTATGGAATTCAGACAGTAAGCTGTTCTGGCTCCAGTGACTATTTGCCCCCCATTCTTGCCGACAAACAGATTCATCAATCGCCGCACACAAGCAGTAACGAATTACAAGAACCGAAGCACGATCGAGCTCCATTTCATTAAGTTTTCGTTCGCCTTTTCGAATCTCACGTGCCACTTGTTCACGAAATGGCATCGGGTCATCAAGCCAAGGGATCGAAGACATACAAGACAGACTGGCGATCAACCATGAGAACTGGTCCACTAGCGGGTTAATACCCATGTTATCGATAGATAGATCTTGTACTGCGATGTTTCTCGACAAGTCAGGCGCTGGCATTACCTCCATTGGTTTGCCAGGCTCTGGTTGGAATAAGACTACGGTGACGTCGGTTTCTGCGTAACTCATAGACGAACGGCCCAAAGTTGCAATGATAAGTTAGCGAAATCGCCCGCAACGTGAATCGCAATCGCAGCAGTGTTCTTCAATGCCATCCACTCTTCGCCCGTTTTATCGAGCTCGAAATAGGTGTAGCCAGCGTGATACGGCAGCGCACGTGGCACTACTGGCATTGGTTTGATCTCAATCCCAGGCAGTTGAAGGTTAATCAAGTCACGTATGTTATCGATAGAACCGATCTTCGTTTGGCTGACAAACTGGGTATGCAGGACATCCAAGGTCACGTCAGCTTTAACTGCGAGGATAAAGGTCGTCGTATCGATGATCTTATTGTCAGGGATTGCTGCCGTTCTGATGCCATAGTTCTGATCTTTTAAGGTCAGTGGAATTGCTCTTTGCTCAGACATCACGCTCAATGTCATTTTCGCACTGTCTAGGACGCGAGAAAGACAGCTAGTAAGATCACCATGATTGTACTTCGTAAACTCAATAGGTCGGCGTGTCGTTGAGCACAGCGTCGAAAGCTCACCTTCTGCCTGAAGAAGAATTCGATACAAAGACTCAGGATGCACAGCTTCTGTGCTGGCGAAATGCCAAAACAAGGGTTCGTATCGGTTGAGCGCTTGCAATAGCATAAAGTCAGAAACCGATGATACACCTTGTTGATCCACCACCCCTAATCGCTGAACTATCGATTCCGCGCGATGCTTCAACATAGAAGCAAACTCGGTCGCAAATTTACTCAGTACTGTCGACGCATGAATATCGATACAGGTAGGAATGAAACTATCATCTAAGATCACGCTGCCATCAGGCTTCACTTCTGAGATCTTTAAGATCGGAATAGACGTGTAAGCACTCTTATCTTCATGATCGTACATTAAGCAAAAGTTAAGCTTACCGACGACGATATTTGCCATGTCTTCCGAATCATAACAAGCGTCAACCGCTTCTTGAGATTCCATCGTATAGCGCGCACCGTCTTTTTTGGTACCAAACAACTCAGAACGTTCCGATGGTAACGGACAGCACAAATAAACGACTTTATCGGCAATAGAAGGATCTACATCTTTCACTTCAGGCAGCTCGGCAAGCAACGGAAGCTCAAATGGTGTCCGGTCTTGTAAAATACCTTCAGCACGAGTAATACCGATTTTACCCAGTGCTAGTAACTGAGAGTTGATTTCTAAACGTTTAATTCCCCAATGCAAAGGCGACGCATTGGCGCTCAGCATGCTCGAAAGTTTACTTTGTGAACGATCGAGTTGTTGAAAATGCTGCGGCTTCATGAACATTCCATCTTGCCAAACAACTGGATTGTATAAAGACATGTTTCTATCCCTTAAAAGTAAACCTGTTCAATGCCGCGAGTGTTATCAGAAATTAACTCACTGCCCTCTAACTTGAGCTTGATGTAGTACTCGCTCTTCTCTTCAATAACTTCCACTTTTCGCCATGACGAACCATCAATATCACGAAAAGCCACTGAAAAACCGACGGCACGAGTGTCAGGGTCTAGCGTTAGCATTTCATGAACTTTTCCACCTGGCTGTATTTGATATTCGTAACGTTTGATGTACTCATCACCCAACGACGCTTTATCGCTCTCAAACAAGGCAAAGAAATCTAAGCTTCGGAACAATACTGGCGAACTTAATTCGTGAAGACGGAGAATAACTGGAGATGACTGGCCCCCATTTCTCACATTGAGTACAGGTGATGCCTCAATAACCAATTCAATCGACGAAGTTTCTGGTGTGATACCAGTGGACTCTTTAAATTGATCCCACATGGAACAACCGGACAACATGGCAAATCCGAGTAATACGGCGATACTACGCATGGTTTCCCTTAATCACTTTGTTATAGTTTTTCTTAATCAGCCCTTTTAAGGATGTTTCATTAAGCAGGCGACGATTATTAGTGTAGAAATCTAGGTATTCGGCCCACAGCTTTGACTTAGTTGAGAACAAAGACTGGCTAGCGACCCTGTTAGCAAATGCTACGGGATCGTTCGTTTCTGACTGTTCTAAAACGAGCTCATTCAGTGCTTTGTTAAACATAACTTGGTGGTCGTTCAACTCATCGAGCATTTGTTCAACCAGTTCATTTGGAGCCAGTAATTGCTGACTATTCAAAGTAAGCATTAGCTCTGCAATGTTCGAGTTAGCCTCACTCGCACTCTGCTCATCTTTTAACGATTCCACTTCGTGCAACTCTTTCTGTAGGTTATCAATACATAAACGCAAGCAAGTGCCCATTTGCTTGAATAACTGCGCCTCGTTTGTCATCAACTCTGGGTTTCGAATACCCAAACCATCAAAAAACGCTTGCGCTATATCTTGAGAGCAAACGGCCGCATCAGTATCGACTTGTGCTTTCGTCGTACTGTTTATCGCATGCTCTGCCGTAGGTATTTGAAGTTGCTGATTAGTGTTAGGAGAAGGCGTAAAAGATTGGGTCATCTCTTCCCATTTTGACCCTGTATTAGCCTGCTCTACGGCCATCTCAGTAACATTATGCGTACGATGTTGTCTTTGAATCGTGCTATCTGGGGCTACTGTGCCTGGTTGCATCACCTCAGCTGAGGCAATATCGGCTCTATGTGCCTTACCGCTTTCTGGCGCTGATGCATCATTGTCTGATGCGTTACTCTTGGTTTCCGCAGCCATCCAGTCTTCAGGGATTAGGCTTGGCTGATCGAATTCGGAATATATGCTGAAACTGTCATCGACCACCTGACGCGTACTTTCCACGGTTCTAGGTTGTTCAGATTCTGTGCGCTCATTATCACGAATTAAGTAATCGTCATCTCGCTGCATCGAAAAATTAAGGTGAGCAACAGGATCATGACAATCAATGTCATCCTGTTTAGTCTCCATAAACAAATCTTCTAAGGCACCGACTTTTTCTTCCTCTTCGACAACCGCATCTCCTAGACTAACCAGAGGATCGCTAGATACTCGCTCAGGAGCAATATCAGCGGCGATGTCTAGTGTTGAGGTAACGTGCTCAAGAGAAATACCAATCTCATATTGCCCTAAAGAAATGATGTCGCCATCAACTATCGCAACGGGTTGATTTTTTAGTATTTTATTCCCATTTACCATTGTGCCGTTAGTTGATACGTCACTTATATAGTAGGTATCTCCATACACGCTGAGCAAACAATGAGTGCCCGATATAAAGCGGTTGTGATCGGCTAAAGACACGCTACAGCTTGGGGAACGACCTATCGAACCACCACTTTCAGGCATTTCAATATGCTTTGCACCGGTGTATTCCTCTGGACACTTTGAGATAAATAAAACTAGCTGATTTGAGTACATTTACGAACCTCAAAAGAGCAAAGAAACTGATAGTTCAAGCCCACCAATTCCATCATTTACAACCGGAAGGATATAAGAGGCCTGCGGGATAATTTGTATATGGGCGTCAGGATTACTGCCTAACTTTATAGCAGTACCAAGGGTCACAACCGCACCTAACTCAAACTGGTCGATATCTTCAACACTCTCATAACGATAGCCCTCTTGGTCTACTTGCCAGCGATTAGAATATTGCGAGTAACCGACAGACAAGCCCGCACCAACATATGGCGTGAAAACACTCCAAGAAGTCAACGCATATTGAGGAACAACACGAAGTTCATAGTTCGTCGCTTCTTGATATAAGCCGTTTGCTGGCGCTTCAATATCTTCTGCTAGATAGTTTAACCCTAACCACCAACGCCAACGGTTATTGTTTTCATCAATAGGACGAGTATGAACCAAGCCGAACCTAAGCGTATCCTGCTCACCACTTTTACCTTCATCGTATTTAATGCTATCGATAGTCAACATACTGGTAGAGAGTCCATATCGCTCCCCTTTTGCCATTGCAACAGAAGAAAATAGACACATGGCTGAAATCAGCCCAATTTGACTTGGTTTTAGCATTTCGTCCCTCTAGGAAAACCGATATTCTACTTAGAAGCGAAAGATATCAATTATATTCTCTTTTTCAATAAGCCTAAAAAAACACCTATAATTTAATACATTTCAACTATCAGGTTGGTTGTTTTACCTACAAACAAAAACTAAAGAACCGACTACAGATTAAGTGACGAGACAGTAAATCTTTCTATTTAAATAGAAGTAACAGAATTTGATTGCTAATTGAACAAAGCGTAATCTTCGATAACAATTTAGTTACTTTTTAATCAACGTTCTCATCTTCATATATAAGTTTCTTCTTATAAATAGACTTAACTATTGATATTAATATTATGAACAAAGATCACACTAAAAGTAATTTAATTTCTTTTAATGAATTTTTATTATCTAATCCGCTTATTTTGTCTATAGAATTGCGACAGATGTGCACTGCTTATAATTTAATATAACAGTAGTGAAATCCTATATAACTTAATACTTCTATATGATCAGTTGGAACTTTCCTTATGTTTTTTACCGACTTCGCTCGAAGACCAATCGATGAAAATAACCCAAGCGGCTCTAATCCTAATGGTTCTGAGGATTTTGACGAAATTAAACGTCAAATAAACAACCTGAATAAAGTCACAGGGAGAGTCTCGTGGAAAACGGTTCAAACACTCTCAAAAAAGATCTTGAGTACCCAAGCGAAAGACCTACGTTGTTGCTGTTACTTTACCGTTGCGTCAACCTATAACGACGGCTTAAGAGGCCTTGTTGAAGGGTTAAACTCAATACTTGATGTGTGTGTCGTATATTGGTTCAACGCGTATCCAGAGCATTCAAAGTCAAAGGCACGAATGAGCGCTATTGAATGGATGGTAGAGCATACTGAAAAACGAATTAATAAGCATCGGGCGTTACCAGAAGAGCTTCCATTGATAGAGGCAGCACATCAATTATGCTTGAGGATTGAGGAAGAGCTTCGTCTTCATTACGGTATTGAAGCGCCGTCATTAGGTCGCATTCGCCGTATTTTGAATCAATGGATTGAGCAGATAAAAGAACAACAAATTGCGGCTGAGTTACGCGAGAAAAAACAAGCCAACACTAGCGCTCCTGCAGCAACGCAGAAGGCACCTGAAATTAAAGTGAATGTGTCTCCCTCTCCGGCACCGGTGTCATCACCCAACCTAAATAGCCAAGAGAAAGCATCACCGGCAAAGTCTGGTCGATTTATGATCTACTTCGTTATTGGTTTGATTGTTACTGCGATATGTTCACATTTCATGTACGAGCAACAACGTTATCGAACATTGGAACAAAAAATTAATCAAGCTTCACTTAATGAACTTGTAAATTTGGTCGCCTCGTTAGATTACGAAAATAAAAAATATGCTCAGTCATTGAAAACGCAGGCCATTAATCGTGTCGATATTATGATGAATAACTGGTTTTTAGACTCAGCAAAAGTAAGTAACGTCAGCGAGCTCGATAGCTTGACCAATGAATTAATCGCAATCTATCCGGATTCGTCTTCTGCACAGCAGCTACGTCAAAACTTTTTGACACAGAGCGCCCATTTAGAAGACCAGTTTATGGATGTTTATAAGCGATTCTCAGACGCAAGAACGGTGTTTGCCAACGTAGCTAGACAGAATGTAGATAAGAACTCTGAAAAGGCGTACGAATACAGTAACTCGTTATTCCCGCTTTTAGGTCGTATTGAATACGCTGAAAAGTATTCACAGCAAAAGGAAATTGACCGCGCAACCCTTTTACTGAACATCTACCTATATAAATTGAGTCAGCTACAAGCTGAAAAAACTGACAATAAATAACAATACAATTAAAGAAGTTTTAGGCTTATGTTCAAACAAAAACTGTTTAGAAATCCAGTGGTGATTTCTACTATATTGATGCTTTTAGTGGTTGCAATTATCACCACTATTTATCTGCTTTTTCTTGACGAAATCGATCAACTTCATCTTTGGCTGACCCTTGGTGCTATCGCCATTGTTTACGTCACTTTTCAATTCACATTATGGTTGAAGAAAAAGAACAACGCTAAAGCTCAACATTTGGAAACCGAGGAAGAAGCACTTTCTATGGTTATCCAGCCTCTTCTTGCTAACTCAGGCAAGAAACCAATTTACCTGATGCTTGGTAATAAAGGGTCAGGGCGACGTCAATTTTTATTTAATTCTAGTGCAATTAAACCGATGGATCGCACTAGAACCGCTAAGAATGACTTTTTTGAATGGTACGAATCTGACAGCGCTGTATACATCAAACCTGACCAACGCTTAGTGTTCCAGGAAGTATCAAGCAGTGATGCTTCTTTATGGAATACGTTCATTGAAGAAGTTATTCATCATCGACCTCGAAAGCCATTTTCTGGGTGTCTATTCTTCACCGATTTCGAGTTCATGATCGTCTCTGAGCCAGAGCAAAAAGAGTACACCATTTCGTCGTTATTGGCGCGCTTGAGTACCATCAACTCTAAAACGTCTTCAGCATTGCCAATCTATTTGATTATGTCAAAGCTAGACAAGTTAGATGGCTTTAAAGAATACATGCACTTTAGCTCTCTCAAGACACGTGTTGAGTTCCTCTCTATCCCACTAAAAGAAGCCAAAGGTGTATTTGCAGAGTACTACCGCGATAGCTATCGAAATCTAGTGAGAGTGCTTGAAAGTAATGCGCTAGATGCATCCGCTAATTCAACGGACATTGATGAGAAACAAGCAATACTCGCTTTCCCTAAGCAGTTTGAGCTATGTCAGTCTGAAGTCAGCTATGTGCTTGAGCGTCTATGTGATGTTAACAACGGTGTCTATTCACTAGACATCCGTGAGATTTTCTTTAGTTCGAGTCTGCAAGGCGGTCGCAAGTACAATTTACTTGCAAAAAGTTGTAGTAATTACTTCAACTTACCTATTATCGCGTCAGAGCATACTCAGTTAACAGAAACGCCTTATTTCTCTCGCTTTCTGATTGATTCACAAATATTGCCGGAAAGCGACTTTGCGGGCGAAAACAAGACGTATCTTCGTCTAATTCAGAGACAAAGCCGTTTGGCAATACTCGGCTCTATTATCCTGCTTACTGGGGGCAGTTACTTCTTTTTCACGACATTAGACAGTAACTTACATGTGATGAATCAACTCTTGAGTATCGATGACAAATCACAAGTGGAGCAAGATGCAAGATTCGATGAGCTTTTAGCGAAGGCGACGAAAGCAATAGAGCCTTCTTATGGGGCGTGGCTTAAAGGTTCTAAGGCTTTGGATGAAGAGATATTACCACTCAACATTAGCCGTTTGGATCAAAGCACTCGCATCGCTTACGAAGCATTACTTAAGGACGTTGCTCAACAGTTGATACCTCTCATTGAGAAAGGTTACCGTCTACAACTGACACAAAATCAAAACACTTTTACACGCGCTTTACCTCTATTGAAGGGGTATCTAATGCTAAACGATCCAACAAAGCGTGATATCCGTTTTTTGCGTCATCAAACTCTCCAAATGATGAACGATTTGAGCAACCAAAGTGACGTCGTCAATCAGGCGATGCGCTATTTGGACGCTTACTTTCGCACACAGTTTGATCCAATTGATATCAATATGGATCTTGTTCGCGCAACACGTCGCTCA
The DNA here is from genome assembly GCF_033337445.1 of Vibrio sp. YT-15. NCBI lineage: Bacteria > Pseudomonadati > Pseudomonadota > Gammaproteobacteria > Vibrionales > Vibrionaceae > Vibrio > Vibrio sp. YT-15. Next base: position 111,400 of record NZ_JAWOQR010000012.1, read on the forward strand.
TTGCTAGCAAATTCGAATGTTGATCTCGTTTATGCAGGCATTTTAAACGAAGCAAATTCGATTGATTTAGGAACCCTAGATCTGCAACGAGCTGTGGGTTTTGAGTTTAGCAATGTATTCAACACACCAATCGATAGTGAACGCTTGATCGTAGATAAGATCTATACCTCCACTGGTTTTAGTACTTTTTATCGACCACGCGTGGACCTAATGTCACAACAAGTCATCAGTGACAACTGGGTTTTAGGTCTGTCACAACACGTTATTCCTACTAGTGAAGAACAAGAAGCCTTCAAAGAGGAAGTACGTAAAAAATATACTGACGACTACATCAGTAATTGGCGCAATGCGCTGAGTGAACTAAAAGTCCAAAACTATGACAATGTCGGCGATCTAACGAACGCGATAGACTTAATCTCGGGTCCTTCTTCACCAATGACAACCGTACTGAAGCAGGTCTATGCCAACACACAATTTTCACCCGTTGGTGAAAAAAATGCTCTGATTTCAAAGCTAGACCCGAAACTCGTGGCAGCGGCAGACTCCGCATCAGACGCAGTAGAGGAAGTAGTTAAGCCTGATTACTTGTTGATGAAACGTGTTGAACAAGCTTTTCACTTATTAAACCAACTTCAGGTCAGTGAAACACCAAACTCCCCTACTCCTTGGGATGAGACCGTAACAGCGTTAAGCCGTGTTCGCACATATATGAAAGACATCGCTGATGCACCTGACCCGCAAATGGCGGCGCTAGCGGCAGCTCAGCATCGAATGAACAGCAGTGAAGCTGACCCATTAATCAAACTTAAACAGATTGCCCAAAAATCACCGGAACCCGTTCGTAGCTGGTTGTTAGATGTGGTTCAACAAAGCTGGTCAGTCATGATTAAAGAGTCCGCTAAAGGCATTCAAACCCAATGGTACAGCGAGATTTACACCAAGTTTAAAGAGATAGGGCTAGGACGATACCCATTTGATCTAACAGCGACCGAGGAAATCTCAATTGAAGATTTTGAATTACTGTTTGCTTCAGGTGGCTTGTTAGACACATTTATTCAGAAAAATTTTGCACCGTTCTACGATACCAATTTATGGACGCCAAAACAGGTGGATGGCGAGACGATGCCAATCTCTCCGGCTCTGTTAGTGCAACTGCGTAACTATAACGTTATTCGAGACACATTAATTAATAAAAGCACTAACCGCGTTCATATTCCGTTTAGTGCAAGAGTACTCGATCTTGATTCTAGTGCGATTAGAGCGAGCTTAAAAATTGCAGATACCAATATAAGTTACTACCACGGTCCAAGCCGCATTCGTGAAATGGCATGGCCACCGCAAAATGGTGACTTCAATATTAGTATCACACTCCAGGATGTAACCGATGAAGGCAGACAGCACGTTTTAAATAAGAGTGGTCAATGGGCGATATACAGATTGCTAGGTGACTCGACCTTGACAAACACTCATAACGGCAGCTTTGTCAGTGACATAAAAGTGTCAGGGAGGGACTTGAGCTTACGCATCACTCCGTTGACACAGAAAAACCCATTCACTCTTGCTGAGCTGTATAACTTTACGCTCCCAGAGTCGATTTAATAACAATATAAAAACAAAATAGGCAGAACACATGATTTCAAACATGACTTTACAAGGTTTAGATAAATTAGATCGAAAAATACTTTCAAGTCTATTGTCGAATGGGCGAGAGTCGATTGCGAATCTATCCCGAAACATTGGTTTGTCTCGAACAGCAGTAGCAGAAAGAATTAATCGTTTAGAAAAGACCGGTATTATCAAAGGCTATACCGCACAGATTCGTGTAGAAAATGAAGGGCGAAAAGCCGCTAGTTATCTACTGATCTCTTGTGAAAAGGGTAAGAAGAATGATGTAACGAATGCACTTAAAGAAATCCCTGAGGTTCGCTTAACGAGCGTTGTTGGTGGCAACTTTGATATTATTGCCCTAATTGAAGCGCCCGACCTGCAGTCTATTCATCATCTTTGTAATGAAATTGAATCATTTAACGGCATTCAAAGGCTTGATACTACCGTTGTACTGCATCAGCCGATCAGTCGTTAAGCTTTTCTGACCTCTTTGAGGAAAACATAAAGGGCCGCTCGTTGAGCGGCTTTCTTATATGCTTCCGATAAGTCGAATTTTGGCGTCTTTATCACCTGGGTTTCCTAGCCAGAACGTTTGACCTAGTTGGTTCCCTTCTCCATTACCCAGTTTGTTTTCTGGAATACTGTCTAGGTTAACTGTCAACTTTAGGTCCCACGACATTGGGTCACGCAGAATAAAGCGCATCAAGCCCACCAGCGTCTTATGTAACTCACCATCGTAGGAAAACTGCTTAAACGTTTCAAAATCAATGTTGTCGATACACAAGTTAAACTTGCCGTTCAAATCCGCAATGCTTTGCCCCAAGTGTAAGCTTTGCCCCAATACACAATTGGAGCGGTTGAGTTTGTTACGCTGGCTTTCAGCGATTTCTACGCGTCTATAAACCCATTCTTCGATTCGCACATTCGGCAGTGAAAAGTAGTGCGAAACAATACCGGAAATAAGCTTGGGTGAGCGTGTACGCGTAGATAACTGGTTCACGTAAGACAGAACTTTCGCTCGATCTAACTCCGCTACTTCACAATCTTGCATAACGCTTGACAGACCAGCCAAATGCAGTATGCGCCCAGAAAACGCATCGCTCGCCCCGCTTTTGTACTGCACGTGATATCGGTATTTCTTCCAAACACGATACAGTAAGCTTGTATAGCGGTTGTGGAAAAAATCGAAGAAATCCTTCACTGGGTTATCATCGGGATCACGACCGACGAGTTTCTCAGTGTAAGACGCAGGTAGGGGCGAGCTTGAACCATGCAAGCCAAGAAAGTTCGTCTCAATACGTGAATATTGCTGTCCGTTTCTTTCCATATGAGTAATAAAATCCATATCACTCTTTGGAAAGCACAGGTTTGGCGACACGCTGAACTCAATTCGCTCTTGATGGAAGTATTTGTTCTCGCCCACGGCAACAAAGTTTGAGTTTGGCTCCAGCTGGTAGTGTTTCTCTAACAGCAACACCGCTTGGTAGAAACTAAACTCATTCGACTTATCAGAAAGTGTATTAATCATAGTATTGTCTGCTGCCCGATTAGGCTTGCCCAGTTGTAAACCTCGCCCGTCGCTTCATCGAACACCTCTAGTTCGGTAAAGGAGTTCACACTCGAATACAAACGGATAAACTCATTCAATACCGTGGCCATAAGGAACATATCGCCTTCATTTACGAAGAACTTAGAGTCCGTCACGAGCTTGAATTGGTTACCACGCACAGATACACCACGAAATACGCGATCGATTGGTTTCATCTCTGAAGAAATAATGCCATCAAGTCGATGAATCGACGCGCGGTGGGCTTGTCTATCAACTCGAGAGTGGAAGTCGTAAGTCGAGAGCAACACTTTCAACACATCGATATTGGCCAAAGACAAGTAGTTGAGCGACATGTTGGCAATCAACTGCCATTGAAGCTCACCATTAACCTGAGGACTTACTGACTGTGTTGGCTTAGTAATGTTTTTAAACGTCGCATACGTTGGCGATTTGTGCGTCGCGTACGTGATGTCTCCTACTGACAGGCGCTCCGCTAAGTCCGCGTTACTGCATTGCAGTTTCATCAATACTGTTTCAGTCCCTAAATCCGCGATGTCGCCATTGTGAGTATGGAATGAGATATAGCGCTCTAACCCTCTTCCGCTTACTCGCTCGCCCACTTTGGATTTGTAGAACTCTCGCTTATCACGCTGGTTGATTTGGTGCTCAAACGATTCAAATTCAATCAGTGGTTTTCGGCGACGCTCGTCTTTACTCCAGCTCTCCACTTGCTCAATGGAATAAACCTCGTAATGCTCCTGAGTGTTACTTTGTGGACGCACCTTGTACTCGTTTCGTCGATGCTCTAAACGGATTGGGTCGCCGTCTTTTTCAAACAAGTTAACGGCAGGTGTGCAGTGCAACCTTAAGTGTTTATCTTTAAGTACCACTTCTGAAGGCAAAGCACGCTTAAAGTGGAATTTGATTTTGACCGTGCTGCGTTGCGGAATGCCTTTTAGCCACTCTAAGCCTTTAATGTCGAAGAACATGAACTTATCTGGCAAAGAGAAGAATTCTTGCAGCAAACGGTAGCCTGCAAAGGAGTTTTTGCTGTAAGGCAGCAGCGCCTCGTCCTCTTCATGCCCGACTGGCTTAACGTACTCTGGCCCTAAACGATGTTTGTAGCCGCCACCAACATCCAACTCGACGTAATCTAGATAACGGAACAGCCATAAGAAGACAGTGCGAGTAATATGAATCTCACCATGCAGGTGCAAACGCAACGTATCTAAGCCGATCCGAGACAGTTCCAGGCCATGCTCCGTCGATAACGTCACATCAATCATCGAACTGGTGCGGCTGTTAGTTTGTTCGATGTTAGTAATCGTAACTGGGTATAGATTGACGTCATAACAAGTACGGAACAAACACTGCGTGCCTTCTACCTGCTCGCTGGCCATTTCCGCACCACGTTTCACCACGGTTTTCTCAGTAACACTTCCGGTATGCGGTTTTAGTTCGCTAATGCACAAAGACGGGATCGAACGCATGTAATGTGGCCACAGCAAAGTCATCAGAGATTGCGTTAGCTCAGGAAGTTCATCGTCAATCTTTTCGCGGATGCGTCCGGTCAAAAAAGCAAAACCTTCCAGCAATCGTTCGACATCTGGATCAAAAGTTCCTTCAGAGAGAAAGTGAGTTAACTTCGGATGATATTTGGCAAACTCACTACCCGACTCGCGTAAATACGTGAGTTCATCTTGAAAGTATTTACTGTTACTCAAGTGGCACCTACTAAACGTTAAATTGGCCGTCGGTTCCCATGTAGACATCGATCGACATTGGGACTTTACCGCCGTTATGGGAAACTTCGCCGCGAATACCAAAGCCGAGTTGTAATGGATTATGGTGATCTTCACGGTAATGAACCTCGACATTAAGCAATCGGGGCTCAAAGCGTTCTATGGTTGACGTGATGTTTTTTTGAATATGGCGAACGAGGTTTGTGTTGTTAGAAAGTACGTCGTTAAAATCTGGCAGACCATACTCATTGTCGATCATTGCGTTGCCGGAATGCGTATTCAACAAGTCAGCGAGATGCGAGTGAATGGATTCAATCAAATGCTTATGAGACACCACTTTCTCGTAGCAGTTTTTTGGTTCTCCTAGCTCGATCCGCTCTAAAAGACGGTAACCTTTTTCCATATGCGATCCTACGAAAAAAGCAGCCAGTCTTCACTGGCTGCTTGATGGTTTCAGTAATGGGTTATTGGTCTAGCTTACCAACTAGAGACAAGTCGAAGCTTGCGCCCATGTACTTGAAGTGAGGACGTACAGACATCGATACTTTGTACCAGCCTGGATCGCCTTCTACGTCTGATACTTCAACCTTCGCAGCGCGAAGTGGGCGGCGACCACGAACTTCCGCTGGCGGGTTCTCTTGGTCAGAAACGTATTGACGAATCCACTTGTTCAATTCGATTTCTAGGTCAGAACGCTCTTTCCAAGAACCAATTTGCTCACGCTGTAGCACTTTTATGTAGTGCGCTAAACGGTTGATAATGAACATGTAAGGAAGCTGAGTACCTAGCTTGTAGTTCATCTCGGCTTGTTTGCCTTCAGGCGTGTTCGCAAACACTTTTGGTTTTTGAACAGAGTTTGCAGAGAAGAACGCCGCATTGTCAGAACCTTTACGCATGGTTAGCGCAATGAAGCCTTCTTCCGCTAGCTCGTACTCACGACGGTCAGAAACCAGGATCTCGGTTGGGATCTTAGTCTCGATTTGACCCATAGCTTCAAAGTTGTAAACCGGTAGATCTTGTACAGTACCACCGCTTTGAGGACCAATAATGTTCGGACACCAACGGTACTTAGCAAATGATTCACTGATCTTGGACGCCATCGCGTACGCTGAGTTGCCCCATAGGTAGTTATCATGGCTGTCTGTCACTTGCTCATCGTAGTCAAACGCCTTGATTGGGTTATCTTCAACAGAGTAAGGCGTACGTAACATAAAGCGAGACGTACATAGACCTAAATAACGTGCATCTTCGTGCTCACGCAGACCACGCCATTTCGCGTACTGTGGACCTTCGAATACAGACTTAAGATCTTTTAGGTTTGGCAGCTCTTCGTAGCTGTCTAGACCAAAGAATTTAGCCGATGCCGACGTTATGAATGGTGCGTGAGACATTGCACCTACGTTAGCCATGTATTCCATCAATTTGATGTCAGGCGACGAAGCTGACATAGCGTAATCACAAATGACGGCGCCAACAGGTTTACCACCGAACTGGCCGTATTCACGTGTGTAGATTTGCTTGTACAGGCCAGACTTCACCACCTCTGGAGCGTCTTCGAAGTCATCAAGAACTTCGTCTTTCTTCGCAGAGATCAGTTCGATTTGAATGTTCTCGCGGAAGTCAGTGTGATCAACCAGGTACTTAAGGCCACGCCACGTTGATTCAATCGCTTGAACTTCTTCGTTGTGAAGAATTGCATCAACTTGCTTAGACAATTTTTGGTCGATTTCAGAGATCATCAGATCAACCAGAGATTGGTCGACTTTCTCTGTGTTCGAACTACTTAGTAGCTCACTGATGAATGCTTCTACGCCGCGTTTTGCAACGTCAAAACCTTCATCACTTGGCTTTAAACGTGTTTCGTTAAGAATGCTATCCAGAAGTGAGCCTGATTCAACTAAGGCTGCTTCTTGTTCTGGCGCTTGTGCTTCTGCAGACATGATATCCCTTACTCTTCTTTCGCGTCTTGGTCGTTGCCAATGCTTAGTTCATCCAACAGTTTCTTTCTCGCTTCTTCATCTTGAAGAACCGATGCGATCTTCTTACGGAACGCAGGAACGTTTCCTAGAGGACCTTTAAGTGCAACCAAGGCTTCGCGAAGCTCAAGTAGGCTGTTTAGTTCAGGTACACTTTTCGCGATCGCTTCAGGAGAGAAGTCCTTCATGTTTTGGAAGGTCAGATCAACACCAATCTGGCCGCCTTCTTCATCAGAAAGACGGTTTTCAACGTTGACTTTAACGTTTGGAGACATGCCCTCTAGCACTTCGTTAAAGTTGTCTTTGTCGATGTTAATTGGAGTACGTTCTTCAATTGGTGTCTCATCTGCACGCGCAGTAAAGTCGCCAACTACCATCATGCTTAGCGGCAGCTCTACGTCTTCTTGCGTATCGCCAGTTGCTGGAACATAACGGATATTAATTCGCTCTTTAGGAGCCACCGAGCCGTCACGTGACATAATTCGTTCCTTATCTAACTCTTTAATTAGTCGTAAATTGCTTTCCACTCTTCATACTTCTCAGGTAGAAGATCCTTGCTTCCAAATAACCGATGGAGTGTTTTTCGAATTAGGTCTTCTAACTGTGACGATAAGTGGGGTTCCCAGCTCGCGAGATTAAACGCTTTTTGTACTTCCCACCCCTTCTCAAGATACGGCAAACACAACGGGTATAATCCAACAGACTGGTAAGCTGCTATCAATTGTAAATACAGCATGAACTGCCCACGTCCCGAGCTATCCAGCTCAAGTTTGTGGGCAAGCTCTGCGGCACATTCCCCTAGATTTTCTAGAGTGATATCCTCCATTGGCAGCGAGTCTTCCTGCGAAATCACAACCGTTTGAACAACAGGTTGAGAAGTCGAAGAAGTAGTATCTTGAGTCGATAACCAGCTCAAGGTCGCTTCATCTGCAAATGGTATAGAATTCTTAAATGAGAGGTGCTCGATGCCCTCTAGCGATTCAACAAAACGCGTCACTTCTTGTTTCACAGCAAGCGCTGCATCATCAAAGCCCAAGTTATTAAGCATCGAATACACGAAGTAATGGCCCGTCAGCCAAAACGGCGCATCCGTTAATGTGCGCTCCAAACGCTTAATGGTGTCGATGTCGCTTTCTTGGTCAGCTTTATCTCGGTATTCCGCTTGTTGATCGGACGACACTGCCAAGCTCAAAGGCGTTTGATTATTTTGGTGGCCGGGTAGACCATCAATGTCATCCCAAGTCAGATGACGATAAATCCGGTAAGCCAGCGGATCACTTGGGTTCGCATGAAGCATGACTTCCGCAACCTTCTTCAAGGTGCGCTTAGAAGCCGTAGGCGAAGAGAAGTCCGTATCGACATCGACTTCTTTTGCTACCGCTTTCTTAACTGGCGCAGGTTTAGGGGCCGGCGGAACCGCCTTCACCGGTGCGGTTTGCACTTCACTCTGCGCTGGCGTTTCTGCGACGGCAGGCTGCGTAGCTGGTGCATGCGCCGCTTGTTCGACGTTAACGACTGCATCATCGCTCTGCTCATCAGCCGCCGCTTGTTGAGATAAGACATTGAGTTGAGTGCGAATCTCAAAGAAATCCGCTTCTGAGTCTTGGTAAACCTCGTCGTACTGGCGCTGCACTTCTTCAATAGTCGAAATGCAGTTTGATACCAAATCCCATGACTGAGCGCTTTCCGCTAACTTGCTGCTGACCAGTTTAAACTGATGGTTCAACCATTCGACCGCGCCATCTCGACCCCGCTTTCGGGAAGGATACAATTCAACGCCAAAGCGACTTAACGCCTCACTAAGCAGCTTTAGACCTTGTTCAAAGCCTTGCAGACCAAACTCTTCTGTTAGCGCGCGAACGAGGTAACAAATGGCTTTTAAGTCTTTACTGTGGTGCTCTAGAACTTCAGTCGCGTGCGTTTTTACCACGCTCCAATCTACTGTTTCGCCAAACAAGGAACCGAATTTCTTCACTTCGGACTCCATCATTTCATAGCAAAACTCGTAACGGGCATCGTTACCCACTGGAGATTCATCAGAAATAGGATTAAGCAGACGATCGATATCAATGTTGGACAAAATTCACGTCTCCTTCAGTCAAGTAATCTCTCAACGCCCGCGCTACCGCAATTGCGCCATTTGCTGGCTTAGATAATCGATGGCTCTGCTCAATTGCATCCGACGCCATGCTATCTAGAATTTTCGTGATTTCTGTAAATTTACTTGGTGCATTCCGTTCTAAATCGGCAAGGGATTCATGTAGCTTTTGTTTGTCGTAAACGGATTGCTCCATCACGGTGCTAAACAAAATAAATTCGCTTCTTGCGACGATTAAATCCTTTATTTTTTTGTCTAGTTCTGGCGTATTACCGAAGTAGGCTTTGGCTAATTCAGCTTCTTCAATTGCTTTGGTGTAAAAGTGCGCCTCTGCATGTTTATCGATGGAGTCATTAATATTTTCCATCACAGCCTTTGGTAAGATTTGGTTGTAGAAATAGGCTTGTGACTGGTTTAATAACCATGCCTCTTTCATTTCATTTTCTGCGAGCTTAGCTTCACCATCTAAAATTAAGCGAGCAATCTGCTTATCTCGACTGCCAGCTATGGCAGATACTTTCATGGAATCGATAGACGCGACATTTAATCCAGACATCACTTTAGTCAACGCCTCATCCGCATATGGAAACAGGGCACCGTCACGAACAAGGGTTTCTCGCAAGGTGACAAGCTCCTTACGTAATTCGACTAATGCCATTGGTAAGCCATCCGCTAACGATTGATACGACGTTAACTGAGCCTGTTTTTCTTCATATAAATTCGAGAGGCTTAACTGCTGAGTTTGATATGCTGTTCGATAAGCTTCTGTCATATCAATACTCTGAGTAGCTTGAGACAGTTCTTCTTTGATTTTCCATGGAGGCTGAGCCAAAAAAGAAGCCGTTTCAGAGGGCGTAATAACGTGAGTTACAGGAGCAACTCCTTGGGAAAAAATGGCATCCAATTGATCTTTATTCTGTTGATATAAATAACTTCCTGCTGTTGCCAGCACACTCAACACTAAGCTCGCCTCTAATATTTTAAAGCGACCATACGCCGTTTTATCATTTGGCTTACAGTGTGTAAGCAGCAAGTCCGCGTTACGCAAGCTACTGAAAATTGGTGCGTTAGAATTTGAGCTAATTGATTGCGTATCGATTCGCGCTAACTGTTGAGCAAAAGAAATAGCGGTATAGCCATGCCCTCTTGGTTTGTTGATGACTTCTTTCAGCAATTTCCAAATATGAACCGGGATCAAAGCCGGACGCTTTCGGTCTTTTAACTGCTTATTCCAAGCATCACCAAATATTGATCCTAAAAATAGATGTCCAGCGAGCAAAGCGAGAGAGTAAACATCATCTTGCGGTTCCGCGATGCCAGTTTCTATATAAAGAGGGGAAGCGTAGCTCAAGCTTGCTTCTGCGTAAGGTTCTGTCTCTCCAATGTAACGAGCAGCGCCGAAATCAATGAGCTTAACGTAATCACCTTCACTCACTAATACGTTAGATGGTTTAATATCAAGATGGCAGATACCTCTTGTATGCATAAACTCTAGAGCGCCAGCGAGTTGGTACACCAACCAAGCGATGTGGTCGTGGCGGAAGCCTTTAGAAGAATGACGCTCCATTTTTTCTGCCAGTGATTCACCTTGGATCCACTCGTACATCAAATATGGGCGTTCGAATTCGTTGCCGATTTTTACAAAGTTAGCCACGCTAGGGTGTTGAGAAAGCTCCAGCCTGCTCGCTTCGTTAATCAACATTTTGCTCGCAAATTCTGGCGAGTCATCATTGATAACTTTGCAACAGATTTGCTTCTCTGGCTGCCCTTTTTTTGCAAGATGGTAAACCGTTGTCTTACCATTTTTAGAAGGAAGCTTGTCTAATACATCAAACTGTGAAAAAAGCACGTACTCAAGCTTCGGCTTATTTTTTTCTGCTAGCCTTTGCTCATTCAGTTTCTTTTTCTCAATAGCTTTAACAACCAACTGATCGATATATCCTTTGGCTGTACTCTGATTATTAGACACTTAGTACTCTTTCATAGAATAAATATTATTAGAGTTGAATAATATTTTCTTGAACGTACTTGTATCAAGGTTGGTATTTAAAACAAACAGTAAGCCTATTATTTTAGTTATTATTACTAACTTATTAGACCTTTTTACTTACGCTTTCACTGCATGAGTTATACGCTTTTTCGTGTTACAAACTTCAACCTAATAATATGAGTATACTTTCATTGCCATTTGATCGATGAGTGCTCACTAACATTGCAGTAATTGGAGAACTCCTTTGTCACCATGAAAGTCGAACATTAACAACGTAGTTGGTTGCTTAAAGTGGTGCTCTCTGACCGCAAAAGCAATTAAAGCGAGAGAAGAACAACTGCCCATCGTGCCCCACAACTCATTGATAAGCTGCGGTTGTTCTGGGTTCGTGAATCGTTCTGCTTTAGCCCCCAGAGCAAAACCGTAATCTTCCGAGTGCATGCGAAGGTTCGTCATATCGGAATACACTTCACCAAATGAATCGAGCTTTTTACTCGCACGTTGAACAAGTCGAAACATGCCTCTTCGGTCTGAAGTGTTTAATTCCGTATCAATGTAGCCAAGCTGCGCTTGAGGCTTAAGTTTCAATGTTTCTACGGTGTTTTTTCGACAAAGAATTAAACCCGCCCCACCCTCGCTCGGAATAACGCCCCATGGATTATTGGTACTCATTACCATCGCATCATCGATGAGTGTTTGCATCGAACTCACCAAGGAATCGACACTGATACACATCATAGCATCATATTTATCCAATGATTTCATGGCCTGGAGAACGAAACTGGGCCCACTGGCATGAACAGCATTCACCACAGAGAGAAATTCAGCATAGTTACTTTCACCAAGCCATTCTTGCACCTTTACTAGTGAAACAGACGCAGGCACCGCTATAAGCAAAGGTATTGGTCTCAATGAACGTGGTAACTGTGCTAACAATGAATCAAGCAAGTGGGTGATTAACTCACACGTTTTCTCAAACTGCTCACTTTCTTTGGTGTATTCGATTTTGGCGTAAGTAAAACGCTCGATACCATCATCCCCTACACATTGGTCGAATCTTCCTAAATCAGCATACGAAACTGCACTAGCAATATCTAAATTCATACCGGTTGGCGTCATCACTTCCATCCCTAGCACGTAACGGCCTGTTGAATTATGCATGCTCGCTTACCTCTTCCAACTTAGTGATCGATGTCGACACCAACAAATGCTCCTTGCCCTGACAAGGAAACGCAGCGGTGTAACTGATTGATATAGTCTTCTTTTCCGCATCAACGAATAAGGTGTACATCGCCATATCAGCTTGATAACTTTGATCTTTGAACGTCGCGATCGCACGGTATTTTTCTTTAGGAATTCGAAATGAAAGCGTGTCATCATGACAAAAGCCACTCATCATCAAACGCTCCCCCCCACGAAGGAAGCCTCTGCACTGTTGATCAATAGGCGCGCTTTGGAAGAACCGCTTATCAAAATCGAGTGGCAACATTGGCTTGCGATTCTCAATCCAATCGTCATCGAACGTGCCGGCCAGCTTCTGGCGCGACTCAAAGAACGGAGGCACAGGCCCGAACCCCGCAACGCGTAGTTTTTTCGCGGCGGCACTCCAGTCCTCTCGGGGATAAAAAATCGAGGGTACTTTCTGTTCAAGCAATTCTTTGTTGGAGTCGGCAACCCCACCACCTATTCGGTTACGTAAATCACCGCCTACCGCGCAAGTGTAATCAATGTCTTTTTCAATAAATGGGACTGAATTGCTCAGCGTGATACTGCCAGCATGCTCAACCCATACGCGTTCCCCGTGAATAGCGAGAGTCTTATCGATATGACCATCAATCAGCACACGACACTCTTGGTATGTCACTGGCTTTTTCGCGTAGCTGCGCGCTTTGCCGTAAACAAGTACATCTGTGTTGTCTTTGGTATACGCGAACTCGTGGTCAACTTTCATCGCAGAGAAACCTTCTTCGCCCAAATATTGGGGATCATCGAAGATTTCACTTTCACCTAATTCGTGCCAAACCACACCATCGAATTGCCAAGTACGTTTAGCGACCACAACCCACACTTCATCGCCGTTTTCGTCACGTTGAAAACGACCTTTAAGTGATAGCTCAGGGTGCGCTTCAATATCCCATAACAGCATTGCTATTCCTTAAGTTGAATCGTTCGCTCGCAGAAGGTGCGGCCTTTAAATTGTTGAAGTTCCAGTCTTGCTGATGTATCGGCATCGCCATATCCCAAGGCACGTAGGCTCTGGATTGAATGCAGATTTGGCGCCATAGCCAGTCGCGGAACAGCACATCAACGTTAGAATCTTGCATCGCAGCTAACGTAGACTCGAAGCTCAATGCGTAACCCAAGCGGCTTGGTAGATTTTGGATATATTTTTCATCTTCCACCCACTCATTGAGCAGATCGACGATCTCTTCCCATTCATATTCGACACCAACATCTTGCGGAGTCAGAGGAAGAAGCTTTCCGTAGGCGACATACAAGGCTTGAAGCCAAATTTCACCTTCAGCTTCCTCCAGACTTTCCAAGTGCTCGATGATTTGGGGCACCAGTTTCCAATCGCCACTCAGCGCAAAATCAACAGGTGCTAATGAAGAAGAGATATCAAACGCCTCAAACTCTTTTAATTCAAGCAACTTGGCATAAGTGAGCACTTGCGCTGATGGTAATCCATTTGGTTCGATGCCAAAGCTCTGACGGAACCAAGTGCCTCTGTCACGTTTGGTAATCAAACGTTCAAATAGGTATTGTTCGCTGCCTGCATTGTCATTAAGCCAATCAATCCCCTCTTTTACGTCTTGTAAAGCGAGCAGTGGCAAAGCAACTTGAGAGCTAATGATGCTGGCTTTGTGCCAGCGCTTGATGAGAGAAACACTTAATGTTTGACGTACACGTAAGCATTCAAAGTAAAACGCACTGGATGTCGCATTACCCTCAATAAGCTCCGAAAGCGTGCTATCCATAGATTCAACCGGAGATTGTACGGCAATGACCATTGCAGTTTTAGCGTCAATATCTTCGAGTAAACTCAATCCGCACAAAAGGTTATCCAACTCTGAGCCCAACTCGCCTTGTAGCATCAGCCAGCTGTAGATTTCTGGCTCTTGGCCTCTTAATTGATGAATCAAGCCCGGTGCTAATCGATAAAACGACAAGTAGACCTGCTTGAGCTCTTCAATTTGACGTTCAATCAGCTTGAGATACTCCAACTCAGGACTTGGATAACCCCTTTTGTGAATTTGAACTCGCTGCCTGATTAAAAACCCGATACTTTCAGAAGCAATGGACAGCTTTTCATTACAGAAATCCAGCCATGTTATTGGCAACTGGGAAAGGTCATTCACAGCGCGCTCAGCTTTTGCTAACGCGCCTTCGACTTCTTGATTGGTTATGGGTGCCTTTAGGTGCTCGACACCGATTCTTTGTCGCATCTAGTTATCCGTTATTAGCGTGCCATAACGCGATTGCAATTAGTTAACTCGAAGTAATTAGCTCACTTGGCGTGACTTGTTAACACAAAACCATTAGCTAACGCGAGGTAATTAGTTAATTGCGATCGTTCCGCCTTGAATTTTTTGTGCTTTTTCTGCTTGAGAGGTGACGTACTTCGCTTTAGTGGTAATTCGTCCATCGCGCCCGCTATAGCGAGTTTCTGTCTCACCACTTTTGACTACCAACTCTTGTTCTGTCTCGATAACCATCTTCTTCGCTCGCAATACAAACTCGTCAGAGTCATCCAGAATGGAGAAGAAAATGTCCGTCACAAGAGGCAAGCTTAAGTCGTCGTTCAAAAATTCAACTCGACAACTTAATCGATTATCAATAGCCATTTGCAGTTCAGAACGACGAAAGCCACGTCCTAGTCTCGCAGTGAGTGGCTGCTTAAATGGGTTACCATCAAAATCAACTCGCACACTGCCCGTAGACTCACTGATAGCCACTATTATTCCAAAACGCGAAAAGCAAGCCGTTGATTCGGCTTGCTGCTCTGATATTACTTCTGTTGTAAGAGGTTGTTTTTCCATTGTTAGTTAACCACTACGTTGCCACCTTTCACGACGACTTTGTCACTGCCTTCGATCGTAATAGCCGAGCCTGATAACTTTATTGAACCATCACTGTTCATCACTAAAGAGGAACCACCCGTTTTCAATACAATCTTGTCGCCACTGATAATTTGCGTTGCACCATCAGCTTTATAAGCGGTGTTACCTTTCACTGATACCGTTAAGTTGCCACCAACCGTCTGGTTATCATCCGCACCAATATCTGAACTCTTAGACGCACCGATAGTAAGGTTACTGTTTTCGCCAATATCTAAGTCATCATTTTTGCCGATCTTAGTCGTACGGTTATCACCAATTTCTAAGTCAGAATTGTTTTTCACATACTGGGCTTCGTTCGCGTTGTATGTAACGGTAACGTCTTGCTCGACTGTCTCGGTAAACGTACTGTTTACTTGTGTCGTTTTATGCCCATGAATGGTTTCTTTATGGTCACCATGAACTTCATTCGTTTGGTGACGTGCAACCTTCAAGAATTCATCTTGACCGATATCACGGTAACGGTTGTTGAGTACCTTGGTCGACATGTCTTTTTGAGCGTGAATATAGACTTCTTCTTGGTTCGCTTCGTCTTCAAAACTCAACTCGTTGTAACCTGTTCCTTTGTGCGTTTGCGTGCGGAACGTGGTACGAGTTTTGTTTTCTGGCAAAGAGTAAGGTGGGAAATGCAAACCGTTGTAAACTGCGCCCGTAACTAACGGACGATCTGGATCCCCCTCAAGGAAAGTTACTACGACTTCGTGGCCAATACGCGGCAAATAAACTGCGCCCCATGTTGGCGCCGCCATGGATTGGCTTACACGAATCCAACAGCTTGAATGCTCGTTGTTATCACCGTAGCGATCCCAATGGAACTGTACTTTCACTCGACCAAGCTTGTCGGTGTAAATCTCTTCACCTTCTGGTCCTACAACGACTGCCGTTTGAGGGCCATCCACTACTGGTGCCGCTAGTTTAGGCGCTTTAAACACCACATCGCGTGGAATACACGAGAACTGGTTGTAGTAAGTGGTTGGCATACCACTCGCTTCATCTTCATGCACTTGCGGATCTTGACCTGTGTGCATTACAGACAACATGAGGTAATCGCGGTTAATCTCAGAACGCGGGTGGTCACTGACGTTAAAGCTGTAACCAGATGCTAAGCGCATTACGTCACTCGTTGCTTCCACTTGTTGATTATCGACTATGTGTTCCGACATCCACTCCGTGGTTCTCACCTGACCCATCAGCGGGTCGACGTATCGTCCAGGATAATCAAACTGCTTGAGATCTTGGTCTAGCTCGCCAGCCTGTGTCATCTCTTGTGGAATTTTAGGGTGTTCGTAGTTGTAATCTGTGTACGTAACCTGTCCCGTTCTAACGCGGTTAACTAACTCGAGATCAGAGATATGTTCGCGATCGGCAACACCACCACCATCGGCATGATAAACAATCGGCCCAATGTAAGAAGCATTTAGTGGCGAGCTTATCAAAGGTGCAATCGCGTCATTACTGTCGACAATGACCATCGTATGATTTGAATCGCTATGGTCAAAGTAATACCACATACCGTGTTCAGCCATCATACGCTGCACGAAGTGCAAGTCAGACTCACGGTATTGCAGAACGTATTCTTTTGGAGGATAAGTACCCGACACTTCAAATCGGTAATCGGTGACTGCCCCATCATCGAGTACTTCTGTGATGATGTCTTGCGCTGACTTTTGCTGGAAAATACGACAATCTTGGCGCTGAGATAAGAACCAAGCTTGAGGAACCAAGACTAATTGATAACGAGAAAAACGACGTCCAGTCCCTAAGTAACGAACTTCATT
Source organism: Vibrio sp. YT-15 (assembly GCF_033337445.1). Classification (NCBI taxonomy): domain Bacteria; kingdom Pseudomonadati; phylum Pseudomonadota; class Gammaproteobacteria; order Vibrionales; family Vibrionaceae; genus Vibrio; species Vibrio sp. YT-15. Next base: position 128,259 of record NZ_JAWOQR010000012.1, read on the forward strand.
CACCACGCCGTTGAACACACGCGCAGCCCCAACACCTTGTCCGTAAAGTGTCAATGTTCCTGCTTTACGTATTAACTCATCGAACGAGATATCTGGATCAAGTGAAAGTAATGAGAGATTGATGTGGAAAGGCTTAGATAACTCTTCATGAACATGAAAGCTCTCAACCCGAAATTCATGCCCACATCCAGGCACTTCAAATTTAAATTCTACGTCATTCACCATATCTTTTACCTGATACAAATAATCGAATTAGGGCCAACAATCGTTGGCCCTGAATCTTTACGCGACGAGCAATTAAGCTTCGCGTGGAGCACGCCAGTCGTCGTTACCCGCAGTACCACAGTTTTCGTGAGTTACTTCGATCGCACGGTAAGTGAACTTAAGCACTTCTTCTGTCACGCGGTCAGCTGTTGCTGCGTCTTGACAGTGGTTCATACGAGTTTGGATATCGACAAGTAGCGCATCAATCAATTTGATTGAGTAGTAGTGCTCTTGTTTACCTTGAACTGAAGTGCGGTAGAAGCGGATCACACACTCAGGAAGTTTTTCGCCAGATACTAGTGCGTTGAATAGTAGTGGAGATGAGCGATCTTGAACTTTAGTTACAACAAGTGGACGGTGTACACGTTGACCAGTTGGCTGACCACTTTGTGGATCACGTGGAACTGTTAGCACGTGATCAAGTTCTTGTACTAGGAACTCATCAACGTGAGCTTCTTGCCATGTGTTACCTACTGAATCTGCAGAGTAAGTATCTTTAGTAATATGGCCTTGAGTCTCACCTTGGATAGACATATATGCTGGAGTTGGCATCGCTATTTCCTTTTCTAAAATCTGTTTTGTTTAAATCACCAAATCGCTTATCACCGCGACTAGTTGGTATAATCAAAGTCCGTGCCAACTTTAAAAACCAAACAAAAACAACAACTTAAACAATGCCAGGCATTATTCGCTAATATATTGAGTACAATTTATTGGATAAAAAACCAAAAAGTTGGATTAAGATAATAATAAATTGTTCTAACTTTAAAAAGTGAAAATAACCATATAAAACTGTGTAAATAAAGTCATTAAAACTAATAAATCCGACACTTTTACTATCAATTAATTTAGAATAACAACGCCATTAAAATAACCACAAACATTAATGTCACAATAATCATTAAAAATAACCAACAAACGATAGTCAAAATATCTTGATAAAAAAAGAACGCAATCACTTTTAGTATAATAGCCGCTACCTCTTTTCCTCTAAAGAATAAAATGGCTATGATAAATATAAACCTTTCTTCATTAATTCAGCGTCTACACCCGATTGCAAAAGTAGCATTAGAAGACGCCGCTGCACTTGCAGTCTCTGAAAAAGCAAACGAAGTTCAAATTGAGCATTATTTACTGAGTCTATTAGAAAGGCCAAATAGTGATTTTGACGTCTTATTAAGTCATTTTGATTGTTCTGAGAACTTATTAAGACAATCGGTTCGATCCACACTCGACACCAACGCCAAAGGAAATGGCAGCAAACCTGTTTTTTCTGCTTTATTAATCGAATGGTTACAAGAAAGCTGGCTGGTTTCTTCTTTAGATCTATCCGAAACACAAATCCGCTCTGGTGCCCTACTCCTTACTCTTGTTAGTAACCCTCTCCGTTACGGCCAACATGGTTACGCCTCTATCCTTGAAGCGGTAAACCCTGACAGCCTTAAGCGTAACTTTGCAGAGCTAACAAGCCACTCTATTGAGGCGCAAGTTGCTACTTCAGAGAAAACACAAGCTCGTGAAGATGGTTCAGCACTGAGCAAGTTCACAACCGACTTCACTGGTAAAGCACGCAAAGGCGAAATCGACCCTGTTTTCTGCCGCGACCAAGAAATCCGCCAAATCGTGGACATTCTTGCTCGTCGCCGTAAAAACAACCCTATTGCTGTTGGTGAACCGGGCGTTGGTAAAACCGCAGTAGTAGAAGGTTTGGCACTTAAGATTGTACAAGGTGACGTACCAGACAACCTCAAAGGTGTTGAGCTTTACGGCCTGGACATGGGTCTTCTGCAAGCTGGTGCAAGCGTAAAAGGCGAATTCGAAAAACGCCTAAACGCAGTATTGGATGAAGTGAAAAACTCGCCAACTCCAATCATTCTATTCATCGATGAAGCACACACCCTTGTTGGCGGTGGTAACCAAGCAGGCGGCAGCGACGCGGCAAACTTGCTAAAACCAGCCCTAGCGCGTGGTGAAGTGAAAACCATCGCTGCGACAACATGGTCGGAATACAAGAAGTACTTCGAGAAAGATCCTGCCCTTGCACGTCGTTTCCAATTGGTGAAACTCGACGAACCATCTCCTGAACAAGCAGCATTGATCATTCGTGGTCTGCGCCCTGCTTATGAAAAATCACATAATGTTTACGTGCGTGATGACGCGATCACTGCTGCAGCAGCACTTTCTGCTCGTTACATCTCTGGCCGTCAACTGCCAGACAAAGCGATCGATGTACTAGATACGGCGTGTGCACGAGTGAACATCAGCCTTAATGCCATTCCTGCTTCTGTTGAGACTCTGCAGCAAGAACTTGCAGCTCAACAGCGCGAGCTAGAAGCTCTTGAGCGTGACGCTCTGCAGCAAACTGGCGACAAGCACAGCCTTGCTAACATTCCAGACCTAAAACTGGCAATGGAAACAACGAAAGAAGAGCTAGCAGAACAAGAAGCGCAATGGCACAAAGAAAAAGAGCAGATCCAAGAGATGATTGCTCTACGCTCTCGCTTACATGAACTGGTCTTTGGCGAAACAAATGAAGAAGAGCTTGTTGCAGACGAAGATTCAGAACAAGAGCAAGACGTTTCTCCATATGCAGAAATGGATGAAGAAGCCGTTCGCATTGCCATTTCGGCCTGCCAAGAACAGCTAGATGTAATCCGCAATGGCAACCCACTGGTTCACTTTGAAGTGGGCCCAGATGAAGTCAGCCATGTGATCTCGGACTGGACTGGTATTCCAATGGGTAAGATGCTTCAAGACGAAGCAGAAACCACGCTAAAACTGAAAGACAGCCTAACACAAAGCATCAAAGGCCAAGAATACGCTATCGATGCACTGTCTGAAGGCATTCAAACTGCGAAAGCTGGTCTAGGTAACCCAGACGCACCAACAGGCGTATTCCTGCTGGTTGGCCCAAGTGGTGTGGGTAAAACCGAAACGGCTCGTGCGATCGCTGATCAAATGTTTGGTGGTGAGCGCTTTATGACGACCATTAACATGTCTGAGTTCCAAGAGAAGCACACGGTATCACGCCTAATTGGTTCACCTCCGGGTTACGTAGGTTACGGTGAAGGCGGCATGCTGACAGAAGCGGTTCGTCAACGTCCATATTCTGTTGTTCTTCTTGATGAAGTGGAAAAAGCCGACCCTGAAGTGTTGAACCTGTTCTACCAAGTGTTCGACAAAGGCACGCTGAACGACGGCGAAGGCCGCACAATCGACTTCAAGAACACGCTGATCATCATGACCAGTAACCTTGCGACGCACGAGATTGAATCTTTGGTTCATCAATCCAAAGACATCGATGCGAACATCATCGCAGAAGCTATTCGCCCTACTTTGAACCAACACTTCAAACCGGCGCTGTTGGCACGTATGTCGGTACTGCCATTTGTTCCACTGTCTGATGAAGCAATGACTGAAATAATTCACCACAAGCTAAACAAAGTTTCTCAGCGTCTACAGAGCCATCACAAATTGTCTCTGAGCTACGAAGAAAGTTTGGTTGAGTTCGTACTAGGTAACTGCCGCCTTGCTGAAACAGGCGCGCGTAACATCGACGCGGTCATCAACCGTCAGTTGCTGCCGCAACTATCGACTCAGCTATTAGTGCATGACAAGGATGATTCACATACGCAAATCGAAGTGTCTGTCGATGAGCAAGGAACACTAACCTATGCGTTCAGCTAACCATAGCGAACTTAGTAACGCCCTACTTGCGATCAGTCAGTCTTTGGCTGATCGCAGCCAGCTTACCCAAACCTTGGATGCTGTGTTGACCGCTGCGAGACAAATGACCCTCGCAAAGCACGGCATCATTTATGTTTTGGACCAGACTGGCCAGGCGTTGATTCCAAGTACCGCTCACCATAACGATAAAACGATTGTTTCCCACCCTTGGGAGGCATTGCAGATTGATTCCGCTAGTGAGAACGATCCATTTAACTTTGCCATTCGCAATGGTGAAGTGGTATTGATTAACGAGTTGTATAAGTACAACGGTTATGACTGTGACAGCATCTATCAAACTGAGCAGACGCTAGGGCTAAAAAGCGAGAACTTGCTGGCGTGGCCTTTGATTGATAGCGAAAGTAAGACCATTGGACTCTTGGTCTTGCTCGATTTAAGTGTTATCGACAATGAAGCTGCATTGACTGAGTTTTGTCGTATGGCCGCGAGTAATATTCGCCAAGCTGTGTGGTTAGAGCAATACGGGCAAGTGATTAAAAATCTCAATGCAGACAATCAAGCCCTAGTGCGCGAGAATACTCAGCTCAAAAAACGTACTCAGAAAGCCTATCAAGGTCCTATTGCAGAGAGCGAAGAAATGCTCAATGTCTTGAATCGTCTTGACAAGGTGTTATCTCTCCCTGTCGACGTTCTGTTGCGTGGTGAAACGGGCGCTGGTAAAGAAGTGATCGCGAAATACATTCACGAAAACTCTAATCGTTCAGAACAACCTTTGATCGTACAGAACTGTGCCGCAATCCCAGAGCAGTTATTAGAATCAGAACTCTTTGGCCATAAGAAAGGCTCATTCACTGGCGCGGACAAAGACAAAGTCGGTTTGTTTGAAGCAGCCAACGGCGGCACGCTATTCCTGGATGAGATTGGCGATATGCCAATGCTACTGCAAGCAAAATTGCTGCGTGTGCTACAGGAACGTAAAGTTCGCCCAATCGGCACTAGCAAAGAGATTGAAGTGGACGTTCGCGTTATCGCCGCAACCCACTGTAATCTTATGCAGCAAATCAAAGATGGCGGATTCCGTGCCGATTTGTTCTATCGTTTGAATGTGTTCCCTATTACATTACCACCATTGAGAGCTCGCAAGTCAGACATTATTCCCCTTGCCGAACATTTCGTGCAACACACAACCAACACGCTAGGTTTGCCGCAAGCGCCAGGGTTAAGTGCCAATGTACGTAAACAGCTCCTTGCCTACCAATACCCAGGGAACGTGCGTGAGCTTAAGAACATCATTGAGCGCTCGGTGCTACTGTCCGATTTTGAAACCATTACTCACATTGAGTTTGGCGAACAAATCCCAGAAGATGTGCCAAATATCGACATGAAAGCAGTCTCACCTACCCCAGACCAACCTGCTTACGAGCGTCAGGTACAAGCGGATTTAGAAGACGCTTCAAAGAGTCTTAAGGACGTTGTCAGCCAATACGAGCGTACAGTGATCATCGATTGCTTAAATGCGTGTAATTGGCACACCAAGAAGGCCGCTAAACAATTGGCACTTCCAATGAGCACTCTCAACCATAAGATGAAGAAATACGATATTTCTGCAGCGGGTTGATGGGGCTTAAAAAGAAAACTCTAAATTCAGTATGAAGTCATAAGAAAAGAAAAACCGCCCGAAGGCGGTTTTTTTATTTTCCTTCAAACAACCACTTTTTGAGTATTTGCTCTCGTTGTGCAGATAGTGGAAGCTCCTTCGCTACTGAGTAATCTTTCATGATTGGTTCCGCATTCATCCAAACACTCAAAGGGGTAGCCTTATGGGACATCTTACTACGGTTTAAACTTGCTAAGTTGGAATCAGCATCGTCAGTCGTTCCTGCAGTATATTCAGAAATAGCTTTAAACTCCTTCTCACTCATCTCATACCAACTCTGGTTGTAATGGATTTCTCGCGAGTTGAACATAGTTGGCGCCGTTGTATCTATAGCTCGAACAGGGAGCCTTTGTGATGAAGCGTTTAAAGATAGTCCAGCTTTCCCATCAATATCGAGCATGATGTATGGGGCATCGTTTCCTCTAGGAATAAACGGGCGTAAGCCAGTCATCTCTTTCCCGGTTGCGTTAGTGTACTTCAGTGATATCTCGACTGCGTATAGATCAGTGTCGACAAAGTCTGGTGATAAAACACCTTCCTTAACCACCAAGTCGTTTACAAGCTTACTTAGGTTGCTAGAAATATGATCCGATACCTCACTCAGGCTTTGCGGTATTGATTTAGGTTTGAATGACACCTCTTTCTTCTCGAGGTTCACTTCTACCTTTCCTAATGGATACAAATCTACATCTTGATGTTCAAAATTATAGAGACCTCTTGCATCGTTTGCTTTCAAACGAATGTCTACGGGTAAGCGGTGACGGTCAAAGCCTCCTCGCTCAAGTATTTGTTCTACATTTTCAACAGATTTTGTACTGACGATGAGCAACAGCTTCGTTGCTTTTTCAGAAGTATCATAGGATGGCTGCTTCTTCGTCCAACCGATCGCCTCCATTATATCGTCGTGCTTACTTCCGGGAATGAGGCTCTTCACGCTAGCGTCATAAATGTACAAATTTGCCTTAGCATCTGAGAATAGCTCCGGATATTCGACCGCTTTTTTGCCCGCTCTTGCTAAGAAAGTTTTCTCATATAAGAATTCATGCTCTTTTGACATAGTTAAATTAAAGATGGATGCCTTATCCGTACTAGAGGTAATCTCCTTACCATCTTGAGTTTTAAGTACGAGCTCTCTCTTATACGTTAACTTTGATTCTGTTTTACTGACATTTGGTACACCGACTTCTAGAAGGTAACGCATCACATAAGCCGCTGAGTGCTGTTCATCTACCTGACCAAACACCGACTTCCATTCTTTGCTACCGTAGTCATCAGCAATAGGTTTGATGCCACTCATGATGTTGCATCCAAAGTAATAAGTAGGACTTACAACAACACCGTATAGCGTCGTATCTGTCTCTAACATTTGTTTCTCTGTTAAATACGCTCTCTCAGTTTCAACTAGTGATTCCGGTGCAATTTCACGAACATATTCAGTAGTGTAAGACCCAAAATCGTCAAAGAACCTATTTTGCCTCACAGGTCTAACACCCACAGGCACAAGAGTAAGCAAACCTTCTTCTTTGAACTTGGTCAGCGTTTCATCCTTCATATCAAGAATAATAAGTACTCTAATTGGCATAGTCGGCGTAATAGCTTCACCGCTATTAACCCTGTCTTCGAGTGGGAGCCATTCATCATTGACTTTTACGGAAACCATATGCCCAGCAAACATAGAGTCATCGAGCTTAGATAAATCGGGCGCTTTTAACAGAGATCTAAGCTTAGTTAAACTAGGGTCCGCAACAGTATGTATAGGACAGAATTTTTGATATGCCTGCGATTGTTCAAGCGCTTTTACCCCAACCTGAGATTGCTTCGCTCGGTATGTTACGTAACTCGTCATTGCAGCAAAACTCAGCACACTTTCCGAAGCACTACGGTAAATATTCTTTGTTTCTAGCCACGCTTCATCAAGGTGGAAAGAAGGAAGCCAAGTCCCCCCCAAATCCCAATCATCACTTAAAAGATAGGTCTTTATATAACCTTCAATATCAAGATCTCTTTGCCCTGACGTCAAGTGATTAACCACGTAATATTCCGAAACGTAATTCGTTGTTTTGTTCTCTTCTTTTATTTGAGATTCAAGTAGAAGCAATCGTAGCAGCCCATTGAGCGCTATAGCGCGTTTTATATATGCCTTGCCAACAACACTCAGTTCATCGAATGCAGGTAAACCGCGATACAGTAACGCCTGTCCTACCACATCAAATTCAGAAAAACGTTTCTGCTTCTCTTTATATTCTTCTACTTCTTTATTAAGAATTTTGGCTGCACCATCCAAAGTAGAAACCAAGGTTTCGCCTGACCAATACAACCCATATGCTAACGCGGCTCCTGGACCAAGCATTGGCGCAGCAAAGCCTAATGCAATATCAAAGGCTTGGCCGGAAAATTTCCAAATTTCCTCATGGACTTTCATCTCTGCTAAAACCGCTTTCTGTCGATTTTTCTCCAGAGTAAGCAGCCAACTTCTACAAGCAGGATATTCAAAAGCAGAGTTGAGGTAGAACTTCATCTCCGCTCGACGACTTAAGCGCCTGTTACTCGTATCATTATCGGCATAAACGCCTTTACCCAGGGCAGATATTCGATGCTCCCACTTAATAGCATCAGTGCCAAGATCTTCTAAAATAGAAGATTTAAGCGCCGCAGCACGTTTTTTTGAGAGTTTAGTGTTGTATTCCACCGAGCCAATATCACACGTATATCCTTCAATGTTCAGCAACATTTCTGACTTTGTATTACGCAGATATTCGGCCACTTTAGAAACGAGCTTCTTATCAGAATTGGCAAGTTCATCATTTGCACTATCAAATTCAAAAAACAGTGTGAGATAGCTTGCCTCACCCTCTTTTGCCTGTTTTTTTTCTAATAGCGGACTACCATTTAACAGCACTTTATGACTTACACTTTTATCAGAGAATGCTTCAAGGAGCGCTTTTTTATGCTCCGCTTCAGACTCAAGCAGTGCCTGACGATCTTTTTCATCACTCAATAAAAGTGTTGATATTACCGATTGTGTTTTCTGACCATATTCCTTTGATTTATCAATATAGGCGTTAAACGCCGACTCGGAATTCTCAATACCTTTCGGAATTTCAAGGCCACTAGAAACAAGCTCTGCAAAACCAAAAGGCTTATCAAGTGCATATTCAATAGCCCGAACGGCCGGCTTTAAAGGGGTTAAGATCTTATCGTCCACCTTATGCCAAAAATGCTGTAACGCTGGTGGAATCGTATAAACGCTCGGTAAGGCATTCCCAAGGTGATTTGACCAGTTAAGGGCACTAGCTAAGTCAGAAATAGGCGCAAGTGTACTTTGCGCAGGTGGCTTTAGCTTTTGTGCAAAATCTAAGAACCCCTTCGCTTTAGCATCAATACCGACTGCCAGTTTTAAAGCCTTTAAGAGCGGATCTCCAGCTTGCTCTCGATTCAAAGCTGCGCTAAATGCTTTATGGACCGTCGTCATACTGAATGGGTCCATCACACCAGAAGCTGACGCGGCTATCACCTCTTTATATTTACCAATTGAATTGAGAATGTTAATCGACGGTTGCACACCATTGGCAGGTTTGTTTTCGCTAGTGTAAGGTAGATTTTTACTCCAATCGAGCCAGCCTTTAAACGTGTCTGGCGCATGTTGGAAAAGCGACTCTTCAACAGAAATAGGATCACCTGACACAATGATGCTGCGCCCTGCTATGGAATAAATAGGCAGGTGTAAGACTTGCTCAGACAAAGAGTAGCAATTGTTTGGGAGATTTAACTTAGCAACCTGAGCCATCTGGATATCTGAAGGTTCAAGTAATGCATCCCAATATCGCTTAATTCCCTCTAAATCTATATCAAAGCGGACTAATTGCTTAATTTGTTCATCATCATCTAGATGACCGCCAGTGATCCAAAATGTGGCGACATATTGAGTCACCTCTTCTGCATCTTGGGCGTCACTCGCTTGGTTGGCAATATCATAGTATGTTACTGGCCTCACTCGACTGGTGATTTTATTGCCTATATCTTTAGCATCCCCTTTAATGATCAAGTTTTCCGGTTGTCCAGACAAAGTAACTTCCGCGCCCTCAAAATAGTCGGCAGAGAAGAAAAGATTGATAGTCCAAACTTGAGGAATGCGCAGATAATAAAAATTATGTTTATAGTCTCCACTATAAATTTGTTCGTACAGACGTTTATAAGCGCCTTTTTTTTGACACAGTTCCTCTTCTGCCGCTTCAGCTTTATGGATAAAAAACTCGGCCAATTCGGGCACTAAAAGTCGTCTCTCGGATACATCTTTGTCCAAATCTTCTCTGATTTGCCAGTCACGCAAACGTGAGACTTCAACTTCAGCACTCGTGATAACGGCCTCTCTAGCTAATTGTGCTAGGCGTTTCGTCCAATCAGTATCTTCGGACATAACCGCAGCGGGCATTAAGTATGGTGGAATATAGACCGGCTTCAGCTTCTCTTTAGTGCTAGAGATAACCAATGGCGTAGAAGCAAGTTTGTTCCAATCAAGCTCTTTTACAGATTGAACCTTAGTATTCCAGCCTTGTAGCCGACCTGATGAATCACTGAAGTATAATGGTGACTCGTTCTTACTACTGCTACCATCCGCAGTTTTATCTACCGCCAACTCGGGTAGGGCAAGCGCAAAACCGGGTAATGGATAAAGCCCATTGCCAGTAATGGCTTCTCCAGTCGGTCCAACTAATTGGCCCATCAAATAGAGAGAGTGCTGTTCAATCTTAGCCCTAGCCATGATTACGCTCCTCTAGTACCACTTTCGCTTTTTTTAGGTCAGCGTAGGTTGGCAGTGGGTAGAGTGACTCGCTCCAATTATCCGTCTCTTTATGCTCAATTACATACTGGCTAAAGCCAAAGCCATAGGCGGATTTTTTAACTCGTTCTCCATCTCTAAAACCTACAAACCCATATATCATTTCTGTAGTCGGGCTGTTATCGGTGGATTGGTGTAATACGCGGGTTATGTTTCGACCATGAACAGGGACGAACCACATATCACTACCATTAAAAGCCAACAGATCCACTGTAGCAGGAAAATCGCCTATTTTTTCAGATGGTCTTCCCGAGCGGTATGCCGCACCTCCGAGGCAATAAAAGCCATCTCCGTACGTACCGCCCCAGACATTACAATCGTAGCTAACCGGAGTAAAATCACCGCGATCGATCAGTTTTAAGGTTTTGGCATCAAACACAAATGTGTTCCCACATTTTGGAACATCACTCTCCCCAAAAGTTTCGAGATACTCCTCTTCCTCTCCTTTACAACCAAATCCCGCCAATCCCGGTTCATAACTAAAATATATAGCTTGTTCTGACTGACTCATATAAGGCTTGGCAAAAGAAGTCATGTAACGTGCGTCTGAACCATTTACATCAGTAAATTTCACTACCTCTTTTGTGTCTAGCTTAACCAGCAAAAGTTCATCGCTTTTTTTCACAACAACTTGTGTGCTGTCCGTATCCCACATAATGTCGTGACGAGTTGAGCCAGACTCCTCACTAATGTTAGTTATTTCGCCATTATCTAGATCATACAGCGCGGTACTATCTTTCTGAGGGACAACAAGATAGCGGCCGTTAGGCGACCGTGACATATATTTAGCATAATCAATCCCAGTATTAGGCGGGGGTGGCAATATCCCTTCAGGGATCAGTAATTGAGGGTCAGTACCATCAATGTTTAATGCCCAGTAACTGACCTCAGATTTTTCTTCCGGGTTAGCTACAGTAAACAGGACCTGAGGGAGTGTCACATTTTCAGTATTCCAATCTGCAACCTTTGGGTTATCCGGTATTTTAAAATCATACTGGTAAAGCCAAGTATCCGTTTTACCTTTGTACAAATCTAGGCGGTCTGCCATGCTCTCTATTCGAGCTTTCTCATCAAAATAGGGTTTAGTGGCAATGTAACCAGCACCTGCGGCGGCAATAGTCGTCAAACCCAAGCCGAGTAATATTTTCTTTTTCATTCTTAATCCATTTTCTAGTTGGGTTATAAAGACCAATCCAGCATTAATGACTCAAAACGTTGTTTTTCTTCTGTTGTCATACCTTTAGGCTTATCGTTTAACTGAGCCTTTGGCGGGGGTTCAGTAGCGCTCTCAGGTTCAACAAATAAATCGTTGTAAGCGACCCGATCAAAAAGTATGTGACGACTGTCTGGGTCTTGGTCATGTACCAGGGACATAGTAAAGACCCCGTCCAATGGCAGCCCGCTTAATAACGCTTGCTGCCAATCGTGGTCTTCCCCTTCATAAAACTCTAAATCAAAGACGTCTTTATAATCGCTATTGTGATCGATCACATAGAGTGAATTCAAAGCGGTGATGCCAGACGTACCAACATCCACTCGGAATAATAGGCCACTGTTTTTTCCATCCACATAAGCAATGACCGTATTACTCTGGTCGTAACTACGTACTATGGCCTGTTGGTCACTCAGCCATGGCATGTCGTCTTCGGTCACTTTGTGGATGGCTGCGCTGTCTACATCGGAGGTGAATTCTTTTGCACTGAATGACTGTGCGTCACTGTAACTGCTTAATTCATCTAATGGCGTGCTGGACTTCTCTAGCAAACCAGCATCCGATTCTAATGCTTCAATTTGAGCAAAGCGCTTTTGCTTTGGTGAGAAAATGATCTTGAGTCCATTTTCTCCCTGTTGGACTTCACCCGATATTTTGTAAGGTGCCCAAAAATGCGCCATAGCAAAACCGCTTGCGCTTCTTTGTATTACCTGAGGTGTGTCTTTTTTCTTTTCTTCTTGCTCTAGCGTGCGGTAATACTCGACGTCAACATCTTGGTAGTAACCTTTCTCGTTTATCGCCATCTCTCGCCAGAGCTTTCCTTTCCAAAACACATAAAGGAAACCACCACGCAGGTCAGAAGCTTTTGCTTTGTCGTTGCTACCATCTAAGTAAGCCAAAGGTCTCACCGGCACCAACACGTTGTCCCACTCATCCATCTGAGTTTCTTTATCAACGGGTTGCAGGTCTTCGGCGAGTTTAAGCAAGATTGGCTGAGGCTGGTCAGAACAAGGGATTTTGATATAGAGCGTTTTGCCCTCAGCTTCGAGATCTTTAAATGTCGCGAGGCTGCGGTGTTTGTTTTCGGTATCAGCCTTGCCTACAGTCACTTTTTCTTTTTGTGCTTCGGTTTTTCCCAACATCAAACATGCCGCGTTGCTAGACCACTGCCCTGCAAACTCGACAACGATTTTTTGATCTGGGCTTGGCTCAGAGGGGACATGCGTGTAACTACGAACTAAAGCAACATCGTCGGTAACCTGCTTGTATCCTGCTTTAAAAGCTTTGCTTTCATTCGAAGCTGATACAAAGTCAACGAGTGATTTAAGTCTAGGGAAGCTTTGCAGCTGAGAGTCCGTCAATGGCGAACGACGAGCAACGGTAGATAATGACACCCAATTGCCTTTCCCCAATTCGATTCTTATCGCAGCTAGCAATGCGCTGGTCGTTTTTTTGGCAGAGATGGAAATCTTTTGCGCCAATTCTTTAGGGAGGTTTCTAAGGATGTCATCTGAATTTCGCAAACGCGAAAGCTGTCCTATACACTCGTCCGGTGTAAGAACATAAGATAGCTCGTTGGAGGATAGCTTCGAGCTAGGTATAAATTTGCAAACTAAATGCATTTGAATTCTCCACAACCAACATCGTAAATATGGCTGCGGTGACAATTAAGCTGATAAGGCTTACAAGTACGATTTGGTCTGCGTATCCTACTTACTTAGCCATTTATTTTCAACGAGATAGAAAAATCGCCCGAAATCAAAAACACCAAAAAAAATGGTGATTTTTACTATTAAAACATGCGATTTGGCCACAATAAAAGCCAGTAACATCACCCACTCTGTCAAAATGGTAAAATCTTACTATCTAAAAAAAATTTAATTTATGGACTGAAGTTAACAAAAATCGTAGTAACGTGCGCTTCAGGTAAGCACGAGGAAATTCAGAAGTTTATGAGGTGCCCTCCTCAGCAACAAACAACAAATTGACTGTTACTGAGGAAGTTTAAATAAAAAGGTGAGCGCATTACGCACTCACAAAAGTAACTGCTCTGAAGCTTGCTAGGATTAAATTTGCTTCATCGCGAGTTAAAGAGGCGAGGTATGACCCATCGACCTCATGCAGAACACTATACTCAGAGTATAGAAACGAGCGTAAATATATAATATTTAAAAAGATTTTCAACGCGACACATTCACCACAGCACCTGCCGAGCGACCATCACAATCACTTCATACACACCTAAAAGCAACATTGGCCTAGTTATTATAGTTATTCAGCCTTGTATTAAGACGATTCATTAATTCGAGTAACTTATCAATAAAGGCAATTATTTTGATAAATATCACAAAAAGTCCCAAAGAAATAAAGCGAGCTAAACGCTCGCTTTATTTATGCCGCATTTTTTAAAGTTTTGTTATCACTAAAATATCGGTTGTAAACAGCACCTAAGGAGGCTGTACTTGCGAAACGATCATAGTTAAATGTTGCTTGAGCCTCTTCCGCAGAGGCGGAAAGCTTGTTGGTACCATTTACATAAATCGTCACTACACCCTCCTTGAGTCCTGAGAGATCTAAATCAGTTGTCCATGAGTCTGAAAGCACGGTAGCCATGCCTGTGGCTTCTGTACCATCAGCGTCGACTGCTTTAATATCTATGAACTCACCATCTTCAAACCGTTCACTGCTACCACTTACTGTCACGCTTTCCACTCCAGTAACATCGTTGATAACGTCTAGGTGTATTGTCGGTGTAATTGGCATGGAGTAAGCCGTGTTCTGACTACCGGTATTCCCTGATAAGTCTTGGTAGTCACGAACAAGCAACGCCACATTGAGCTCTGACGTGCTTGGTACCACCACATCACCAGTCCAAACACTTGGGTCCGCGGTTGCCACTAATGAA
>NZ_JAWOQR010000130.1:0-1155 GCF_033337445.1 Vibrio sp. YT-15
ATGAACGCGCCAATGGGCGGCTGTTCAAAGAGGTTGAGTTTGCCCTGCCGGTCGAACTGACCCTAGATCAGCAGCGGGAGCTGGTGGACGAATTCGCCCGGCATCTGACCGAGGGCGAGCGCCTGCCGTATACGCTGGCCATTCATGCCGGTAAAGCTGAGAACCCCCATTGCCACTTGATGATCTCTGAGCGGAAGAACGACGGTATCGAGCGCCCGGCTGACCAGTGGTTCAAGCGGTACAACGGCAAGACCCCGGAGAAGGGCGGGGCACAGAAGACCGAAGCGCTCAAGCCCAAGGCATGGCTTGAGCAGACCCGCGAGGCATGGGCCGACCATGCCAACCGGGCATTAGAGCGGGCTGGCCACGACGCCCGCATTGACCACAGAACACTTGAGGCGCAGGGCATCGAGCGCCTGCCGGGCATCCATCTTGGCCCCAACGTGGTGGAGATGGAGGGCCGGGGCATCCGCACCGAGCGGGCCGACACCGCCCTAGCCATCGACACGGCCAACGGCCAGATCATCGACTTACAGGAATACCGGGAGGTTATCGAGCATGAGCGCGATAGACAGAGTGAAGAAGTCCAGAGGCATCAACGAGTTAGCGGAGCAGATCGAACCGCTGGCCCAGAGCATGGCGACACTGGCCGACGAAGCCCGGCAGGTCATGAGCCAGACCCAGCAGGCAAGCGAGGAGCAGGCGGCGGAGTGGCTGAAAGCCCAGCGCCAGACAGGGGCGGCATGGGTGGAGCTGGCCAAAGAGTTGCGGGAGGTAGCCGCCGAGGTGAGCAGCGCCGCGCAGAGCGCCCGGAGCGCGTCGCGGGGGTGGCACTGGAAGCTATGGCTAACCGTGATGCTGGCTTCCATGATGCCTACGGTGGTGCTGCTGATCGCATCGTTGCTCTTGCTCGACCTGACGCCACTGACAACCGAGGACGGCTCGATCTGGCTGCGCTTGGTGGCCCGATGAAGAACGACAGGACTTTGCAGGCCATAGGCCGACAGCTCAAGGCCATGGGCTGTGAGCGCTTCGATATCGGCGTCAGGGACGCCACCACCGGCCAGATGATGAACCGGGAATGGTCAGCCGCCGAAGTGCTCCAGAACACGCCATGGCTCAAGCGGATGAATGCCCAGGGCAATGACGTGTATA
>NZ_JAWOQR010000131.1:0-1150 GCF_033337445.1 Vibrio sp. YT-15
CCCACTCTATTGTAAACAAGACATTTTTATCTTTTATATTCAATGGCTTATTTTCCTGCTAATTGGTAATACCATGAAAAATACCATGCTCAGAAAAGGCTTAACAATATTTTGAAAAATTGCCTACTGAGCGCTGCCGCACAGCTCCATAGGCCGCTTTCCTGGCTTTGCTTCCAGATGTATGCTATTCTGCTCCTGCAGCTAATGGATCACCGCAAACAGGTTACTCGCCTGGGGATTCCCTTTCGACCCGAGCATCCGTATGAGACTCATGCTCGATTATTATTATTATAGAAGCCCCCATGAATAAATCGCTCATCATTTTCGGCATCGTCAACATAACCTCGGACAGTTTCTCCGATGGAGGCCGGTATCTGGCGCCAGACGCAGCCATTGCGCAGGCGCGTAAGCTGATGGCCGAGGGGGCAGATGTGATCGACCTCGGTCCGGCATCCAGCAATCCCGACGCCGCGCCTGTTTCGTCCGACACAGAAATCGCGCGTATCGCGCCGGTGCTGGACGCGCTCAAGGCAGATGGCATTCCCGTCTCGCTCGACAGTTATCAACCCGCGACGCAAGCCTATGCCTTGTCGCGTGGTGTAGCCTATCTCAATGATATTCGCGGTTTTCCAGACGCTGCGTTCTATCCGCAATTGGCGAAATCATCTGCCAAACTCGTCGTTATGCATTCGGTGCAAGACGGGCAGGCAGATCGGCGCGAGGCACCCGCTGGCGACATCATGGATCACATTGCGGCGTTCTTTGACGCGCGCATCGCGGCGCTGACGGGTGCCGGTATCAAACGCAACCGCCTTGTCCTTGATCCCGGCATGGGGTTTTTTCTGGGGGCTGCTCCCGAAACCTCGCTCTCGGTGCTGGCGCGGTTCGATGAATTGCGGCTGCGCTTCGATTTGCCGGTGCTTCTGTCTGTTTCGCGCAAATCCTTTCTGCGCGCGCTCACAGGCCGTGGTCCGGGGGATGTCGGGGCCGCGACACTCGCTGCAGAGCTTGCCGCCGCCGCAGGTGGAGCTGACTTCATCCGCACACACGAGCCGCGCCCCTTGCGCGACGGGCTGGCGGTATTGGCGGCGCTGAAAGAAACCGCAAGAATTCGTTAACTGCACATTCGGGATATTTCTCTATATTCGCG
>NZ_JAWOQR010000132.1:0-1147 GCF_033337445.1 Vibrio sp. YT-15
GAGCCGGCCTAGGAAGATTATTGTGCAGCAATCACTGTCACGAGCTCGTAGCTCTCGCCCGGCTCAAGAGTCTTACCTTCTTCAATACTTGGCGCATGAAGGGCAGATTCCACACACAGCATGGTTTCATAGCCATTGTCAGCCATGTCTCCCATCCCTTGTGCACCTTCCGCCCACGGGTTCCATAGTACTGCTGAGTTATGGCCGCGGTTCGCTACGCTTAACGTGCGGTTAAGAACAGGGTCTTTCACTAAAATTTGAGCTTCTGGTTGCGTGTATACGCGATCGATGGTGTCAGTCAGTTGAAGAACCTCACCACCCTGACACACTTCGCTATTTTTCAAGCTGTCGATGTACTCATTGCCCATACCTGTTGTTTGCGCTTGTTTGATATCGCCCACGTTTAGGTAAGTATGTAATGCGCCTGAGAACGTCCAAGCTTCATCATCGATATTAAGAACTTTCAGCGTTACTTTGAGTTCTTCACCCACTTCGACAAGAAGTCGTGCATCAAACATGTGTGGCCAAATTTGATGTGTTTCTTCGGTTGGGAACAGTGCCAACTCGACGATGACACCATTTTCATTTTCGCGGTGCTCAACTAATTCCCATTCGGATGTACGCGCAAAGCCATGAGCTGGTGCAGCAATACGGCCAAACCAAGGCCAACAAACAGGAATGCCACCACGTAATGCTGCTTTGCCATCAAAAATGGCTTTTTCGCTCATCCAGATCAAGTCTTCTTGACCTTGTGGTGCGTACGAGACTACATGACCGCCGTGTAAAGCAATACCTGCTGTCGCTTTGTCATGAATAATACGAACGATCTTTACGTTATCGATTTCGACAACAGTTACGTTGTCTGAAAGAACAGTTAGAGGAGGAAGAGTTTTTAAATCCATGTGCTTGTTTCCTACACTGGGGAAGAGGTAGATTTCGGCGCACTTCTCAGTATTTATGAAAGTACGTCTGAGATTTTTCTCAAATTCCAGATACAAAAAAGGCGACTATCAAGCCGCCTCTTTTTCAACTCAGTTAAGAGCTAATCACGATTTCTAATTACTTAGAGATGTGTGCGATTAGCTCTTAACTGAGTTGAAAAAAGGCGACTATCAAGCCGCCTCTTTTTCAACTTAGTTAAGAGCTA
>NZ_JAWOQR010000133.1:0-1143 GCF_033337445.1 Vibrio sp. YT-15
CGCTGGAAAACGGCCGCTTCGTCCCTGTTCGTCGTCAGCTTCAGGACATGGAAACTGAGGATATTGCTCACCTTTTAGAAGCATCCCCACGTAAAAGCCGTGAAGTTCTTTGGCAACTTACCGACCCCGAAGATTACGGTGAAATTCTTGACGAACTAAACGAAGACGTTAAAGACAGTCTTGTATCAAAAATGGCTCCCGAAGACCTTGCAGAGGCGACGGAAGGCATGGATACCGATGACGTAGCATACGTCCTACGTAGTTTGCCAGATGACCTTTCTCGTGAAGTTCTCTCCCAAATGGATTCAGCAGATCGTGCTCGCGTCGAGACGGCACTGTCTTATCCTGAAGACACCGCTGGTGGGTTGATGAACACGGACGTTATCACGATTCGTGGTGACGTTGATGTCGACGTAGTCCTGCGTTATCTGCGTATGAAGGGCGAGCTGCCTGAAGCCACCGATGCACTCTACGTGATTGATGACGAAAGCAAACTGATTGGCGAACTCCCAATCACGACACTTATTACGACCCAACCCGACGTAAAAATTATCGACGTCATGGAAGATGCTGACGATGCGATTACCGTTGACACCAGTGACTCAGACGTTGCTAGCCTGTTTGAACGTCGCAATTGGGTGTCAGCGCCCGTAGTGGATGAAAACCAGCACCTTGTCGGTCGTATCACCATCGATGACGTGGTTGATGTTATTCGTGAAGATGCCGAACACTCAATGATGAGTATGGCGGGTATGGACGATGACGAAGATACCTTCGCTCCCGTCTTCAAATCCGCGCGTAAACGAAGTGTTTGGCTCGGAGCCAATGTCCTAGCTGCATTAGCTGCTGCTTCGGTTTCCAACATGTTTGAAGCCACGCTGGACCAAATGGCGGCAATTGCGGTCTTGATGACCATCGTGCCATCCATGGGTGGTGTTGCAGGTAACCAAACCGTTGCACTGGTTATTCGTGGCCTTGCTTTAGGTCATATCGGTGATTCGAACAAACGTGAACTGTTGATGAAAGAAGCCGCAATCGGTTTGCTTAACGGCATCATGTGGGCGTTGATCATCGGTGGTATCGTTGTGGTTTGGAAAGGTAACTGGATGCTCGGAGGTATCATCTCTGCCGCCATGTTGACCA
>NZ_JAWOQR010000134.1:0-1142 GCF_033337445.1 Vibrio sp. YT-15
CTGGTCACTGTAAAGCGTCAGAGTTGTCTAAATCTCTATTTAATATGAAAGAGCTCTTTCTCGTCTGCTTCTTCTTACATATCGGCTTATCCCCATCTTTGAGTCTAACGGGTATCGCACTAGCGCTTTTATTCATTGTCCTTCTGCCTATTAAAGGATTGCTATACTTCCTCACAATCAACCACTTTAAGTTTCGCGTGCGTGCTTCCCTACTAGCTTCTTTATCATCGTTTAACTACACCGAGTTCGGGCTCATTGTTGGTGGCCTGGCGTACAAAATGGGGTGGATGCCGAGTGACATGCTCGCAGCCATCGCTGTAGCGGTTTCACTATCCTTTATTATCTCAGCACCTCTAAATCGATTGGGCCATAAAATTTATCAACATTCCGGTAAATGGTTACAAGAAACGGCTGCAGAGAAACTCAACCAACGTGACCAGTTGATCAACCCGGGACATGCTCAAGTACTTATTCTAGGTATGGGGCGAATTGGTACCGGTGCATATGACGAGCTACGCGCACGTTACGGCAAGATTTCTCTGGGGATTGAGATCCGTGAAGAAGCAGCACAACAACACCGTTCAGAAGGACGTAATGTCATTTCAGGGGATGCTACCGACCCAGATTTTTGGGAACGAATCCTAGATACTGGTCACGTAAAGTTAGTTTTATTGGCAATGCCACACCATCAAGGTAATCAGACGGCACTAGAACAACTTCAGCGTAGAAACTACAAAGGGCAAATTGCCGCTATTGCAGAATATCCAGACCAACTAGAAGGTTTGTTGGAAAGTGGTGTGGACGCTGCCTTTAATATATACAGCGAAGCAGGTAGTGGTTTTGCGCGACACGTGTGCAAACAACTAGAACCTCAGTTCACTTCGATAAAATAACCATAAAAATACGCAACAACGCTACTACCAATTAAAAGCCTTTCTATCAATAGAGAGGCTTTTTTGTTTGATTTTCATACCAAACCTTAATTCCATTCATCAAAACAACAAATAAATTAAATATTATTTAATCAACAAGGCTTTTTATCATTTTTTTAATCACAAAACGTTGCTTTTTACTCAGAATGGCAAATTGAATCCATACCGATTAGAAATTGTTTAGTTTAGAAAGGATGTTGTATGTGTTCA
>NZ_JAWOQR010000135.1:0-1140 GCF_033337445.1 Vibrio sp. YT-15
TTCTGCCTTGCTCAAGGAGGGCAATATGAAAAAAATACTGGCTACAATGCTTAGCGTTGGCGTATGTACCTCAGCCTTTGCAAGTAGCGAGGGTTTTGAAGAATACTTAGATAAATTGCGTGCAGAAGCGCGTAACCAAGGTATCTCAGAGCAGATAATCAGTGCCGCTTTCGCAAATGTTGAATACAAACCGAGAGCAGTAACAGCAGACCGCAACCAACCAGAGAAAAAACTGACGTTGGATGAATACATTCCTCGTGCAGTCCCTGAGTGGAAAGTAAAGCAAGCCAAAGCACTATACAAAGAGCACTATGCGGAGCTTAAGCGCATAGGCGATCAATACGGCGTGCAACCTCGCTTTATTGTTGCGCTCTGGGGTGTAGAAAGTAACTTTGGCAAGTTTACAGGTAACTTCCGCGTAATTGATGCGTTGTCGACGATGGCATTTGAAGGTCGTCGTGAAGAATTTTTCCGCAAAGAGACCATGGCGGCGCTGCAAATCCTTGATCAAGGCCATATCGAGCTAGATAATTTTAAAGGTTCTTGGGCTGGTGCGATGGGACAGTGTCAATTTATGCCAAGCTCTTTCCTACGTTTTGCCGCCGATGGTAACGGAGACGGAAAAAAAGACATCTGGCAATCAAAAGCGGATGTGTTTGCATCTACTGCTAACTACTTGAGCGAGTCTGGCTGGGACGATAAGTTTACTTGGGGGCGCCAAGTGAAAGTGCCGAAAGGGATTGATCGTAGCCTAGAAGGACGCGGGGCAGAAAAAGGCAAATATCTTCAGGAGTGGAGTAAACTTGGCATCACGAAGTACGATGGCAGTCCATTACCTAAACTGAATGAAGATATCCAAGCATGGCTTATCATGCCTGACGATGAAAACGGTCGTACTTATCTGGTTTACAATAACTATAACGTACTGATGAAGTGGAACCGCTCTTACTACTTCGCGCTTGCCGTCAGCCATCTTGCTGATCGCATTTCATTCTAGTTCGTTAGTAAATACTGTTTTATAGGGGCTCTTCGGAGCCCTTTGTTTTTCCCACATTCTTATCGAGGTACTGCGTGTTATCTGAACGTGCTGCGCAAATGGTGATCTTTTCTGCATTGATCAAACATAAAAACTTTACTGCG
>NZ_JAWOQR010000136.1:0-1139 GCF_033337445.1 Vibrio sp. YT-15
CTGCTTCGTGAATACCGTGACCAAGGTACTCAGTTTGATGTGGTTATCATGGATCCACCTAAGTTTGCAGAAAGCAAAGCGCAACTAAATGGCGCATGTCGTGGTTATAAAGACATCAATATGTTGGCGATGCAAATTCTAAAACCTGGTGGCACGCTACTGACCTACTCTTGCTCTGGCTTAATGGACCAAGTTTTATTCCAAAAAATCATTGCTGACGCAGCGGTAGACGCAAACCGCCAAGTGAAATTTGTTGAGCGCTTTGAACAAGCCGCAGACCACCCAACCGATACGGCATACCCAGAAGGTTTCTACCTAAAAGGCTTTGCTTGTAAAGTGCTTTAATCGCTCTTTGGCGATTATCGGAACGACATAAAAAACGGAGCTTTCGCTCCGTTTTTCTTATTCTCTCAACTGTTCGAGATTACTGATTAAGCTGTTGGCGATATCTGCGGCCGATGCGCCATCGAAATTAACTTCTAACTGTTGACCATCTTTATTAATCGTCAATGTCGAGTTACCTCCACTTTCAGTCACTTCTACGGTTATATCATCTACGCGTCCTCGGTAGTCTCCAGAACCAAGATCATCAAGCAATGCGGAAATGTCAGTACCCGTCATATCATCAAATACATCGGTAAAATCAAGCTGATCACCATCACTGAAATCCGTCACGGTATCAGTTGCGGACTGCATTTCTGTCCACTTGAAGACGTCATCACCTTCACCGCCCGTTAAGATATCATTGCCTAAACCACCGATGATCATGTCATTACCGTCGGTACCAACCAGAATATCGTCTCCATCTGTACCCATGATGAGATTCAGCTCAGAGTTTAATGCCATGGTTTGATAACCTAGCGCCGTGACAGCATCTACAGTGACGTTCTCGAAATCAACCGCTACCGTTGCACTGGAGTCACTTTCTAAACCATCAGAATCAATGGCTTTGTACTCAAACGAATCACTCACTTGAGTGAAGCTGGTAATCTCTGTGCCTACCAATGTAAAACTTGCTTTATCACTTGAGCTATCTGTATCCGGCGACAACCGAATTTCATCGAAGCTTCCGTTTGCAAGCTCTATCGTTGCAGTACCTTCGTGGTTGCCACTATAGCTGATGTCTTCTGCTCGTATTT
>NZ_JAWOQR010000137.1:0-1137 GCF_033337445.1 Vibrio sp. YT-15
CAATGGCGCGCTTTACGGTTTCAACCAAGTGTTCTGGCGCAAAAGGCTTCTCTATAAAATCGTAGGCCCCTTGGTGTAACGCATTTACGGCCATAGAGATGTCACCATGGCCTGTAATCATGATAACTGGCAGGTTTGGATCGCGTTGAACTAACGTGGTTAACAGGTCCATGCCTGAAATACCGGGTAAACAAATGTCGGTCACAATTACGCCAGCTTCGTCGCTTTGTTTCATGGCTAACAAGGCGGATTCCGCATCGGAAAAAAATGTCGCTTCGATATCGGCTAGCTCAAACGTTTGTTCTATTGCTAATCGAAGGTCGGCTTCATCATCAATAAAAAACACCTGACACATTATCTTATCCTTCTGATTGTTCGGTGCGTTGGCATATTGGTAAGCACAATGAGAATCGAGCGCCACCTTGGGCTCGGTTGTGAGCACTCAAGCTGCCGTTCATACCAGCCAATATTTGCTGAGATATAGAAAGTCCTAATCCCAATCCATTCTTTTTAGTTGTTAAAAACGGTTCGCAAAGTTCGGACAGTGTGTGCGAACCAAGCCCAGGGCCATTGTCATCGACATGAATCATCACTTTGTTTTCATCCGTATCCGTTTCAACGAGCAACCACACTTGTTTATCTTGTTGTTCTTTTACGGCTTCAATTGCGTTTGTCAGCAAGTTAACCAGAACTTGCTCCAATTGAATGGTATTGATTTGAACCTCGATGTCGTCAGTAGGAAGTTCGGTAGCAAGTAGAACACGAGCAGATTTAAAAGCGGGTTTCATGAGCTCTTTTGATGAGGCTATCACGGGCAACAGGCGTGTTTGGGTAAGCTCATTGCCGCTGGCCTTTTTGGCAAACGAACGCAATTGCTGGCTGATGTTTGCCATTCTGTCTGTGAGGGCTGAAATGCGAGTGAGATTATCTTCCGCTCGATCATACTTTTCTTTCTGAAGGAACAATTTTCCATTCTCAGCAAAGCTACGAATGGCTGCCAACGGATTATTCAGCTCATGGCTGATGCTCGCTGACATTTGACCGAGAACTGCCAGCTTAGCCGCTTGAATCAACTCATCTTGGGTCAAACGTAGTGTTTGCTCCGTTTCGGTTCGCTGCGCAATTTCAGCCTGTAAC
>NZ_JAWOQR010000138.1:0-1129 GCF_033337445.1 Vibrio sp. YT-15
TGTCTAAAGAAAAATTTGAACGTACGAAACCGCACGTTAACGTTGGTACTATCGGCCACGTTGACCACGGTAAAACAACTCTAACTGCAGCTATCTGTACTACTCTTGCTAAAGTTTACGGCGGTGTAGCTAAAGACTTCGCATCTATCGATAACGCTCCAGAAGAGCGTGAGCGCGGTATCACAATCGCAACTTCTCACGTTGAGTACGACACTCCATCACGCCACTACGCACACGTTGACTGTCCAGGACACGCTGACTATGTTAAAAACATGATCACTGGTGCTGCACAGATGGACGGTGGTATCCTAGTTGTTGCTGCGACAGATGGCCCAATGCCACAAACTCGTGAGCACATCCTACTAGGCCGTCAGGTTGGTATCCCATACATCATCGTATTCATGAACAAATGTGACATGGTTGACGATGAAGAGCTACTAGAACTAGTAGAAATGGAAGTTCGTGAACTTCTATCTGAATACGATTTCCCAGGTGATGACCTACCAGTTATCCAAGGTTCTGCACTAGGCGCACTAAACGGCGAAGAGCAGTGGGAAGCGAAAATCGTTGAACTAGCAGAAGCTCTAGATACTTACATCCCTGAGCCAGAGCGTGCGGTAGATCAGCCATTCCTAATGCCTATCGAAGACGTATTCTCAATCCAAGGTCGTGGTACAGTAGTAACTGGCCGTATCGAGCGTGGTATCCTAACTGTAGGTGACGAAGTTGCTATCGTAGGTATCAAAGACACTACTACAACTACATGTACTGGTGTTGAGATGTTCCGTAAGCTTCTAGACGAAGGCCGTGCAGGTGAGAACGTTGGTGCACTTCTACGTGGTACTAAGCGTGACGAAGTTGAACGTGGTCAAGTACTAGCTAAGCCTGGTTCAATCACTCCACACACTAAGTTCGAATCAGAAGTATACGTACTGTCTAAAGATGAAGGTGGTCGTCACACTCCATTCTTCAAAGGCTACCGTCCACAGTTCTACTTCCGTACAACTGACGTAACTGGTGACATCCAGCTACCAGACGGCGTAGAAATGGTAATGCCAGGCGACAACGTACAGATGACTGTAGAGCTAATCGCACCAATCGCAATGGACGAAGGTCTACGTTTCGCGAT
>NZ_JAWOQR010000139.1:0-1124 GCF_033337445.1 Vibrio sp. YT-15
CGCGGCTGAGGGTGGAATTTGAAGGTAAAGAATCGATAATGTTTACTTTGACGAACTCATAAAAAAGCAGCACTTAATGTGCTGCTTTTCGTATTCTCACCCTATTGCATGCGCTTAAGCATGTTGAGCGTAATGGTTGCTGAGTTATCTGCCGTCGCTTTTTTCAGCTCAGAATAAACCACATCAGCAGAACCATCCGCTTTGTCGGAAATCGTGCGGATGACAACATACGGAACCTTAAAGGCGGTTGCAACTTGTCCCAATGCTGCACCTTCCATTTCAACGGCCATCGCGTTGAACTCTTGGTAGATGCCCGTGACTTTTACTTTACTGGCGATAAATTGGTCACCAGAAGCAATGATGCCTCGGAACACACTCTCTTTGCCTAACGTCTCTACCGCTGCTTCATACGCGTAATTTTGTAGCGCTTTGTCAGCATAAAAGTAACGCTCTTGACAGTCCGGTAATAACCCTTTCGGTTTGTTGAATGCGGTTAAATCAACGTCATGATGTACAGTACGAGTAGAAATAACCACGTCCAATGGATCAAGTTTCGGGTCACTTGCTCCTGCTATACCAGTAAAAATCAGTTGGTTCACACCAAAAGATTCAATCAGCAAAGTGGTCGTCATCGCAGCATTGACTTTGCCAACACCAGATTGCGTTACCACGACGGATTTGCCCTCAAGCTCACCGATATAAAAAGTGTGGTTCGCAACTTTTTTGATTTGTTGATTCTGAATTTTTGGCAGCAGAGCTTCAACCTCTACATCCATCGCGCCAACAATACCTATCGTTGATGCAGCAAAAGTAGGAAGTGAAAACGCGGCAAGAATGAAAACAAGAGATTTCTTAAACATACGAGTCCTGAAGTGTAGCAATGCGCCGCCCTTTTGCGACGCGCCACACATTATATACCCTTGAGATTTAAAGGGGGAATATTCCGTACGCTATCAGTCAAAACTATCAGCAATGAGACAAGGTGAGCTTCTCTACAACCTCAGTTTTTGGGTTCTTGACCTGTCGGGACACGCAGTTTTGCTGAAATCGTAGGCATAAAAAATTCGCAAGCTATCCTAGTTGCGCAGGTAGGGTGTCCCCAAGCGCCACATATATCCTGATCG
>NZ_JAWOQR010000013.1:0-56599 GCF_033337445.1 Vibrio sp. YT-15
TACTTCGCCAACTATTGCGATAACAAGAAAAAGCCAGCCTTTCATGATATATCTCCCAATTTGTGTAGGGCTTATTATGCACGCTTAAAAATAATAAAAGCAGACTTGACCTGATAGTTTGGCTGTGAGCAATTATGTGCTTAGTGCATCTAACGCCTGAATTAAGCTGCGCCGCGAAGCGGCGTCGGCTTGAATGAACTGTTAGACATCATTGGCGTGGAGCCGAGCAGACTGGCGGCTTCGTGCTTCACAAAGTAAATGAACGCAGTCAACTGATCAGCGCGTGAGGCCAAGCAATCCATCCCTTGTCCAAGGTAAGCCTGCTGGGCTTCAAGCAGCACGGGCTGATGTTGGACGGGCAGGCGTTCCATTACCCAGTTGGCAGCTACATCCTTCGGCGCGATCTTGCCGGTTGCTGCGCTGTACCAAATGCGAGACAAAGTAAGCACTACATTCCGCTCGTCGCCTGCCCAATCCGGTTGTGAGTTCCATAGTTTCAAGGTGTCGGCCAGTGCTTTGAATAGATCGCTTTCCGGGACTGAGTTGAAGAAATCTTCCGCGGCCGAACCTGCCAAGGCAAGGCTGTGTTGCCTTGCTTTAGTTAGCAGAATAGCCAGATCAACATCGGTTGTCGCGGGCTCGAAGATGCCCGCAAGAATGTCCTTGCGCTGCCACTCCCCGAATTGCAGTTCCCGTCTGGCTGGATAACGCCAAGGAACAACATCGCCGTACACGACGATGGTAACTTCCAAGGCACGGAGAGCTTCACTTTGGCCGGGAGAAGCGGAAACTTCCAGGAAATCTACGAACAGAGCCTGCCGCACAGTCTCATCGAGCTGTGCAGTCACAGTAACCAGCAAATCAATATCACTGCATGGCTTCAGGCCACCGTCGAGTGCAGAGCCGTACAAATGCACGGCCAGCAACGTCGATCCCAGATGATGCTCGATGACGTTGAGTGCCTGTGATAGCTGTACCGAAATCTCGGCGGGCACTGCGTTGCTCATGATGTCTAACTCCCAATTTGTGTAGGGCTTATTATGCACGCTTAAAAATAATAAAAGCAGACTTGACCTGATAGTTTGGCTGTGAGCAATTATGTGCTTAGTGCATCTAACGCCGCTAAGCAGCGGCACATTTTGCGTTTTGAGCGCAGCGAAGCAAAATGTGTCCGATGGCTTGGATGGTTAACCCCTTTGCCAGATTTGATAGCGATAATTTATATTTGAATGAAATTCCTGCTCGAACACCACATTGAACTCTTTGGGGATTTCCGGAAAGAAAACATTGCCCTCTGGCTCGGAATCTATTGTCGAGATATGTAGCGTGTCGGCATGGGCGATCAGACTCTTGTAGATCTCTCCACCACCAGAAACAACAACATGGTTCGTAAGAGTCTTTAGCTCCCTCATTGCTGCTTCTATAGATGGAAACACAACCACATCATCGTTAGTAGCTACCGATCCTGAGCGGCTGACAACTGCATACTTTCTATTTGGGAGAGCCCCCATTGCCTCAAATGTTTTACGGCCGACTAAGAGCCATTGATTGTAAGTTATTGCTTTAAAAAGCAGCTGCTCACCTTTAGCGTTCCACGGGATATCCGAGCCGCAGCCAATAACCCCATTTCTTGCTTTTGCAGCCATTAGTGATATTTTCACGATACTCCTTTGGGTTAACGCCGCCATAAACGGCGACAGGGTGGCGCGCCTATTGCGCATAAAATGGCGAAGCCATGCGCAACAGGCGCGGAATCTCTGGCGTCCGGTTTGATGGCTTTGTTATGCAAAGGACTAGTCTTCAATGACGTGTAAACCACGGCGCTTTAAGTCCTCCAACGAATCCAACATTCCCCTTATTAATTCAACAGGATGCCCCTCCCAGTCTTCAACAACGCCAACAATTCTCAAGGGTTCGCAGGTTCTATAGGACTGTGTTGGATTACCGGGAAATTTTTTGTTCGTAAGATTCGGATCGTCTTCGAACGGTCCTGTTGGCTCAACTATGTATATGTAGCCGCGACCCTCGAGGCCAGACAGTGACATAGCAAGTTCAGCTCCCCAAACTGCTGGCTCCATCAAGGCTGAAAAGTAGATGTGCTTAAGAATACGACCGTCCTCGAAATGAGAGATGAACCCTGTGGTTAGCAAGTCACCAATCGCCAAATTGGCTTTGGTTCCATGATAGAACGGTCCTTGCACCTGCTTGTAATTATCATGAGAGATGGGAATCCAATCTTTTACCATTTTAAGACCCTTAATTGTTGGGATTTGGCTGCATAACACCTGAGTTAAGCCGCGCCGCGAAGCGGCGTCGGCTTGGACGAATTGTTAGGCCGCATATCGCGACCTGAAAGCGGCACGCAAGACCTCAACCTTTTCCGCCCCGAGTGAGGTGCATGCGAGCCTGTAGGACTCTATGTGCTTTGTAGGCCAGTCCACTGGTGGTACTTCATCGGCATAGTAAAAGTAATCCCAGATGATCGCCTCCCAGCTGTTACAACGGACTGGCCGCCCGGCGATGACGCCCTCAGCCGCCTCTGGGCACGAGCCCTGCGGAGCCTCCGCGATTTCATACGCTTCGTCTGCCCACCAAGCAGGTTCGCAGTCAAGTAACTCATCCCCGATCTCCGCTAAGAATCCATAGTCCAACTCCTCCATGACGCGCCCGCCGAGCATTTCAACTATTGCCTCGAGCTCGCCGCGCCTCTCGCCGGGAAACGTCAGATCAATATCATCGTGCTTGCGTGTTACACGCCCTAGCCGTGCATCGATCGCCCAGCCCCCACCGATCCAGAGCGGCAGATTTCGCTCATCTGCCGCAGCTAGAATTTTGTGTATCAATGTGACCTGCGTTGTGTCCATGCGGCCTAACGGTTTGGGCTATGGGCAGTGGCGGTTTGCGTGAGCCTTTCCTGTCAAACCGAGAAAACGCTCGGGCGGGCTACCGACTTTGCAAATTGCACTTCAACCCGCCATTGCCTATGAGCCAGTGTTAGCGGTAGTTTTTTATTTATTCAAATAGTAATTCCACGTTATTTTTGCAATGTCTGAAATAATCTTTTCATTAATTTCCGAAGTTTCTTTGGACTCTGCAACAAATACGCTTATAAAAATTAATTGTCCATTCGGTAAAGTAATTACCCCAACATCATTAGTGGCTGCTGCAATTCCATTATTTATTCCGGAAGTCCCTGTTTTATGAGCAACAATTGTATTCTTTGGTAATTGTCCTTTTAATCGGTTACTTCCTGTTGTTGTTTCTCTCATAATTTTCCAAATAAAATCATAACTTTTTTTAGAAAGTAATTGGTTCTTATTATTATAAGTATCTATTAACAGTTTGTTCATCGCTGTTGGGGTTGCCCAATTTTGATATTGGGTATTCCAATCCTTGTGCATTTGTTCTTCGTTTGCTTTGATTGAAATATCAGTGAAATGATTAGCATTCAAGAATTTTTGAACAGAATCAGTTCCTCCGATTAATTTTAGCAAAATATCACAACCAATATTGTCGCTCTCTGATACTGTATAATTTAGTATTTGTTCAATCGTCAAAGTTGTTCCATTAGGGAATTCCTCTTTAATCGGACTCCACGTTTTAGGCAAAAGGTCTTGAGGGGTAATCTCTATTTTTTGTTCAAAAGAAAGATTCCCTTTATCTATCTCAGACAAAACGGCTAAAGCAATCGGAAATTTCATAACGCTTTGCATCGGGAAATGGAAGTCGTTATTAATCTTCAAAGTATCCTTCTCATTGCTGTTGAATATTGCTACTCCTATTCTGGCATTTTTTGCCTTTAAAACATTCTCAATTTTCAAAGTTAAGTTGTCAGCTTGAGCATTTGAATACACAATTGTAAAAAATAAACTTAACAATACTAATAATATCCTTTTTACGATTTTCATATGTCTGTACTCCTATCTGGTTAAATTACCGCTAACTTTGTTTTAGGGCGACTGCCCTGCTGCGTAACATCGTTGCTGCTCCATAACATCAAACATCGACCCACGGCGTAACGCGCTTGCTGCTTGGATGCCCGAGGCATAGACTGTACAAAAAAACAGTCATAACAAGCCATGAAAACCGCCACTGCGCCGTTACCACCGCTGCGTTCGGTCAAGGTTCTGGACCAGTTGCGTGAGCGCATACGCTACTTGCATTACAGCTTACCAACCGAACAGGCTTATGTCCACTGGGTTCGTGCCTTCATCCGTTTCCACGGTGTGCGTCACCCGGCAACCTTGGGCAGCAGCGAAGTCGAGGCATTTCTGTCCTGGCTGGCGAACGAGCGCAAGGTTTCGGTCTCCACGCATCGTCAGGCATTGGCGGCCTTGCTGTTCTTCTACGGCAAGGTGCTGTGCACGGATCTGCCCTGGCTTCAGGAGATCGGAAGACCTCGGCCGTCGCGGCGCTTGCCGGTGGTGCTGACCCCGGATGAAGTGGTTCGCATCCTCGGTTTTCTGGAAGGCGAGCATCGTTTGTTCGCCCAGCTTCTGTATGGAACGGGCATGCGGATCAGTGAGGGTTTGCAACTGCGGGTCAAGGATCTGGATTTCGATCACGGCACGATCATCGTGCGGGAGGGCAAGGGCTCCAAGGATCGGGCCTTGATGTTACCCGAGAGCTTGGCACCCAGCCTGCGCGAGCAGCTGTCGCGTGCACGGGCATGGTGGCTGAAGGACCAGGCCGAGGGCCGCAGCGGCG
This sequence comes from Vibrio sp. YT-15, assembly GCF_033337445.1. Lineage (NCBI taxonomy): Bacteria > Pseudomonadati > Pseudomonadota > Gammaproteobacteria > Vibrionales > Vibrionaceae > Vibrio > Vibrio sp. YT-15. The sequence goes on from NZ_JAWOQR010000013.1 coordinate 4,708, forward strand.
TTGCGCTTCCCGACGCCCTTGAGCGGAAGTATCCGCGCGCCGGGCATTCCTGGCCGTGGTTCTGGGTTTTTGCGCAGCACACGCATTCGACCGATCCACGGAGCGGTGTCGTGCGTCGCCATCACATGTATGACCAGACCTTTCAGCGCGCCTTCAAACGTGCCGTAGAACAAGCAGGCATCACGAAGCCCGCCACACCGCACACCCTCCGCCACTCGTTCGCGACGGCCTTGCTCCGCAGCGGTTACGACATTCGAACCGTGCAGGATCTGCTCGGCCATTCCGACGTCTCTACGACGATGATTTACACGCATGTGCTGAAAGTTGGCGGTGCCGGAGTGCGCTCACCGCTTGATGCGCTGCCGCCCCTCACTAGTGAGAGGTAGGGCAGCGCAAGTCAATCCTGGCGGATTCACTACCCCTGCGCGAAGGCCATCGGTGCCGCATCGAACGGCCGGTTGCGGAAAGTCCTCCCTGCGTCCGCTGATGGCCGGCAGCAGCCCGTCGTTGCCTGATGGATCCAACCCCTCCGCTGCTATAGTGCAGTCGGCTTCTGACGTTCAGTGCAGCCGTCTTCTGAAAACGACAAACGATGTCAGAATAGAGTTAAATTTCCTATTGATTGACATATTCCGTCAAAGGTAATAGATTTCATCCTGACACTTTTGCCTTTGGAGGCATCTTGCAAGGTCAACGCATCGGCTATGTCCGCGTCAGCAGCTTCGACCAGAACCCGGAACGGCAATTGGAGGGTGTTCAGGTGGCGCGGGTGTTCACCGACAAGGCTTCTGGCAAGGACACCCAGCGTCCCGAGCTGGAAAGGCTGCTGGCCTTCGTCCGCGAGGGCGACACCGTGGTGGTGCATAGCATGGACAGGCTGGCACGCAACCTTGATGACCTGCGCCGCATCGTCCAAGGGCTGACACAACGGGGCGTGCGCATGGAGTTCGTCAAAGAAGGGCTGAAGTTCACCGGCGAGGACTCACCGATGGCCAATCTGATGCTGTCGGTCATGGGAGCCTTCGCTGAGTTCGAGCGCGCCCTGATCCGCGAACGTCAGCGCGAGGGAATCGTGCTGGCCAAGCAGCGCGGTGCCTACCGGGGACGAAAGAAATCGCTGAACAGCGAACAAATTGCCGAGTTGAAACGGCGAGTTGCGGCAGGCGACCAAAAAACCTTGGTGGCCCGTGACTTCGGCATCAGCCGCGAAACCTTGTACCAGTACCTGCGGGAAGACTGACCATGCCACGCCGCTCAATCCTGTCCGCCACCGAGCGCGAAAGCCTGCTGGCACTGCCAGATGCCAAAGACGAACTGATACGGCACTACACGTTCAACGAAACCGACCTGTCGGTGATCCGTCAGCGTCGCGGCGCCGCGAATCGATTGGGCTTCGCTGTGCAGCTTTGCTACTTGCGATTCCCTGGCACCTTTTTGGGCGTCGATGAGCCTCCGTTTCCGCCCCTGTTGCGCATGGTGGCCGCGCAACTCAAGATGCCAGTGGAAAGTTGGAGCGAGTACGGCCAGCGCGAACAGACACGGCGGGAGCACTTGGTCGAGCTGCAAACGGTTTTTGGGTTCAAGCCCTTCACCATGAGCCACTATCGGCAAGCCGTGCATACATTGACCGAGCTGGCCTTGCAGACCGACAAAGGCATCGTGCTGGCGAGCGCACTTGTCGAGAATCTGCGGCGGCAGAGCATTATCCTGCCCGCCATGAATGCCATCGAGCGCGCAAGCGCCGAGGCCATCACCCGTGCCAACCGACGCATTTACGCGGCGCTGACCGATTCTTTGTTATCACCCCACCGTCAGCGCCTGGACGAACTTCTCAAGCGCAAGGACGGCAGTAAAGTGACGTGGCTGGCATGGCTGCGCCAGTCGCCTGCCAAACCGAACTCTCGCCACATGCTCGAACATATTGAGCGCCTGAAATCCTGGCAAGCACTTGATCTGCCCGCAGGCATCGAGCGGCAGGTTCACCAGAACCGCCTGCTCAAAATCGCTCGTGAAGGTGGCCAGATGACGCCTGCTGATCTGGCAAAGTTCGAGGTGCAACGACGCTATGCCACGCTGGTAGCGCTGGCCATCGAAGGCATGGCCACCGTCACCGATGAAATCATCGACCTTCACGATCGCATCATCGGCAAGCTGTTCAACGCGGCCAAGAACAAGCATCAGCAGCAGTTCCAGGCTTCCGGCAAGGCGATCAACGACAAGGTGCGGATGTATGGGCGCATCGGTCAAGCGTTGATTGAGGCCAAGCAAAGCGGCAGCGATCCGTTCGCCGCCATCGAGGCCGTTATGCCCTGGGACACCTTCGCCGCCAGCGTCACCGAAGCGCAAACATTGGCGCGGCCTGCCGACTTTGATTTCCTGCACCACATCGGTGAAAGCTATGCCACGCTACGCCGCTACGCGCCGCAGTTCCTGGGCGTGCTCAAATTGCGGGCTGCGCCCGCCGCCAAGGGTGTGCTCGATGCCATCGACATGCTGCGCGGCATGAACAGCGACAGCGCGCGCAAGGTGCCCGCCGATGCGCCAACCGCATTCATCAAGCCGCGCTGGGCAAAGCTGGTTCTGACCGACGACGGCATCGACCGGCGTTACTACGAGTTATGCGCCCTGTCGGAGCTGAAGAACGCGCTGCGCTCCGGTGATGTCTGGGTGCAGGGTTCTCGCCAGTTCAAGGACTTCGACGAATACCTGGTGCCGGTCGAGAAGTTCGCCACTTTGAAGCTGGCCAGCGAATTGCCGCTGGCAGTGGCCACCGACTGCGACCAATACCTGCATGACCGGTTGGAATTGTTGGAGGCGCAACTCGCCACAGTCAACCGCATGGCTGCGGCCAACGACTTACCGGATGCCATCATCACCACCGCGTCAGGCCTGAAGATCACGCCGCTGGACGCGGCAGTACCAGACGCCGCGCAAGCCATGATCGACCAGACAGCTATGCTGCTGCCGCACCTCAAAATCACCGAGTTGCTGATGGAGGTCGATGAATGGACGGGCTTCACCCGCCACTTCACACACCTGAAGACCAGCGACACGGCCAAGGACAAAACCTTGCTGTTGACGACGATCCTGGCCGACGCGATCAACCTGGGTCTGACCAAAATGGCCGAGTCCTGCCCTGGCACCACCTACGCCAAGCTGTCTTGGCTGCAAGCCTGGCACATCCGCGATGAAACCTATTCGACGGCGCTGGCCGAGCTGGTGAATGCGCAGTTTCGGCAACCCTTCGCCGGCAACTGGGGTGACGGCACCACGTCATCGTCGGACGGCCAGAACTTCAGAACCGGCAGCAAAGCAGAAAGCACTGGTCATATCAACCCGAAGTATGGAAGCAGTCCAGGACGGACTTTCTACACCCATATCTCCGACCAGTACGCGCCCTTCAGTGCCAAGGTGGTCAACGTGGGCATTCGTGATTCAACTTACGTGCTTGATGGCCTGCTGTACCACGAGTCGGACTTGCGCATCGAGGAACACTACACCGACACGGCAGGCTTCACCGATCACGTGTTTGGCTTGATGCATTTGCTGGGATTTCGCTTCGCGCCGCGTATCCGTGACTTGGGCGAAACCAAGCTATTCATCCCCAAGGGCGATGCCGCCTATGACGCGCTCAAGCCGATGATTAGCAGCGACAGGCTGAACATCAAGCAAATACGCGCCCATTGGGATGAAATTCTGCGGCTGGCCACCTCCATCAAGCAAGGCACGGTAACGGCTTCGCTGATGCTGCGCAAACTCGGCAGCTACCCGCGCCAGAACGGCTTGGCCGTGGCGTTGCGCGAGCTGGGGCGCATCGAGCGCACGCTGTTCATTTTGGATTGGCTGCAAAGCGTGGAGCTGCGCCGCCGCGTCCATGCGGGGCTGAATAAGGGCGAGGCGCGCAACGCGCTGGCCAGGGCGGTCTTCTTCTACCGATTGGGTGAAATCCGCGACCGCAGTTTTGAGCAGCAGCGCTACCGGGCCAGCGGCCTCAATCTGGTGACGGCGGCCATCGTGTTGTGGAACACGGTATATCTGGAGCGTGCCACCAGTGCTTTGCGTGGCAACGGCACGGCGCTGGACGACACATTGTTGCAATATCTGTCGCCGCTGGGGTGGGAGCACATCAACCTGACCGGCGATTACCTATGGCGCAGCAGCGCCAAGGTCGGTGCGGGGAAGTTTAGGCCATTGCGACCGCTGCCACCGGCTTAGCGTGCTTTATTTTCCGTTTTCTGAGACGACCCCAATGATTCCCTTTTAGAAGGCGAAGAGCTTCTATCTCTACTCCAGCGCGCTCAATCTTGCACATGTATTTACCATCCGTAGTCGGCAGTGATTCGCCTACAGATACCCATTGGCCAAAAGATTTTTTGTATGGTGTCATTCGTCTTCCCCGTTTTGCTCGAAGTAACCATGTAGATCCAGAACTTCGAAGGTATTGTCTATCGCTCGTATTTGCGAAATAGCAAAGTCTCGGGCTTCACTCTCACTCTTAAAGAACAGTGGCTCTTGATAGGGCGCGATATGCGGTCTTGAGATACCATTGCAATAATCAAAATCGGTACCGAAGTCGACCTCAACAAACCAACGCTTATCTGCAGTGCCGATCACCATTAATCCAGAATCGGGATAAATGCCGGTTGCCCACGTGACCATGCTATCGAGATGTTCATGATAGTTTGTGTCATACATTTGGTGAGTATTGACCGTGTTCTTAAACATTAAACTGTCCAAAGCCGCGAGGTAATCTGCAGCTACATGGCTGCTTACTAAGATACATCACCCAGCAGGTGCGCCAGTTTCCTCTTGGATTTGGGGAGGTATCGAGCAAACCTCTTTCTATATCTGATAGGTGTACACGGACTGAATTAGTAGACGTATTACCCATTAAGCCAGTAATTCGATTTGCTGTTACTCGTGCTTTTGCTTCTTGTTTACCATCTGACAAATCGAAATCTTTCGGGTTATCTTGCTGATGAATTTCAATGATCGCAGTCATCTAACTGTCCTTAGAGTCCAAAAGTGAGTATTTGTTATTCAAAAACAAGCACTTTCAAACAATGTTCGTTTCATAAATCAATTTCTTGGCGCATAATACAATAAATGTCTTACATGTTTAATATGTGGCGTTAAATTGATGTATAAAACTATCAACATTTACTGTTTACAACGAGACTCAGGTTTGCAGCATGAGAAATACAAAGAGTGGTAAAATGGTTATGTGCGAAATAACAGGTGAATAATACGTTGAATATAAGACATTCGATTCCACTGCCTCCTGCGATGCCATTGTTTGGCTCAGCTGAGGAATTGGATAACCCTAGCCCATACATTAACGAGTTCGTTGCACATTTGACGATTAACCTTGTCGAAGATGCCGGCGAGTTATATGAGCATGCTATTGCTTGGCTATCAGAGCAAAAAGAAGCATACAATAACTTCAAAGCCTACCGCGCCGAGATTAATACGTTTCTTCATTGGTGCTGGTCTGTTCAAGGTATGTCTGTATCGATGGTGAATCGCGCCAGAATGCGCGAATACATTGAATGGTGTGAGAACCCGCCAGAAGAACTGATCGGCACCTACAACGCGGCACAGTTCGTATTTAACAAGGGTATTGGCGAGAATGTGCCTAATTTCAAATGGCGACTGTTCCGAAAATCAAAACCTAAGTCATCAAATGCCGATATAAACGAAGTTAAATACAAACTCTCTGCTAATGCAGCACATCAAAAACTGAGCATATTGAGCTTATTCTTTCAGTATTTGAATGCCGAAGAGTACTGTGATGCAAATCCTGCAGCGATAGTCTTAAAGTTTGGGAAGTACAAATCAAAATCTCAATCTACTGCAGCCGGTGAAGATGATGACGAAATGAAGTTCTTCTCTGATTTGCAGTGGTCATATGTAATGGATACCGTCGAAGAGATGGCCCAAGAAGACCCTCAAACTCACGAAAGAACACTATTCCTGGTGAGGCTGCTTTACGGAACCTACTGCCGTATTTCAGAGATCGGGGCTCGCCCCGGCTATGCGCCAGTCATGTCCCAGTTCAGGCGTGACAAAAAAACCGGTTATCTGGGCTTCTACATCCCTAAGTCTAAGGGCGGTAAGCGACGCACAGTAGCCGTGTCGGATGAACTCAAAGAGGCACTAATCCGTTACAGGACATTCCGTAAACTCCCGGAGATGCCAAGTCCCACGGATGATGAACCATTGTTTGTTCGTCACAGAGCAGCTTCACATGGCCGCGAAGAAGGCGTGTTGAATGCAAACTTGGGGATTCGACAAATACGCGAAATAATTCAAGAAGTTCTCGATAAAACTGCTGCGCGATTTGAAAAAGATGGTTTGATGGAAGACGCTGCAGAGATAAGAGTTCTAACTGTCCATAGCATTCGTCACACTGGTATCTCACATGACATTGCTAATGGCCGACCTTTGCAACACGTTCAAGCGGATGCTGGACACGAAAGTATTGATGTAACGTCACGTTACTTACACACAACAAGAGCTGAGCGACATCATAGTGCTAAGACTAAGAAGTTGAATCCTCTTGAATAAAACTGGTAATACTACTGCTGATGCATTCCCGATCAGTCCGATTAAACATGAACACTGATGCCTACCCTATTGGCTTAAACTAGAGGTTACAATGACAGAACTTACTAAAGTGCTACTAAATATCCGTTCCCTTCGTGCTTACGCTCGTGAAGAAATGACGTTGGAACAATTGGAGGACGCGCTTAATAAGCTGACTACTGTAGTAGAAGAACGCAGAGAAGCAGAAGAATTGGAGCGCGCAGCGCAAAAAGAACAAGAAGAGAAAATGAGTGCCATCGCTAAGCAAATTGAAGAGCAAGGCCTAGATGTAGAACAGCTGATCTCTGCATTAACAGGCGCGACTAAAGCGAAAGCGAAAGGTACCCGCCAACCTCGACCAGCAAAGTATAAATACACTGATGAAGCTGGTGTAGAGAAGACGTGGACTGGCCAAGGCCGTACTCCTTCCATCATTCAATCAGCGATCGATAGCGGTGATAAAAAGCTAGAAGATTTTGCAATTTAATCTTCTTAATATTCGGTGGATGAAAAAGGGAGCAAATGTGCTCCCTTTTTTAATAAGTCTTACAGGTAAATAAACGGAGAAGCTTCATATTGATTGTGTACCTTCAAATCGTTACTAGTACTCGCCATCAATTTTTCATAAGCAATCGCTTCATCTGATGAAACATCTCGGAGATAATCCTCCTTGTTTCGTTCCCACATTTGATTAATCTTTTCGTGTACCCATTCTCCACTAGGTATATCGGAAATGTATTCATGCATATGAAAATTCGGATCAGATCTATCCATTTCATTCCACCATTTTTCTGTCTGTTCATAATCCATTAAACCCTGCAAATGCTCGATGCCGTCGCCATAGGAAACTGACCACCGTTCATTCTCTAGCTTGGAACAAACATACAAAAACTCTATTAACTCACGCGAGTTAGAAATAGACAGGTAAGTCTCAGGATGTTTTTGAAACTCATTGAGCAAGTCATTATCAGAGAGGTCAGCTAATTCTCGGTACAATTCATGGCGTTTCTTAGCTTCAATTGTGCTTTTATGAGCATACCGGTTGCAAAACCAACCAATCACCAAAGCCTCAAGTTTTGTGTCAAAAATAACAACACCTGAAACTTCGGCAGAAGAGTCAGATAAATCATTTTTTGATGGCAACGTCAACCTAACAGGTAAGATCTTTTCTTTAGCAATTGCTAACTTGGCAAAAATTTCGATAGGGAACTTGGCAATAAATTGATAACGCCCTGAAAGGGCGCCTTCATAAATATCGTAAAAATCAACAACAGCCAAGTTAGACAGGACGGACTTAGTTAGCTTCTTACCATCTACCTTAAGTGTGTTTACCGTTACGGTGGTATTTGAAGTTTGAAAATTCAAGTGTTCACCAATGGTCGATTTAGGATTCAGATCAAATATAACAACACAAGGATTAGCTGTATAACTTAAACATCAAATTAGATGACAATATGGCGCTTTTTACTCACATACAAGACCATTGAACATATAAATGCCTTTTTCTCTTGTCACCCTAATAACATCGATTAGGAGTTCGTATTCAATTTCAGTAGCTTTGGTTAGATAACGGTAGAGGTCTAAATCTTCATCACCTTTACTTGATAGGTGAGCGATCAAGTCAGCTACCAAGCCCAGTTTATTGCTTTCGATTTCGTGTCGTAGTGCATTAATCAGGTCTTCATTTTTCATGCGAATCATTACTCATTAAATCGATATTGTTTATCGGCGTTTATAGTGATTTCAATCAATAGAATTTAGCTTTCTGCGCCAACGAAAGCCAAGGTATGTGAAGACAGGAAGAGTAAATAGTACTGTTCCTTGGCCCAACCAGAAACCAAGAGCAAGAAACGCCATTGCACTCACCGTTACTTCGTCTAGAAACCGTGCTTTAAGCTCAGTTGATGCATTATTAATTTTCAGACCACTGATTACCTTGCAAGGCCAAAGAACTCTTAGCGCTTGGTTAATAGGTTCTGCGCCTTTCGTTTTTGCAATCCGCTTATAGATCATGATAGGCATAGCCCTCGATGTGTTATGTAAGCCGCGGTAATCTGACTGATGAATTGTTCAGATTCGCTGGGCAGAAACTCAAGCAATTCTTCCAACCCAATATCGCCACCACTATGCTGTCGTTCGAAAATCTCAACGAAGAATACTGGGCTATCAGTGAAATAACTTTCATCTCGTTGGATCTGCAAATACTCTTCATGTATTAAATCACCACCAGCTGATGGTGAAAGGAAAAGGTTATCTGCATCATCAGCGATCTCAACAATAGGTACAGTAATCCCCTTCTCTAGCAATGCATTAAGAACGGATTCGGTTACGGCTAGTGGCTGGAATCTTCCATTACCGGTTACGATTATCTGCATTCTATCCAGGACAACCCCACTCATTATGAACTTATATACGTCATTGTTTAAGAGTGAAGTATCCCATAACCATCGGTTTTATTCATCTTTGAAACACCCCTTCCCTTGCTGTTTGTACCATGATTTGAGTTCTTCAATCACACCATCAACTGAATCTTCACGACTTGCGGCAGGGTGGAAAATCAAACCATTACCTTCTGGGTGTTCAACAATAGTAGAGAAGTGTTTTGCCAGCTTGGAAATGTACTCATCATATTCTGAGTCCGGGAGGTTATTAGTCTCAGTGTCTTCAAAAAATTCATCCAGAAATCGTCTAAATTCTGATTCTGTGTAGTCTTGGAGTTTACCTTTTAGTTCCATTTCATAAGCCTTTATGAATATCGATATGTCTTCTCGGAGTCATTACTCTTAAATTGTCCACGTCATACACTTTACCACCGTGCTGAACCTCTTCAACATGGTGTATCTCATAACGATCCCGTCCACCTTTTTGTTCTGTTGGTATAGGGAATGGAGAGCTACCACGCTTAATGATGCGCTGATTAGCCTTGCTAAACTGGCTCAATAAATCAGGGTCATTTGCCACTTCTAGCCAAAATGCCTTCCTAAATGCATCAAAGCTCTTGAATTCCTCCCCTCGTAACTTGTCAGCGATTTGATTAGGAATTGGAGCCCCAAGTTCTTCCCCTGCCGTTTCGAGCCATATACCAGCGATCTCTTCACCATGACCGGTAACTACACCACTTTCGTCACGTGCAGTCTTCCTAAACACTATGTAAAGTGGAGGCAACCCAGAGTCAATTGGAAACGTGATGATGTACTCGGCTAGATCATCTTCTGGATAGAGCGCCGTCCCAAGTTCTTGCTCATGTTCTTCAATAGGACGGACCCAGATATTTTGTACGTCCAGCTCGTTGTTTTCAGTTGTCACGGTATCGGGAGATAGTACATCCGTGGAACCATCAGGTGTCCATGTTAACGTGATCCCGTAGTCCAGTTCCGCGACAAAGTTCTGGCCACTTTTCTCTGCGGCACGCTTAGAAACCCGATCACCATACGCGGCGCCATCCCCAGTTTTAATCCCGACGATTTGCTGCTTTCCGTTTTCATCGGTGTACATATTGAAACGAACACGCATTTGACCAGAGTCATGTGCATGGTATTCGGGGTGAGCATCCAGCGTGCTATCCGCTAATTGAGATGGCCATAATGCTGCAAGTAGAAAGCCACCTACTCGAGCAAATGCACCGACCGCCTCACCGGAAATAGCCCAAGAGCCCATAGTGTTTGATGTACTGGTACTGATCAAACCTAAATTAGAAGCCCCAGCACTTGCCGGCAAAGCAAGAATAGCGGCCTTGCCGTAGTCAGTTGCCTTACTATCTTTACTAAGCGTTTTGACGTTCACTACCGGATAGTCTTTCTCGAGCAACCGTTCTTGGTTGATTGAATGACAGCTAGTGCCTGAAATTAGTGGGTCAGTATGGCGGTAGAAGACATTTGAAGCGCAATTGTAGGTACCTGGTGATGTCGGTGGTAGTTCCGTCTTTTTGTCACTTTTAACTGGTGCTGGTGGTGCGGAAACCTTCAATACGTCACCAACCTTTAGCTTCATTGGGTCATCGTTGAATTCAGGGTTAAGGTCTAATAGCTGTTTTGCGTTGAGATTATGTTGCTCTGCGATCTCTGGCCACAATTCACGACTGTTGGTATTTGGATTAATTGAAACCGTATGTGTTGCTTGTGGAGGTGGAGGTGTTGCGTTAGAAGTAACTGAGAGCCTTTCATCTACAGGGAGATTTGGGGCTGATAGTAGTGCGTTAACATCCAGAACCTTCCCATTCTCATTGACCCATTCGTCATTGATATTGGCTAATTGTTCCTTCGTGATTTGATGATCTAAATACACAAGGCTTTGGTCAGTGACCAGCTGACCATCAATCTTCCAATACACTAGGATAGTATTTTGATACAAGTTAGCTAACTGCTCGTCATCGAGCCTATTTTGGGTCGTTCGGGTCGCATAGAAACCGAAGTGGCCATCACCAAGCATTTTATATTCCTGGATCAGATGACCATTCGCAAAATGATAAAAATAACCTTCTGACGGGAAAGCTAGTCGCTCACCTAACTGTACAGTGGGCGTTATCGGTATAAACGAATCTTTTACCTGCCCTGAACCAATGGGCTTCACCTTAACCTCATGTGGCAGGCTAATGCCGAGAACCCTATCACCCACGGATGCTAATAATCTCTTTGGTTCATCGACCGCGGTCTGAGTAGTGTATTTCATACCATGCTCAGTACGAACAGCGCCCCAACGTCCACGAGAGATCTCAGCCTTGGTTTTTGCCAATGAAAACCAATATCCTACATTGCTCCTAAATGACTCTTCTGAACCGACAATCTCAAAGCAATATTCAAATTTAAGCTCCGGTTCAGATTGCTTGTCGATGACAATAGGTTCCGGGACGTAGGTTTCATCAATGTTGGGTACATAGGAATAACCAGCTGCAGAACTGGTGGATACTGGAGGGCCGCCGGCCATATTTGCTCGAGTTGAAAATGCAGATTTAGCACTATCTGTCAGTAAGTCACTAGCGTCTGATGTTAATGACCATGTTCGAGTCATACTATCTTGTGAGAGGACTGGCTTTGAGGGGAAATCCGTTAATAGAGCCAACTCACCGGTTTTTAATTTATCCACCAGCTTCTCAAACGAATAGCCACCTGGCAGATTAGAAATATCCCGCTTTTCCAAACGGTTAATATCACCCTCAACTTGCCCGAATTCATAGTCCATCAGTTCGGTGATTCTTACCACTCTGTAAGTCAAAACAGTGCCCAAATTTATCAATGTGAACCACATTTTTAAACAATTGCTTTAGTACAACAATAAGGCTGACTGTTTGTTTACTGGGTAAAATCGTGAGAGTGTGAGCACCCTTCACAAAACCACAACTTGTTGATGATAAATGCATTTGCAACGTAGGCGCGCCAGTGGATAACGTCCTACGCACAAATCGTTCAAAGGCTAAATTTCCTTTATGACTAATTCAATATCGCTTATGTAGGCATCCTTAATCACTTTTACTTTAAAGTGGTAATCTGCTGATATTGGTTCACCAGATTCAGGATCAAGTCTCAACCCTCTTATTTCATCGCCACCTATCGCGTACCCCCTAAATGACAAAGTACTACTACCGCACGTCATAGAGAGAAAATCATAAAATATACGGTGAGAATGGTTGTCCAGCCTTGTCGAGAATGTGTCAAAAAAACAATTCTCTGGTGCATGGACGCCGATTTTGGAAACCTTCACATTATATTCAGTACCAAGTTCAGCAAAAACAAAACTGCCCTCATTAATGACTGAATTATGAGGTAATTTGATTGTCTCGAATTGTTTGTTACAGCCTACTAGAAATCCCAATCCAACTAAGCTGACTAAAAAGCGCTTCACATCTAACCTTAATGTTACAACTTGTTGATATTAAAAAATTCATCTTTCAATAATTTGCGCGTTAACCGTGGGGCAAGCCAGTCTTTGAAATCCTTCTCAGCCTCAACTATTCGCACATCATCTACAGAGAAAACCCTATATTTCCCTTTTGTTTTGGGTTTGCCTAACCACCTAACGATTGCTTGATCTGTCCACAATCTAAAGCGTTTAAGGCGCCAAACAGTGATCCATTGGCTATCCCATTTTTCCTTTGCTAATCGCTTTTTTAACTCTAGCTTCTCACTTTCTATTTGAATTTGAAGCTCAGACTTTACGTACTGGCGATGACCGATGAAATAGCCCATGTAATAGTTCCAATGTTATCGACTACAAATATTACCTTATTATGCACGTGGGTTTCTATATGATTGTGAATAACATTTGCATAGATAAGCATCAGGCTTGAAAAAATTCGGGGGCAATACATTTTTTTTTGAATGCGCAGTCATTTAAGTGAATAGGTATAAAAAGCGACCACAATATTTTTAATTCATTGCCCCTCAACTAGTCATACGAACATGCATTCATTTTTATTCGGCATGCAAACATTGGCGTGGATCTATACATTATTTTGAACTAATGATAAATAACTCATTAGTGTTAATGAATATATAAATGACAAAATTTATCTTCTATCCCTTCGTGGCGATGACCCATAACAGGTAAGTCTAATGGCCACAAATTAAGGCAGGCGGTATAACTCTGATTGTTGTTTATAGAGGCGAGGTAAACGGATTGGTCCGATGTAGAACGATATTAGGTGATGGTTGGATAAAAAAAACCCGCCGAAGCGGGTTATGAGAAAAGGTGATGTAACTTCCCAATAGTCAAACGAGAATGCAATATAGTCAAAAAATATACGCTTCATGCTATGTTTACGCAAAAACAACAAAGGAATACTACGATATTAAAACTTAGCGTTCAACTATCAATGACGACCAATCGTGATCTTAATGCAACAAAAACTCACCGTTAATTAGTGAGTTGTACAGTAAGCAATCTTTAATCGTTAGGTACCCAACTCTGTAACGACTGCTCATTGTTTTGTAGCAGCAAATTACAATCACTCTCGATTCTTCGTTGGAATAACTCAGGGGGTAAGTTCGGTTCCATAGCCAATATTTCATCATGCCTTACTAGAAGCGCATCCCTATCAAGTGCCATTTCCTTGATAGCTAATGATACATCTTCTGGCACCCCTTCACTCTGGAGGCACTTTAGAGCCTTGTTCACTTGCATAATTCCATATGAAATCTTCAACTCACGCATTTCAGTATTTAATCGTAGAAGCTGAATTAGGGACTCATAATACTGAATTAGGGCCGCTCTCTTGTTGGCATCAAATGGGTATTGATAGGCGATCTTTAACTGTATGTCATCACGGAGGCCATTGTTGTCACTGTCAGTTCGTGCTGGCTCCTGGTTCATACCTCTAATGAATGCCGGGAATGAATCAAAATTTACTGGCCTTTCCAGCTTTTTATCTTCCATCGTTTTGAAGTGCTCGACCGATTGTGCATAAACCATACCTGCAACAGCAGCCGTGATGGAAATTCCAATACCCGAGCTTAGAAGAACTCTGGCCATCACTTTCCTTTTAATCTTCCTTTCCACTAGCACTTTTTTAGAAGTCATTCTGTCACCAACACTCAAAATAAAAACTGATCGTATTTGAGCAACAGAGAGAATGTGTTGAATTTATGGAACTATTTATGAGTACTAAATGAGCATTTAAACAGTAAATATTTTTATATGTTGTAAAATGAACACAGTTGTTTGGGTTCCTGAATATAGTGATCTCAATGATGGCGAGCAATATGGTTGGTGGTTCGAAAACGTCGATATATACACTTTCAGCAATATGTGCGGGTCGAGTTTAGTAGGCGCTTAATCATTGGATAACACACTACTAGCCGCAAGATCCGGTACTACTGGAGCGCTGATGACTTATAACATGACTCAGGCAAGTATCAGCCGAACTGCTAAGATTTTGTTCTCCTTCCAGAACACTTCAAGCAGACTAGGCGCATTCTTCCCAACCTACGGCTTGGAAGTAACTAAAACACGCTTTGCGTCATCAATGGAGTGGCCTTGGGTATGCTGGGGAAATGCTTACGAAGAAGTTTCAAGTGATGGCAGTGCAAACCTCACACTTACAAGGGCGCGAACGTACTTTGTTAAGCTGATGTAAAGAGAACTTTTGCTCTATAATCTTTGTCCCACGTAGCCTTATTCATCTTTCTTGGTACAGACACGCTCCCTTCTGACTTCCTGAAGAGGTTCTGCACAAATCGGCGACAACAAGCCATATTCAATGCCGAGTCCCCAGCGTAAATTCGCTGCTCGTCTTCTTTGAAAATAACGTCCAAAGCCCAGTGCTGCTGGTTCTCGATGTGCCAGTGTTTCCTTGTTGCGTTTGAGGCTAACTCTAAAGACAAATGGTCTGTGCAAATGTAGTACGATGTTTCATAGCTTCCTTTCCCTTTGACGCTTCTATCTCTCACCACCGCAACAATGCTTTTTACAACACTCCACTTATCTTTGAGTTCTTCGCTGAAGGAGGCAGGAAGCACGTAAACCTCTCGAATCTCTTCTCTTCCATGCCCTTTATCTTCAGTGATATACGATTCCTGTTGTTCTTCTGGCAAAGCCCAATAGTCTTGGAACTGCGTATCAATCTCTGCTAACAAACTTGGCTGATTCAGTTTGACTTGCACTAAGAAATCACCACCTTTATCAACCACTTTATTCAGTGTTTCAACCTGACAATGAAGCGCATCAGCAGTTAATAAGCACCCTCTGACATCCAAAGCGTCGAGCATGTTTTTTATCGCTATTAGCTCCATACCTTTACCGTCACAAGGTTGATGTGTGAGAGTCAAACCTTCATCTACGTCAAATGCCGAAACCATATAGAGAGGGTGTTCTTGTTTGCTTGCTTTCGCTCCTTTTAGAACCTTCCCATCAACGCTGATTATGGGCTGATCATGCTTTTCTCTGTGCAAATTGACCCAGCCTACCATCGCTTCCAAGAGCGTCTCTGGCACAACAGTTCTCATTATCGCGGCAATATTATGCCGAGTGGGGAGACCATTGTCGTAGGGGAGATACTCACGCAACCACTCGATATTTCCTTCGCCGAAATCCTTAATATCAGTCCACTTATTTTGACCACAAATCATGGCGGTTATGACCAAGAAAGCCACTTCCATAACAGGATACACTTGGTTGATATGCGAACGGGTATCTTTCACTTTTTTTAGCTGCTCAATGATAATCATGTACGAGTTTCTCATATTTTTAACTTCATGATCAGATCGTGATTACCTTGAAAAGTTCCCAATAACATAAAGTCTTTTATTTTCAGTGGTTAAAGTTCGATCCCGCCCTTATTTCACTGAGTACGTTTTTGGAATTGAGTGAGTCTTCCGTAATTATTGCGACAACCGCATCAGCTGAGTGCAAAAGCTCATTTAGAGCCTTGGAGATATTTGCCCCAACAGACAATGAATCGACGCCTAAAACTTCGTGGCCAATTTCAATAAGCGCATCCTTTAAAGTGTCGTGCAGCGCTTTATCCTCATGACTGTGGGATATAAAAATTTTACTCAACGATTTCTCCTTTCTTTACACATAACGCCGCGTTAAGTAGTGAGCAACATTTCCACCTAACCTAAACCATTGTGCCGTAAACACTAAAATAAAAGCAAACCGAAAATGCCGAGCGTTGCGAATCTGTCTTAAACGCTTTGTTATGTGCGTAGCCGAATCTTGCGCTTAGTCAGGAACAATGATTACCCCTAATTGCTCCAGTAACTGCTCCTGTTGCCACGAGCATATTTTTACACCTGTTAGATCAATCTTTCGAGGGTCTAAACCATAAAGCTCTGAATGACTTAAATCACAACCTTGTACTCTAAACTGTTCCCAGCAATCTTCCGAAAAAACGCCACGACTTAAATCTGACTCTTTAAATGAAGCGCCTCGAAGATTTGCACCAATCCATCTATTTTCGAACAGGTCACATTTTTCAATAAGCTGCTGCTCAAAATTGGCATAGGATAAGTTACAACCTGTTATGTATGCAGAGCAAAAGTACATTTTATTCGAAACCTGATTTACAAAACTAACTTGGCTAAAATTTGCTCCTTTAAGATCACAATCTCTCAGTTCAATACCAAAGCAATTTGCCCCCTTAAAATGGGACATTGAAAGCTGACAGTTTTTAAATGAAGCATCTCGAAGATCAGCATAAGAAAAATCGCACCCTTCCAGTGCCCCCTGCTCTATGAAAGTACAGTTAATGAACTGTGTATCTCGAAGGTTTGAGCGCGTAAAATTACAATGTATAAAAGTACAATTGCTAAAGATATGTTCTTGCAAGTCCTGATGTGAGAAGTTCACTTGATTATATAATTGCTTTGATTTTTCCATGCTGTAGCTCCAAAAAACATTTGATTTGAAGACTACCATTTACCTGAAAGTTCTCAACAAAAACAAAACCAATAAAAACAGACACTTAAAACACCCCATTTTAGCCAAAATAAGGCATCAAAACGGCATTTTAAAGGGGACTAATTCAAAACAACCGATGCGGCCAGCTAGAAAAAAGTTTTAGTGAATCTGGCGGGCTTTAGAGAAAGCACATAACGCCGCATTAAGGTGTGAACAACGCGATCACGAAACATAACCATACCACCGTAAACACTGAACTCAACGATGGAATAAAAAATGCCAAGCGTTGAGAATCACTCTTAAATGCTTTGTTATGCAAAATCACCTTGCATTTACATTATACTGAAGAGGCACACCGCAAGTTTTCAACATGTACTTAGCTCCAAGGGCGCGAACGTACTTTGTTAAGCTGATGTAAAGAGAACTTTTGCTCTATAATCTTTGTCCCACGTAGCCTTATTCATCTTTCTTGGTACAGACACGCTCCCTTCTGACTTCCTGAAGAGGTTCTGCACAAATCGGCGACAACAAGCCATATTCAATGCCGAGTCCCCAGCGTAAATTCGCTGCTCGTCTTCTTTGAAAATAACGTCCAAAGCCCAGTGCTGCTGGTTCTCGATGTGCCAGTGTTTCCTTGTTGCGTTTGAGGCTAACTCTAAAGACAAATGGTCTGTGCAAATGTAGTACGATGTTTCATAGCTTCCTTTCCCTTTGACGCTTCTATCTCTCACCACCGCAACAATGCTTTTTACAACACTCCACTTATCTTTGAGTTCTTCGCTGAAGGAGGCAGGAAGCACGTAAACCTCTCGAATCTCTTCTCTTCCATGCCCTTTATCTTCAGTGATATACGATTCCTGTTGTTCTTCTGGCAAAGCCCAATAGTCTTGGAACTGCGTATCAATCTCTGCTAACAAACTTGGCTGATTCAGTTTGACTTGCACTAAGAAATCACCACCTTTATCAACCACTTTATTCAGTGTTTCAACCTGACAATGAAGCGCATCAGCAGTTAATAAGCACCCTCTGACATCCAAAGCGTCGAGCATGTTTTTTATCGCTATTAGCTCCATACCTTTACCGTCACAAGGTTGATGTGTGAGAGTCAAACCTTCATCTACGTCAAATGCCGAAACCATATAGAGAGGGTGTTCTTGTTTGCTTGCTTTCGCTCCTTTTAGAACCTTCCCATCAACGCTGATTATGGGCTGATCATGCTTTTCTCTGTGCAAATTGACCCAGCCTACCATCGCTTCCAAGAGCGTCTCTGGCACAACAGTTCTCATTATCGCGGCAATATTATGCCGAGTGGGGAGACCATTGTCGTAGGGGAGATACTCACGCAACCACTCGATATTTCCTTCGCCGAAATCCTTAATATCAGTCCACTTATTTTGACCACAAATCATGGCGGTTATGACCAAGAAAGCCACTTCCATAACAGGATACACTTGGTTGATATGCGAACGGGTATCTTTCACTTTTTTTAGCTGCTCAATGATAATCATGTACGAGTTTCTCATATTTTTAACTTCATGATCAGATCGTGATTACCTTGAAAAGTTCCCAATAACATAAAGTCTTTTATTTTCAGTGGTTAAAGTTCGATCCCGCCCTTTCACACTTACACAGTTAGCAAAACTGAGCGAACTCGATTAATACAAAAAATGGCTATGCACTACGCATAGCCATTCGTTTATTTGATCCATCACCTAATCACTAATTCATTTAGTATAATTTCATAACGCTCACTAAACACCTTGAAGTAGACACTTCGACAAAATACACATCAACATCTATTCGACCTAAACAGCATACGTGCTCCCCATTGGGCGCAGATCTGCCAAATGATGTTGTCGAATCGATCTCGAATTCATCGGGATCCAAGTCATCGACACTACCACCGTATAAACACATAAAAACTCAATAAATCCGATAAATAATCAATTTTTTTGATTACCTTCGTTAATAACATTTATCGAAGGTAATAATGTTCAGCCCTCGGCGCGTGAGAAGTGACAACGTAACAATTTAATAAAATGGTTTAACTTGGAGGATTGCAGGCAATAAAAATGCTCCCGTTTTAGGAGCCTTGCTATGCTGAATCTTGTCGTTAGCTAAAAATATCGACACGGCGTGAGAATTTATCATCCACCAATAGCGGGACATAATCAAAATCTCTCTTATCTCCAGAACTCCAAACCTTGTAGTCAAAATTCTCATAACTCTTCATGTCGTAACCAAGCTCCCTTAAAGTCGGTATGATTGATAAATCGTAAACAGTCATATCGGATGCAGTTAACCATACGTGAAGGTCGAGAGATTTTGAAAGGTTTTGGCCATCATTGATTATCGTCTTCAACTTTTTTCTGTTTAATTGGTAAATGTTATTCCCTTTATAAAATACGTTGCCAACAGTAAGACGAAGATCTGCAATAGAACTGGCCCTTTCGCTTACCTTCCAATTATCTGCAAACTCTTTAAATTGTTGGGACACAACATGGCATTTGAATGAAGGACTTCCACCTACTAACTTTGCTCTATCCAACAAGAAATGATCAGTAAGCGAAATGATAAATTGGTGAATAGTTGCATTGAGTTGGTCATCCTTCATTAAGGTTGATGCAAATCTGTTTGCTGATTTATTAGAGATAGCATCCGCGCCAAACAGGTCCGTACCGAACTGGAGTGCTTCTTCGAATTGTTTCTGATATTTAGACATAAATGGTCCATCTAGAAAGAATGATTTTCAATACTACTCTGAATACTGTAAATTCCATCAAATTTATATGAACTTGCGGGAATCATAGCCCAGGGTAATATCATGATGTTACTACAAGAAACGCTTACTAGAGGTATAGTTTGGCTTATTTATCAATGACATCTTTAACAATTTTGATGGTTTTCAACTATCTCATTTTCAAGAGAATAAGCACTGCATTCTTTTGTACCTTAATGGTTGCATTAGCCATGCTTACTTTCATCACCGCGGGAAACACATACGTGCAAAGGGATTTCTATGGTGACGAAGCAGTGGAAAACTTCGAAACCAAAATTGCGATACCAAAGATACAACTTGGGAATGCTCTTTCCCCGGCCAAGTTTCTCGAAGCTAAAGTGAATGATGATGGCTCTTACAGTTGTGACCACGTAACGCGAACGGATGGTAAACACAACGTATTCGGCGCTACCGATGATGCACTGTTTTGTTGTTCACATGATGTAAGTCGTGATGGTTATCTGGCACCGTACAAGTTGGTGGATAATAAGCTGCATGTACTTTGTGGCACGTTCCCTATGCAAAATGAAGTTGTACTCAATGAGGAAGAGACAAAAAAATTAAATTTCTTTTAGAAAACTTATTTTTATAACAACTATTTTTATTTCAATGAAAGAACATTGAATTTATCAGGAGAGATGTAAATTGTTACCTTTTTTATTAATTCCTTTTATCGGGACAGTATTTATTCTGACGTTTTATCCGGTCAAGATTTATAAACATTTCGAAGAAAAAGTACGCCCCTATAGAGAAGAGGCAGAACGTCAGCGTTATGTACATGATTTCAAGCAGGTTATTACACACGCAGACGGCAGCAAAGAAACCCGTACCTTTAATATGGCTTCATCACTTGCAAATCAGTATGCGCCAATATATCTGGCGCTCTTAATTTTCGTGTTAGTGTTCGTAGCATCACCAATGTACCTAACATTCTCCTTTGTATGGTCAATAGATGAATTAAAGTATCTATTTTCTATTATTCCATTGGTTGGTTTATTATTTATTGTCAATAAGGAAATATTTATAAAGTATGACGATAACCCAAACGAGATATTTCATTACTTTTGGGCTCCACTTGCAGTAACAACCCTGATTTTAGCTTGGGGTGTCTCTGATTCACTTTATGATGAATACCTAAGCGATTTATTTTTCATGAATAAGTTTTTCGCTTGGGTCATAGTCTGGACTTGTTTCTATTTCCCATTAATCAATTGCCTCAACATAGTTCTTGTTTACTTATGGAATAAATCAAAGGGTAAAAAAAAGCGGATTTTGAAAGTAGTAGCATGGCTTATCGTCCTTGCAATACTTTGTTTTATTGGCTATTTAATATACGGATTGCATGAGTACGCCTATCCAAAATACTTAGAAACATATCCTGATGCTGATTTTATGTCTTTTCTTGAAGCTTTTGCAAACAAAGCAAAATATGAAGCGATTGAAAAACTGAACAGCTTGAGATAATTAACAAAACATTGCTTTGTCATATTTTCATTGAAAGATAACCCTATATAAACGCCCATTGAAAATGGGCGTTTATTTTATTACCTAACGTCAATAACTAGTAACTCGAATGGATTGAAATATAATATTCCGTAGTGGCAATAATTGTTAATTACGGGCATTGAATAGAAAAATAGGCAATATATAAATATTAATGTTGCTGAACGTACATTATATTCTCTAGCTACTTTACTGGTAGGTTTAGTTTTGAAATTACCTCTATATCGTGCAGCGTAAAGAATTGCAGTCAATACAATCAACATTAAGATTGATAAAAAATCACCTCCTGCACCTGGGCCTCTCCCACTAGTCACCCCAATTATTTTTACGTTAGGTTGATATAATGGAGAAAGAAGCAGAGCAATAACAAAACAAAGTGCATGGAATGCAAAATTCACACTTTTTTTTGAATCACCCTTTTGCATATAGCGCGATTCAATTCCAAAAAAAACCAACTTAAAATAACCAGAGATTTTTTTTAAATTCATTGCTAATAATTTCATTGAGACGTACAAATAGCTTGAGTAACTGTGCAGTATGAATTACCGCCCATTGCATCTTCACCGTGAACGTATTTCTTTGTATTTACGCTAGGGTCACAGCTACTTCCATTCGCTGGCATGCTTGATAGTGATTTGACCTTTATGGTTGTACTACTGTTTGAGAGAGTCCCACAGTCAAAAGGATATAGTGTCGACGATCGCACCCAAACTGCAGATACCTTACTACCGGTTGCTTGTCTCTTGTTTATGACTTCGCCTGCAATGATCTGATCATGTTGGTGAATAACATCAACACCAGTTGTGTAAGTCCATGTTCGACTTTTATTCTGGCTACATGTCTGTGTTTGCTCGAATGCAGTTCCGCTTTGAATACTACTTGGATCTGGTGACCAATCAGAACAATCAGTAATAGCTCCGCTTGGAGTCCATTCACTTGAGGCCGCGATAACATCACGGCTATCAGTCGCCTCTTCTAACTGTGTTTCATTTACAGGCTCACCCACGTCCCGGTATTCATCCAAATTTGGTTCATATTATCGATTTTGAATGCTCCGCGTCATTAGATCATAATGGGTTCGCGTTTGTGTGAAATTAGCCATCTGGTTACCGGCAACAGGCGACCAATCAGAATAGTTTTTATCGTCACCAGTGTCCTCCCAATCACCAACAACAGGATCTACTGTCTCCCAAAATCTATCCAAATTCGATTTAACATCAACAGCGATTCCAAATTTAACTTTGCCATCACGAAGTATATGTTTTGGTAAAACACCAAACTTAACGTTACCCGATTCGTCTGCCGGTATGGTAAATGTTTGTGAACTACCTGGTGAAATTACCTGCCCCTCAATTTGTACCGAGAATGCCGCATCCGTCGGAAGAGTTATTGTGACATCTTGGTTATCGGTAGCAATATTGCCTTGGTCTGATAAAAGTGGCCCTGTCTGCACATAACCTAGCTCACTATCATCATGGCGAGATTTTAATACCTGTTCTACTGGAAGAGTGACGCTATCTAAGTGTGTGTCAGTTGACGCATAACTGATACTTGAACTAAAGATGATTGCGAAGGTTATAACTAACTTACTGGTTTTCATACTGTTTGGTTCGTTGGATATTTTTCCACTCTTTCAACTTAAAGATTGTGATGTAACGATTTTGTACGACGATATGGCCTTACTTAATACCGGGTGCCTTTCTGTACAATTACCCTATAAACAATAAAAAAAGGCTCCAATCGGAGCCCATTCGTTCAAAAATATGAAAATCAGTAATCTTTATTGAGGTACTCTATATATGAGTCCCAATCTTCTCTTTCTTCGTCATCTAAGTCAGACTCTCCTTTATGCTCAGGACATTCACCTGCTGAATTTAACAGAGATGTCGGGTATAAAATTCCGTCACCACAAAAGATACAAGTGCCGTACTCTTCATCATCACTCGCACAATCCCTACAAACAAAGTCAATTGGATCCTGTCCACTTTCATCATGGACAAATTGACCTCGCGGGTCTTGGTGCTCACAATCTTTGCATGGTGGAGTTAAGACAGCTTGTACTATCCCAGTTACAATAAATCCCGGAGCAGCTTTGAGTGATGGCGAGTTTAAATCCTTGATTCGATCTACAATGGCTTGATTGACGCGTGGATTCTGGTACACGTCATCTCGCCAGCGTTCTGTGAATAACTCATGGTCATCCCATTCATAATCATCAGCTTTCATGGATGGATGCGTACGATAACCTAATGTGGCCGCGATCAGTTCGTAACAATGTGATAGCTGTACTTTAACCCGGTTAGGTTCACTTGATAATTGATCGAAAGGTAGTGGTTGAGACAAGCCATCTTCAAGCTCAAGTTTTAGTTGAATGGCTTTATTTTGGATAGTTATGTTTTTCATAAGGCAACCTTATCAGTAATTATGCTGACATATGCAGGTTGGGAATTTAAGCAAGCGGCGTCAGCAAATAATGATAAATGCTGCGAAATAGTGGGTTCTGTTTCTCTGGGGTATTCACTTTTGCTCTCATAGCGTGTGACTTCCCAAGTGCACTTATTAGGTTTCCCAAAGCCAGGTGGTGCCTCTAAATAATAGTTCTCATGGAGTTTCCATGTCAACCAGTAGTGCTACTTTATTAGACAAAAAATGCCAGTTCCCGTAAACAGGTTCTGGCATTTGTATATTGATTTGACTAAAGTCTTTGGTTTAATTGGCTAACAACAGTAATGACTTCATCCGCACCGCTTTGTACTTCATTGAGCACTTGGCCGGCTTCTGTTGATAACCCCAACACTTCTGTTGTCCTTGCTTGACAGTCAGTAATCAAACTCACTGCCTTTGTAGTTCTGTCTAAATTTTCAGAAACCATATTAACGATGGTTTCTGTTGTCTCATTGGTTCTTGCCGCAAGCTTTCTGACTTCATCCGCGACTACTGCAAATCCTCTCCCGTATTCGCCTGCTCGAGCTGCTTCTATCGCGGCATTAAGTGCCAAAAGATTGGTCTGGTCAGCAATACCGCCAATATTACTAACAAGATCGCTTATTGCCTTAGAGTGCTCATTCAAAGCTTCAATGTCATTGCTTGCTTGTTTCATCTCATGAACAAGGTCTTCCATTTGTTCAATGATATCGGTGACAACATTTTTGCCGTGAACAGTGTGTTTGCCAGTTTCCTGCGATATATCATGCGCAACTTGGGCCGCTTCTGAAACTGCTTGTTCCTGCTCAACCTGACTGGTGATTACAGTCGCAAACTTTACTACTTTATAGAGCTCACCATTATCGTTGTAGATCGGATTATATGAAGCCTCTAACCAAACCACATTCCCATAGTTATCTAATCGCTTATACCGTCCGGTAGCATACTCACCTTTAGCAAGTTTTCGCCAAAATTCTCTGTATGCTTCTGAATCAACTTCATCCTGGCTGCAGAAAATGCGATGGTGCTTACCTGATACTTGAGTAACGTCATTAAAGCCCATTGCTCGAAGAAAGTTAGAATTCGCATTCAGTATTGTTCCTTCTGGAGTGAACTCAATGACAGCCATCGACTTGTTCAAAGCTTTGAGCAAATCAGCATGTTCACGTGACGTTGTTATGGTACGCGTCAATTCTGATGCAATGACCGAAAACTGAATCAACACTCCTTTTGTGTCAAATACTGGGAGTATCAATACTCGCAACCAAACCTCACTTTGGCCACGAGCTTGAATCTGCATAGCGCCATTCCAAATACGCTTAGCCGAAAGTGAAGCTACCATGCTTTTATAATGATCTGTTGATCTACAATTTTTTGGTGCCAATTCTCCAATTGGCATATCCAAAATTTCGTAAATGTCTAACTCTAGTTGAGATAAAAACTTTTCGTTGGCAGAAGTTATCTTTCCGCTTGAATCCAGTGTAAGAGTAAGCAAATCCTTCTGAATACCCTCACTTACTTGTTCTAACGAGAAAAGTTTCTCTTTTGTCGCTTCTAGCTCATTTTTTAAAGCAGTATTAAAGAACATAGAATACACCTAAATTACTATTCGTATCTGAGGCCACCAGCAACCGCACTTTAGTTCAGCTTGAATCGACCTACGATTGCATTGAGCTTTTGGTTCATTGCTGAAATTTCATCTGACTGACTTACAACACTTTCTCCGTTCTCATTTAGGGAACGAACAATGTCTTGAATCGCGCTCATGTTCTGGTTCACTTCACCAGTTACCGATGACTGTTCCTCGGCTGCAGTGGCGATCTGGAAAGACAGGTCTTTCACAGACATGATTTGTGTGACCAGTTCGTTCAACGTAGCGTTGACTGACTCAGTGCTATCAAGTGTTTTCTGGCTTTCCATTCGTGTAGATTCCATCAAACCCAATACATCATTGTTACCCGCCAAAAGTCGACTTAAGGCATTCTCAACTTCAACAGTGCTTTCTTGAGTACGTTTTGCTAGAGCTCTAACTTCATCAGCTACCACAGCGAAACCGCGACCTTGCTCACCTGCTCGAGCTGCCTCAATTGCTGCGTTAAGAGCCAGCAGGTTTGTCTGATCGGCAATATCACCAATCACATTTAAAATTCCGCTGATGCTTTCAGTTTCTTTTGTTAGGTGGCTCATTTGGCTACTGGTTTTCTCAACGTTTGACACCAACTGAGAAACATTTGCTTTTGCCTCGTCTAGAACCTTAATCGATGCTTCACCAATGGTCGCAGCATCTTGGGTTTGAGCTGATGACTCACTAGCGTTTTGTGCAACCGTATTAGCTGTCGCGCTCATTTCTTCAATAGCGGTGACAATCATGTCTGTCTCTTGAGCGTGTTGACCAAGCACATGACTGTTATCCGACGATGACATTTTTAGCTCAGAAGCATTGGACTCTAATTCTTTTGCAACCTCTTGAACTTGAATCATTAGGTTCTGCAGCTGCGCGATAAATTCGTTTATCCCTTTAGCTATAGCGCCAATATCGTCATCAGTTTTAACATCAAGACGCTGTGTAAGATCACCATCCCCACTTGATAGGTTTTGAATGGTATCTTTAAGAGCAATAATCGGTTTGTATAGCAGATTCAGAACGACCATCGTGGCAACGATGCTTAATACCGCACATATGATAGTTATGATGATTGAGTGATTTTTTGTGGCGTTGAGCTTCTCAAACACCTTATCTTTGTCCATTCCAACCATTAAATACCAACGTTTATCACCAAAGATAATTTCGTCGATGAACATTACTTTATCCGTTCCATCGATCGTGTAATCAACTACCGAGGCGCCGCGGCTTCCAAGTTGTTTACTCACTTCGCGCAGCGAAGAGTCTTTCGCAATGTTCTGTCCGTTTTTCACATACTTTGAACTACTCGTCAATACATTCCCTTGTTCATCTACGATTAGAGATATAAGGCTATCAGTGGCGAATTTCTTTACTGCATCTGAAAGGATGGTGAGGGGAATATCCGCTAGTACCACGCCATTACGGTCAGCTTTCATACCTATGGAAACCATCAGCTCCTTCGTCGTGGCATCTTCGTATGGGTCTGTATAAATCAATCCACTAGTGGCCATCGCACTTTGGTACCAAGGGCGTTTTCGAGGGTCATAGGAAGGTGGATTTTTGTGATTGGTCCATCCTGGTACATCAGCTGAGCAAAATGCATCACCGTTTGAAAATCCAACTGTTAAATTCGGGATGTCACCGGCTACTGCCGCCAATCTCATTCTTTCTGCATGATTATCCGTATGCCCATATCGAGCATATTCATTGGCAACCTGCTCAACGGTTGCGGCTTTGTTCTCTAGATATTTCGTGATTGCGTTCTTTTCTGCAGCAACCATAAACTCTGTGTTGCTGTATATGGAATCTTTAAAGTCGTCGTAGTAACTCGTAAAGTTAATATAACTCGACACACCCACAGCCAGTGTTATGACCGATAACATCGCTAGGATAAGCGTTTTTTTAAATCCAAGTTGGCTCATTGTTTCCTCATCTCTAAATAAAACGCATAGTTCTCTTAGGGACAGCGGCCCCTAAAAGTAACTACTTGTTTATGGAATTTTGCCGTTCTGAGTTCTATCGCTCAGTTCTGGCGTATGATCTTATATTGAATAGTCCGGGGCAGGACGACCAAAGAAGTAACCCTGCCCTATATCACACCCAAGAGCTAACATTGCATCTAACTGCTCTTGGGTTTCGATTCCTTCTGCTACAACTGACATGTCCACGATGCTGGCCATCTCGATCGCGGCCTTCGTTAGTACTATCATTTTCTCGTCATCGATGTTGTTACAAAACATCCTGTCCAGCTTCACAATGTTGGCTGGCATGTACATGAGATACGAGATGTTGCTCATACCGGTACCAAAATCATCAATAGAAATTTGGTAACCTCTTGCTTTAAGGGCGGCAAGAACTTCTAACCCCTTGTCACCCTTTCTAACGCCTACAGTCTCTACGATTTCAAACTCTATTAAATGCGGTGGCACTTTATATTTTCGTTGTGCTTTTTGAATGCTTAGTAGGCTGTTCTTATCCAATAGACATGAGGCATCTAAGTTCATGGCCACTGTTATCTCTTTACCTGAATCCAAGAACTCTCGACACTTAGCGAAGCCTGTATCTATGATCCACTTGTTGAGCTCACCCATTAGGCCATACATATTTACCCAGTTCAGAAAGTACGGCGGTAATAGAATGCCTAGCTCTGGGTGATTCCAGCGGATAAGAGCTTCCACACCAACTACAGTGGATGTTTTCAGGTCAACCTTCGGCTGATACCAGAGTTGAAACTGCTTTTGGCTGATAGCTCGTTTAATGTCGTACAGTGAGAAGGCCATAGCATGGGATGCAGAATCTCCACCGAGATCTCTTGAATTGCGGAATTTTGCTAAAGAGGCAACAGTACTATTGATTAACTGGTTTAAGGTGTCACCGCTTTCTGGATAAACCCCAAGGCCGGCGGCGAGTTGAATCAGTGATGGTGCTGAATGAATTGTGTTTAGGTCTTGGCCAGTTCCTGTTTGTAGTAAATGGTCAATGATTTTGGATATGCGTTCCCTTGGTACATCGTCATGCAGTGATATGAAGAAAGTATCTGATTCGACTTTTGACAGGGTGAAGTTTTCTGGTGATACGAGCTTACTGATGACCTCTATAATCCAAGGTTGAACCATCTCAATCTGTTTTTCTGTTTCTATGTAGCCATATTCTTCGTTCAACCGGTCTTGGTTACTTACCTTTAAAGCCAGCAAGAAGAACCGTTGTTTGAATGAAATGAGCAATTCAATTTCACTGAAAAACTCCCGACGATCTAACACCTTCTGGATAGGAGAAACTAACTCACTCAGTGGAGCTTTGACGGCTCTATTTTTGCCTTGCTTACTCTTATCCAAAATTACTGTCTCGTCTTCAATCATTGAATTCTGCTCGTAGTGGAACAACGTACAGAATGATTATATACAAAGTTTTTTAAGAGCGTAAGACTTTGCTGTTGAAGATATTCACAGACGGTGTATAACAGAGAAAAGTTTGCTGATTTAAAACTTACTGGTTTTAAATTGTTTTGAGTTTCAATGTCAATATAAAACACAGAGTTAGGTATAAATAATGAACAAAACCCTAAGCACAGTCCTGGTAACTTTGACGTTAGTTTCAGCCCCTGTACTTGCAAAAAAAATCCCCGAGTGGGTTTCGAGCACTCCTGCGGGGCAATCTGTTTATTGCGTCCCAGCCGGCGCTAACATCGATATGGCTCGTAAGGTGGCTTTGCAGTTCGCGTCAGAAGACCAAGGCCGAGGCTTTAACAAGGTTGATGTTTCTGGTTCGGAGAGTGCAAAAACTATCGCACGTGACGGCGCGGTAGACAGCCAATACAACATGAATACTGAAACAATCGCAACCGGCATGAAAAAATCGGTCCAATTGCTCGATGAAGCAATGGTTGATGGTTCTCTATGTGTTTTGGTCAAGTAAGGTGTGAATATGAATTCTGATCAAGGCAAATCAGCAGCACCTAACCATATTGTCCGTTTGCGCTATCCGGGTAAGGTTGAACGAACTGTTGGCCAAATGCTGGTGGTTTTAACGGGGGGAGCGATACTCTTTTCAATGTGGTTCTTCTCTGGTGACATGAACACTTTCGATACTGTTTTATGTTGCTTCCTAACTTGGGTGATTACTGTAATGATTGCCATTGCTCTAAAGGAAATGCCACCAGCGAATGAGTATTCAACCGACCCGTACATCTTATCAGTAGTCCTGATTGCAGCATTCCTTATTGCTCCAGTCCTATCAGATACGGTTGCCCTTTTTTATATGAAGCTACCTTTCTACGCTTTATCCATATTTACAGGACAGTCACTTGATACCTTTACAAACATGCTTTTCATAGATGTGCAGGGATAAAAAAAGGTGCCAATCGGCACCTTTTTTGTGTTGTTATGTTTAAAACAATCTGTAAGGAGAACCGTTATTTTCCCCATTCTTGATGAAGTACTGATCCCAACCTCGAACATCAAAAGATACCCGCTTACCTTGCACCTCGATGTATACCTTTTCTAACTTAACGCCATCCACGACCTTTGCCCGTGCAATAGGCCTAATAATCGCATTAATCATGTTTTGTGCATCAGCTTTGGAAGCTGGCTTGTAGATCAACGCAACCTTATTACCAACCTTCGCGCAGTGTTGACTGAAAGTAATGTCTCTACCGTAAACTTTTCCATAAACAGTATTGCTTATGTTGCTTACAGAGCATGTCGGTTTTTCTAGGTTTACAATCCCAAATCGGGCACCATAGTCAGTGTATTGGTTCTCTCTGTTCGCATATAGTATTGCGATGTAGTCATCGTTGGCGCTGAATGCAGGTTTTGGTAATCCATAGAGTGATTCTGACTCTTTAAGCCAGAAGTTATCGAACTGTGTTGGTTCGTTAAACTCAAGGTTATATCCATATTCTGCGCTTGCAACAAAGCCGTCACCATTAAATTTGAGCTGACGACCAGTTAGTTTCTGGTTTAATGAGCCGCGCTCCGGGTCAAGAAATTTAGCTTCTCTCGTTTGGATAGAACCATCACGGTTGAAATATTCTCTTAGGCGGTACAGCCCTTTCTCTAATTTATGTGAGCTTACTGAACCATCATCGAAGTGAGTGTAGTTCTCTTCGGTTTCAGTAACGTAGAACGTTGGCTTTTCTACAGGTTTCCTTTCTTGGATGCAGGGCTCACCCAAACACATTCGAACTTTTTTCTCGCTTGTCGTTGAGCACCCATTTAAAGCCAATAGTGACAATCCGACTACAAACAACCCTTGCTTTTTCATAGTTACATCCGTCTTTTTATTTTAATCCCAGCAAACAACTAATCTTTGTTGCTATTTCATTCTTTTTCTTATCATTTACTTTGCAATAGAACACAGATTCATTCAAATGATCATTGCTTATTACAAAGTAATACTGCTTGTCTAACGCCCCTGTTTCTACAAGGTTAAACTCTTCAAATGGTGCGCTCACTTGCTGTTTCTTATCGCCTAGCTTTAGTCCGAAAACCCTACTCTGGATTAGTAAGTGAGTTTTCTCTGTGTTCAGACCAATGTGCTTTCGATAACCAAAGGGAATAACAGACAACATGAATATTGGAATAGCCCAGTTCGGCATCGTATAACCATAGAGCATCGAATGATAAGCGCTGCTTAAGCATACGA
Source organism: Vibrio sp. YT-15 (assembly GCF_033337445.1). Classification (NCBI taxonomy): domain Bacteria; kingdom Pseudomonadati; phylum Pseudomonadota; class Gammaproteobacteria; order Vibrionales; family Vibrionaceae; genus Vibrio; species Vibrio sp. YT-15. The sequence goes on from NZ_JAWOQR010000013.1 coordinate 35,598, forward strand.
ACCCTAAAAACCCAGAAAGACATAAGAAAGCTTTAGAAACGGCAGATACGCTAAAACCAAAAACCTTCTGGCCATTAATCTGAGTGTGGAATGGAAGTACTAACATCTTTTCGTCCTAGTGCACTTTTGAGTCTGATGGCATGTCATTTATTAACACTGGCAAGATTACATTATCCAAGACTTGCTGAGCGCATTCTGTTCCTCTTGGCGTAACCTTCGGTGTAAGTAGCTTGCTTCTCAGATTTTTGCAGTCCTCTGATGTCAAGCCAATAGATTCTAACTTAACCTCTTTCGACCATTGAGCTGTTACAAGATGACTAAGTACAGAGTGAACAAAGCCTCGACGTCCAGACGGCATAGTCATGTCATTGCTTTGAGCAATACTGTGTATTGGTACTTCTACATGTGGCAGCTCAACTCTCGGAGATTTGAGTAGTGAGTGAACTTGAGAATTTAATGGTGTGCTTGTTACGCGGCCGCTATGAGTGTCTACCCAAAACTTGAGTTTCGCCACCCCTGAATCTGTTTCAGAATTTGCGATCAATGACATCGGATCGCGGTGGTAGTAAACATGTGACACGACAGCAACTGCGAGCATCTGGTTATCGCTCAATTTCTCTAACATCCTTTATTAATTCTCTTCTTCGATTGTTTTTTCCAGTATCAGCTATCATGCATATTGCACAATACCTATCATTTAACCTGGGCGATGGTGACTCTTTTACCGGTTTTGATTTCAAGCACTTCTACTGCTTCGTCAAAGGACATTTCTGCATCTACTAAAGCGGATAGCATTAATATGATTTGTTCGTCACTAAGGACGTTATTCGGTACAACTGTGGCTATTTTCTTAAATCGAGATACATGCCACTTCGTAAACCTACGATAGTAAGCCCCATGATAAGGACCAAATGCTATCGGTTTGACCTCTTCAACTACCTTTGCATTTGGAGAGTATTTCTGAATATTCTTCACCGCTACAGAATCCGCTTCCGCGAGGATAAATATTGATTTTTTAACGCCTTGCAACCCTTTGCTGCTTAACTCACTCAACGATTCATCACCAACAGCACAAGCGGGGATTCGCCTTGCTAACAAGAGACTTGCCAAAATCGGGTCTTCGACAACAAGAAGCCACTCAGACTTTAAATTGACCGGGTGGTTCAAATGACAAGGTGAACTGGGCTTGATGCTAATATCAAAACTAGGTTGGTTTTGTTGGAGGGAATCATTGTAACCCCATAGGAATACATCGTGATTTGGTAGTACCCAAGGTACAACTATACCGTTTTTAATCTTGCGTACAGACTTATAAAGGGACGTAGGAAGTCTATCCGTCACAACATTTTGAATTGCTCTACTTGACGGAAGGTACCCAATTGGCGCTTTGAACAGTAATTCCTTCTCCCAACCACTGCTCAATAAAGATTCTATAGCGTCATCATTATCTTTTAGCCACAGACGTAATTGGTCAAGCAGCCATCTGGTTGTAATCGCGGATGATTTTTTAGATTCAGTTTCTGCTTTATCGTGGGGCTCTGCAGTAATGTCAACTATCGGTGGTAACGCAAATCCAGCACTCTCAAGTAGACGTTTAGCTGCCTCTTGTTCTGTTACCTCGTCTAGTAGGCATAAAGCGCTTACTAGCGTTGTGTGTTGATGACAGCTATTACAGCGAATGCTTGCGGTACCAAAGTAATGGAAGGCATTATTACCCCAACAAGACGGGCATACGAGGCTACATGATTTACCATCACTCTTTTCAATCGGTCGCAATCCATTAAACAGATCGTTTCTAGTTAACTTGTACAACGGATAAAACTTTTCGGATAGATACGTATTTAGCCTGTTTGACACTTGCAAACCCTCCTGACTACTTCGTAATCATTATAAAGCGTTTGAAATTGTTTAACAGGTAATATGCGAAAATTCGAGTGGTAGTATTGCACTAGACCAAAAGTAATAATCACTTGCATTTAGGGTAGTAGAGGCTGATTTAATGCCCTTACATTGCATAGAAAAATCATCACAACTAGAAAAAAATAATTTGATAATAGCCTTAACTGGTTGCCCATTTGCAACTGTCACTTAGTGCGATAGTGCCACACCATAGGCATAGAGAAGCACAATACATGTATTTAATCGTGTATAGAGAATAAGAAAAGTTAATATGAAGCAAACACTTGAAAAACCAGAACAGGAGATGCCTCCATTGGCCATTGAAGATCGTCTAATGGACGCACAACAAGAAGGGTTCGAGATTGTAGCAGCTATTCGAGGCTTTCGAGTGGCACTTTCAACTCTTGTATATTTTTATATAGAACTTATTGCTAAGAAAAAGGAGCAGGAAGTAGAGATAGGTTTCTGGCCGGGCATGACTGATAACTTAGACAATGCAGTTCAGACGCTCGCTGGCATCAAAGACAAACACCCAACTGTTGTGATCATTCCTCCAAAAGACCCGCAGCTACAAAATAACTTGAACACTTGATTTGTTCTATTAGGTTTATTTCAAAAGTTTGTTCCAACCCTAAGCAAATCTGCTTTAGGGTTGGTTTTTAAGGACGCGAACAATTTGCTGGTTTGGGTAATTACCACAGAAGTACTCGGTAGCCTCTTCTGTCTCTCTGTAAGGTACAAACACAGAGCTGTCCGAAACGCTACAGCACAACTTGGTTCCATCTTCTAGTTTTGAAACGATTGAATATTCTGGCTTGACTGGTAACACAAACAAACATGAATCGTTACCCTTGCCATCCATTTTCGGAGATAGCTCTACCCTGGCGTCAACCGAGGGCCAATCTTGCATTGAAGTAGGCTTTAGAATTGACCAATCAATTTGACGGTCTAAGAATCCATATACCGCATAATTCTGTGTAACGTTGCTAACTACATTCTTAGCAGCCCAGCCAATAGCTAGCCCTAATGCAATTAGTTTTAAATCTATAAACAACTTCACACGACAGCCCCATAGCAAATTGGTTTTAAGATTGTCATTTAGTAACGCTCTTGATTGAAATCGTGGTCATACTACCAAAAACATTAAGAAATTTAACGCTTCGACTATCAAAAAAATTTATATTGATAATTAACTGAATAATTTCTCTACAAAACAGCCTTACCAATTAAAAGACAACTAGTTGATACATAGCGCATAACTGCCAATGACATACGTAATAGGATAATCAAGTCAATGACAAAAGAAGTATGTTGTCATATGATTACACTTATAAAACGCTTGTTATTAAAATCGAAGTATTAAGGAGTTGAAATGGTTTCTGCATGGCTTGGAGCTATCAGTGCACTAGACCGTCGTCTAGGTACTGGGAATATGACATTAAAAGAATACATGACGATCGCTTATGTACATGAGCAAACATCTGTAAGTGATGAAGATTTAGCAATGTTCGCTACTCACAACGAAGATTCAGACTTTGGTAATTCGATAATCAATCGACTGCTTGAGGCTGGTCATTTAACTCGTGATGAAGACACGAACGCGATCATCATTTCAGAACACGGTCATCACGTAATTGATGAAGTCCATCGTTTATGCAAATCAAGGCTTATTCAGCCAATTTTCGCAAACCCAAACTAGCTTAAAGGCGCTCAACTGGTTGAGCGCCTTTATATTTCTAGTAAAGCAATTCGACCCTACGGTTTCGCGCTCGAGCTTCATCTGAACTACCAGGATCTGCAGGATGTGTTTCTCCATAGCTCACACAAGTTAACTGTTCTTTTCGTGCTCCTAGAGTTTCGAGCATTTTACAAACATTGTTAGACCGCAGCTGACCAAGCTTTAAGTTAAAGTCGGCAGAGCCTTTCGAATCAGTAAAGCCAGCCACTAAAAGACGGATGCTTTTATCAGATGAAAGATAGTTCACATGCTGCTTGAGTTGTTCATTCCATTTCTGCTCAACTACAGATGAACTAAATGTGAAATAAACTGTGTGTTGAGGTGGTTGCGACAACAGGATTGGTTCTACCCTGTCACTAACTGCCGCTTCAACCGCCAGTTCAATCTGCTCACTTCGAGTCATTTTAGCTGCTTGGTTCTTAGCCATTTGTTCTTGCATGTAATTCTGGTTGTTATCCTCAAACAAGTGTTCAGGACCTGTTAGTTGTCCGACAGATGTCATTGGTTCTTCTTGAGATTCATCTGCTGGTGGCTGAAAAAGGCTACAGCCAGATGTCGATAAGATTAGACTTATCAAAAAACTCGTGTGAACTATCCTCATTTCAAACGTAAACCTCAATCTCCAATAATTTTAATCACATTCTAACGCTTATGATTGAAGGTGAAAACTTTTTTAAATCGATTGTGTTTGGCATGAGAATTGTTAAGTAAAAACAAGTGTATATGGAGATACCACGGGTTTATTTCGAAATGTTTACTGTTTAATGACACGACTAACTTTATAAAACGCTTAGTATTTACATCCTTTTACAAACTAACTGTATTGAAACCGTAATGAAATTTGCAGATAATTAAACACTGCTCGTAGCACTACTACAGACAGTTTTTGAAACTGATATGAAAAAGCAATAATTTCCCATAAATTTAGTGATTTACGTTAAATATCTTAAAAATTAGACAACATAATTATACAGATTGGGATATTATAAGGTTACAAGTTAGACAAAATGTGTATAGATTACATACATAGCTTTTGGAATGAGTAGTTTCTTAGTAGGTTTATGAATGGCTGATGCAGATTTAAAGATCAAACAAGAACTTTTAAATCAAATGGGAATCATAAATGAGCTCTTTGTTGAGTTGAGTGATTCCATAAATGCATCAGATCTCATTGGTGCGGAAGTCTACAAGCTACCAACAGTTCCAAAAGCAAAAGAGCATGTCGATGTTACCGAAATTCCAGTCGAATCGATAAAAGACGAATTCGCACTTTATGAAGGACTTCGTTCTTACAAAAAATTGTACGGCGAAGAAGGTATCTCGACCAAAGTTGTTTTTAGACTACCCGGCTACATACAAGTGGGAAGTTCTAATAGCAACATAAAAGAAATTATCGGCCGCATTAATAAGCATAAGGACTTATTCAAGTCTGCAGTGCTAAAAATAGATGGCCCCAAGAAAAAGCATGACATTGTTCATTCGCTATTTCCTGGATTGATAACTAAGCAGCTATACCGTAGTTTGTATGCTGTCGAAAACATAAGCTACATGGGCTTTTTCTGGACGAATAAGTTCGTTACGTACAAAACAAACAAGGATGAAGTAATTGCTTCCATTAAGAAGCAAATCAAGCATCCACCTAAAGGGAAAGACCCCAGAGAATGGGAGTCATTTTTGAATGGGGAAGTTACCGATATTCAGCGTCTACCCGCTGGTTCGGAGTTACGTATCAAACGCCCAGTTAGGGTAAGTGCAGCCGTAAATACTGATTGTGAGGAAACGCCCCAATTAAGCGCGCATCTCCCCATAATTATTGTTCAAGATCAACCCGTAACCGTCAGTCCTCTGTTGGATTACGATTCATCGCTTAGACGATGTGTAAGATCAGACTCAAAGATTGGCGGTAGGCCAATCATAAAAAGGCTACACCTCTACCTAAAGAGGCAGTAATGTCCAAATACACGAAGACCCTAGCCCGATCTTCGATAAAAGAAGTGTGACGAATATGAATAAAGAAATTAGTACAATTGAAACTAAAGATACCGACACTCTGGCGACTCCAGAGGACATGCTTTCTTACGAAGAAGTTCAGCAGTACGCTCATGAGAACAACATCAAAAGCATGCGTGAATGGTTCGGATTCCATAATGTTCGTAAAGGCGGCACACCTCGTCCACGCAACATTCCGGGAGATCCATCAAAATATTTTGGTCGTAGAGACCAGTGGGTCAGCTGGCCAAGTTTCTTAGGCACTGCAACCAAAGCAACACAAATCATCAAAGATGAATTCTGCGACATGTCAGAATGTAAGAAGTGGTTTGCTGATAACAAAGTTTACACGGTCACTCAGTTTCGTGAAATTTCTAAATCCGGTAAGCGACCAGGCTTCATTCCATCAGCCCCTGATAAAAAATACGATGTGAAGTTTTCAGAATTATTGTGCCCAAAAAAATCAGCTTATGTGACTTTTGAAGAAGCGAAGAAGTTAGTCAAAGGCTATGGGTTCAAAAGTTATCTAGAATTTCGTGAAGGTCGCCGTAACGACCCTAAGAACCTGTCAGTGGTGCCATGTAACCCAGACAAGCATTATGACCAAAGCAACGAATGGACTAGTTGGCCAGATTTTCTAGGATACTCTCGCCTAAGAAAGTAAGAATATTTGTCATTATATTACCACAAGTAAAAAGCCACCCTCGCGGTGGCTTTTTTGATCTTCATACTATTGAAATCTATCAAACAGTTCGTCTTTTAGATTCAACCCTTGTTCAACGATAGTGCTTAGATGACCATTCAAATATTCATTGTCAATTTCAGCTAAGGGCTTTGGTAACACGTTTCCATAATTCATAATACGATCGATAAATGATTCATTCGAACTGGCATAAACATTACTACCGACAATAATAACGAACAACATTGCTAAAACTTTGATTTTCAAACCGACACCTTAATCCGTAGTTACATAACTTGTATAGCTGAGACTTAACTTTCTCATTTTCTCGGTATCGCGCAACCGTTCTGATGATAATGGGACATAGACGTTAAACTCAGAATTATCCTTAGTAAACCAAACATACGGTGTAGCCTTATCCCACACAGGAGAGACGTATTCATTTTGGCTGTTACCTGCACCACCAGCGATGCATTGTTTTCCAATCTCATATCCCAACAAAGAGATTTCTGAGCAGACGCGGTATTTAGACAAGGCCTTGAGAACTGCTATCTTATCGGGATCAAGTCGTCCATCAATCTTGTTACTTGCTTTATCATACGTGACATTATCAACACCATAACCAACTAGATACCTACCGGGCTCTCTTGCGTTATCATCCAATTGGGTCACTGTTATTGCATCTTGCAAGCCGGCCACCGCTGTTCCTGGATGGTAAGTGAAAACCTTATTATTTGTAGAGACACGCGTATCTGGATAGTCACTCCAGTCTCCTTCCGAGACTCCAAGCTCCTTTGTCACCCACTCTACAAGATCTTCTGCGCCATCCGTACTGACTTTCAGCTTTAAGCGAACCCCACTTGTGCCATCACTATTAACAACGGGAACTTGCTGAACAATTTCATATGACACATTCTCTTTCAACTTACCAAGTAAAGCTTTGTATGTAGTTTTCTTGTTTTCTTTACCAATTTGCTTTAGGTCATACTTACCCTTTTCTGTTAGCAAATCTTCTAGAAATTCAGTGTCCACACTTCTCGCCGTTTTGCTTTCTGGCAGGCGACTAATCAGTTCAACAATTTCGTTCCTCTTACTCTGACGCTCTTTTAATTTCGCCACATCAATGCTATCGCCATTGAGTACATAAGATTCAAAACGTTCATCTTCAACAATCAATTTTTCTAGAACCTGCTGAACCTTTTTATCAAGGTACATTTGTTTCAATACCTTGTCTGCCAGTTCGGTATCGATGACAGCCTTAACAGATACGGTTGCACAAGTACCATCTTCACTGACACAGGCGCCGATGGATTCATCTGTTCGTCTTGAGCTAATTGTCGCGCCATTTAACAACCAGCTCGCCCGGCTTAGATACCCATTGCTATCCATGCTCTTTATTGATAACACTCTATCGGTAACCTGCTCACTGATACTTTCAAAGGCTTTTTGTTCTGCTATAGACTTTGCTGAGTTTATGCTATCGAATTCACCAAGTTGATAAACACCAGTCCCCGTAAATGGGATTTCTTGAGCAAATAGCCCTGATGAACAAAGCGAAAGCACTGAAATTAGGACAACTTTCTTCATAAACTTAAATCACATTCCTTTATCTAATTAACAATATGAAAACACACATCAATCCTTCCGCAATAGCAAAAATGAAAAAAGCCAGAGCAATTGCCCTGGCTTAATGGTTTTATTCAACCCTATTTTTCAATGGAAAGATTACTACCCTTTGATTCACTGTTATATAAATAATGGTTCTCACCGGTTTGCGTGTTCTCTAACTTCACGGATTCCATGCCGAAGTTAGTACCACTGGCTACCTTGGTAAATTCTTCACCACCAATTTCCAACTTACTACCGTTTTCGGCTTGCATCATATCCTTGAAACCATCAGCGGTAACATCGATACGATCTGGAGCACCATTAGTACCAGCCACTGTTTTAGAATCTATCGACACGGATGAATCACCACCCTGACCTTGCGCGGCATTACCAGCATTAGCAGGTGTTGTCGTGCCTTGGTCACCGTTACCAGCAGGTGCGTTATCACCATTCGAGCTCGGTTTAGTATCTGCGCCTTGGCCTTGAGCGGCATTACCAGCATTAGCAGGTGCTGTCGTGCCTTGGTCACCGTTACCGACAGGTGCGTTATCACCATTCGAATTCGGCTTGGTATCTGTACCTTGTCCTTGCGCAGAGTTACGTGCATCAAACCCAGTTTGAGTATCTAGCTTTTGAATTGCACTCTCAAGACGTGCGCCTGCATCTTCCATACCTGGAGTCGCCTTAAGCGCCTCTGCAGCATTAACTAAACCGCCTCGCATTTGCTCATACTGCTTCATCTGCTCAACGCTTGTTGTCTCACCAGTGCCAAAGCCCATGAAACCGTTTTTCTGTTCCGAACCGGACATTGCAGTATCGATGTTAGCCTTGTTCAATGCAGAAACATCTTTGCCACTAATGGCGTCAGAAATAACTTGATTACCGACTTTGCTTAACTCGTTATAGTTGTCGCGGCCATTAATACCATCACGGTAAGCACTGGTTGCAACAGATGCAGTATGTTCGTCCTTTTTCGACTCCATGAACTGTTCAGCCTGTTCAACTCGAGAACTCAAAAGTTGATAGTCAATTGTAGCGGTCTGCCCTTTATTCTCCATCTCGCTCATGATTGCTCGACCACCAGCAATATCGTTTTCCAACCGGTCGAATGCTGCTTCCTGTACCTTGTGGCCATACTGGTTAGCACCCTGCATTCCACCAGTATTAACATTGAAGCTACCCTCCGCAGCCTTTATCGGGTCATACTTATCATTCGTAGCCATTTGAAGGCCGGCGTTTGCCTGAGACAATGACAGCTCACCGCTATTAACTTTGTTAGCTAGTCCCGATAAGACATCTTTATCAATGCCAGATACGCGTTCCATAGCTGTGTTCACGGAGTTGACATTACGTTGCATTGTGTCAGCAAGAGCAGCATCTTCTTTGTCACCGGTTGCACGTAGTCGAGCAATTTCAGTTTCTGCGCCTTTAGCCGCAGCTAATGTCCCTAATGCTTCTTTCCTTTCTTGGTCGGTAGCATCAGATCGCAATCCATTAGACACGCTCTCAACCAAATCAGAATGTTGAGTTTTAGAATCCTGGCCAGTAATTTTTGCTGCAATATCTTTACTCACACCTTCACTAGCTGCCAACCTTTCTGTAGCTTGTTCTTGTTTGGTTCCATTGATTGTATTGTTTAACCACTTACCAGTATCTGCTGCACTTTGAGCTAAAGGTTCAAGTGCTTTAGCTGTTGGTACTATTCCATCGGTTAGTGGTTTAACAATCGCAGGGACCTCGTTTTGGGCGGCTCCTGTTCTGTCATCAGCCTTCTTAAGAACTTGGTCTGCCTCGCCTTGCTTAGTTGGATCAGCTACAACCTTTTCCTTAACCGCATTCTTATTTTCTTCATGGGTCTGAGATGGGTTTGTTGTTGCAATTACTGCCTGCTGACTTGCAACTGCAGCGACCGCACCAGCACGTCCTTGTTGATTAGCGGCCACGACAGATTGTTGAGTTGGACCGCCGTCCTGTGCTGCTGTTGGAGGTGGGCCGTTTTTAAGAGGCGCTTCTGCTGCTGCACCAATATTTCTTATATCGTTAGCTGCTGCTGCCCACTGTTTCATTCCTCCACCCATGTTCTCATTTAAAGTATCAAGATAGTTTGCACCTGCTTGAAACCTTTGGCTTCCGCTATTTTTCATAATATCTTTAAAGGCGTTGTCGGCATAACGACCCGTTGCTGCCATGCGAGCTTGTAGTGACTTATCATTACCTACGTCTTGCTTGATAGCTTGATCATACTCTGCAGCGTATTGGTCAGTCGTTTTAAACTGACTTGACATACCTTTCAGTGATTCACCATCTTTAGTACCAGAGAAATCTTTAAGGGCTTTCATATCACCATTAAGACCCGGTTCGTAACCACCTTGCTTTTTAAAGTCATCGAATTTCTGACGCTGTTCCGCATCCATTGAACCTAATGCTGTCTTCTGAGCAACACCTGCTAGTAAAGAACCATCTGCGAATTTTTCATCGTTCTTATTGTTTGCACCAGTAGATGTTACACCTGCCAAGTTGTAGCTAATCCCAGATGACATACCTGCAATAGCTGCTTGAGCACGACTTTCCTGTTCCACTTGTTTTTGGGCTTGAGTCCATGCGGTGCTTGCTTCAACAGCTCTTGAACCAGACTCACCAAAACCTGCATTTTGCCCAGTTGAACGAGAAGTCGATAAGGTTTCGGCTTTAGACAACATGGCACTACCACTTTCTGTATTGGCAAAGTTCCAGTTATCGCCCGATTGAGTTGTTTTTGATGCAACATTACTAATAGCTGCGTCGAGCTTCGATTTAGCATCTACACCAATTTCACCTTTAACTGCTGCACCAAATTTGGCACTTGCCACACCATCCTTTTTGCCAAACCCAAGTGCTGCTGCAGCCTCTGCTTGTGCTTTAACACCCATACCACCTGACAATGCTAAACCAAGAGTTTTAGCATCCTGAGCGCTAAACTGCCCAGTTTTCATCAAGGTATTTGCGTAAGAATTCGCTCGAGCAATACCTTCATTTTTGGTAGCCGCTTCTGTTTGAGCTGCCGTTGCATTTTCACCACTAACAGTCATGTTGTTATACATTTCCTGTTGAGCATTATTCAGTTTCGTTCCTTGTTGCTTGGCCGTTTCTGTCGCATTGGATAATGCAGTAGAGGTAGTGTTGTTAAGGTCAGTCTTAGTATTGTTTTGTGCCATACCAATTGGGGCGGCGTTTGAACCATTATACGAATCTACTGCTCCACCAGCACTCGCATCATACGCTTTGGTGTTTTGTCCAACAGACAGCTTACCGCCATCAGCCGAGCCAGTTGCTTTTGGTGTTGCAACGGAGCCTTCACTACCACCACCTTTAGATGCACTATTCGATAAGTTGATAGCTGTATGAACAGACCCATATAGAAGCATTAAACTCAAAGCTGGCACCATAGTTTGTAATGTGGCACCCATTGCTATAAATGACTCTAATTCGGTAAAGCTTGTGTTGTATCCAGCCCATGAGAAGGCATCGTAACTAGTCGAGTTGAATGACGCGTTATTCATCGCATTCTGCAGGTACATATTCACTCCGACTTGCAGAATTGGCCAAGTATTTACCCAAATCAACAGAAAGAAGTACTTGATCACCATTCCCATACCTTTCTCGCCAAAGGCAACTACAAAAGGCATGATTGGACCAATCAGAAATACAAATGCTTCGATGTATGTGATAAGTGGGATAGCCATTTCTGACCACAAGGAATACTGAACGGCAGTAGATACCCTTCGTTGGTCAATTGCTTGGAATTCAGCCTGGCTTGCCATTAGTTCAGCTTCACTTGCCCAAGGGCTACCCGCTTTAGCCTTTTTCCAATGGTATTGTAGAATTTGGTTAACTTTGATTTTCCATGCGTCATAGCTTGTTTGGGTCAACATGCTCTGACCTTCTTTCAACTGAATCTCGTCAGCATTACCACCTATTGATGCACCATGCTCAGCAACATACTTCCATTCAGTACCAATAGCATTACCAATTTTGGTATATGCATCACCACAACCCATGACTTTCCAGCCCTGACCCGCGTCTACATTTACCTCGGTAGTCCAACCGTTATAGGTAACCTTCATCGCATCCCAAGAGTATGGAAGTGTTGACATTGCATTCTCATTTATTTCTTGCGCGCCATTCTTTAGATATAAATCTTTTAGTACGCAATTTTTAATGTAGCTCTCTACCGATGAAGATAAATCAGTAGCAGATGCACCAGATGCAATGGCAGCTGTTGCAGCATATGTTTGGCCTGCCTTAAATTCATCAACGTCACCTGTGAATCGCATTTTCATCAATTCACGCAATGGCTCTAAACCATTACCAGCAACTGGAACTGAACTTGGGTCGTCACCATCAACCCCTATCATTGCGCGATAACTACCGGTTGCCGCACTACCGGGTACATAAGTTGTGTGGTAGAACTCTCGCAAACTATTGGCCATCGTATATCCAAACGTAGTTGCAAGTGTTCCACCTAGTGCAATACCAACTGGAATATCAGGCATTGCATCAGCACCACCATCGGCATGAATGAGTGTGACAGGTACGGATTTACCGAAAAGGATCAGAACTAGGAAGAAACCGATAAAAAACTGCTTGAATTCGATTTTTCCAGGGTTCCAAATACCGTTCCAAAAGACAGAAAGTAAACCGAGCATCAAACCAATTTTTGCAATCGAAATAGCGCCTTGCTCGAAAGCATGAGATAACCCCAGAAGCGCAAGTCGCATGAAGCTAGGGTCACCCATAGAATAAATTACAAAACCTGACATCCCTACACCCCACTCGCTGCCATTGCTTTAACTGCCTCAGCTAAAGTTTCATAAGTATTCATTAGATCATTAGCTGATTTTATTTCATCGCGTTTCTTCGTCTGGATGTCATCAATCTGAGATTGGAATTCGATCATCCTGCCTTTCAAGAAATCTATTAAGTTCTGGGTTGCCTTAGCGTCAGAGGTAGCACTCAATTCCGCTTTTTTGAGGATTTCTTGTAATTGGTACATCAAATCTTGTAACGACTTTTCCGCTACACGATAAGCTACTAGATTGGCTATCGCTTCTTGAGCACCATCATCTTTACCCGTCATAAATAGCCATGTCATCATCGGAACATCAGCATTTTCTACAAATTTCTGCTGCTCACTTGTCAGGTTTTGTTTGGTTAGAATGCGTTTACGGATGCCTACTTCTGAACCGTCACCGTTTAACAGTTTAAGAGCTCTTGGATAAATCCCTTCCCACTCTACTTTTGCTGCTGAACCTGATTTAATTTTCGTACAAGGGAGACGGTTATCGATTTTAGTTTCACTAGTATCACATCTAAGTAATTCAATCTTTTCACCTTCTTTGTTATAAAGAAGGTCCTCTGCAGAAACTGTTTTTGCGTATGGTGTGGTTTCAAGTTCATCACCATCACCAACGGTAATGACCTTTGTACCAATTAACGACATAATCAGTTCTTGAATATCGTCTTTTTCCCAGCCTGTAGCAAAACTCCATTGATCAACTTTTGCAGCACCCAATGCATCCCAAACGATATTCCCTTTAAGGCCTGGTACTTTGACAGATTTAGCGTCTCCATCTTCTGAACGTTCAGAGAAAAAGTCACCCCAACTACTCATGGCGTCAACTTTTGTTTCAGCATATGAACCTAATCGTTCTTGCCAACCATCTTTGTTTACAGTATCAGTCAGAGACTTTGCCAAACCTTGGCCAACTTTCGCTTCACTCAATGCATCCACAGTATCCTGACAACTCATACTTACTAAGTCATTGAAGTCATCAAGCTTGTCCTGAATCCAAGCCATACCCTGAGCACATGATGGACATATGGACTCAACTGCCAAGTTAAATGCATAGACAGCCGCACCAGCAGCTATCGAGCGGCCCATTTGAACAAGTTCCTCCTTCTTGATCAGCGATATTGAACCCGCAAAAAAATCAATTCCACCACACCCGGCATTCATGCTAGGTGCTTGAAAATTAATAACTTTTGGCTGATACATAGAGAACCTAGCACTAAACGTACCGAAGGCTACACCGTTGCGTTTCTGTGATTCATACACTTGAGAACCGGTTGCAGTGGTCATCATCCCGAATATTTCTTTTAAGGGGTCACCAGCCAAGGTTTGGCTAGGCATTAGCATAGAAAAGCTTAATGCTGTCGATGCTAATAACAGTCTTTTCTTACTATTCATCACGGTGTCACGTCCTGATTAATATTCTGGATGTCCTTCGTTTGGTCATATTGCTTTTGGAATTTGGCGCGTAGCTTGTTCGCTAGGTAATCTGGGTCACTGAACACTTTGTCTGGGTCGACTGTTAACTGACTCTTAGTTGCGTCATCCAAGAGGATTTCACGAACGTCTTGTGTCGCATCATATTGTTCGCCGGTAATCCACCCTTCTTTGCTTGCTAACATGATGGTTCGACGCATCAATTCATCTGGCGCGGTAAGTCCAACGGCCAAGTTATGGAATTCACTGCCATCTTTCGTAACGAGGTAAATTGTGGGTGTAACCATGACCTGGAGTTTCTGTTTTAATGTGCCTGGGTCAGTTACATAATCTGGAAATTCGTTATTAGGCAGCGGTCGGCCGTCAAGTGAGATCGCAAGTATGTCTATACCTGTTTCCATCTGCAGACGTTTGAGCATGGGTGCTTCTTTCATGCAGTAAGTACATGTAGAAGAGAAGAAAAAGAAGAACCCGACCTTATCTGCTAACTGTTTGATCAAATCACTTCGATTTTGTTTAGCCGCAATTTTTTGGTCAACTAGTGCAACTTGGTTTTCTGGTCGACGCAAAGTTTCATCCAAAGGCACTTCAAACTTTGATACTTGTTGTGCGACGGAGGCAAATTTCGAACTTTTATCCATCATGATTCGCTGGGCATAGAAATACCGCCTAACGTTTTCATAGGTTGGATTATCGATCGCTGAATCGCGTAATTTAGGTAAGTTCTCTCTAAGCCATGCAACATTGACAACTACTTCGTTGTTTTCAGTTGCTTCTTTCTTTGGCTTAGCTTCTTGTTTTGTTTCCGGTGCTTGTACTGGTTCTTTCTTAGGTTCTACCTTTATTTCTTGCTCAGGTTCCGGTTCAGGCTCATACCAAAACCAACCTTCACTTTTACGGTTATAGAAGGAGTCAGATGTATCGCTATTAGCAAATGCATTCGACGTATAAGCCGTCGTCAGGCAGACAGCCACAGCCAAAGATAAGATATGTTTTTTCATGCAATGAATATTGCAGGATTGGAATAGATTGCGTGTCGATTAAGTGGGTCTTAGTAGGCACACTTAATCGATATGATTTTGATAGCGTGGTAGCGCTAAAAGCGCTGGGTGGGAATAGGTATATTACTGAGGGTAAGTCGTAGAGTTAGCTTTCTTTTCAGCCATATCAAGCATAGCTTTTTGAGCGATAAAATATTTTCTAACGTTTGCTTCCGTTGGATCATCTATAGCTCTTTCACGAAGGATTGGTAGGTTATCTTTAAACCAAGCTTCTGTAAAAACGGATGGCAGTTCTAGATCGCTTGGAGAATCAACCGTTATCTGTTGTTCAGTTTCAATTGTAGAACATGAACATAGTGCAATTGCCAACAGGATTGGAGTTGTAAATTTGTTAATCATATTTGCCTAATGGGATTATTTAAAAAGAATTACAGATGACTAACGCTTACCTTTGTTATACAAGGTAGAGTCCTTTTCACAGAACGGGCATTGATTGTAGTTTCTTTCTGAGTGAAAGATATAATCTATCCCACATTTGTTGCAGACTTTTCTTGTGAAAGTACCATCCTTCAAGTACTCGAAAATATGATAGATTCTATTAATATCCATATACTGATTGTTATACACAACCAAATATGTACGCGCTAAAGACAGCAATTCAGTTGGCGTAGGTGGACGATGAAAGTCTGAATTATCAGGTACTGCATTGCAGTAATTACGATAAACAATGTTTGCATGAACTCGGTGAACAACATGAGTAGTCATCCATCCAGAACCCTTACGAAATTTCCCTAGCTCTTTGTTTATCGATTTCTCTAGTCGTTTATCAACAACAAAGAATTTTTTCAGTACACGAGTATTAGCACCGAGTCTTGCCATTTGGTAAGAGAGTTGCTGTTTTTCGTAATAAATATCTGGTTCCCAACTTTGGGTTCTACGCTTCGATGCAGCACTACTCACAAACTACCCTCTCGCCTTTTTTAATGGGGTGGTAGTTAAACCAGAAGTATTAACGGGTCCACTATAAGCGTTGATGTGTGCAGCCGTGTTGTGAAACTCGTCAGTATTAGATTCTAACGAGTCAAGAAGAGCTGTCATTGGACTTGCGCCGCGTAAAGTATCCTGGCCTTTAATCGTCAAGATTGGAGGGCAAGAATGTAAAGCGACCTGCAGATCATATGTTGACGTTTCTGCTAATCTACGTGCTTCTGCCGTGGAAATCTTAAACAATGCTGCCACACTGATAGGGTCAACACGCGCTAAATCTCGCATTGACATGATATATGCGGTCTGCGAATCCTGAATCGAGCGATAACTGTTATTGTCTAGTATTCCAATTTCCATTGAACGGTAGCCTTTAAAACGCAAATCATTAAACATGTAGTAGTATGATATGTCTGTTTGCTCGTTCGTTCAACAATTTTCCCTGTTGGTTATATACAATGAGTATTGAAAGGGTTAGCCGTATCCTAAATTACGTGGTGTTTCGTGAATTTTATTAAGCGCAGGATCTGTTTCTATCCAATTAACATCTGATTGATCTGCGAAAATATAATCGTCATGAAGCTTATCGATCCTTGCATAATTCCCTATTTCCCGGCGATTTGCATAGGTAACAACCTCACAAGAATTTTGCTCAGATGGCAATCTCTCCGTATTTGTAGAACGAACAGTGTTCGCAGTAGGTACACGCTTAGCGACCTCAGCTTCGACCGACTTCTTATGAGAATTTCTCTTACGCATTTGATATACATTGGTAGTTTTCCCTGCTGGTAACAATACTGGTATTGAACCACCACGAGGCAATGTGATTTTGTCTACAAATCGTAATACACCGTGTTCTAATAGCATTTGAGTATACTTTTTAGCTGTATTTCGGTTGCCTATACCACACCAATAGCACGCAAAGGTTAAGCTGAATGCAGTTGGGTCATCAATCTGATCGATGAAAGCTCGTTTACATTGTAATAGCTCTTTAAAACCAACATACAATCTTTCAGCTGACTTAGCATCAGTTGGCAACTCAGGTAAATCTGTAACTGGTTGAGGGATAATCAGCCCTGAATCTATCAATAAACGAGTTAACCAAGCTTTGTGCATACCAGATTTAAACTCTGTCTGAGGTATCCGACGACCACACTTCATCATTGCAAATATATGCGCCAAATCGAACTTAACAGGGCCTGAGCTTAAAGTAGTCTCATGAACTTCATTGAAAGCAAAATATACAAGCCTTGTTGTATCTGAAAGAAGGCCAAGGCTGCAACTTGGTTTTCTATCTTCTACACCCGGAATTACAGACGAAAATGATTTGGAATAGTTTGATTTGGAACCAATACCCTCTACCGGAAGACCCATATACTCTGCTGCGCGAAGCCATGTTCCCGGATGCGAGAGTAATTCATCGAACTGCTCCTTAGTAAATGGCGCCTTAAGAGCTGGTGGTACTACAAAACCATTAGCAGAGCCATTACTAGAGGCTTTTCCGAACTGGCAAGGTAATCTATCTTTCGAACCTTCACTTACTGAACTTAAGGAAACGTATCCTCTGTTCACTTTCTTTTTAGTTTTTATTTTAGGTTCTTTGATTGTTATCTCTTTACCGTCATTGAATGTAGAGAATACAAAGTCATTTAGTACATTTACTGATGGTAGGTAGAAAAGCCTATTAGCATTAGTACAAGTTTGATCAATTTCAATGTTAAAGCGTTTAGCAGTTCCAACGTATACCTTATGAAAATCTTCTGGTTGTATTGGATTTGATGGAAATAGGATTACTCTCCATCTTGGTGCTTCATAGGTAGCACTGTATGTTGAATGGATTATATGAGCATATCCTTCAAGCTTACTTTCGAGTTGGCTTAAAGTGTAAGTGGTTGTTTTACAATCAACATCATAAACGAGAAGTGAAAGTTGTCTCACTTCTTCTATCGCTTTAGTTTTTGGAGAGTTAAACGTTCCTGGAATGTATGCTGGAACAGATTTATCTGTAGCTTTTTGGTGATGGGTTAAGATCTCCACAAGTTGAGCTTTGGTTAATGCCAACTCTTCTGTATGTAGATCGCGTTCGTCATCAACAAATGTTAATGGGTATGTTTTCTCTATAGCCTTTAAAAAGGCGTGTTTAGTCCCTGCCATAAGACACTCTTTTTGAGAGCATCCATAGTTGGGGACATTGACCTAATTATGATAGCTAGTATAATTAGGGGTGAAGGGCGTCCTCCAAACTTAATTGGATGCTTGAAGGATAGAGATTGCAGTCTTTATCCATCACAATATTTAATGTTGTAATGAAGCTGTTAGCCTTGCAGGGCTTTCAGCTTTTTTTTTACCATCGTTATGGTTTTAGTTGTAGAAACACATAATTGCAGTTATGTTTTTGAATCTACGAACTTATTAGATTTTAAGTTGATCTTGTCAATAGATCAACGATCTACTGATCATAATAGATCGTGCTGTAACCTATTGTTTATGCGATAGATTTAATGAAAACGGCTAGATCTCCCCATATTTCCTTGATCAATTATCAAACTTTCAATACCGATCCGAACTTTCAGTACCGTTTTGAACTTTCAATACCGTTTTTCGATCGTTTTTTTGTTATTTTCAAGTTTTCACGTTTACTCTTTTTTCATGAATGCACGTAATTTTTAGCCATAAAAGGGTGCTTGATTTTTTAATGTTTTAATAAGTTGTTGATTAAAAAGAAAAATGTTTTTCTAAAGGATATTTGTTGAAATCATCTTTCCCGATTTAGGTTCAATTTATTTATTTTAATTCACTTTATTGGCCTTTAAATGCGTAGTGAATCCGTAAAATTTTTAAAAGTATGGAATCGTATTGGGCTGATATTGTAGTGATTTAGATCTCATTCTGAAATCTGTTGATTTATATACATTAATTATCAGATTCCCCTCCCCTATCCTATTATTGTTATGGTTTAGAGTTTTTATCTCTAGAAACAGTACTTGATAATACTTTTTGTACCGTTGATGCTCTCTAAAAGTTCCGCTGGTAAGTGACGACGTAACATTTTATTTTTATTACAAAACACTACCGTTTCTTCGCTCTAATAATTAGTAATTTTATTGTTTCCATAAAAAAGGTTGGCATTAAGGCCAACCTCGTTTATCTATTATTATGAATCGTTTAAAGGTACAGATTTTTCAGTATTAATGATGAAGTATCTATTTCTGGCAGTAACACGAACTGGCCATCTTCAAGTGACACCCTTATTCCACTTATGCAAGATGTCTCTTTCAATGCTATACCCTGATTGTTATAGATGGATTCGTACTCTACATCGATAACTTCAACTTCTCTATCAAGACTCTGGTCATACTCTTTTACTGACGCTTTAATCGCATGATTTTTTAGTATCTCGCTAAAGCTTTTCTTAAATTCCGTGATTGATAATTGTGGTGCTGTTCGGTCTTTAAGTTCCAGCCAATCTATTATTGCCATGCCTTTTTCACTGAAATAGTTTGATGTCCATAAATTAAATCCAAACACCAGACTATTCGATGTGGTTAGTGCATTTGAATACACTCGGGTCAATTCATGTATTGCCTCAGTGTTTCCGTCTATTTGTCTTTTTATTTGAGCAATAGTTTCTGGTGGGAATTGCAATTGCAGCACAATTGATCCTGGTGCTTCACTGGACTCTCCTTCGACTCTTAATGTCAGCATGTTTAGGTGCAAAGCAGAGTTGCTTGTCATCCCATATCTATGAAGAAACCATTTTGGTAGCTGTCGAATATGGAATGTTGTACCAGACAACCTCCTTATTGCTGTTAGTGCTGAGTTTTTATGGCCTCCGGTTTTGGGTAGCCTCAATGAGTTCAAAATTGCATTTAGAGGTATATTATAGGTTTCTGTAACTAACTCATCATTTTTGATTCTTTCTTTAATTATGTTTTCAAGGACAGTTATTGTTCCTATGTAGTATTTTAAATCGAATAGTAAAGCTATTCTTTCACCCTTACCGGAACGTGTTTCTACAGCAACTCGCTCTGGTCCCCACAAAACATGTGATTCAATCTTGGTTGCATTTCCCTTGCGGTTAAAACGTAAAGCACCAAATAGTACAGTTGTTATTAGGTCGCAAAATGCTATATCTGTCAGCTCATGTTGGTTTATTAAATCTACATCTTCAATTTGTACTATTGGACGCGTGTCATTCTGTTTACTGTCTTCTTCTACCAATTTCTCGAATACAGCTGATAAGTTCGGTTGCTTAAATACGTAAAGCATACCTCTACGTCTATTTATTGGATCAGTTGTACAGGTGACAGTTTCAACTACTCCTAACTTTTCTAATTCCTTTAGATAGCTTCTTATAGTATTGACTGATAAACCAAATGAGTCTGAAACTTTACTAAGAGATGTTATTGATTCTTTTGAGCGCTCGCAAATATCGAAAATGGCATTGACCATTTCTCTTTTTTTAGGAGCTACACCTACCGAGGGTAGGAAGCGGTTTACTTTTAGCTGGAGCTCAGCATCTTCAAATTTCACTAGTGGAGCGCTTAAACCTTCTTCTTCATGAAGATGTATAAGGTCCAATGCGTCTGTTTTATTTGTTGCCATTTGATAGCTCTCTATTGCTTTGTTGTATAGGTGGCTATACAGGTCTTTGATAACCACAGTACACCGAAATCGTTATTTGACGTTAGGATTACCCTAAATGTCTCCCACGTGGGAGACTTTGGTAAAACGACCTATTTATCTATATCTTTCAATTGGTTAGGTGCTATTTTAATTTTTAAAAAATTAACTCTGAGCAGTACTGCCACACTCGTTTCAGAGTGAAATGTCTCC
>NZ_JAWOQR010000013.1:56699-134556 GCF_033337445.1 Vibrio sp. YT-15
GGGAGACTTTAGCAAAAAGACCTTTTTATCTATATATATCAATAGGTTAGGTGCTATTTTAATTTTTAAAAAATTAATTACCTATAGTTACAAGGCTTGTTCAAATTATAAACAACAACAATCAGGTAAAGTAAATATAAACGGCCAATCGAACCGAAAAATGTACTACTTTTCAGTCAGGATATAAAAAACATGATGTTGCTGGGGTATTATGGCATAGATTTATTGATAAGGCCTAACTGGTGGCGTAATATCACTAAAAGCTTAGATTATTCAAGAGGAACTGGTGTTTATGGCTAAATCTAGAAAGCCCATTTCGCTTATTTGCTACAACCATAAGGGTGGTGTGGGTAAGACTTTTATTGCGAGTTGGTTAGCATACTTATTTGCAACCGGCGGAGTAGATAAGAAAGGTAAGAAGTATCGCGTTGTCTTAGTTGACCTTGATAGCCAACAAAACTCCAGTAAAACATTCTTAGAGATGCAATATAGAAGTGGGTTGCCATATCTATTACCGCCATTACATCCAGACTACGTAGATGGCGACCCAGATAACGGCACGTGGAATGGTTACTCAACGAGTTCAGACATACTCTTCGATCGTCAATTTGTATACTACCCAGTTAAAGATGTACCTAACTTGAAAGTTCTTCCATCTGAGGGGCGTGTAGATAGGCTGAATGACGTTTTCTCTGATAGAGATGCATACATTCCACTGATCTCTGAATTGACAGAAACATACCTTGAAGTAGAAGGTGACTTGGATGAAGTTGATATTATTATCTTTGATTCACCACCAAGTAAGACAGCGATTACTGAAGGCTTTATGACAAAGTGTTCACACGTGATCATTCCGACACAGCTGGAATATGATTCTGTAGAGGCTGTACCGAATCTACTTGAAACAATTCGAATCAACAATGAATCCACTGACGAACCAATAAACGTTGTTGGTGTTATTCCGAACCTCGTTCGTTCTAGTAGTTTGACTAATAGTGAGTTAGAACAATTCACAAACCTCATTGAGAATGTGAGTCGATACGAACCGGTACTAAATACTAGTAATCTTGTACCGGATGACTTCTTTTTAGTGAATCGAGTGATTTTCAAACCTAGACGTAAGCCAGATAACTTAGAAGAAGTTTTCTCATTAAAGAAAGATGTTAAAGCTACGGAAGAAATGACTAAGTTATACAAATTTGTAAGTGAAAGAATTGGTGTTTAATTATGGCCGAAAGTAAAAACAAAGTTACTGTAAGAGGACGTAATCGACGTTCATCTGGCCTCGATAAAATGGAGCAAGCTCGTTCTAAAGTACGTGAGCAACAGGAACAGCAAGACAATGGAAATCAAGAGTCTCAACAACCTTGGGAACCAGCAATCAATACAGGTGCTAAAGATTGTATCCGTGATGATTTAGCTATCGCTTCTGTCAGTCCTGACCCTCAGAATGCTCGTGACTTTCCTGTTATCAGGCCAACAGCTGAGGCTATGTTTCTTGCTCAGGCAGAAAATGTCGGTAAGCCTTATGTGATTATTGATAAAGGAACCATAGTTAATAAGACCCCTAAAAACCATCCGTTATACAAACACATTCAAACTCAGATTGATGAAATAGTTCTACTAGCTGAACAGATCCGTGAGGGTGGTGGAATTTACCAGTCAATAGAGGTGTACCGTGTCGGAGGTACTGATTACAGAATTGTGTTTGGACATAGACGTTTTTATTCAGTTGTATATCTAACTGGATGGGATGGTGTATGGCCGTTCCAGGTACACAGACAGAAACCAAAGTCTCCTAAGTTAAGACAGTTTGCTGAGAATAACTCCAGAAGTGATCTGGCTCTTCATGAAAAAATATATGCTTTTAAAATGGCATATGATGAAATCAAAGAAGACGAATCCAAAGATCTGACGGCTGTCGAAACCATGAAGTTGATGGGTTTGAAAAATGCGTCCTTCTACCGATATCTGATGCTAAACAAATTCCCGTTCATCTATGATGCCGTTCGTGATGGCATTGACTTTATGACCATCCGGGAACTTGAAGAAGCTCTCAAATTATCAGATGGAACGGAAGATGAAGAACTAGCTGTTAAGATGAACCTAGCAGAGATGTTCTTAAATAATTCCAAGCCAGTTCCTGAATACTTGAAATTAATTAATGAAGACGAAGATCTAGAGTCACCAAATGATTCTGATCTGGGCTTAAATGGCAATGACCAAAGTAACGAGAATGACGATTCCCAAGCAGGTAAAGAACCACAAAATGAGACTCGAAGAGGTCGTAAAGCCAAATATTATGTCCCGCCAAGAATCAAGAATACCAATGTAGTTAAAACGCTTCTCACAAGCGACATAACTAAAATGGAGATTGAAGGTATCAACTGGGAAGAGGTTAATTGGGAGGATAGGGCACAAGTAAACCAATGTCTCGATGCCACGATAAAAGCTCTTGAAGAGATGAAACAAGAAGATTAGGAATTATAAAGGTCACATCGTGACCTTTTTTTATATTCGAATGTGAAGTAAAGACTAAAGTAAACACAAAAAAAACCACCCTACTGGCCAGTAGAGTGGTTTGGAATATTGGATTAGTCTAGATCTAGCAAATCATCGCCAAAATCAAGATCACTTTGGTCGAGGGAGACAGTATTCGAATCTGCTGGCTTGGTAACATTCGAACTTGATTGACTGTCAGCCGATGTGCCACTACTCGTTATTGTTTCCGATGTAGGTGCGCTACTTGGAATATCTTGAGCAACTACCTGATGAACTGGTGATGCTACTGCAGGCAATCCTCCTAGCTGTCCATTCTTAACCATTAAGCCGAGTCTCATTAGATAACGAATTTCTTCCGCTCGGCCCTTTTCATTGATTCGTGAAAGATGGTCAAAAAGGTCAGGGTGGATGTCTTGAAGTACACGTAGATTACATCTTACAAACTCTACGTCGTTTTGAAGCTGTTGAGGCTTACTCATAACATGCTCCTATTACTTCTTGAAAAGACCTTTTCTCACCATTGCATTCATTCGTTGCATGCCACCTTCTTGGAAACCAATTACGTTTGCACGCAAGCTATCTTGAAGAATTTGAATATCATGGTTTGGAAATGCTTTCTGTAAAGCTGGTTTGTAAAGCGCAGCCGGGCCACCTACGATAATGATGCGGTCCAAATCTTGAGCGTCACCAACCTTGTTTACGACAGTTGAGATTGCTTCTTCCGCAACTGAATTGATAGCATCTGTGAAATCAAATTGCGGTGTTTTATCGCATCCTTGATGAACTGGGAAATCCATAGTACGACCAAACAATTTTAATTTACCAGTTACAAACGCTTGATCTAATAGCTCAACATTGATGTCGTTGATACGTGTAAATGACGGATGCTCTTTGAACACCTCTAATGCAGCATCTGCTACGGTTGCCAATACACGTGACATGCCAGCTTCATAATCACCAGAACGGTTTTCATTGGCAATTAGACCACGAGTAACAAGCCAGTCGACAGTTAGGTAACCTGGGTCAACTACAAGCAGGTTTTCATTCTTCATTTCATTAAAGCGACCTTGACCGCCTTCACGCGCATAAGCCAATAAACCACCTAGTGGCTGTGCAATAACCCAAGCTGACTTAATAGTAATCTCACGGCCTTCGCCAAGATCATGCTTTCCTTCTACCATTTGTTTTAGTTCTTCACGGCGAGGCATAACCGAAACTGGTAGACCACAAACAAGCAAATCTACTTGTTCATCAGGAATCATTTTTAGAGCGCCAAGTAATAATGCTTTGTATCGCTCAGAATCAATGTATCCCTCAGTGTTTAACACGCGAGAAGATCGCGGGTCAGAAGAAGCGTGAACATCTTCACCGACCTCATACTTATTTTTACCTACTGGTACCACAACGGTTTTACGTGAACTAAGGATGTCACTGCCTAAATTCTGCTTACTGTACTTAACAGGTACTGGTACGGATGGGTAAGTACGAATAACAAAGCCTTCTTTTGTTACTCCAGTCACTGTAGATGACGTGCCGTAGCCAATTTCAACAGATCTAACGATTGGATCAGTCATATTTTACTCCAGTAAATGGTTTCAACCATCATTCAAAAATTGGGTGGTGTCCTCTACGACCTTATAGCAGTCGCGTGGGACTTCTGAAATATAAACGCTACATATTGAAATTGCAATAGATTCATTAAAGTGTTCGTTGTGACTTCCATGAAGTCACACAAGACTTCTTGAATAGAATCCAAAATATTTCCAAATACAAGCAAGTGTCCTACATGACTTCTAGGGAGTCGCATGGAACACCCGTCACCATTGAGATTTTTGACTGATTAAAAAGAATTGGGCTAGAAGCGAATAAAAAACGAGCAAATCAAGCGTTTTACTATGGTTAGTAGTGCTGATGCTGATGTTAGGTAAGCCAATATCAGAAAATATCGACGTAATTGATACCTATGAGCGTCCCATTTAGAACTTAGTCATAGAAAATCGAACCCAAATTACCAATTAAAGTGGTGCAAATAAGGCTAGATAATCACCACGGTTGCAAGAAAACTCCTTCAAAATCTCCAGTCATAAATTCTTCAATATTTTGATTAAAGTCGGCGCCGAACTGAATGATTGCATTTGTTCATAATTTGCCGATTTGCATAAAAGTCGGCACCGAACTCGGTGCGGATGTTTGATAAAACAAAATTT
Source organism: Vibrio sp. YT-15 (assembly GCF_033337445.1). Lineage (NCBI taxonomy): Bacteria > Pseudomonadati > Pseudomonadota > Gammaproteobacteria > Vibrionales > Vibrionaceae > Vibrio > Vibrio sp. YT-15. Next base: position 61,409 of record NZ_JAWOQR010000013.1, read on the forward strand.
GTTGAACTTGAGATAGTTTGTGGTTTGTAAGTCGGTCGGGACTAACTCGGCACCGAACTAGAGTGTTGAGTTAAACCTAACTTATGCAGGAAACCAGCAATGTCGGCACCGAACTAGTGCCGGATATTAGACGTTAATTTTCAGCGCCTGGATATGTCAAAAAACAACGAAGTTTAATGAGCATTAAACCCGGCACCGAACTGCAAAAGAGACGTATCTCTAACATTGCCGAAATCCAGCTAACTCGGCACCGAACTATTGCAGGGCTTGCTTGCACTTTCCTCTTCGTTTTTTACGAATTCATCAAGGAAATGCAAACCCGGCACCGAACTGAACGTGGAGGTCATTCCTTCACCCGTTGCCGGAATAATCAAACACGGCACCGAGCAAATAGGTGTAGAGATTGAAAAATAAAAAGAGGTTTGAGGGGGCGTATGCCAAGACAGTCAATCGAAACTGCTAGGGCAGAAATTAGAACCACCTTAGAAAAGCTCATTGAAGAGGCAACCACGGTTGTTGATGGCTATTGGATTGAATTCAGAATGATGAATATGAAACTCCAAGAGCGTGAGCGAAAAGAAGGGGCTCCAGAAGGTTATCTTCGAGGGAATTATGGTCCTCGCATTACCGTTCGAACGGGTAAGACATATATCGAGTGGGTTTTTTACGGGCCTGGTCGTTATGGGGGAAGAAAGAAATCGTGGGGTGAGCGAGTAGCTCCTAGAAAGGGTCCGGTATATCAAATGTCCCAGTTCGCTAAAAAGGCTCAACCTTGGGAACTTGAGATGATTGAAGAAGCTGAAAACAAACTTCGCCCTTTACGTTATGCAATTGAACATGTGCATGGAGCTCAGGCTTATCTAAGTCGTCTCCTTTCAAAAATGGATAAAACCGAAACAGAAACACTGAACTCTGAGGAACAAGAATAATGGCAGAACAAAATTCACAACAAAATGGAACGGAACAAGGCAATCGACCATCTGCGCGCAGACCACAGCAAAGACGCAATGAGTTTGTGCAAACACGCAAGTCAGTTCCTTACACCTTGCAAGTGCAATCAAATGCAATGCTGGATTATATGTCACGTAATGGTGGAGCAGCAGCTGGGGCATTCCAACGAGTAGCAGGTCTTATCCAGTTCACAGCGAATGACACAGTTGTACGTGAGCGATTGGATACGTGGTTTGAAAGTGTAATCGCCAATGCATCTGAGCGTGCTAACGCATTATCTGTACAGCAGGAAAAATATAGCGAAGGTATTGTGACTAATGTGCCTCGTCCAAAGGTTCCTGAAAACTACAAGTACGTCGTTGAGATCACTCACCCAATTTTTTGGAAACTGATTGGTCTGGTAGAGATGATTGATAACGTTATGGGAGAGATAGAGTTCCTATGGTTATCTGGCCAATTGGAAGACGTTCACCTGCAGAACGCTCAAGGCCAAGCCATCAATACTATTCGTACAATGGTCAATCGTATCTACTACGTTACCAATGCATCACGTAATCGTAAGGGTGGTTTATACAATCCTGATGCATACAACGAACTAATGCAGGCTCTAATCAAAAACGAAGAAGCTCCAGAGCACCAAGAGAATGAAACTGGTGAGCAGGAAGCCGCTGCAACAGCAGCGTAGTGATTGGAGTCCTTCATGCTTAGCCGCTTAAGAGGTGCGGTACACAAAATGTTATCAGGAGCTGCCGAAAGGGTGGCTCCTGATACTGGTAGTGTAGTTATGCCTGCACCAGAACTGTCTATTGAAGATCTGATTCGATACCCGCCAGAAACAAAAGGTATTCCAGTTATCACATTGGAAAAAATACTTGCTTCTCAATCAGAGATATTGCGATTGATGCATCGTGATTCTGGTCTGCCTGACCCAGAAGAGGATAAGGGGAGCTCAAAAGGTGACAAAAAGAAGAAAGAGTATCAGCTTAACTTCGATACACTTTTTCGTCAGGTTGTTACCAACTACATTCGATATGTCCATTTACTTCCTGCATCTGAAAACCACCATCATAGTGATGTTGGTGGTTTGGCTCGTCACAGTTTAGAGGTTGCACTCAACAGTTTGCGCCGTTCACAGCAACAAGTGTTGCCAGCAATTGGTCATTTAGATGAAGAGCAGGCTAGAAAACCACGTTGGCAATACGCAGCGTGGATTTGTGGGTTGCTACACGATGCAGGGAAAATTCTATACGACATGCGCGTATATGATGTTGATACCGGTGAAGACTGGAACCCATACCTTTCTGACCTAATTTCTTGGGCTCACGAAAACAAAGTATCTCGATACCGTGTTACGTGGAAGCCTGAGCATCGCCATAAAAAACACGAAAATTTAAGTGTCCAAGTTTTGGAATGGATTCTCACTCCAGAAGCCAAGTTCTATCTAATGGACAATTCTGATGAACTTCCAATAGCTATCAACCATGCACTTGCACATTACGGTGGAAGTGATGGCTATCTGCAGACGTGCATCCGTGAAGCTGATAGCGCGAGTACGGAAAAAGATATTCGAACTCAGTGGCATGAAATGATTGGTAAACGTCGCTACCCATTGGAAAGCGCAATTGTTAAAGCAATGCGCCGGCTTCGTGATAGTTGGGATGTAAATAAGCCCAAAGGTCATATATGGATTATTGGTGAGGAAGTTTATCTAGCGTGGCCTAAGTCAATTCAACTGATTGTTCAGCAACTACAAGAAGACAAGGTAGATGTTCCTGTAAACCCAACGCGAATTCTGGAGATTTTGGAAGAGCGTAATTTGGTTAATCGGATGGATGAAAGCGTTACATACAGCATGTTTACACCAGAAATGGAAGATGTGACTGGAGCAGAACGTGTCATTCAACTTGCTTGGCCGGGGCTACTATACGAAACCATGCCCGTTCCTAGATCGGTACCTGGAGTCTTGCGTTTAAATAACGATGGCAAGTCACTTGAGTATAGAAAAGATGGTTCTGTTGTTGAGATTGATCCAGAGCATGATGCTGATGAAAAAAACACAGGTGCATCGGAATCACAGTCTAGCCGTGAAGCGACAAAGCAGCGTAAGAATCTGAAAAATACTACTAAGGCTGAATCTGAAACAGATGTTGGGTCAGTGGATTCCAATGCCTCAAATAAAGCCGAAGAAAGTAAACCTAAGAAGCCACGCAAGAAACAGGCGGCTAAAAAAACAGTCGATAAAAAAGATAGTTCTACACAGGCATCAACTCCACCTAAAGCAACTGATAGTAACAAAGGTTTAGTGTTTGCTAATCAGGGTGCTCCAGCACAACAAGATAAACCAAACAAACAGAAGCCAATCGAAGAAACGCAAAAGCAGGTGTCTACTCATAAAGCTGTTGATACCGGCAATGACGCAAATATGGAAGTGCCAGCGTTCTTGATGGCCGATGAATACGACGGTGAATTCCAGTCTCAGGCTGGTGGTGATATGGATGTGCCAGCATATCTGCTTGAGGAACAGGAAGTAGAGCATAAACCTTCAACGGAGAAAGCAACGCAGCTTTCACATAATCCTGAGATGGAGACTGCTGCAAATAAAGAACCTACTAAATCTGTAAGTCAAGAAGCCTCACAAATCAAACCTAGAAAACCACAAGCACAAAAAACTGAGGGTGTTGTGCCTATGGGAACTCTTCTTAAGCGGAAAGAAGCATTTAAGAAAGAACGACCACAAGCTGCACAGCCGAAAGGTTGGTTAGGGCAGAAAAAACACGGTCGCTCTCAAGCTGATTCGTTCCTAATTGATTTGGCAAATGCAATGGCAAATGGCGATTTGAGTGTTGAAGCAGGTAAGGGAATCTTCCTGACCGATGGCCAGTTGCACATCGATACACAAATGATGACAAAAGTGCTCGATGTTGAGGCGGGTCCAATTTCATCGACCTTGAAGAATGAGCGTTTACTCGATTACGACAAGCTGAAACCAAACCTACTTGTTCAGCGAAAAACATTTGGTCGCCATAAGGCAATGGTTTTTTCTCTCATTAAACCAGTTAGCCAGCAAATTTGTTCAGAGCTCGGGATAACTATCACGAACATTGACTATTCCGCTGAGGAACAAAGCCAAACCGTCAAAGTAACTAATCCAAAAAGTGATGCCTTAAGCCCAAAAGATCCTAAAGGTAACAACAACGCTAAACAGCCTGTTCCAACCCCTGAAATAACAGGAGGTCAAGCCGTTGGAGAGGAAGACGAAATCACCATGCTTATGACGTACCTAAATGCGAAATCAGAAGCTGGATGTGAATTCATGCAAAAAACAAAAGATGGCCGTCATTGGGGGATTTACGCCCAAGGCGCTATCAAATCATTTATTCAAGATGTACGCCCGGGGGCAAGTCGAAATGGGTTATCTAAGGAACTGACTTTGATGGCTGATGGAGTGACTGACTTAGAAACCGATTCAGGGCGTAAGAAGCATCTCTTGATTCGAAAAGAACTAATTGGGTAGTGAGGTTCAATGATAGATAGAGGTAAACAATTCTGGATGGAAAACATGTTCCGTCCAGTATTCGAACTAAAACAGGCGCAGATATGGTTTTTTGGTGGCTTTATAACTCTGTTTACAGGGGGATTGGCCTTAGACACTTCTGTACCTATTCATGTAATCCTCTTTGGGTACATGATGATTCAATCTGGAATTCGCGTTAAACAAGGCCTGCCTTTGTTAAAGCGCCAGTTCAAGTTGTTTGTTAATTATTTTTACGTAATCAGTGCACTGGAGTTTCGAGAGAAAAATCTCAAGAAGAAGGATACCGCGTTTCTTGGGCGTGGCTTTCCCTGGGGGCCAGAACATGCCCAACGTGCTTATCAAGTTATGTCTATGTCTACGGACTATCTAGAGATAAAGCTGCCGTTGGTGCTTCGCCCATTCAGTAAGAAGTACGAAAAAACCACACGTAAGCTAGGTGGTCGTCCTTGGATACATGGTCTTGGTGAGGAAAAGGAAGTTACAGCAGATGAAAGCGTATTCCATGCTCACTCAGTAATTTTTGGAAATCCGGGTACCGGAAAAACAACGCTGTTAAACATGTTATCAAGTGGTGCGCTTCATCGTGGGAACGTAATAATCATTATTGACCCAAAAAACGATGCGGATTGGCGAAAAACAATTCAGCGTGAATGTAAAGCTCTTGGTATGGAAGATAAGTTCTATTTCTTCCATCCATCGCACCCAAGTAAGAGTTGTAGGATTGACCCGTTAACTTCGTATGTTCGTACCACTGAGCTCGCGTCTCGCTTGTCTTCGTTGCTTCCGGGCGAAGCGGAATCAGACCCATATGTTCAATTCGCATGGAAATGTATTTATCAGGTTATTGAAGCTCAGTTATACGTTGGCGAGAAACCGCAACTTACGAATATTGCCTATTACCTAATGAGCGGCAAGTTCCAACTAGCCAAACGATGCCTTGATAAATTGTTCTGCGAAGTTTTGGGGCCTGATTGGGTTACCACTATGGGTAAAGACATCGAGAAAATGGGACAGGGCAGCTTGATCGCTGGAATGTGTTTTTACTACACGCAAAATCTGCAAGCTGATCATCCAAACCCTGCGGTCAACGGTATTGTTGAGATGGTGTCACACCCTCAAGAACACATGACGAAAATGTTAGGCTCGACAGCACCATTGTTTGCTCAGCTGACATCTAAACCACTTGATGAATTGTTATCTCCAACTCTACGTATGGATGAAACCGATGATGAACGACCTATCGTTGACACGGATAAACTCGTTCGAACTGGTGGTGTTTTGTATGTTGCGCTGGATAGCTTGTCTGACTCAATGGTAGCAAGTGCAATTGGTAAGTTAATTCTTGCTGATGTTTGTGCGGCAAGTGCACGTCGATACAACTATGAAGAAGGTAAAGGACGTCGCGTTAGCTTGTTCGTAGATGAAGCCCACGCATGTATAAATGACCCACTAATCAATATGTTAGCTGTCGCTAGGGGCGCGCAATTTGAGTTGTATGTGAGTAGCCAAACTTTGCCCGATTATATTGCTAAAACCAATGAGGCACAGGCTCGTCGTATCCTTGGTCTAGCCTCAAACCTATTCTGTTTACGTGTGAACGACAACATCACACAAGAATATGCGACAGAGAACTTTGGTGAAGCCAGCATCCGTGAAGTTGGGTTCTCTTTGAACTCTGGTACATCGACTACAGGTGCACTAGGTGAATTCTCTGGTGGGTTGAAAGAGCAGCTCAGTCAATCCCGCGAGAAGGTTTTCCCTGCAACTTTGCTAGGTGACTTACCAAACCTCCAATACATCGCACGTTTATCTGATGGCCGTAAGGTGAAGGGGCGTATTCCGTTCCTCAAGGCTGCGTAAGGACTAAATATGTTTAGCGATAAAGATACCAATAAGCAGAAAAACTTCTTTGCCAGAATGGTGGGAGCTGTTGCCATGATCTCACTTGCGTATGTGTTGATTATGATGACACCAGAGGGTTACCGCCAAACCTTACAGGCTGAAATTAACGCCTTTAAAGGTGTTGTTGGCCCTACAGATTCAGCTCATGTATTACAGAATGCAGCTGACATGTATAGCTACGCATTTTTAGAAACCGGTGTTGTTTCTTCTATGGAAGAGTCAGTACAGATTACGGGGGTTGGTGGTGAGGAATTCTGGCGCACACCAATGATTCGAATCGTTGAAAACTTAAAGCTGATGTTCTACCAGACGGTTTTCAGAATGGCGGTGTTTTTCCACTGGTTAATACTTGGTGCTCCATTCATCTTCGCTTTGGCGTCGGATGGTTACTACAAACGAAAAACAAAGCAGTACGAGTTCGGTATTGCCAGTGCGAACTTATTTCGTATCTGGGTTAAAGCCGGGATGTTTGCCTTTTTCATTATCGATGTTTACTTCATTTTCCCCGCGGCAGGCGTGTTCGGAGTTCTACTGCCGCCGATTATGTTTGTAATCCTCGGTTTCTCACTCAGATATGCACTTAGCAACGTTAGTAAGGTCTTCTGATTTTATAAGCCCTCTCAATGGGGGCTGTTCATACACGGAGTTTTAAAAGATGTTCCCCTTTAGAAAGAGAAAGAAAGTACAAGAACCAAGAAACTTTAAGGAAGCAATCATTCAAGAGTCTGCTCGTCATCTAAAAGTTAAAAAGTGGACCGACGGCGTTAAGGCTGGCGCTATCGCAATCATGATGATGGTTAGTGTTGGGTACACTCTTAGCGATACGGCAAGTGAAAAGATTGGGCCTCACATCGCTGTCATTTCGCTAACAGGGCCAATTGAAACAGGGAACCGTGAAACTGATGGTTGGAAAGTAAGCCAAGTTATCACTGACGCTATTGAAGACGATAATGTAAAGGCCATACTAATTGAGGCTAATTCACCTGGTGGTTCTCCAAGTGACGCGGAGATGATTTATAAAACAATCATGAAGTACCGTTTCTCAGAAGAAAACACAAAACCAATCTACACGACAGTTAGAACTTCATGTGCAAGTGCCTGCTATTACATTGCGGCAGCAACAGACGAAATCTACGCAATGGATTCATCGCTGGTGGGGTCTATCGGTGTACGTATGGATGGTTGGGGCTTCCAAGATGTGATTAAGAAAGTTGGAGTTGAACGTCGAGTATTCCATGCAGGCACACATAAGGCATTAATGGACCCGTTTAAACCAGTATCCAAAGAGGAAAGGGCGTTCATACAAGACTCTATCTTAACCAAACTCCATACGCAGTTCATAAATGCAGTAAAGAAAGGCCGAGGCGACAGGTTGGTTGATAAGCCTGATATTTTTTCTGGGCTTATCTGGACAGGTGAAGAAGCTGTTGAACTTGGTCTAATCGATGGTGTAAAGACCCCGATGGAGATAGAAGCGTACTTGGAAAAACAACTTGGTGTTGATAAATACATATATCATGGACGACAGAAGTTTAAGTTGACTAATCTGTTTTCAATGGATGCGAGTACATTGGTTGATATGATTTCAGAGTCAATCTACCACGAGTTCAAATCTGACGTTAAAAGCAATTCCCTAACCCCTACATATTAATTAAATACCTCTAAAAAGCCCTACATAATCGCTGTGTAGGGCTTTTTTTATTGGCATTCTACCCTCTGTCATTAAGACACGATCAATCTACCATTCTTACGTGATTAATATAGAGAGTTAAGAAAATGCAAAATACTGCAGTAATGGACAAAAACATGCTTGGCGCGGGCTTCGATAGCAAGAAAGTAATGATGTTTCTCGTTGCGCTTGTTGGTGTAGTGGCATTTGCCCTAGCGTTCAACGCCTTAGCCGCGACCGGTACCCTTGAAGGTGAATTTGCTGACATGTGGGACGAAGTGAAAGGTCTAGCTGGTGGTGCTCCGGGCAAAATCCTAATGATGCTTATGGTAATGGGTGTTGTGTTCTTCTCAACTGTTAAGCCAAACCTAGTTGGTTTCGCTGGCTGTGTTGTGTCAGTTCTTGTACTAGCTAACGCTGGCAAGATCATCGATTCATCATTGACTTCAACAATTTTTGACGCTCCAGCTGCGTTACTACCACTTATTGGTGGCTAACCAACCCTTGATTGAGGCGCTGATCATTTCAGCGTCTTAATTTTTCCAATTTTGATGAATGAGAATGTATGGAAGATTCACAACAGCAAGCGCTTAGAAGTGACCAGCATTACCTCCCAATGCGAGTCAATGAACCAATGATGGTTATCTTTTGGGACGTAGACGAAGTAAGGCCAATCATCCTTTCTTTTGCTTTAGGTGTGCCGTTTGATGCTATCAACTACGTGCTACCTGTTGGGCTTTTGTACTTCTACGTGGCTAGAAGAATTAAAGCCAAATACGCCAAAGGAATTCTGAACCACATTGCATGGTGGCACGGGATTCTACCAATGAAAACCACGCGTTCAATGCCTGACCCGCTCATTAGAGAACTTTTCAGATAGGAGCACCATAAGTGTTTAAAAATTCCAATGCGCTGCGCTCATGGAGCTCAAGCGTAGCCTTATCTCGATTTCTAGTACAAAGCAACTTGGCTTTGGCCATTGCAGTAGTGGCATTGGCTTACGCCGCTTTAAGCAAAGATGAAACTGTCATCGTAGTGCCGCCAACGTTTACAGAAGAAATCACAATGGCAGGCAATAAGGCAAGCGAATCCTACAAAACAGGGTGGGGCTTATTTGCTGCGAACATGGCAGGCAACATCTCCGATCGTAACGCTTCATTCGTTGTCGATACGTTGAGAAAAATGTTCCTAGCACGTGACGCTGATGACTATGAACGCCAACTTCTATCTCAGGTAGAAGCCCTCAAGGTTCGTGGTGTAAGGGAAAACTTCACACCATTAGATCTAATTTACAACTCGCAAGTAGATACCGTTTGGGTTTACGGCGACAAGAAAACCACTTCAACACGCTCTGGCGCAACAACTACTCAAAAGTGGACATACGAAATCAAAATCGCCGCACGTAATGGTCAGCCTAAGATTACCCATTTTTCACAATATGCAGGCGCACCAAATACACGTAAGCGCGTAGTTGAACTTAAACAGCAGCAAGTTGAAGAGAAGAAAGCTGCGGAAGAAGAAAATAAACAGGCCGAGGAATAGAAAACCAAATGAAGTATAACTCTATGAATAAATCAGCCTTGGCAATGTTGCTTACTGTTGCCTTTTCATCATCTGCATTTGCTGCAGAGAAAGATGTAGCAGCTGACATACCTGTTACACCAATGAACGCAAGCCGAGTGCCCGTTGACATCTCTGGTTCAAATGGAAACGTCGCCAATGCTGTAGACCAAGCGATTATGGATGCTGTTGCTAAAAGTATGCCTGCAAAATCTGTTGCGGAATACAAGGCTTCACAACAAGCGCAGCAACCGGTAACCGTAGACTCTTATGGTATGCCAGTGGTTCAAGGTACGAAGGTTAAAACCGTAGATACTGCGCCAGTTTATACACAGCAAGGGCAGCCACCAGCTATTGCGGCAACTCCAGTTCCGTCTGCAGTGCCACAGGTTAAAGGATCTTCTGACCCAATTACTGACTCAGTACGTTCAAAATACAAACCACATCAAGAAGTAACTATAGAGCCTGGTCACGGTGAGTTATTACCTGTTGCTGCAGGGCTTCAAAACCGAATCGCAACGCCTTTTGTTGATGCCGTTGTTAAAACCGCTGATATGGAAGTGCCAATTCAAACAGATGGCGGTTTTGTTTACATCACGCCTTTAAGTCAGGCTCCAATCGGTCTAATGGTCGGTGAGCGCGGTATGCCAGAAACGATGGTAAGCCTAACTCTTATGCCTTTGGATGTTCCACCAGTAATGGTAGACGTCAAAGTAAAAATGGATGCAAAGACTAAAGCAAAGCACTCTGAATACATCGCCAAACTGAAATCCGATAAAGAGAAAAACGATTTCCTTACAGAAGCGCGTAAAGGTCCAACTGTTAAGAACGACCCTCGAGTTAATACTGAACATGAAGACCGTGCCACCAGCGTTCTGTCAGAAGTTGCGGGCGGTAACATTCCAAATGGCTTCGACATTACTACCGATATTCCAGCTGAGGAACGCTACCCATGTGACATCGTGCGTATGGGGATGTACCACGAAGTTGGTCAGCGCATGATTAGTGGCCGAGAAATTATCGATGTCGTTCTGGTTAAAAATGACATCAATGGATTCCGCGAAGTGCGAGAAGAATACTGTTTGGCTGATGATGTAATTGCTGTTGGTGTGTTTGACCGTGCAACACTGGCTCCGGGTGAAACCACAGAGTTATACATTTTGCGTGACAAGCTTTACAACGAAAAACTTAAGCGCGTTCGTACTCGACCACGTTTAACAAGTTCTTACTAAGGGGGAATCAGAATGGATATGACCTCTTTGAAAGGCAAAGCTAACCAGCAATGGCAGAACCCTAAAGTACGTTACGGCGTAGTGGGGGCGGTACTACTAGGTATCATTTGCTCTATTGCATTTAGTACTGACGACATCGATACAGGTGGTACTCGCAAAGACAATAATGGTGCTGTAGTTGTTCCTGAAAAATCTCGTCGTGTAGAAGCTAACTTCTTTACACAAGATGGCGCTGACGATATTGACCAAGGTCGAATGGATGAAATCTACGGCTTAATGGAAGACCAATTGGCAGAGCGTGAGAAAGCTATCGACGAACGCGAAGAAGAAATGCGCCAAATGGAAGGTCGCGTAATGAAAGAGCTTGAGTCGCTACGTTTTAACCAGAACGACCTTAAGCGTGAGTTGGAAGTGCAGAAAACCGCTTCTGAGGAAGTTCAGAAACAAGTTAGTAATCAGAACTCTCCAATTTTTACGCCACCAGCACAACAGCCTGTTACCCAGACGCAACAGCCTGTAGCCACGACAAACCCAATGGCAAATGCTGTACAGAAAGTTATGCCAAAGGTTATTGACCACAAGCGTATTGGTATCCGTACCATCGATAGCACTGGTGACCGATTCCAAGATGCGACGGGTGAGATTAAAGAACTACGAGTAACCGAAGAGGTTGAAGAAGAGGTTGTTGAGGAAGACACTGACAAAGATAAGACCAAGGATAAGGCAGAAATCTTCTTGCCGGCTGGTTCAATTATCAGTGGTGTACTTGTAACAGGTATGGACGTACCAACAGGTAACTCGACTAAGCGTGACCCGTTCCCCGCAATTCTTCGAATTAAAGAGGAAGCTCTGCTACCAAACAACTTTACCGCTGATATTCGAGAGTGTGTGATTGTTGCTTCTGGTATTGGTGACATCGCAAGTCGTCGTGCTTACTTACGAGCAGAAGCGATCTCATGTGTAACGGATGCAGGTAAAGCAGTTGAGGCGAATCTAAATGCATTTGCAGTAGGTGGTGATGGTCGTAACGGTATTCCGGGACGTCTAGTTTCTAAGAATGGTGAGGCAGCAATGAAATCGGCGTGGGCAGGTTTCTTGAGCGGCATGGCCAACTTAGCGGGTCAATCTACTTACAGTATTGGCGATAACGAAACAGGTATCTTTGGTCCAATGCAAAACCCAGAGATCATGAAATCAATGGCTGGTACCGCGGCGTTACAAGGTGCTGGTGATGCGATGGAACGATTAGCTGACTACTACATTGAACTTGCAGAAGAGATGAAACCTTATATCGAGGTTAACCCTGGTATCTCTATCGACTTTATTATCCAACGCGGTTCCAAACTACCCCTAGAGTAATCTAGGGGCCACAACCCTATTAAGAGAATGTATATGAACGTTACGAAGAAGAGTCTTTTTGGAATCCTGACAGTTTGGACAATCGTGCTTTGTGTTGCTTTTGGCTTAGTGCTTAAGTTCCTTGTGTTAACAGGTAATACAGAGTCACGACTCGACAAGGTTGATCATGAAATCAAGGTGCTTGCCCAACAGACAGCTGTATCTCCAAAGATTGTTGTACTTGATTTGGCTAAGGTAGCCAACGAGTGGAAAGGACGTAACGATAACCTGGCAATTAAGGCAGTAGAAACAACTATCAAGTTTTATAACGAGAAGGGTTACCTAGTGCTTGATAGTGCAAGTGTTGTTGGTGATATTGGCAAGTATTCAGGCATGGTACCAACACCTGAGAAAATGAGCCAAATGATTCGACAGGCAGAAGGCAAATAGTCTGAGTAAAGGAAATACAGGTTGTTTTGCAAAACTGCCTGTATTGAATGCGCAAGAAAAACTTGCAGAAGGATTTGTTTTTGTTTAACTAGGCGTATAAGTAATGCAGAGGTAATAACGTTTATGAAACTACGCTTAGGAAAAGCTCTACTATTGGCACTGACAGTAATGGGTACACATGTATCTCAAGCTGCTGTCACAGCACAACAAGTAGTAACTAGCGCTAGCTACCAACTGACAGAATACGACACGTCAAAAACTGGTCGTCAGCGCGCAATCGAAAAAGTTAAAAAGTCAGCATTAAGTAAAGCTGAATTTGAATACCTGACAGTCACAAAAATGGACTTATCTTCTGGTATTACAGAAACAAAGAGCGCTTCGACAGGCCGTGTGACAGATATGCACATACTAAGTGAAAGCTTGGCGCCATGCGATAACAAGCACTCTGCACGTTGTTATAACATCGAGGCAGAAGTCACGGTAACAACCGCTCGTATAGCACCATCACAGAGAGCAATCGAATCACGAGTTAACGCGGTAGAAATGGCGAAAGCTATGGAAGAATTGTTCTAATCTAATTCCAATACACCTCCCAATTTAGCCCTAACATGTTTAGGGCCTTTTTTTTAGTCAAAAAACCTTTCTAACGCTACTTGTTGATAGCGACAAATAACTCCCTCTAATTCGACCCACATAATCGCCACAACCGAAACCCCGGATGCTTACTATCTACGGATTATTTTAGGTGGAAGGTAATTATGAGACTACGGGGAGTATCAAAAGCATTGGTTGGTACTTTAGCAGCGCTAACGTTCAGCAATGCAATGGCTGACCCTTTGCTCGACCAAGCGGAACGATTAGCCCAGCAAGAAGCAGCTAAAGGTAAGTTGAGTGCTAAAGCATTGGTGGGTGGCATGAGCGATCTGGATGTTAAGACTGCACTCCAGAACTTCAACAAACTCCATTGGACTCAAATCCTTCCGGTTAACGACCTAATTATGGTTGAGAACGATAAGGGCGAAAAGTTACTAATGGATTCGAAGGCTCGTATAGCCATACGCGGCAACGTTGAAGTTTATGACATGTGGAACAAGCGTCCAATCAACACACAGGCCGATGCAAAAGCTGCATGGATGGTAACGCTAGACAGATTCGGAGTTCATACAGGTGATTTGGCTAGCTTTCGTTATGGCTTAAAGAAGGATAAGCCTGACGTGACGCTGCTGGTAGATCCGAGTGGTGACTTCAACGTAAAGCTTTTCGACCAAATGAAAGCTATGGCAGACAAATACTCTTTTGAGATTGTTCTTGCTCCGCTGCTTGGTGGTGAATCAATCAACGAATCCCTAAAACTCTGGTGCGCCAAAGACCGTCAGAAATCACTTGATGAACTGATGGCTCAAAAGAGTGCTACTGGAGAAATATTCCCTACTTGTAATAAAGACCCCTTAATCAAAGCCCTTGGTGTTGCAGGCGTTCTGCAAATCAAAGGTCTTCCTTATTTAATCAGAGCTGATGGACTTCAACTGCAGGGGACACCTGACAGTCTTTCTGAATTCATGAGCCGAAACGTAGACAACATTGGAGAGGTAATCGTAAATGATGTTAAAGCATCTAAGTAAGGCTCTGATTCTTGCTGGTATCACGCTAATGAGCACAGGCTGTTCTAGCATGTTCGAGATAGGTGAAGACCCAACAGAGTGTCCGAAGGCACAAAGTGGCGGTATCACCTGTACGAGTGCGCGTGAAATCTGGAAGTTGACGGATAACAAGAAGGATTTGGAAGAGGCTCGTCAACGCAGTAACGGTGAGCTTCAAGACGAAGATGAGTCAGACGATGACGAAGATAAAGAAGTTAAGCCAATGCCGTATCCTGGTGGTACGCCAGCTGAGCGCCAAGCCATCTACCGCGATTACCAGTCAAATCGTTCAAAGTTAGCAGCTCCAGAACCTATTGCAGTTCGTCAACCAGCAAAAGTTTTGCGTGTTCTGATGAATTCATGGGAAGACGATGCAGGTCGTTTACATATTCCTGGTTATACCTACGTTGAAATCGAGAAGCGTCGTTGGGTAGTTGGCCGCGGTGCGAGTACGGCGCCAGCGCGTATTACACCACTAAGCATTCGCAAGATTTCCCAAGAGGAAGAACGCCGCAATAACCCAGTAGCAGATAACGGCATGGGTATCATTCAACCTGTCCCTGTTCCGCAACCACGACCAGTTAAGTAAGGGGTAGCGATATGGCAGGAATCCTAGATAAACATAACGCTATAGTAGGGCATAACCAATACGGTGATGTCCTACCTGTGCTTGAGTATATCCCGGAGATGAACGGGTACATACTTGACGGTGGTTACATTGGTTTCACTTTTATCTGTCAACCACTGACAGGTGTAAACAACGACCTAATGAACTCTCTGGATGACCTTTACGAGCGTCAGTTTCCAGCAGACAGTTTTTTACAGGTGAGTTTGTTTGGTTCCCCTTACATTAAGTGGATACTCGAACGATTCGAGAATATCCGTGAAGGCCGTGCCGAAGGTGAAATGGGTGAGCTGTACGATGAAATCGGTCGTACTACATACCAGTACTATGAAGAAAGTACGGATAAGCCACTACACCCAGTAACAGGCTTGAAGGTGCGTGACTATGAGGTTTGGGTATCTTTCAAGATGCCACTCAAAAAGCAACAGCCTTCAAAAGCCGAATTGACCGCGTTCCGTCGTCTTTACCTACAGCTTAAATCAACGCTTGAATCTATTGGGGCGCACCCGGACGACATGACACCTGAACTTTATGTTCACCGGATGCAGATCTTACATAACCAAGCGAAGAATGCTGATTGGCGTGAAGGTGTTAAGGGCCATGATGCAGGTGTACCGCTTCGTTACCAAGTTATGGAGAGAGGTGGCAGTTGTTTCGTCCACCAAGATGGCTTGGAATTCGGTGACGTAGAGAAGGGTGAGGGCTCGTTCGTTAAGATGCTCTCCGTGCAGAAATACCCGGAGGTATTAACCTTTGGTGATATTTATGACCTGGTGTGTGATTGGCGTAAAGGTAGAGAGGGCTTACGTGAGCCATTCTTGATGACGTTAAACATTCACTTCCCGCCACAGGAGAAAGCTAAGCGTGAGTTTACCAAGAACCGTGGCTGGTTAACGCACCAGGCATCAGGACCGATTGCTAAGTGGGTTGACCGACTCCGCTTCCAGAAGAAGGACTACGACGAATTCTTCATGTCCTTGGAGAACAAGGGCGCGCAGATTGCCAACTGTTACCTGCAGATGATCATATTCAGTGAGTCGAAAGCCAAAGCTGAAAAGTCTGTCATGGATGTACAGTCATTTGCATCTAAGCGTAAATGGAAGTTTGTGGAAGACCGCTACATTTGTTTACCACTCTATCTGTCATCTCTGCCTATGGGTTGTGATGAAGCGACAGTTAAAAACCTTCACCGATTTAACCGCTTCGCCTCGGATGCATTGAAGTACATCACACCTATGATTGCTTCATGGAAGGGTAATGGTCTTGGGCGCCCGGTAGTGCCGTTAGTTACTCGTGATGGCCAGATGTTCTGTTTCGACCCGTTCACCTCTGATGGTAACTATAATATGTTTACCGCAGCGGCATCGGGGTCAGGTAAGTCTTTCTGGATTAACTACTTGGTGTCTCAAGTACTGACGTCAGGAAACATCGGCGGCGGTAAACTGTATCGAGATAACCCTCTACCGAACGAGCGTAAACCTCTAGACCGTGGCCGAGTATTTATCATCGACGTTGGTCGCTCTTACGAAAAACTCTGTGAACTCTACAATGGGCGATTCTTAGAGTTTGGCGAGAACTTTAAGTACTCACTAAACCCATTCAAGTCTATACACGAATTTGCGGGTAAAGACGGTCAGGGTGACATGGTATTGTCACTACTGAAATTCATGGCGTCACCATCGGGTACTCTAACCGACTTCCAGACGGCGCGTATGAACGTGTTGTTGAACCAACTATGGAATGAGAAGGGTAACAACTCGACCATTGATGACTTTGCCGAGATGTGTAAAGCCGATCCTGAGCCGCGTGTTAAGGATATTGGCTTCCAGTTAGAACCTTGGTGTAAAGATGGTCCATATGGTGAGTTCTTCGATGATAAGAACCCTCCTGTAGACTTCTCCGGTGACTTCGTTGTTATCGAGCTTGAAGAACTTAAGTCGCGTAAACAGTTACAGATTGCGGTACTTCTGCAGTGTATCAGCTGTATCCAGCACGAGATGTTCCTGTCAGGCAAAGACCGAAACAAGTTGTTCATTTTGGATGAGGCCTGGGAATACATTAAGATCAAGGGCGGTGCAGGTTTAGCAGTAGCGGAATTCTTGGAAGCTGGCTGGCGTCGTTTCCGTAAGTACCAAGCTGCGGGTATCTGTATTACGCAGAGTATTTCCGATGCGTATGAGACAGAAGTAGGCCGAGCTATGGCTGATAACTCACAGTTCAAAGTGTTCTTACGACAAGAGCCAGAAGTTATCGAGAAAGTACGAGAGAACAAACAGTTCGACGGTAACGAAACTGACTTCGCGCTGCTTAAGAGTATCCATACTGTGAAAGGTGAGTACTCTGAGCTTTATATCCGTACTGGTAGCTCGAGGGAAGTGTGTCGATTGTTTGTACCTCGATACCAACAGTTGATGTTTACCACTGATGGTAAGGAACTTGCTGCGATTGACCGATATAAAGCACAAGGCCTGACGATCGCACAGTCTATTCAAGCTGTAATTGATGAAGAGCACGCAACCGGTAGACGAACCTCCACTGAGGAAACTGATGATTTCTCTGCAGAGGAACTAGAGGCTATGTTGGCCGCGTAGAACGGTACTACTTCCAGTACTCTTAAAGGCACTCGAATTCGGGTGTCTTTTTCTTTATTGGAGGGATTGCGGGATTTGCAGATTGGCTGATGATGTAGGAATCAAATGTAAGAGGTAGCTATGCACAATCATCGATACATTACCGGCTTATGCTCTGATGATGCTCCAGAGAGCGAGAAACAGTTTCTGCGCGTCGTTACTGAGCGTCTTATGATGTCAGGCTACACTATGCGTACAGGCGGTCTTATAGGCTCGCCTGAGCCGTTTATACGCGGTGCTATGGACGCGGCAGATATTAAGGAAGTGTCCGTTCCATCTCTAGAGTTGTATGTGCCGTCTTTAGAAGTGGATACGTTTGGGTTAAACCCAAAGCAGGTATTTGACGTCCACCAGCTCAAAGAGATGAAGAGTGGCCGTATTATGGCGATGGCTGTGCAACACCGTGACCGATACTTAACTATCTCGAACAAACGAGCGCTTGAGTATGAAACGTATGTGCCGGCATTAATGGGCGACGACTTGAACGACATTAGTCGATTCATGATTTGCTGGGCGCCTATTCCTACATTTGATAAGAACCAACGACAAAACGATTGTCATGGCTGTATGAGCACTGCAATCAGAATTGCACACACATATGGCATGCAGGTATTCAATACCGCGATACCTGCTCACAAAACAAGATTGCTAAGATGGATAACTGGAGATGTACGCTAAATGACTAACAAAATAGAAACCCAAGCAGTAGAGAATTTCTGGAGCCGTTTCCCTGGACACATCAACTTCTTGGAAGAAAGCGTGAAGTTAGGCCACAACGAAGAGTTTCAGATCCGTTATGACGCAGTAAACAAGTCTGCCCAAGAGTTTCACCCGGCAGTACGTGTCGAATTCTCTCTTGATATGATGGAAGCGAAGGTAAACGCGATCATTATAACTTCAAAAGAGAAGGGAGAAGGTCGCAAGGTAGCTATGAAGCTTGCAAAAGCTTGCCCAGAAGAATATCGAGAGTTGGTTACACCATATCGCTTACCTGCATTGCCGTGGGATTCTGAGGTTACCCAAAACTGGGTGACAGACATGGCCGGACAGTATGGTATGAGAAGTATCGCTAACGAAGTTGGAGCGGTGCTATCTGATGTCACGGTTGCGGTTAAGAGCAATCCTCACAACGGCAAAGTGTTGATACAAGTTGGCTTCAAAAACAAGCGTGAACTGAAAGCGGTTGGTGAAGAAATTGTATTGGTAATGCTGGAGTTATTGCTTGGCGAAGAGATTATTGCGGAAGGTGTTGATCTTCTTAGTATTAAGACAGCCAAGGAATTGAGTTCTGGTAAAATGGGCTGGGAACATACAAGCGGCTTAAATGCCCGTGATGTAATTCTCCGTAACCTGCTCTAACGGTATCCATTTATGTACAATTAGATGTATAATCAAGTAAATAAGAGCAAGGATAGCTCATTACGGATGTAAATTATTAGGAAGCTGCAATGAATCATTTAAACCTGTTTATGCCAAAACCCATTCCGGTGCCAGATGCCGAACTGGAGGCGTTACAGGAAACAATGAATCATTTGCAGCACCTTAGTCATAACACTTCAATTCCCAATGGTAAGCAGGCTCTTACCGACTTCCTAGAAACTACCCCAATCTTACTTGCTGGTGGCTTTGCGAATCGCGGCATGTTGAACACAATGATCCCTTTTGCACACCAAGTTAAAGCCAGCACGAATTTTATCCCTTGGTTAAACATTCAAGACACTGTTAACGCATGGCTATCGTGGGCTGAGAAAAGACGTGATGGTCTGTATAACGATGATATAGATGAACAGTCACTTTGTGTTGATAGAGCCACAAAACAAATGCCTGTATTTGCGGTACAGCACAAAGGGTTAAAGCGAGTTATCTATCCAGAAGATTTACCAATTCAATTGGCTACGTGGTGCGTACACTCTGAACAAAAGGGGTACTGCGTATTTGCAGTTAATGAAAGTTCAGTCGTGGCTAACTTAGAGGTCTTTAAGTACACCTCGGTTAACTGCGACCTAATACCGGTTAAAGCTGTGCTTCATTTTGGCTACGTGATACGGGATGGGCTAATTGTTATGAAAGGTGAGTCCTACGACCCTGATAACGACAGTCAGTTCTATGAATTTGAGAAATAAAAAAGCGACCAGATAAAACACCGTGGTCGCTCTTATGTTGTTTCTATGTGTCTCACCACACACCTCCAAGTCCATTACAAGTTAAAAGTCCTTTGTAACGTCCTTAGAAGCGGTGAATGGCTGTTTGAGTAGGGATGTGTTTAGCTACTTCTTTAGCAAACGCCTGATTAGGAGTCAGCTCTTTTGAGAAGTCGTAGTGTTTGTAAGTTTTCTGCTCAGGTTGGTTTGCCAAAGCCACTACACCTAATACGATTACTAGAATTAATACTGCTGCCATAATTATCACCTTTGAAAGTTAGTTGGTTAATGTATCGTCTTGATATGTTTATAATCGCATCGATTGAAATTCGCGCAACCCCACATTTCAGACACAATTACCCCTGCCAGTTCTTTAAAAAAAGAACAGCATAACCCTCAAGCCACACCAAAACTGAATGTAACCCAAGTACCCGCAGTTTATCGGCTCGGCAAAGGAAACCTCCTAACTACGGATGCATGTTTTTAAATCATTTCTTTTGGTGGCTCTCATACAAAAGCCACCAGCGCACGATAGTTAATCCACTTTGATAAACACAATCGAGCTAAAGCCGAACGTGTGAAGCCCTGTACTTAGACCTGACTCGCTTGCCAACACATTCAATTGCGTTGCCTGCTCGTAATTTTTAATAACCAAGCCGCTTGTATAGCGATTAGGGTGATCCACCGTTCTACACTGGTGATAGTGATGAACAGTTTCTTGAACTGGGATACTGTGCTCTGCGGCAATTTCATTAAGTGTGGTTAGTGCTGCATTCGTTGTTTGCATGATGACGTCCTTATCTTAGCGGTATCGAGGGTCTACGAATTTATTGATGATTTCTTCACTCGGTACTGCTGAGCAATGAGTAATAAGATCCGCGATAGTTAGCGGTTTATTGAATGCAGCTATACGCCAACTCATGTATGGAAGAGTTTTGTTGCCTATAAGCTTTTCATCAGCACCGAGCCACGTATACAGCTGAGCTAGGTTGTGGAATTGAGCGCCACTGTTGAAGCCAAGGGCAGGGCTAAGACGCACACCTTTGAACTCCAGTCGTAATCGAGCAGGGATATGCGATATAAGGTCGCGTAGAGGTGTTGCAGGGGCATCTGACACGCTTGGTAAGCGTCCCGTCATTTGATAGTCCATTAACAGCTTTGGGTTGCGCATCATTGCGTTGATTGCGTGGTGGCTCATGATTAGTCCTTGTTGCTTGGTTGAAGTGACCAATCTAAATGCAAAGGCTAATCGTGCAACTCGATAAAATGGTAGGGGAGCGGGAGATAAGGGGCGAACCCCTTACAGTTTGCGGATAACGTAGGTTACATTGTCACATGTTATTTCAATCTGACCGTTTGCCAGTAACTGAGAGTCAATATATTCAGCGTACTTCATGTAATCTTCGACCGATTTAATCATCGTGACTGCCTCTCTATCGAAACGAGATATGAAGCCGCTTACATCGATGTGGGTGCCTTCATCGAGTAACTGCTTGCCGCAGGTTTTACACAAGGTTTCTTTGTGAACGATATAGCTATTCATGGTTAACTCTCAGTATGTTATCAACAGGGTTGTTTCTTAGCATCCGTGTAAGGTTTATACGCCAGTTCGATAGCTTGCAGATAGGCGAGTGCGCTTTGGTCTTTCTCAAGAAACTGTCGCTCAAACGATAAACCTTTTAGGTAACGCTGTCTCGCGGCCACATAACGTAGGTTGCTTGGCTTATCCTCTAGGTATCGTGTCATCAAGCTACTAACCTTTGTCCGTGCAATGGGGAACTGAGCCATAACGATAGTGGAGTTTATCTCTAAATGCAGTTCTACATAAGCATCGATAAATCTCAGTACGATCTGATTAAATGCTTCGTTTTGATTCACTTATTTTGCCTCATTTATAGTGTTTTTGTTGCAAACACTGTTCACACGCTGAGCATAGGTGCGCTAGTGTCTCTTTAACCACGCTCTAAGCTCACGGATTGGTTCTTGTAGTACTACCCAGATAAACAGCATTCCAACACCGATAAGAGTCAGGCAGAGTGGAACAAACAGTACCTTTGAAGTCAGGGTGTTAATTCCGTAAAGCAATTCTTCTGGGATGCTGTCACTAAATTGAATGATCCCAAATCGCAGTAGTAGGCCTAATACACCGAGATTGAATGCCACAGCACCGAGAACGAGTTTTTGTAGGTCTTCTTGCCATGTAGTGGGCTTGTTATCTTTAGCTGCTTCAATCATTGCCGTTTTCCTTGTTGAAGAGTAACGATTCAATTTCTGTAACCAGTGAACCTGCCTCAAGTGCGTGATGAATGCTTAAGTGATGATCCCTTTTATAGTCGTTACCTGTTTTCACTATGAATTCTAATGCTTGGTTTAAGGCGTATTTAAGTGCCTCTTCATTAGGCGAAGGGAACAAGGGCATTTGAGAAATAACAAAGTCACTTGGATCCAATGGCTCTGCAGGATTGGTACTGTCGTAGGAGAAGTATTGTTCCCCGTTCGAGTAGACGGTTATTTCTGGCGAGCCTGCACAACCCCACAGTGTGGCTTTGTAGTAACCTTTCGGTAGGACTTCTTCTTTCTCTTCGTCAGTGGCATACACAGCTAGTGGTTTATTCAATACATCATCGCTGGTGGCATGAATGCTCATTGCTAAAATCTCTTCTTACGGTTGCATTACTGCAGTTAGGTATTGCGGTGAAGTTAACCTGGTCCACCGCGTTAAAAATCATTGAGTGCTTAAAATCTGTTTGGTTCGTTCATTATTCATTGGGCAAAGCGCGTAAGCAGTATCTGAGTCATGACAGCTTGCATTGGAAAAAGTCACCACTCGACCACTTGGTAGTTGGTAGAAATCGTAGCTACCACGGCACAGCTCTTCATACTCGTCTGCATCAATTGGAATGTATGGGCGTGACAAGCAAACTGTATCGCTATTCAAAGCCGAACCCATAAGCGGTGTTAGGTGTTTAATGCCGAATGGGTTTTGGTAGATATACGATTCAACGGCCTGAATTACTGATAAGCCTTTATTAAATGATTCGGTAAAGTAGGCTTCCGACATCGAGTAATCCGGGTCAATAGCACTTAATGCCTCACGGACATCAACAAGATAAAGGGGGAGTGATTTTTTAATTACCACGTCCTTTAGCGTTATATGAATATTTGTGTCTGAGTCATCATGGGCTGTGCTCAGGAAAAAGACGCGATCGCCTGCAGTGTGGTTACCTTCTGTTTTAGGGTAGGTCAGGTTAAGTAGGTAACTAAGCTGCTCAGATGGCTGACCATTTAACGATTGAAGGATCTGATAAAACTCCGAGTTGAGCGGAAAGTTTTTTGCACTTGAATTGGCTGTCACTACGACTGAGGCAAGTTGCGTGTCGTTCAAGTGGTTAAGTTGTATGTTGATACGGTGTCCCATTGTGTAATGCCTATATAATTTCATTAATCCATTGTGTGCCTATACGCTCAAAGCTAATCACAGATGCCTAACGCGCAAGGCTAAAAAAAGTGACCGTATTAAACGGCCACCAGCTACAAACAAATGATTCGGTCAATTAGTCGCAACTAGAGTCGCCGCCAGAATCAAAGCTTGAGCTTGAACCGCTATCACTCGAACCGGAGTCAAAACCTGTTACAGAGACACTACTGTAGGTCTTAGTGGTGTCAGGCTCGACTGAATCCATAATGGCCGCACCTACTACAGCGGTCGCAAGTAGATCATCACCATCGTCGTAATCTCTGCCCGATCGAGAGGGAGTTGGTTTCACTCGAGCAGACTGAGATGCCGGCGGCACAAAAGCATGTGATGTTTTACCTGCACTTGCTGTACGTGGAGATGGCTTATCCAATTTGTCGCCAGCTGTCTTAAGTGAATCTTCTGCTTCCTTGTCTTCGCGTGCTTTCTTAGCTTTAAAGTAGAAGTGCATAGCAATGCCTAGTCCTAGACCAATAGCAATGGTCGTTCCGGTGTTCAAATCCATAAATCTCTCCGTATAGAAAATGGTTACGCCAACGGTGTTGATATGTGGCCGTAATAAAATAGTTACTGGGTAACTAATCTCATTACTCGCAGGATTATACACTACTGCGAGTTCAATGTTTATTGTATGAACATACTTAAAACGCGATAGTTTAAATTTGGGGTATTTATTTAAAAAATTTTCAAATAATTACCTCTATATGATTTTTAATACCAAGAGTCACTTGTGACTTATTTGAAGACTTTCAAACTAAATCTATGAGTACGTGAACAACAGGTGCAGTCTTGGATGACTTATGAGAGGTCGATAGAAAGAACTGTTGTTTAGGTGAAGTGTTCTCTATGACTTCCGAGAGGATATGAACAGAAAAGGTGATAAATAGAGAGGGTAGATCACAAGTTTAACGAGGGTTGTTTTTATTCTCAAAGTAGGTATTGTGTAGTTGAAGGTTAGTTTGTCTCCAGTTGAGCTGGCTTTTATGGGTGGAAAAGGGCGTTAGTTGGCTGAAACTAGCGCCCTTTTACTTTTTATGACTCACACACCTCAAGTTTTACCTGAACGTGCTGCAGCTTCTCATAGAGAGCCTGTGCATTCTCCGACTTCCCCTCTCCGCGTTCTGCCAATACATCGAGAACACGAACAAGTTGAGACTCAAATTCAATGAGGTATTCGTAGTCTTCGGATACAGGTGCCTTCAAGCACTCAACAATTGCATTGTTTAGCTGGTGGGTTGAGTTAGACAGAGTTGGGCGTAACATTGCTTGTGGGTTGTATAACTCCGACCGAACCACGAGCCATTTATCACTAGCTGAAACATTGATTCGAGCCTGTCGATTGCCTGCTACCTTAGTGACTACAAACTGAATTCCATTTGCTTTGAGGTCTTCTGCAGCTTCAATAGGGGATACGCCCGGAGCACGCACGATGAATAGCCCCTGACCTGCACCTCGTGAAAGCGCTAGTGTTTTACGGGTATTCTGTTCGTAGTTGTGTTTACGAGCTGTTCTGACATGCACATCTCTTTGGTTGTGGCGATAATGGACTACATCTGGTGCAATGCAATTTAGTCGAGCAGCCTGAGCAAGTACTTCTCCCGGATGCTTCTTTGATGCACCGCCGAGAAATACTTCTGTCACCATTATCATAATCGGAGTTGCATCAAGTTGGAGAGCTACATCTTCAAGGTTCGCGCCTGTCTTGGTCAACAAACCGAAGGAATCGATGTCTTTAACTTTGTAGCCTGGGCGACGTAATTCACGGCCGACATACAGCTCTTTGTTTTTCTGGTTCATGTTCTGCCTATAGCATTAATACTTACGTTATTCCTGTATGCCACCAGCAGGGATAATTGCTGGTGGCAGTGACGATCACTTGCCGTTGAAATTCACACCGATGAATCCTTGGATGTTTAGTTGTGTGCTCTTGGCAAAAATCGATGCGCCGGTTTCACAAGCATCCGTAATAGATAATTCGTCGAAGATTTCTAATACTGTTTTGAGTTCAGCTAAGAAAAGTTCTTCTTGCTCTCCAAAGAAAACGACACCCATTTCGCCGTCTTCTGCGCCTTCCTCCTTGATGTTCATCATTGCCTGTAGTGTTTTAGGCAAATAGAACTTCTCGCGTTGTTTAAGGCTAAGAGTCAGCTGGGCATCTCGGTTACCTTCTAGTGCTTCAATCATCTCTAAATCAATGTCATCGATGACCCACTCAAGTTCACTGCGATTAACTACGATGACGCTTTCATCAAAGATGCAGCATTCTTCAATAGGGAGCTGATAGGTTTGACCGCGTTGATTTGTGTTCTCTATGCAAACGACAGACACATAGCCTTCATCAGCGTCGTAGTTAGTCGTTAGGTATTCGACGCCATTACGCTTAATTACGATGCCCGGTTTAAGTTTGCTTGCGTGATCCATGCTTCTACCTTTGAATGTTGAACGTGTTTGATAGAAACAATTAAATGCGATTTTGCTAAACGCACAATAGTACTGGACAGGTGTTTGTAAGGATAAACGTTAAATTTTAAATGTGAAGTATAAGATTTGAGTAAATGAGCGACACCTTAGTTGGTCACGCTCATTTGTAAAGAGTGGGAGTTATGCTTGGTCAGAGAGATTTTCTAGTGCGATGGCGAATTGTTTTACGACGCTCGATGTAAGCGGGGGATGGTCTTCCACAACGCTGGCAGGAATGAACATTTGAGGCCATATTGAGTCGTTATCGATAAGGCCAATGTTGATGTGGCGAGTGCCGTTAAATTTAGAATAAACGGGCATTAACTCAGTTATAACATTATCTCTCAAGGACATATCTGAAAACTCCTGTTCGGCCATAACGCCCAAAACTCCGTGTCTTAGTACTACCGCAAATTCAGCCCCTGCCCATTTGGATACGATACTGTTCAGGTCTTTTGCGCGTTCAGCATCATAGTAAACGGTCAAACCCTCTGCGACAAAATCCCCGGCACAGTTGTACAGGTAGGTCGTATCGTTGATGTTGAATTTTGGCATGATGTTTTTGAGGTTTGAGCTCATGTTCGGTTCCTTAATGAAAACTAGCAATAGAACGCATTAGTTGAAAACAAGGTGTTTAAAACGCAAAATATGCGCCATGTGAGTATTTATAAAAACACGGTTAATTAAATGTGCAATAGCATTTGATTTCCAAACTGCGTTCACTCAGTTGGACCGATATGTGAGGGTGAAGATTTGAAGACAATTCTCAAGCTGAGATACAAAAGTCTCATAGCTACTGTAGAGAAAGATAGGGCGCTGGCAGCACATGAAAGGTATTTGACTGGTGAGTTACCGGATCCTGTGAGCTTTGGTTGGAAGGGGATGGATGATGTCATTAAGGTATCGAGGAATATGCCTGTCGAACCACAGCCATATAACTGGATGTTAGGCATTGTCTCAGCAATTATTTTTGCACTGCTATTGGTGTTTATCCAAGACAAACAATTGTTATCTCCTTTGGTAGAGCTAATACATTTGAAGGCTGGGGAACTAAAGGTAGTTCCTGGAGTGCCAGTAACCATTTCCTCGTATGTGACTGACTTTGGCGCGTTCTATTTACTTGGACTAATCATTAGTGCTCTGTACATGACCTTGGTAAAGGGGATTAAGCGCGTATATATCTGGTTGCTAATTACGCCTTTCCCGGCATTATTCATCGCGTTAGGGCTTATGTCAGTATCTATCAACTTTGAGCCCATGAATCTTCCGTTACTGACATGCTTATCTCAGCTGTGTGCCAATTACCTCCATATCAATTGGGATGTCTATGACAATTACCATCTTGTGAACTTCACGGTTGCATTCATTTTGATGTTGCCCCTTGGGTTATTTCACGCCAAGGCAACTCAAGGTCAGAATGTGGATTACAAGCAGCAAGTCGAAAGGCAGTACGATGCCAACTCGTTCATGAAGCACTATACGACAGAGTTCTTGTTGTGGAATAGGAATACGTTTGAGGCAAACCAATTGTTTAAGGCGGCAGGTGAAGCCGAAGAGAAGCTGGCCAAAATCTTAAACCAAATCATGAAGAACCAAGATGTCGAAAAGCTGGGGCAACTGTACAAAGAGGAAAGCCCAAGGGAATTTTGGGTTTTAGCTTATGCACTTCTGCAGACGTTAAATGAGGCTACTGCAGTCATCAGAGAACACATGGATAGTATCCGAAGTTTTCATTCAATTGTGGAAGGTCAGGACACAGACTTTGAATACATTGAAAGCAAGTTTACCAAGCTATTTCATAAGGCTCTTGAGCCTCAGATCGGCACGTTGACTAAATTGGTAGATCAAGCACTAAGCCATAAGGAATTTAGCGCGGAACTGGAGCATTCAAATCGAATCAATGAGATGAATTGTACTGGCCCAGAATTTTGGCAACAGGTGACTAAGATTAGTAACGACGTGAAGATGCTAAACGAAGAGATTTTAGAAATTGAGCGAAAAGAGCAGGGTAGAGAGATGCGTATTCTTACCGGGTTAAGTCAGACTCTCGCAGAAGAAATGCGAAAATCATTCAATGTAGTGACCACACAAATAGATTGGGTCAAAGGGCTGTAATTTATTCTGATCGACATTGGCGCCTTGGTTTTCCGGGCGCCTTTTTTGTGTCTTGCGCGTTTAGTGAGTGGCCGTAGATTAGGAGGAAACCAAAAAACAACCAAAGGCAAAACTATGAATCCACTAGTAATTAACCCTCTACAGATAAAGTACCTAACAAACGGGTGCGGTGAAGCGGTAGATGAATCATTCAAGTACCTGGACAAGCATCAGCTGGACTATGACAAAGAAGCAGGGCATACACTCACCGCTACAGAGTCGGAGTTTGTAAAAGAAGATGTTGTCGGGCTTGCTGGTGGGTTGCTTCACTGCAATGTCGCGTATTCGGTCCTCTATAGTGGGGCTAAGTTCCTCTGCCTGGTGCACAGTGAAGCATTTGGGGAGGATTCGAACGAACAATCAAGAGAAGAGGCTTACGACAATCACAAGCGAGCTCTAGAAGCGGCTAAAATGATGGCTGAAACATGCGGTGGCCATGTTGCGTGGCTATCAGAGCCAGATGATCTTTTTGCTGTAAGCAATGGCTTTGGCGGTGAATACGTAACGCGGATTCTGATTCCGTTCAGTCATGCCGAGCAATTTGGTTGCTACTCGATTTGGGCTAGTCACCTGAAAGGTATCGATTACTCGGTGCTCTACAAATTTACTAAGTTGAAAGCAATACTTCCTATGCTGGTACCCAACGCTAAGTTTACAGATCAGGAACTCAACGATTTGTGCAGCAGTGAGGACAATTTGAAGGATGCGATTAATCGCTGGCTTAACAAGCAGCACGTAACCATAAAACCTCTTGTATCTCACGTGCATCAAGAATATATCGACTTTGATATTGACGGTGCAACTCGAATCCGACGCGCTAAGATGCGATTAGACCTGAAAGATGGCGATGTGTTTAATGTTTACTATGACGTTAGCTCAAAATCCGGGGCCGAGTGGAAAGGTAACTTGGTCAACTCTATCACTCTCGCCAAGCTGTGATGAAATAGCAGACACAATTTAGGTGTAGGTAGAAACAAGACATAATTAAGGCTCCCGAACGGAGCCTTTTTAATGCAACCGGTAAAAGTAATTACTACGGATGCGTTACGATAACTTCACCTTCTCACCGTGGGTGCTTGGGTCAAACAAAAATAGTTTGGCTTTACCATCGTCAGGAAGCAGTTTATTAATTGCTTCTAGTAGCTCCTGAGAGGAATGCCCGGGATCCAGAACAATGATTGGGGAGCCAGATGCAACCCATTCATCAAGTAAGGCTTTCATGTCCACCAGCGGCCTTTCTTCATCTTTCTCTGACTCTGAATTCAACTTGTGGCCTTCGACCAACCTAACCAGTTCGTCGCCATCTGTAATGGAATAAGCGCGATTAATTAAAGCAAGAAAACGAACCTTTTAGGGTATCGATTTAGTACCAAGTTCAATACCGGAGAGTAGGGAAGAAGAGTAGCCAAGTGACTTGGCCATGTCTCTTAGAATGACATCGTGCTCAATTCGTAAAGCTCTTAGAAACTTTCCAAGAGGCGTTACTTTAACTGAGTGTTTACGAGAGTTGAGTGCAGGCAAAATAATTCTTTCTGATGGTTCAGACATGTCTAAAATCCCATATATTTAATTTACAAGATTATTAAAAAGCAGTGGCAACAACCACTGCTTTAATTTCAATGATGACCATCATAAACATAATCTGGTAGATGGTCACAAAACAAAATTAAAAAGCTAATCCTGACATTTTAAAAACAATCCAATACTAAGCTTGATATGAATGCGAAAGAAACTTGATTTGACTATCGACTGTGAATGCTCTCGGCTCAAGTTTAAATCGTTTGTTTTTAGATAACTCGTCGAGATAGTGGATAGTAAAATTCATAGCATCGAGTCCGTGCTTACAGATAGCTTGTTCAACTGTGGACAATGATTTAAACGCTTTACACAAAACATCTGACGACAAAGCCTCTTTATGAATAAAGATGTCCTTGTAGTTCAGGATGCGTTGCAGGGAATAGTTGATATACGTTTTTCGTTCAGCTGTCTCTAGGGCGCTGATTTCGCTGCTTAGCAGCTCTACTTGATCTAGGTATTCCGACATGGTTAAGCCTTTTTGTATTGGTCGAAATGTAAAGTGGGTTGCATACGACATGCTAGCCTACATGCGAACCAGTTAGATGAAGACGATTCAGGAATAAAAGATTGCCATAAGGCATAAGGCGCGCAAGTAACAGGAAGTAGAGCTTATATACTATTGCAACTATCTGACATTGCTAATGTAATTTGAAAAACAAACAGATATGGTACAAATGAAAAGAGACGGGTTACATATTCATGCACGTAATTGTTCTTTTTAACAATTATAAAGTATGTATAATCCCGTCTTTCTTGAAGTTGCCGTATGTTGTTTAAAACCGATTTTAAAACGTAGCGTTTACGGTTTTTACAAAGGCAGAGAAGCGGTCTAAGACGTTTAAAGTAGATACACCATACGTTAGATAGAACGCTTCCTCAGCCAAAATGTTATTGCCATCAAGATAGAACTTGGTGTTTGGGTGAGTGCGATTTAGCTCGTTCAGGTGTTTAGGATCTACAGACAGAATTGCTCTAAGAGCGAAGAAGTCAGTAGTCGAGTTAGCGTCCCATGTTTGATATGGGTCCAAGTCACCTACAGCGATCGAGCCATTGACTCCGTTAATATCTATTAACAGTGTCATGGTTTCCCCGTCGAACGAATAGGTTAGATCACCGTTTCCAAACTCCGCTGCAATGTCAGTGAAAAGGTTGATGACGTTTGAAGGTGTTACCTCTACAACAAGGTCGTCAGATTCAATGTTGTTAGGTTGGTGATCTATTAAGTTTTGTGTTGTTTTAGCGTTAAACATAATTTTTTGGCTCATGTTTATTTTTGTTATATGTCACAAGTAAGCGATGGTCAGTTATCAACTGTTGTTGATTATTTATAGTTATTTGACCTAGTAAGAACCCAAAAATCGATACAATCATTTTTGGGAAGAAGGTCACAATAATTGAAAATGATAACTTTTCAAAATTTGTACGTTCGGAAAGTTAAGAAATGTGCTTTAAATTCTGCTGCTGTTAATGAATAGTACTTTAATAACAATCACTTAAATTTTTTTTGGTTGTCGAAAAATATTAGGTAAAATGTCTTTTTTGAATCGAAACTTCGTTAACAATTTGCTTCAAAAGCAATCAAATTTGCACAACTGGTTTAATAGAGCCTTGTTGATATGCCGTGCCTTGGTGTTATATGGATGTTTGTCATTTGTTAGCGCACAAGCTTTACCATATGAAGAAGTTTCGAGGGCTGTTCACCCGTTAAAGGTGGGTGTCATTATTAGCAGCAGTACTAACAAATCCAATTTCATAAACTATGAACGTTCATGCATTGTTAGAGGTATGGCGCGTTCATACTTCCTGAACAACAATGACGCTCAGATCCGTTTTATATTTGAAGAAGTAAGCGACATTTACGCGATGGCAAGTGGCAAAGTCGCTCAAGATCTAGTTAAACAGGGTGTTCGACTTGCGGTGCTCCACTTAACGTCAACTCAAGCAGAGGCTGCAGCTGATGTGTTTTCAAATGCTGGTATACCCTATATCACAAGTGCAACTTCACTGAATACCATCAAGCCTGGTTATAAAGGCGTTAGCATTTCATCTTCAAACATAACGATGTCTAAGATTATTGCTCGTTACTTTATGGCTAACTTCCAATATCGCCCAATCGTCGTGGTACCGAATCTTTTAAATAACTACTCAGATGAATTTAGTGAGTTGTTTAAAAGGGAAATCTACAGCCTTAACCATCGTAAACACATCAATACCTATCCGTTTGGCCTTGAAAACGAACTACTTGATGATCTGGTGGCCCGTATCCCCGATGGAGCCTTTGTGTTCGCACCGTTATACAACCCCAAGATAGGTGTGCTTTACAACCGTTTAGTAAGGGCCGGGAAAAAGGACATTATTTTCTTTGGTGGAAACGTGCCAATGAATAGAACTGAATTTTTAAAAGTGTCTGGTGGTATCTCCGAGGATGTACGAGCTCTGTTTATATCTGATTGGGACATAGACCATCCAGCTACTAGCAAAAGTACTCTTGAACAACGTAGAGCACAAAGCTCTATTCAACGCATTGTGGATACCTATTGTGATGTCGACGGCGTAACAACACATGTAACGGTTGCATACGACCTAATGAAAATGCTGATGGCAATAAGTGATGATTTCAAGGAAGGAACAACACCAAAAGAACTTATGCGGATGATTAAACAGTCACCCTATAACACAGTTACTACGGGTAACCAGTTTTCATTTGATGATGATGGATTTGCTTATAAGCCTATGTACCTGTTCGAAATGACAGGTGAGAAGCTTATTCACCTTGAAACATTTGAACCGCTTAAACCTTAAGTGAAGGCATAATGAATTATCTTAAACATAATGCGATGATTATATTCTCAACAATCTTTATTATTATCGCTAACTATGGGCTTTTCTTCCTTTCAGGAGTTGATTCTACGAACCGCCTGAGAATTGAGAAGGGTGTGTTTGTTGAAGCAGCTCATTACAGGTCCACTTCTGACTTAGTGTATGAAAATGCATACTACTTCAATGTGGACGGGCTTGAACGTCATATGAAGGCGTTCATTGAGCGATTTGAAAAGCAGGCACCGTTTATTAGTGCATGTATTAGCTTGAAGTTGAGTTCCGTTGATGGCCACCAGCAAGCAGAAAGGGTGGCGTGTACGCGTGAAGATACGTTGGCCATGATCAGTGCTATGCCAACTCGGGAGACATCACGTGGGCAATCTCAATTAAAAATTGGCGATTTGGACTTAGGTAAAATCCAATGGGTTGTTTCTAACCGGGTGGGCATGCCTTGGTATGAACATATGTCCCCAAACCCTTATTTATTCTTTCTCTTTGCGCTGTGCCAGCTTGGGGTGTTTTGGTATGTTCATCGATACTACGAAATGCGCCGTGACCGCCAGATTGCTGCGTTAAGAGAAATACCAGCGTCACCTGGTGAGACAATTTCCGATGTCCGTTTGAGGAACATTCAAAAAATCATATCCAAAAACAAGCGTGGGTTTGTCCTGAACAAAGATTTTCTATACGCCACGTACAAGCATCCATACGCTACATTGCACTTCACGAATGGCACGAAACAGAATATCCGCTGCTCAATGGCCGAACTGGAAAACTCATTTAGTGACCAGTATTTGAAAATTAGCCGAGCGTGCGTGATCAACACGGAGATTATTGGTGAGTACAGCCAAATTAAACTCGGTCGAAGCGATAAGGATCACGTGTTGATGATTGACGTAAAAGGGGAAACCACAAGGCAGGAAATTGGCGCGGTTTACTTTGCCTCACTAAAAGATAAGTTGATGAAAGTTAGTTCCAACAAAGCCAAGATAGAACCAGATAACAACAACGAACAAGTTGACGAATAAAGAAGGGAGCATGACGCTCCCTTTTTCCATTATATGGCGCCAGAAGATTCAGTACTGAACGCGCCTTTAGGTAGTGTCCAAATCTTATCATCCGGGACAAAGATAGGCAGAGTGTATTCCTTTTGGAATGATTGCTGTAACGCTTCCTCGTCGTCGATAATAAACGGGGTAGTGCTGGTGGCTCTATCAAGCACGTTCTTGCCGCTACGGGCGATTGTGACGCCAAATTCGTCCTCGTAATCTGCAACCTCTAGGATTTTTTCTGGCCAATACTCATTAATCGTTGCAAGCACCCGGTCAGAAGAAAATATACAAAGCTTACAGCTCGAGCGTCCCCAGCCTAATCGATAGGGTACAGGTGGTGTGATTCTCCAGTCTGAAAGTATTTGCCACACATCTTCTTCGGATAGATGCAGCACGTTTCTCCAAGAGTCGATATAACGCGGCTTTTTCGGATTTTTGCTCTTACGTTCTGTGTCTACTGCGTGGGGCTGGAGTTGTGAGAAACGATTGCGACTCGAGCTTTCTTCTCTACGTTCACCAGTTATGAATAAAACACGCTTGCCGATGAATCGTTCTTGATTGGTTAAGGCTCTTTTAGCCGGGTCCACCTTCAAAGCCGAGGAACACCAACGGGTGGTTAGCGAGGCGCTTTGTTGAGGAAACTTTCTACGGGTGCCAGGCTTGCATGTTTCGCGGCCAAGCTCAATGATGCCGGCAGGCGTTTCAAATGAGTGAGGGTGGGGAATGGAATTATGTTTAAGCATCTCCCCTCGAAGCCCTTTATTTAGCCAGCTGCAGTACAAAGGGATTCCGAACGCTTCTGCAAGCTTCTTGTTGTAGGAATACATGAAGTTCCAATCAAAGAAGATGTCATCATTTAGAGGATCGCCGTCGACATGGTTGTGCCAAAGTTCAATTTTCTCTTTGGGGTACCCCATTTCCAATAAGCGGCATAATCCCGCGATACTATCTTTACCTCCACTCATGCTCACGATGGCAAGGTCATAATCACTCAGATCTAAATCTGGACAGTCAAATCTTACGTGAGGGTCGGCAGGTTCAAGAGCTATAAGACTGTCACTTCCGAAAATATCTAATTGAACATTGCGACGAATTGAAGGGATGACGACGCTATCATCATAGTGGTCAGTATTGGTCATTTTCATATGATTTTTACCAGAGTGATAATGAATTGAATTTAAAAAATCATATGTCCAAGTTCATTATCTGCAATGGTAATAATTATTTAAAACGCTGTATTTTGAATGTGATTGTTTATCAGGTATGATTGATGGGTTCTTATGAAGGCGGTCTGTAGTTCACTGGGAGAACGCTCATAGCGTGAGTGGTTGGCAAGGTGAGGGATAGCAACCCGAAACCATCTCCAACCGGCTTGCAAGCCGATGCGGGTTCAAATCCCGTCAGACTGTCCCCATAAGAATAATGGCCAGCTTATGCTGGCCACTGTTCAACTCCAACCACAACCCCTTGGGATCATCCAAGAGTGTTCCGGTTTACCCTTCTTCATGTCAGGTGTCATTGGGAACGTTTTACCCGTTATTTTTTCTAGGTCAGCCACCGACACCAAGTATTTATCAAGTACTGCTTTTTTCATGCCTGCCTTGTTTGGCAATATCCAAGCAAGCGCCCGGTCTTTACGTACAATGAGTTTGTAGAAGTAACCTGGTGTGACTATGCCATGAGATTTGAGATAGTCAGAATTGGCAGGTGTCGCTCCTGCTATGATACCGCCGTAAATCTCAAGAGGCTCTATATCACGGTAGCATTCAGCTATTAACTCAGTCTGCTTCATCGCGCCCCGGTTTAAATCTCGATGTTGTGGCCAGATGTTTACCATGAAATTTGTCTGTTTAATGCCTAGTTCTGAATTATCAATATGATTCGCTGGTACGCCGTGGCCGCGGTCAAATGTACTCTTGCCGTTTACCTTGTACGTCGATGTGCTTGTTTGCTGGCAACGGGCAGGTACCTCCGGGTCAAACTCAAAATCTTGTTTGCGGTCTATGTCGCCTTTGTCTCTCCCAAGGGTGTAATGATATTGGACTGCCCCGCGTAGATCACAGTCGATGTCCAAATCAAAACCTTCATATTGTCGGTGGATAATCTCAGCATTTGCTATGCCGGCAAAACTTAACAGCATAGTAAACAGAACAGTTCTCATGTTTTAGTTCTCTCCGTAGATGGTATGCATGGATGATTGATTTCAATGACTCACAAATAGCGCCAACTCAACTGATGGCTAAAGGTTTTGCGAGGTAACGGACAAAAGCGGCCATAAAGCCGCTCTTACCGGATGCAACCGTAGTTAGGCGCATTTGATTGGTGATGTTGCAAGACTCTCTTTCACTGAGATCACGTTTGTGATTTCGAATGTTGAACCTTCGTGATAGCGTGAGCGGATTTGGGCATTAATTTCACTTTCTATATCGCTATGGGCTGGTGGTACACCGTCAAGAGTTTGTATGTGGAACGTTTCTTCGTGGGAGTCATCGATCAGGATGTCTACGGCAAATATGTTCTTCAAATTGTCGCTGCATAGGTCACGCAGAAATATAGCGCGAGTCTCTTCTACTGGTAGTTCATCTACTGGCAGTTCTTTATTTTGGTTGCCAAGTTCAAAGCGATAGGCCATCAGTAAAGTGGTAAGGTCGTTTTTGCTGATCTCACAAGTACTCTTATCCGATTCATTTCCAAGTGCTGCGCGGGCTAGGCGGGTGAACACCTGAGAAATATTCGTCGTATTAGTTGTAACCATCTTCTTCATGCTCTTCTGGTAATTGGTTAACGAGCTGGGCCAGTTCGTTAAACTCGTTAAAGCCCAGCGGTTTTGTGCTTAAACGCGGTGGCCGCTTATTCGTTAATGACAAGGGATCGCTTTGGTACTTCGGGCATGTACTGCCAACCTGAAATTTTGTGATATGTCTGGTCAATGATTTCACCATTACGTGAGTAATTAACACCATCCCACACTGCTTCGAGTACTGAATTAGGAATGTCCTTGTGGTCATACTCGATCAACACTAACAAGTTCAAATAGCGTGCGTGGCCATTTAGTTGTGGTTTTAAGTCCATCGAATTGAAATGGTGCTCAACGTTAATATCTTCGACTAGAGATTCAATTTGCTCTGCCGTAGGGCATTTCCAACCATCTTCAATGAAGTCTGAAAAGTGGTTAACGATGTTCTCTGAGCCACCTTGTTTCTGTATAAGCGATTGCATTAGACGCAAAGCGACAACAACAGTGGTTTGGTTTTGAGGGTTAAGAAGCTGCGTGTCTTTCATGTTGATTACCTTGGATTGAATTAGTCATTCCAAGGTATTCGAGTTCGCCCAACGCGCAATAGATGAAAGGGGATTCAGGAATACGGTGTACCAGGGTGAAGTGTGGGTAATTGGTACACCGTAAGAATATTATTTAAAAGTCATCAACTAACTAATTTTTTTCGGAATAGCCGGGCAAGTTTCTTACCACTAACCCCGCTTTCTTTGAGTAATCCACCGTGTGGCCAAGAGAAGGGTTATCGAAACTTACGAATAAACCGTCATCAAAAGCACATAGAAAAGACGTTCTCAAGTTAAAGTCCTTCTGCTCTTCGGTATAGCTTAACCCAGTAAAATGAATATAAGCGCCTTCAAATGAGGATGCTTTGTCATTCAGTTTAACCACATCCTCATAATACGGTTGCCCATATGCCATGTAGTTAATGGATTTTGCGTATTGATCTACGATTTCGATAATGCCTTTTTCGCATTGATCTACAGTACTGTTACTGAAACTTTTAAAAGCGATTGGTGAATAAACAACTGCAATACTCACTGCTATGCAACCACCGAGAAGGATTCCAACTCTTTTTATACTAAATGCCATTGAATCAACTCCATGAAAAGGCAATGAATAATTGAAATATCCTATCAAACAATGTTCATAAATTAATTATTAAGTGGATATTTAATCAGAATATTGTGAATCCAGTATTGTGACAGTATGGCGCGGGATTTCTTTGAGTAATGCTGTCGGAATAAATTGAGCCAGTTCGTCCCAGTCTTCACCTGCACAAATACTACCAAACGAGTGGGCAGCAAATGGCAGCTGATCAATTGACTCAAAGGTCGTATATGCTGTGCTGTCATTTTCGTAGTCAGTCAAAACCCATTGGTCGCCGTTGTGTGAAACGCTTAAGGTTATGACGTTTGAATAGTCTATTGTTGGGATAGCTAGTATTAGTGGGCTGTCAGTAACTTGATCCACAAAGGCAAGAGCACGCTCTTTCGTATCAAAGCATCCGCAGAAAAGAGGGGATATACACCAATTTGATTCGAAGACTTTCTCAATAAATTGCTTGGCCAACATTGACGGCAAAATGCCGTGTATAGCAGCAATATAGCGTGGATTGTGGCTGTCAGTGATGTACTGAGTAAAGTCGTAAGTAGTTGTCGTAGATGTCATTTGATGCTGTCCTATTTGGTTCAGATAGCACCAGTTTACGGATTCAGTAGAACCCGCAACTGGTATGGCTAATTAGGCAAATAAAGTGAATGGTGGAAGTGAATCAATGAGCTGCGCACCATACTTTTTACTACTTAGACGGCGGTCGAAGATTAGCACTTCGCCGCTGCAATCAGCTGATCGAATAAGACGACCCACTTGCTGAATGAGCTTTGCACTCGCTTCTGGCAGGCTCAATTCAAAGAAAGGGTTACCACCGTTCTTACTGATGAATTCGCTCTCAGCTTCATCTACAGGCTCTTTAAAGTTGGCGAAAGGTATCTTTGCAATTCCCACACAGGTCAAATATTCACGTGGTAAATCAAGCCCTTCTCCTAGCGATGCGACCCCGACTAAAATCGATTTGAGGCCATTATCGATACGCTCTTTGTGTCTACGAATCAAATTAGGTCGGGTATCTTGCCCTTGAATAAGCATGTCAGCTTTAAGTTCCGGTGATACCAACTCAATGTAGCGATTCAACTGACGGTAGGAGGTAAACAGCATAAGCATCGCTTTGTGTTTTTGTGCCATTTGTCCTGTGTAGTGAACAATTTCAAGTGTGTGCTGTTCTTCGTTTTTCGCTGTTGGTTCAACCTTCATTGGTGGAATGATTAGCTTGGCTTGGTTCTGATAATCGAACGGGCTACTCACGCGGCAATACTGGGTACCATCATTCGCGCTTAGGCCAGCTTCAAGCATAAAGCGGTCAAAGTTACCAAGGCTTGTCACGGTTGCGGATGTTAGTACCGCGCCAGCTGCTTTCGACCATAATGTGTCTTCAAGTTCTTTTCCTACGCTGATTGGCACTGCGTTAAATGAGAGGTCAGGTCGACCATTACCGCCGCACGATACCCATTTAGCGATAGCTGACCCTTTCTGCTCAATCTTGGTGAACATCTGCCACATATCTGCAAAACTCTCTGTATGTGCCTGTAGGCGATTTGACTCAGACAGAATTTTTTCAATAGCAGGAGTGGAAGGGATCTTACGTTTTTCAAGACTCTCTTGAAGCTTGCTTGTATGAGCTGACACGCAACGGTTAATCTTGCCCGACAGCGTTGATAAATTGCTAAGCGATGTATCTAACACTGATGGTAATAGACCGTCTTTAAAACGGTAAATTTGCTCTTGAGAGTAGTCACTAGAGAAATTGCAGTTTGCCAAAAGCATGTCAGTAACTGAGCGTAGTTCCTCTACACAGCCTTTCACAACTTCATCAAGCTCTTTGCCATCTTTAACGATAGATTGGCTGATCTCTTGACCATGTACCATCGAAAGCTTGGACACTGCTTGAGATACCTTTTTAAGCCAAGACAGGCTACCTTCAATAGTTACTTTTTGCTCAAAGGAAGAACGGAATTGCTTTGGGATATGATGCGCCTCGTCGATAACCCAAATGGCGTCTTCCGCTGGTGGTAGGACATTGCCACCATTCGCTAAGCTGGTCATGGTTAACGCATGGTTTGCAATAATCACATCAGTTGTATCCAGAGTCTTACGAGCGTTATGGAAAGCGCATTCTTCGAAGTAGGGGCAAATACGCTTAGTGCATGTGCCTGACTTGCAGTTCACTTTGTTCCAAAGCGTAGAGGCGATAACTTCACCCTGCACAGGCCAGTTATCCATAACCCCGTCCCAACTTTTGTTGTCGTAGTTTTCGATCATGCGCTCAAGCAGTTCAGCGTCGGCACCAGAAACTTTCTCTACAGGTTCTTGAGAGTCGAATAGGGTATCTTCGCTACGCGCTGGAGGCGCGCCCACAGCAACGGTTTCAACATCACGGCGGCACAGGTATCGGTTACGGCCTAAAGCCACCTTAAACGTCATGTCAGGTCGTATAGATTGAAGTAACGGTAGGTCTTTGAGTTCTAGCTGACTCTGCAAACTTACGTTGGCAGTTGAAACGATCAGTTTCTTGTTTAGCGCCTTGGCTAAGACAATCGATGGTATAAGGTAAGCAAAAGTTTTACCTGTACCAGTGCCAGCTTCCGCAGCGATGATACGGCGCTTCGCACCTTCATTTTGCGCGTAGACACCACCAAGCGTTTTAGCAATTTCTGCTATAAGAAAGCTCTGTTCTTTTCTCGGTTTAAAGCCAGAGAGAGCATCTTGAACACTTTTATATAATGTTCTGATTTCTTCTTTGATTTTGTCATTCAAATCCAGTTGCTTGGTAGGTGCTTTCTCAATCATGTGGTGACTCTCCATTAACTTTATACCGTGATGGTAAAACGGTTTAGTCAACGCGCAAGTCACTAAAAATAGTGGAATTTTAAATCTCAGAGAAGGGTGTGGGTTGTTAAAACCTGCCAGTACTGGGAGTAAATGGAAGACAAAAAGAAGAGTAGAAACGCAGCCACTTTGTAACTGTCAGTAATAGATAAACAAAGAGAAATTAAACCACAAAAAAAATGCACCCGTTGTTAGTAATGGCCATAAAAACCCCACTGATTACGGATGCATTAATGCACGTTATTTTATGATTTCACAATGGCTAAACATGTTCTCTTCCCCGCCTTCTAAATTGCCTTTTTTATCAAATTTCAGGCGAACAAATTTGCCATCTGGATATGGGCCATTGGCATCATACTGTGTTCTAAGTTCAAAGTACGCTCTTTCACTTTCACCATTATTTTTCTTTGTAATTACATCTGCTTCGAATCCATGAGGATTTTCTTTAATTACAGTAACCGTTCCCGGTGCATAAGAGAATTTAGTAAGGTCGAAGACCTTGCCAGTGTTTTGAAGATTCCAATACAGCTTATTGCCATTCTTACGGGTAAACTGATAGCCATACTGATCAGAAAAGCGCAATTGACAAAAAATATTCAAGTTCGGGTCATTTAAGTTTAAAGGCTGGTATGCAGCTGCTGCGTAACCTGAACTCAATAAAGATATTACTGCTAGTGTTTTTAATCCCAATTTCTTCATAATCATTCCTATACTCCGAAGATAACTGTCTTCGTCACTGTTCTACTTTTAATATTGTTAGGGGCTATGTTTTAGCACGGAAGCACTAAGTTAATCGAATGAAAAACATAGTTTTTTGTACAATGTTAAATTCCAATATCCCAAGAATTACCTTCTTGTCGACGCTCCCAAAGCAGCGCTATTCCTTCATCTCTGGTTTCACAACTATCGATCACTACCATGCCGTACCCTCTGGCTAATTCAACATCCCATTTCTTCGTTTTGATATTGAAACAACAGACACCTTGGCAGGTAATTTTATCTTCGAGAAAGACAGGGCAGTTTTCTTGGCCGCTTAACCACGGTTTTTCTGCCAAATGGAAATATTCATCGCTGTAAACATCAGTAAGGATAGGGGTCACTTAGTCACCTCGTTTTGCTTTGCTAGCTGTTCACGCTTTTCTACTGCTTGGTAGATTTCTTCGGTCGTTGCTCCGCGCCAAATCAAGTTACGGTGAATGGCTTCACCCATAAATTCAGGATTAATCAAATCACGTGAACCAATGGCATTCACAAGCTCTCTATCGGTCATATTCGACATCGCTACACGTACATGTTCACGAATAGGCATATCACCTACAGGAGTGGGGTAAGTTCGTGCAATTTGATCCAGAGGGTAAGCTGGTGGCACGTTATGCCAAAACAGGTCAACCTTCAAACTGTCACCATTTTGAAGAAGCCATGACCGACCATCTTTTAAAGCCTCGTTCTTTGTCATACCGAGAGTTTTGTATATCTCCAAACCAAAGTTGATTTGATCCACGCCCAATTTCTCAGCCGCAAGTTTCAGTGCCAACTTTCGTAGGTGTTTTCCCGGCAACTCGCCAATCGTTTTTGCAGGTCTTGCATAGTCACCATTCGGGCCACTTGCGATATACGTTGGAATTCGCTCTGGCAGTACATCGATTTCATTGGTGTTGTAAAAATCGCACTCATTCTGATAGTGAGTGATAGCAGGATTCAGTTTCAAAATGGGTAACCCTCAAATGTTTCTTCTGTAAATACCATTCCCTGCGCCGAAGTTTGGACAGTCACTGGAGCTGGGTGCTCTATAAGTAATGGCTGGTCATCTTCCTGCTTTTCTTCGCGTTCGCTTTCACAAGGGCCATTACACATCGCTTGCACGTTATGTTTCCAAGAGCGACGCAATTGGATGTCTGTGAAATGGGGTTCAAACTCACCAAGCAGTGAACCATCAGGGGCGGTAACCACTGTTTGATTTGGATTAGAACGGTTTATAAGGATTTCATCAGGGTGAATAGCTGCCATTTTTATACTCTCTATATTTGATTTTTTAGCCCCACGGGTCTTGTTGGTGGGGCAGTTTGTGATTAGTCGATGTCAATTAGTTCGTCAGATGGAAGACGTTTGAAGTACTCGTTACCCTTATCAGAAGGCTTGAAACAGCGGCCATTAGGTGAGAACACTGCAACGACTTCATCACCATCAAAAACGTCACCGCCCAAGGTGTAACGGTTGTAATCTTGCTGTTCTTTGTGTTCTCGCCATTTCTCTCTGGCATCCTTTAGATCAACCACATCAATGTATTCCTCTGTCTCGATAGCGTAGCTATGAGTCAATGTTCCAACGCGAAGCTTAAGTTGACCTGTCGTTGTAGGTTTCGAATTTTGTTTTGTCATGAGCGTTATCTCCTGTGCTTTGATTCCATTAAAAGCGAGTTAGTGGATCGCGCAAGATGCTTAGATTTAGGTTTGATGGTTGAAAGGCGCCACGTAACCGCCGCGCCATTTTTAGAGTTTGGTTTAGATAGGTAGGGTTGTTTGAATCGCTACGCGCTGACCGTCAGAGAACAACCGAGTGAATGTTTCCGTTCGCTTTTCAAAATTGGTCGCTTGATGATGGCGGCAGGTGAATGACTGCCAATAAGCAAGCTTTAGCCCCTTAAGAAGCTGGTCTTCTATATCGCGGGGAAAACTGCACAATAGGTTTAAGCAATACTCTTTCGCGTCTTCTTCCTGCATGTCAGATACATCCAGTTCCCAAACTGCTTCCATTGATTCATTCCATAGCTCGACAAAAGCAAACACATTTTCCTCGATAGCCTCTGCCGCCGAAGTAAAAGCAAGTGGGTCTTCATATTCCTCGGTGCAATCATGTCTTGCATATTCAGTGGAGCGGAGCGTTTTATCTTTAGTGATTTCTACGTTTACCTCACGCAGTAATTGGGAACCAATGCGCGATGACGACTTCTCATTCCCTAGAACGGCTGCAGTTCGGCAGGCATCGAAACTTGCATCAAAGCCGTGGATATGCGCGAGAGTTTTTCGTTCTTCATAGACACCACCTCGGGTTACTTCGGAACAAGCTAGAAAATGAGCCCCAGTAAATAGCCTCTCCTTATTCGGCGCCTTTAATTCAAAGAGCTGTTCAATTTCCAAAGGTGACAATCTGACGGGTACATTGACTTTGACCTCTTGGCCATCAACAACCTCAATAGTCGAAATGTACTTTTTGCAGGGTATACCGACGCGAATAGGTGCAAAACTTAGTGCTTTCATCATGGACATAGCGTGCTGGCCAATGTCTGGTGCCTTATGAATCGGCAGAATCACATCACAACGACGTGCTAACCACTTAATCACCGATTTGTTTTCTTTGACGATCGCTAAGCTGGCCGCTGGGTCGAATGGGTTGTCTGGTATGACGATACTTAGCTTTTTAGCATGGCCTTTGAAAGACTCCACGATACGCTTATACCGCGAGAATACTTCTTGCGGCTCTACGAAGTTACCTTTGCCAACTTCGGTGATGACGCCATTGTCGAGAAAAGCACGGTTCCCCTTCATCAATGACTGTTTCATCATGTCGAGTAAGTGAGGTTGCTTGATGTCGCTCACGTAGGCAAGCGAAGCGCCTAAGCAAGCATTGGCAGCAGAATAGCCAGTGAACTCGTCAGCTGACGCTAAGCCTGAACGATACAAGACAGGTGAGAATGGTTTCGGTACATTATTGAGGATCTTTTTTAATCGACCTCTGAGAACTCCAACACCAATATGTTTACGGCAAAAGTACGTCGAATTGAAGGTTTTAAGCAGCTTCTGGGAGCTTGGCTTTTTAGTCATCATGTCGAAGGCTTTTAGGTAATCATTGGACAAAACGACAAACAAATCGCGGGATTTCTCAGCGTATTGCTTCAACAGTTTATTAGTGCCTGCAGTGTGCTTATCAACATACGCTTCCATCGCCGCTGTTTGGGTTCGCTTAGGCATTTGCTGGTCATAATGACCAATGACCTGTTTGGAATGAATCAGGCCGTGCAGACCTGACAGTATAAGCACTTCAAAGTGATCGTGAACATTATCTATGTTCGCACGAATTAACTCGTACACATGGCCAAGATATAGGTCGAATGCTTGGGCTTCGGTTTGAGCTTTATTGTCGCTGCAACCGATGATTAGAAGTGGTTTAGCCATTGGTTCTACCATAGTTATGCCGCTCGTAGAGAGTGAAACAGTTCTAACGAAAAATCTTTACTGTCTGGAATGCTTGAACTGGTGCCAATATCGATAAATGGATGCTCGATTAGAAGCTGCTTGACGAAATGTGGCCAGTCTTCCAG
Organism: Vibrio sp. YT-15; assembly: GCF_033337445.1. Classification (NCBI taxonomy): domain Bacteria; kingdom Pseudomonadati; phylum Pseudomonadota; class Gammaproteobacteria; order Vibrionales; family Vibrionaceae; genus Vibrio; species Vibrio sp. YT-15. The sequence continues at coordinate 105,660 of NZ_JAWOQR010000013.1, forward strand.
TGAGTCGAAGGGACGGGCTATGTCGTTGTAGATAACTTCAATCTCGTGGGCTTCTGTTACATAGCCTGCAAATAGAACATTGCAGTACTCGGTGTTGAACTGCTTCTGGGCTTCTTCTTTGCTTGGGAATGAAAATAGGCATAAGGACACACGCGGGGCTTCCGTCGCGCATGTTTTAGGATGCTGGTGGAGAGAGACAATTTGATGGATTTCAGGATTCACGTAAGCACTGTCCCAACTATCATCAGAGTATCGACCATTGCCGCTTATAAGGCATTGCTCATGACAAATATCACCATCATCGAATACACGGTATAGAGTAAGATCTTGCGATTGATAGACACGTGTCTGATCTTGAAAAAGGGGAGTGTGGCTAACGTGTTGTAGGTGAGGTAATAGGTAGTCGTATAGTTTCATCGTGGAATCTCCTGTGCTTGAGATTCTATTTTCTGACACTTCTCTAATCGCGCCAGAGGCTGCAGGCTGGCAAGCTGCCAACCTGCATGGTCAAGTTATGCAGCTTTGCGCCAGTCGTTAACACGCTGTTTTATGGCTTCAACAACAATCTCTTTGTCAGTCTCAAACATAGAGTTTAATTGCTTGTCCTTAGCATCCCTCATATCGTCATAAAAGGCCTGTGTAATATGACTAGCAAAGTTGGAGTTACCTCTGATATGCCGAATGCCAGCAATAAATGACGTATCACTGGTGGCCGAAGCAGGGTTAGAAATGACGCCATTGATATATTGAAGCACCCCTTCAACGGTTGCATTCATCTCGAGTTCGAGGTACTGACCAATTCGGAAAACGGCTTGTTTGTAAGCTTTCATCGTCATCGAATCTGCAGGTTTGTTCATGACTTCCTTGATGTACTCGCCAAGCGATGCAAGATATTTAAGCTCAACCTCATTTTGGTAAGGGCGATGTATAGAATAATTCACGGCGTGCTCCAGGCCGTAAAGGTGAAGAAATACTTCCTCGTTACCTGACCACTGTTCTTTGATCTCAGAGGCGCTGCGACGAATTAGTGGATAAATTGCTTTGTAATATTGGTCACAGTCCTCTGTTAAACGAAACTCTTTGTAGCAGTTCGTGATAAAGCTTTCATAGTCAAAAGAGACATCTTGATGGGATTCTGAAAGGGGTGATTGTGCAAATTCTTCCGGTGTAGCAATGCCGGTAACATGGAACGTCCACAGAATTGATTCGACAAACTTAAACGGTGTCCCGCCGTAAATCATGATTTTATTATCGAAGTCTACGGGAAGGTTTTTATCTGTTGAGCGAATTCCCATTAGTTGACCCGAAAAGTGTATTTTGTGATTCATTTTGCTGTTCCGTATTCATTAGGCACCAAGAAATCACGATTTAAGTGGTACTCTTGATGCCAGATAGTTTGAGAGATAATTTGAAGGGAAGGAACTGGTTGCCAACCCATTCAATTGAACTGACAACAAGTATCTCTCACATTGGAAAACGCGCTAGATGGGAAATGCTTAGTGACTATTTGAAGAGTTGGACATAAGCCACGAATGAAAGTAGAGATGGACCAACTGCAAGGACAAACACCACCATTGATTCATATGAATCGTTTCTCAATAGGTCGATTGGCGTTTTCACTGGTTGTTGAACAACAGCGGCCAATTTATGTTGCACCATCGGTCTAATTTTAGGGGTGACAATCCTGTACAGAGAGATTATGGCTAATATGTTCATCGCTGCTATGGCAAATTCAACCGCATACGATGCCTTTACCGGATGCAGTAAGAATGTAAACACACCCATTTGTAGTACCAGATAAGCAAAATACTTCATTTGTGTTCCCTTCTGTTAGTAAGCCAATCGTGTGTGATTCTCTGGATAGCCCAACATACGTTCTGCAAACACAGGGTTAAGGCCACCCTCAGTCGCACCAAGGCGCTGTATATCCCCGATCAACCCGCCTAATTTACCGGGCCGTGACATTCGGCTACCGGAAGTAAAATTGTTGTTGCCGTCCTTTGCAATGCATGTAGACAGCAAATTCGGGAAAGTAGTTTTGGTTGGGTTAAGATTGCGATCAGGCTCTCCAGTATAGATGTTACCACCGATCAGAATGCCACGTGATGGCATGTTCGTTACCAGTTCTTGATTGTCCATAGAAAAAATATCGAGTTGAGATACACCCCAGCCAGCAGCAAGTTTGGATGCCATGTAAGTTTCATTCTTGCGTGATTTTGGCTGTTTTGGTTTTACAGGGGCAAACTCAGCATCTGTGATGGCGTCAAATATTGCCTTAGCGATAGCTGGAACAATAGCATTGCCAACGCCGTTGATACGCTTTGTTCTCAGCTTAATTGAACGAGGCTCTTTTACCACGGCTGCATTGAGGATGTATTCTGGATCTTCTGATGGCAGGGGCATAAAGTGGTTCGGTTGCTTGTTCGCTTGCTTACGTACCGTATCGAAGATACGGCGGTTACCACGAGCGACAGCTGTCGTTGGCAGATACGCGACGATATAAGTGCGATGGCGGTAATGTGGGTAGCCAAACGCAGTCGCTGCAATGACCTCCCACTCAACGATATAACCAAGTCTGTTAAGTTCCATAAGAATCACATCAAGCCCACGGTTCAAGAGGTTGCTTGAGTTTTCAAAAACCAAATACGGAACTTCCAAGTCTTCTGCGATATTAAGAATGTCGTGCACTAGGCCAGATCGCGCACCGTTGATGCCGACATGATTGCCTTTGGTATTAGCTGGAGTCACATCCTGACATGGGAAGCCAGCAGATAGGATAGTTGGGAAGGGCAATATTCCTTCCATGAAATCCTCCATACAAAGGCTTGTGAAGCCAGTTTCATCAACAGGCACCTTATCCTCGTCTATAAGTGCCTGATGGCTGTGATAGGCGCGAGGAAGACCAATTTCAGACACATCACCGCAGTTATCTAGATTGAAGTTACGGTCAATCAATTTTGTATTATATGGGTCGATTTCAGCGGTGCAGATCGTTTCTATAAGACCGTTTTGCTGTGCGGCAAGGTGAAATCCGCCTATACCTGTACATAGCTCTAAAAGTGGTAGTTTGTTCATTGTGATTGACCCATAACGTATTTGATATGGGTCAGTATCCGCTAGAAGTCTAATCGCACAAGTCAGCGTTGAGCGACCATAGCTTCGTGGTAACGAAGTGAAGTAGGGGTAGAGCGTTCGGGTAATTCCGTTCTCTCTGTCACGGCATTACAGAGAGCAATGGATAGGTCAATTTCCGACTCACGAATAAATTTACTTGCTTTAGTAAGGTGATGCTCGCCCTCTTGAGCTTTGGCGTGAAAGATCCGAACGGTTTTTTTAGCCCTTGTCATGCCTACATATGCCAGTCGTCGCTCTTCCTCTTCATCAACACCTAAACCAGTTTCTGACTTTTTCTTAATAGGCATGGTATCCGCATCCCAAAACGGCAGTAGAACAAGGTCATACTCACAGCCTTTTGAACGAAAAATGGTGGTCAGTGTTACACCGTAATTATTCTTTGTTTGTTGTTGCGACAAATTGATGAGTCGTTGGAAGTAAGAGAGTGCATCCGCTGGTGAAAGCTTCAGGCTTCTTAATACGGTCGCAAGTGAGTTAAATCGTTCTTCTGCTTCTGCCAGTTCAGCATCACTTGTCGCGCTATTGGCCAACCATTCAGACATGTTTGACTCGTCAAGGTACGCATCAAAAACATCAAGGGCAGAGGCATTTTTCATTCCCTTCAATGTGTCGATGATATACAGGCGTTCCCTTACGTTTTCGTAACGGGTTTTGCTGGTGGTATCAGCTAATTGAATGGTATCTATCGCGGATACCCAATGCTCTACATCAATGCCACTTAAGCGGCGTGAAAGCTCCATCAGCTTCTTATTCGGCACGTAAGTGTGAGGGAACCGGAGAAGGTCGAAAATAAGTGTGCTGCGCGCTTCCGAATCAAGCACCTTATCGTTTCCGGTTACAAAAGTTAGTAGAGTAGTGAGAAGCTTAATCTCTCTTGTGTTTGGTAATGCGAATTCTGGGGGCATTTTATACGGCACCCTTCGAAGCAGGAACGATAACTCGAAAAGCATGGACTGTGACCAACGGCGGATCAGGACGGCGCAGTCTGCAGGTTGTCCACCGGATTCTAAGTGTTTGTTTATGGATTCGATAACGTCAGCTGCTGGCGTACCTGTAGGGCAGACTTCAACATTTGTAATTGGTGTACCTGGAGCAGAAACTGTCAAAGTGTCGAATCGTTCTTGGTTGTTCACAATCAGGTGGTTTGAAGCCAGAGATAAACGGTGACCATAACGGAACGTCTTACTTAATGTCAGCTTTGTACACGGCGGGAAATCTTTCTCGAAAGTTAGCATAAATCCCGGGTTTGAACCGCGCCAACTGTAAATCGATTGGTCAATGTCTCCGACCGCGATTAGAGAAGTATTCTGGGCCTTAATCAGCTTTACCAGCTCATACTGGGAGGCATTAATGTCTTGAAATTCATCAATCAAAATTTTAGAGAATTTTGACTGGTATTGAGTTCTTAGCTGTCCGTCCTTGCGTAACAGAGCTACGGTTTCAGGACACCAGTCATCAAAGAACAATACTTTTTCGGCCAAACGAGCCTTTTCAAACTCATAAAATGCAGGGATTAAAAACGAGTAAGTTTGGTTGATCCCCATAATGTTAAACACTTCTTTTACAGGTAACATCATCGCTTTCACGAGGCCGACAAACGACAATAGGGTATCTGCAGTTTTGCTATCACCAATAACGGATGCAATCTTCTTGCTTCTCGTGTTTGCGGCAATCACTTTAAGAGCAGACCTAGCTAATGACAGCTGGAATGGTCCAGTGTCCATGTTAAGTTCGAAGCCAATTCGATTCAGGTGGCCAGAATTACGCAAAACGCTGTAGCAAAAACCGTGAAAGGTTTTGATTAATGGAAGATCTGCCAATCTTTTAGCTTTGATACGCGCAGTGAACTCGGTTGCGATGTCACTATTGAACATTAGGACGCACATATTGGTAGCCGGCATCGTTTTGACTTGTTCCAAAATGAACTCAATTAAAGTAGTCGTTTTGCCAGTACCTGGGCCTGCGTCGATCAGTGCATTTCCTGAGTTAAACGAGACAATAGCGTCTTGCTCGGATGTTCTATTCATTTGCTATACCTTAAACTTTTCTCTATTCACTAGTATGCAGGCAGATATATATGCCGCAAGAGCCCCTATGTGGCTAACATTAAATTTTGATAGCGTGGTAGTATCGTTTCTTAATGTACAGCAACCGGATTAAGAAATGCACTACCTGTTAATCAAGAACAATGAGAAAGCACCATTATTAGAACTGCTGAGGAAGGTAAAAGAGACTGAGTTAGACGCCGATACTAGAACGGTAGTAGATAGCCTAGTGCTCCAAATCCACAGTGGTACAGCTGATGTTATTCATAGTAACCATATCGCTAGATTCTTGCGTAGTTTAAGGCCATTAGGGTTCGGATTAGTCAATTTAAGTCATAACATCTCTCAAGAGAAACTTGCCGATATGATAAAAGGCAGACTCCTTTATGAAGTAATGGAAATAGAAGGCTGCGATTACCATTCACATCAGATAGCTGAATACATGCTGCAAATGGGTTACCAGATACCGGAAAACCTTGTTAAACGATTTGGAACCTCAAGCGTAGAAAGCTTCTTCGAGAATATGTTGAACAGTGAACATGATACTTGTCATGGCGTACTGCGACTAATGTCTGACGAATTTGTAAGTAACGGCTATTTCAAAAGTCTAGCGAGGGGAATTAGCCAGCCAGTAACGAACAAACTAAAGTCCCCGAAACATGCCCTGGTTAAAAACCTTCTCAATTCATGGATAATCGATGGTTTCTTACCAGTACATCAGGTTAACCCAATAAAACTGGCTGTATCGCAAACACTAAAAAAAGACATCTTGAAGAAAAAAGAGAACCTTGTGCAGTATGATCACTGGTTAGTTGAACAATTGGTTCAGCTATGGGGGGAACATGAACAGTTCTACGACAGTGAGCATTCTATTGTGGCAGCTTTCACAGAAGAAGTGGGCCAAATTGATGACCATGCACCTTATAAGTCGCGCCTAATTGAACTTGTTTACGAAGTGCGAAACAGAGCAAGCCATTACCTCAAATAGCAGAAAAGGCGCATAGATGCGCCTTTCTTTATGGATTAGAAATAGGTACCAATTTTTCAATTGCAGACTACGGTTAAAAACTTCCTTCTGCTTGACGAATAGCTTTGTAACGAACCATGCCTTCGGTCAGAAAGATGATATTGGCCAAGTCATAGTAGGTGACCTTACCGCCTCGATAATCGTAGACCTGCTGTACTTTCTTCGTTATGAAGTCCTCATTAACTTCAAGCACCAGTTTTTCCAGTTCATCGTAATGGTCAGGGGTGATCTCCCGGCCTTCATGCGGAACCAGCCAAACATTTAATGGAGGATAGTTCTCAGGGTTTTTGTATACCTTCATCGTTACATTTGCTGACGATGCATGAAAATGGTCACCCGCGCTCTTTGTTATGTGTTGAAAATACCAAATGGAAGCACCGATGAAGATTGCATACAGATCAAATCCGTAAATACCAATACCAAGTAGAAGTATGCCTACTACTTGGAGTTTTCTAGCGTGTACTAATAGCAGTTTGGCTCTATCAGTTACTTTTCCAGATAGCTCCATTAGGAGCTTGTAATTGTTCAATTTCGGTACCTATTCTTTCGATGTTAAGTGGGACTCTGAGCGATTGCGTGTTAATTCAATCCAAATTGTCGTTGAACCGTCATCACCACGATTAGATGGAGCAGGGCAAAAGCTCTCGTCAACTTGCTTTAGGAAAAGCTGTTCACTCAAGAATTCCAAGCAACCGGTATCTGTCGCGGCCATATCAACGCCATATTCTTCGATTGATGGCATTGCTACTGTAACCGCCTGTACGGTGTAAAGATTGGCAATGTAAGCCCATTCATTGCTTTCAAATATGGGCGGCTGAGAAGGGGTTTCAGAGTCATAGATCACCAAATCTGCATCTTGCTTATCGTATTGAGATTCCAAACAGCTTGGTTTAGTAAAATGGATTAAAACTTGGCTGACAGATGGATCTGTGTAAACCCATAATTGCTCTGGAATTTCGCGTTCATAGCGTGAACACTGTTCACTGGATGGTAAGGGCAAGTCTTTTGATTGCGCACTTAGCCACTGAGTTTCACCCTCTGAATACTGCAGCATCTCAAGGACGATATTTCTAAGGTGAAAATTCTTACCTATAAGATGCTTACCCAAGACGGATTCCATTGTACTTAGCTGGTCTTGTGTGGGGATAAAGTATGGTTGAGCCATTTTGTTCTCACTTAGTCATTAACTCGTAATAACCAATACTTTAATCGGCAATCCGATTCCCGCAACAAGCTCTATTTAGAGTTAATGATAAATTATAACGCTTAAAAAAAATAGTGAGGTAGGTTCTGTTGGTAGGAGTCATTCAAGGAGTTCCCAATAGGTGGGGGAAGGGAACTCCTTTGGAGCAATTTATTGTGTCACATACTCATTTGAAAACTTGATTGACTCAAGTTCACTGATCAGCTCATTAAATTGAGAAGTATTGCCTGCCGATGTTTGTCTTACACACTCTGAGATAAGAGCTGAACGGTAAGACTCCGACAATTCAGCTAGTTTTTTCTTTTCAATCTGAATCGCCTGGCTATCGTCAGGAAGTCTATTAATCGCATTTAGTGAAGTCGTCATGATCTGGAAATAGCGTTCAGATGCATCAGCGAGAGTGTCTTTTCGAGAGTCCGATAAATTTCCCGATAGTCTCATGTCCCAGTACATTTTTAGCAGTGATCTTGAGTCCTTTGCTAAAGGCGAATCTTCCAAATTCTCTAGCTGAGATTCAACAACGTCCATTTGATAACGATGTAACGCGGAGAAGTACAACGCACCATACTGCTTTGCTTTTCGCTGTGTTGTAAATACAACCAGTGCTATGTATGTCGAAAGGCTCGCTACTGCACATACAATCAATGCGATTTTTCCCTGCGATACAACGGCGTTGACAGTAAAGAAGATTGATAATGCGAATGCTGCGATATTTTTAGGGTCGATGGCTGCATTAAGTATGACTGTACGTAAAAGGTTTTTTCGTGAGTATTTCATGTCAATATCCCAAGATTGTAGAAGCAATTTTTGATGCGTTAGCAAGGAAAAGCACAGCTAGGATACTAGAAGCAAACATAACTACGTTGGGGCTAACAACCGAGAAGAAGATGACTCCCATGATGAATACCATCATCATAATTTTTACCAATGGGCCATCAAGTATTTCCACCATATCTTCTGCAGCACTACAGAAAGGAGAACCATTGGTGTTTTCTAGACACTTAGTAGAACTTGGTTGCTCTGGCTCAACGGAAATAGTCTGAGTATTTTCCTCTTGAACTGGTGCTTTCTCTGTATTCTTAGTAATCGTGAGATCTGGTGACGTTTTGACGATTCGAGCTGTCAATTCCGATTTCACCAAGTCTTTCATTATCGAGTCATTAAATCGTGAGTAGGGATTTGATAGGCCGCGTTCAAGCAAAGCCGAAACTAATCCTAAATCTTGTTTGCTGCTCTTACCAATTCCCCAGTAGACAGTACCTGAATCCAGAACATCAGTACCAGTCACGTTCAATGCGTTAGAAACGAATGCCTTTACCACGTCAGATTCAACAAAGCTTGGTAGTGTTGCAATAACATCAGGATCTGGTGTTCGATTGCCACTTAGTACAGCAACTACTTTGTAGACGTTTGTGTCCAACTTGGAAAGCTTCTGTATTACCACTGAACTATCTAGCTCACTGCCTTTAGAAATTGTTGAACAGTTTAAAATAAAGCCAAAATCATCTTTTGAAGTGACTTTGAGAGCACCTGGGCAGAACTCTGGATCAGCATATACAGATAGAATTGGGGGTGGAGCATTTAAGTAATCCACTAAACGGATAGGCTATGTTCCCATTAACTGTTGTTGAATGTGGAACAGCCTGTTTTCGTTAAGGTTTTCTGGTGTATCCATATATCTAAACCAACCAAGGTAATGGTCGAGATATTTTGTGGCTACGCCATGAAATCGTTTTATCCAAAGTTTCAAACGGCTGTGGTACGCATTAACATTTTGAATGTGAAAGACTTTATCTATCACCTTAATGCCGCCAGCCACGTCTAACCGTTTGTGGATTAAGTCATTTTTTTCTGACAGCGCTATATAGGACTTATAGCCATCGCTACACAACACGCTGTCTTTTTCCAGCTTACCAACCAACTCTTTGTGTAGAGCTTCGGTTGTTACATCAGGCAAAATCGCTTCATAGGTGTTTTTGGCTCTGTCTCTGACAGTCAAAACAGGAACCCAATCTTCCTTAGAACGTCCCCGTTTTTGAGCCTTCATTCCTCGTTTATGAGGAGGACGACTCAACTTCTTTGCCCCTTTTTCTGAATACGGGAACAGAGTTTCGTCTGCTTCAATAATGCCTTCAAGCCTGCTGGCTTTTAGCGTTGAAGGTAAAGCCAGAAAACGATGTCGCCATCTGAATGATGTTTTCAGGTTAATCCCACACTCTTTGGCACATTCACGCAACACTTTGCTATCGAGCATACACCGTATGTAATCCAGCCAAAGCTCTTTGTATCTGAGCCTGGCTAGCGGAGTCGCCGTTGTTGCTACAAAGGTTTTACCGCAGTTTTTACAGCGATATCGCTGCATCTTATTTACTTTGCCGTGTCGATTAATCAATGAGCTATGACAGTGTGGACATTCTGGTTTTTCAACCATCCGTTCTTCTAACTCTGATATCAACTGTGAGGTACTATCCGTACCTTTCAGCCACTTCTCTATATAACGAACTTGGCTATCTGTTAGGTTCTCAAGCTCAGTCATCAACTTAGTAAATTGCGCAGGAATCATAAGTAACCCCTCGGTAACTGGATCTATATACAGTGTAGCAACAATTTACGGGAACATAGCCAACGGATAATCCCGGAGAACACAAACGAGAACAGTAGTACATAAACAAGGAACTTCTTGGCGTTAACCAAGTGTTTAGAATTTACTGGGTACTCGTTGAGCAAAAAAACACAATTTTGAACGTATGAGCTGTGCATTGATTCTCTCAAAGTAGTTGGTTGATTGAGAGAATCCTACCTCATAACATTGATTGTTGAAAGTGCAGTAGTTGAAAATCAGCCATTTTCAAAACTACAACACTTAACAATTAGCCTGTGAAGTAATTCATGCAGTAGTAGGTAAACAGTAATACGAAAGCAATGAGAATCCAGCCAATAACTTTAGATAGTCGTGTGCCTCTTGAGTCTTTTTCAGAATCAATGATTCTAATAACGGATGCGCCTATCCAATCAATAAACTCAAGTAAAACGCTCCGCATTAAGAACGTAAAAACCTTGAGTATGCCGCGTATAATGTCATCATCCATAGTTTCACTTCTGTGGTTTGCCAAAAACACTTTCTATAAGCACATCCACCCAACCGAATGGAAAGAGCTTTACCTTTTCCACTTCTGCTTCATTTTGAGAAATTTTGGATGGTTTATTTACATGCTCTTCGAGAGCTTCCTCAAACTGGTTAGGGTTCTTTAAGAGGGTGTAAATAAGGGAGTTTGCGTAAGTGGTGTCACCCTCAAGTTCAAGATTGTTCTTTTCTGCATAGTACTTAGCAACGGCAGCTGATCTGGAGCGTCCAGCGTCACAGTGAACAATGATTTCTCTGATATTAGGTGATTCCTCGATACGCTTGAACATAAGCAAGATTTTGAGAGCGTGAACTTTACGGGCGCAACCGTCAAAATAATTCCAGAAGTCAGCGCCATACTCTGAGATTAGTTCTTCGTCATATGCTGCATCATCAAACCCAATGTGATCAAAGAATCCCCAATCTTCTTTCGGAACTTGAGAATCAACTTCCTGTCCAGCATCGTGAATAGAAATAAGGGCAATAGAATTGTCAGGGACTAGTTTTCTCGCATCTCTGACAGGCATGAATGAAATTTGATGAATCATAATACGCTCCGCATTAAATGTGTGAGCACATAATACACGGAGCGAATAGAAGTTTAAATTAGGAAATGATCAGGTGTGCGCGAGTGTGGAGGCAACTTGGAGCTTTTCTACCACAACACCGTTTGTATTGTAGTGATTAAGGTGTAAGTCATTGCCGTACTGGACTATTTCTACATGACCGGAATCGTCAGGTAGCAGTATCGCTGTTCGGTTACCCAGTTCGCTGTAAGTGAATGACGATTCATTTAAATCTGCCAAACCCTCTGGAAATCGCAAAACACCTTCTACTTCATTTTCTCCGTGGAAGACTGTCATACACTTATCAGTAAGCGATACTTTAAAGTCTAATATACTGGCGACCCACTGATCGCCATTTAAAGTGAATTTATTGTTGTTCAGCATTCTCTAGATTCGCACTGGCATAATTAGTGATTTGCTTGTTACTACCTTTCCAACAGGTGATACACAGCATGACGCATTAGCTTCTGTGAATTCCATTGTTACGTGTTCAGTGTAAATGTGGCTTAGAGCATCAATCAGGTACTTAGGGTTAACACCGAAGTCATAAGTGATTGGGTCGCCAGATGTTTGAGCAGTGATCATGTCCTCACCTAAGCCATCTTCTTCATTATCAATCACAGTTTGTAGCTTAATACCGTTTTCGGTAGTTGAGAGTTTAACTTTAGGGAACTTGTCATCTGTTAGCAAAACAGACACGCGATTTAATACTGATAATAGCTCAAGACGATTAAATTTGATCTTGCTTGCGCATGTCTTAGGGAACATTTTAGAAATATCAGGGAACTTACTATCAATAAGGGCTGTGCGGTAAACAAGACCGCCCCAATTGAATTCAGCTCTTGAACCATTGTAAGCAATAGTAATTTCTTCCGCAGACTCGTTTAGGCGAGTAAAAACTGTCATTGAGTTGTAAGGGAGCAATAGACCCATTTTGTTTACTGCTTCACCTACTTGCATTTTGTTCACGCAAAGGCGGTGACCATCACTCGCGTTAGCGAACAATGCACCACGATTAACGTTAAGGTAAACACCATTCAGATAATGACGCACATCGTTACGACCAGAAGCGTACAGCACGTTGGAAATTAGGCTCATAAACTCTTTAGCAGGAACGGTAAAGGTGCTCTCAACGTCTTTGATGATGTCAACTGTTGGGTAATCGGTTACTGGAATAGTTTTTAGTTGTAGGCGTGATTTACCGCAGCTCAATACTGCACGGTTTTTACCTTGTACTTCTTTGATTTTAACTTGTGTGTTCTTTGGTAGTGCGCGAGTCGCTTGAAACAGTTTCACTGCGTCAACACATAGACTGCCATTGCCTTTTACTTGGATCTCGTCTGTAGCACAAATTCGAGTAAATGACTGGTTGCCGTTAGAACCAGTGATTTGAAGTTGTCCGTTGTTCGCTTCAAGCAACACGAAATCAAATGATGAAATGCCTGTTTGACGGCTATCAGCGTTATTACAAGCGTGACCAACGAAGTTTAGTAGAGCTTGTTGTGAGTTTGATATAAGTTCCATGATTTGCCTCCACAGCATTTTGATAATTCGGGGTGGTTAGCCCGTCTGATATGAAAATATTAAGACACTTGTGAAAACGCGCAACTCTTTAAAACGCTACTTTTTGAAAATAAATTAATAATCATTGTTTCATTTAAAAACAAAGACTTATTATAAAATTCTGTGGGGTGGTGCAATTTCTAGGTAACTGTTCTGATTCAAAAAATTGTAAACTTACGAATTCAATAAATGTTGTGTAAGTGGTACTGGAATGAATACAGAGTTAGACACAAACCGAAACCTTGAAGATCATCTAAACAAACTGATTGCTGGTGGACAACCGGTAGAATTAATTACTGCTCAAATGCTCCATGAAGTAGCTGGCAACTGTACGTTGGAACAATGTGCACGATGGTTGTTGGACTACAAAGAGACAAATGAACTCTCAGTGCGTGTTCAACAACCAGAATGGGTTGGAATGTTTATCGATAAATTGAAAGGGCTGGGGGATCAGATTTGGCCTCTAATCGAAAGTGAAATCCAATCACAGGTAGCGACTCAGGTTAGGGATAGAACTCAGGAGCTAGAAATCGCACAGTCATCTCTAACGGATGCAAATGCGAAACTGGCAGATAGCGCGAAAGTTATTGAGAACCTGGAGCAGAAGCTAACCATCTCTGAACAGGCGAATGGTCAAATTCAAAACTTAATCCAGAATGTTGAATCTGCTAATGAAAAAGCCCTAACTGCTCTAGAAGAAAAAAACCAATTTTTCGAGAATCGCGTCCGGGATCTCGAAGCTAGTCTGGATACCTCCACGCAGCAACTGGCTGAAACACAGGAACAGCTTGCAGAGTCACAAGGTCAGGTAAATACACTAACTGCAGAGTTAGATACCGCTGGTAGGAAAGCAAAAAAACTTGATGAACAGATTGAGAAGCTAACTAATCAGAATTCCGAGTTAGATTCTGAACTGGGGACAAACAAGAACCTGGTGAAAGATCTTAAATCCGAGCTGTCAGCACTTAAGAAAAACCGTAGCCCGGAAGAGAAGAAACTGGAGCGCTTACAGACCAAGACAGAAACACAGAAAACAGAAATAAAAGATCTAACTGACCGTTTGGTACAAGCAGAAGGGACTATAGAGCAATTAGCGAATCAAAACGCTAGACAAGGGGAACAATTAGAGCGGTCTAGCGAAAGGCTCATTTTGGCCTCAGATGCTTGCATGAAGGCTTCCGAAGAGGTTGGGGTGCTACAAGGTAAGCTTGAGGTATATGAAGCACAGAAAGAATCCTAGAGCGTTTAAATCACCTGTATTCATAAACAGGTAATATTGAATTCGAGATAAAAAGTGAAAATCGATTCGTTCAATTAGCTTTATAAAAACAAAAAAAGAAAATAACAATTATTTTTGAATGTGGGTATGTGGGCAGCTTGCTGTCCATATATCCACATTTTTTTTGCGTTGGATATTGTGGGTTATAGCGAAGCGAAATCCACATATCCAAGGACATACATTCTTAAGGATCTTTCTTATGATCTTTCTTAAAAGATCTTATTAGGTTCTGCAATCCCTTATGTATCAATGCTTGTGGCGGTTTTGCCGTGACAGATTGAAGGGTAAACGTGACAGATTGAAGGGGATAAATAGACAATGTGAAGGGGTATTCGTGACAGATTGAAGGGATGGAAACGCGGTTATTCATGGGTTATACACAGGTAAAAAATGGCCTTTAAAGGTTGAGCAGTACTTCAAATTACCAACTTCTAGTATTTGCCTGTCACACACTTTGAGTATTCGTTTTCAATAAATAGCGTTTTATGCTTGCTAATTGATAATTAATTAAATTAGAATTCGTGACTTCTATAATTCAGCTGTCACGAGTTTTATGAATTTGCCAATTAGCGTTAGTCAAAAACAAGCGAAATCCGTTTACCTTAGACAGTCGAACGCACTGACTACGGCAGCGTATACACTCTCACGCAATGAAAAGCGCTTGGTGTACCTTTCTCTGGAAAAAATCTTTAATGGTTCTGTTACAGAAGAACGAGGAAGGTTTGATGTAACTATCAACCACAGTGAGTATGCGCGTGTTTTTGATGAAAGCGATAAAAACATCAGCCGTGACATTGCCAAAGCATCGGCAGCACTGAATAAACGGGAGATAGTCTTCTATGTGCCAAGTGAAGATGCAGATAATGGCGAAAAGGCATTGGATGGACTCAGTTGGACAACCAAACGTTCTGTACGTCCAAAACGCGGAACGACCGTTCTTTCATTCAACGCTGAATTAGTCGACTTACTTCGAGCTGATGGCCGATATACCGGCTATTTCCTCCATGTAGTTGCAAAGCTAAACAACCAATACGCATTGCGATTGTATGAATCTATCCGTCAGTGGGTGACATTGAAACGAAATGCTAAAGACGCCGAAAAAGGGGTTGAGCGTTCGGTCACCTTCGGTATTGACTGGCTTATTAACCGATACGAGCTACCTGCATCATACCAACGCATGTCTGATTTTAGACGCCGATTTCTAATTCCTGCCGTCACTGAAATTCATAACAAGTCCGATATTTGCTTATCGTATGAAGAAAATGCAGCCAAAGGCGGTCGACGTAATTCTATCGTTTCTATCACTTTTCGTTGGATAGAAAAACAAGACCCATTTAAGGATGACTATCTAGGCTTTGAAGATTTCACTGACGTAACAACACCTCCAGTTCGTGATGAACTTGATGATGATGTTTGGGTTGAGCTCGGGTTGGTATATCTGGATTCATTTAGTGAAGAAAGCCAATTGCCCTCAGTTGAATGGGCTATGGACTTCTTAGTTACATATCAAGCTGTACGAGGCGAATCCCCGCCTAAGAAACTTAAAGATTCACTACTCAACTTGGTTGCTTAACCGGGTAGGGACGGCTTTGCCGTGTGTAATACGCTCACTTTTGAGCACATTTGTAATTGGTACCGGGAATCTAGGTGAGAATCCTATGAACTGACGTCGCAGCGGTATTTGATGACGCAGGCTTTGTATCACACTGCAATTCGTTTTTGTGGGAAGTGAAAGTCAGCGGTGAATGGAAAATATTCCTTTCAGATTCATAAGTCCGAAGACCGACCATTTTTATTTTAAACGCGAAGGAAAACACATGAAATACACTTTACTTGCATCTGCTATTGCTACGTTGGTTTCGACATCCGCATTTGCAACTGCAACTGACACCACTGAAACTATTGTTGTTACAGCAAACCGTGTAGAGCAGGGCATCAACGAACAATTGTCTCCAATTGACGTGATCTCAAAAGAACAAATCAAAGACTTAAAGGTTGAGTCTTTAGCAGAATTGTTAAAGCGTCTACCTGGCATTCAAGTGGCCAACAATGGTGGTCCTGGCGCAACAAGTAACTTTTATATCCGCGGTCGTTCAGGACGTAACGTACTTGTGATGATTAACGGTATTCGTGTCGGTAGTTCAACAACAGGTACAGCTAATCTCAATGCATTACCGATCAAGAGTGTTGAACGTATTGAAATCCTTCGTGGACCTCGTGCATCTGTTTATGGTTCTGATGCCGTTAGTGGTGTTATCAACCTGATCACAAGTGAAAAAGGTAGTGATGCAAGCAGTGTGTCAGCGGGTATTGGTTCTAAAGGTCGTCGTGACGCGAACGCGAGTTTAGCGACTTCTTCTGATAACGCATGGTTTAGCGTTTCTGCTAATACACAAAGAGCTGACGGCTATAACGTATTACCAGATAGTACAAACCCGGTGAACACGGATGATGATGGTTACAACAATACATACGCAACCGTAGATGGTGGTTATCAGATTAATGATCAGCTAACAGTTAAGGGTACCGCTTACTATCAAAACGGGAAAAATGATTTTGACAGTGGTTACACTACAGGTGGCGCTGATCAAAGTGAAGACACGACTTACAATCTAGGTCTTGTCACTGAGTACCAAGGTTCAAATCTTCTATCATCGCTGACTGTTGGCCACAACAAAGATAAATCTGAATCGTATGGCAATGGCTCGGATGGTAGCGACATTTCTACCACTCGTAGTGTGATCACTTGGCAGAACAACTACGCCCTAAATGATTCTACGAATTTAATGGCTGGCCTTGAGTACAATAACGAGAAAGTAGACAACGTTAGTATTGATTATGTGGACGATGACCGTCAGACACAATCTGTATACTTTGGTACTTCTAAGTCTGGTGAAGATTATCTGATTGAGGGTAATGTACGTCTGGATGATAGTGATGCATACGGTACATTTACAACATATCAACTTGGTGCAGGTTATGACATCGATGATTCGCACCGTTTAACGGCTATGTACGGTACTTCGTATAAGGCACCTACATTCAACCAGCTATACTGGCCGCGTCAATGTGATGTTTGGGGTTGTTACGAAGGAAACGCGAACTTAGAGCCAGAAGAAGCGCAATCAGGTGAAATCGCACTTGAAGCGAACTATGACTTTGCAGACCTGCGCGTTGCTTACCACCACTCAGAAATCGAGAACATGATTTCTAGTGCGAACTCAAGCCTTGATAACATCGGTAAGGCACAGGTTAAAGGCGTAGAGTTTGTGGCAAGCTTTGACACCTTCGGTATTTATCATGAGGTTTCTTACGACTACCTTGATGCAAAAAACAAAGATTCGGATAAGCAGCTAGTTCGTCGCGCTCGCAACAGTGCTAAGTGGAACATGTCTTACGAAATCTCAGACTTCAAGTTTGATGTAAGCTACTTGTACCAAGGTAAGCGATACAACGATGCATCAAACAAAGTTGAGCTTGGCGGTTATTCACTGACAGACATTGCTATGACGTACCAGATCACTGAGCAACTTTCTTGTGGTGCAAAAGTGGGTAACGTGTTTGATAAAGAATACGAAACAGTTAAAGGCTTCGTAACGCCTGAGCGTAACTACTACGCTAACGTAACCTACGATTTTTAATCTAGGTCACTGATCGACAGGTAGTAAAAAGGGAGCATCATGCTCCCTTTTTTATTGGATTAATAAGTTAGAAACTTTGAATGGTCATTGAAACGAAAGGTATCAATTACGTAGGAACTTTTCATTGGTAAACATGGCCTCGATTGTATCGGCAGGGAATACATAGCTCTTGCCTTTATTAGACCCTTCCACACACGATCCGATAAATGGGTTTTTTCGCGCTCTGGAGTTGAATCCGGTCAATACAAACCACTCGCCATTGCATTTAAACTCACGTTTTATCTTTTCTTCGTTAAGGTATGGGAACGCATATAAATACGATACAAGCGTTTTGTACTCAGGTGATACAACAGTGCCATCTTCTGAGGTGCCAAGCATGGTGATTTTAGCTGTTGCTTTAGAACCATCAGGATCGTAAGACATATTACCTACCTCAATAGTTACACCAGTCTTTCTCTTAATCTCTTCAAACGCTAGGTTAAGTTCTGAACGAAGTGTTTGACACATTTTTTTGTCGATTTTGATTGCAGTCATTTGATTTCTCACAGTGTTTTGGTTAGTTGAGTTTTTATTTTCTGCCAACTTGCTAAACGCGCAACAGGACAAATAGACCCCTTTGAGTAAGGTTGAGTTGAGTGCTCAAAGGGGAGGAAAGGAGTTAGACGCGACCGCGTTTTGGCAATGTCAGTAAAGTACTGCCATTTCTCTGTGTGTATCCCGGCCAGTCATTTTCTTCTAGTGAACGGTGTAGATTTTGAATGTGACGATGGAAGTTTCTCTCAGCAATTTCCCAATCGGCATCTGACAACTCAAACACTTCGCAAATGTCTGCATCTAGATATTCCACAGCAACGAAGGGGAAGACGTTGATTGGGCAGGGTATACCAGCCAATCTACCGACATAGGTGTACATGTAAGCCTGTAGGTCGTACCCAAGGTCACCAAACTGATAGGCAGCCATTAAAGGATTGGCGCTGCGTGTAGTTTTTACATCAGCTGGAACACCATCTTTAGATAACCAGTCGAAACGAACCTTAAGCATCATTCCTGTTTCTGGACATTGAGCAATGACAGACAGTTCAGCGAAGCCATTTTGCAAAATGGTATTTGCCCACTCATGGTTGCGTACTGTTTCACAAGCGCGGTGTGCGTCATCCCAAACAATAGGGTCAATCGGTGTTTTCTCTAGTAACGGTTTCACCTGAACGTCAGTCATGCAATCTACTAGCGAAGGTCGACCCGTAGAGTCAGCTTGTACCTCTAATGCTTTAAGTACAGCTGGCTCACCTGAGTTATCAATTAAGTGACGCTTTTGCTGTTCTTCAAATATAAGTACTGATGGATCAGCTTGTAGGATACGTTCGGTTAGAGCGGCTTTAGTGCCTGACACTGCCAGTTTCAGTTCTTTACACTTCTCTCTAAGGTCGTCAGTAGTGTGTAAGCTGTTCTCATGCTCAACAGGATTAAGTAAGCGATAATAGCGGTCATAGAAGCCCTCTGGCTCTAATATAAGTTCATGTGAGTATGTACCTGCATCGTAGATGCGCTCTGTAGTCTTAGCTGTACGTTTACGGTCGATTTTGTCGATGTAAGCTCGCTTGTAGTGTGCAGGTGACTTTGCGTATTTTTTTACTTGGCTGGAGCTGGTCGCAGGTAGGGAGTGATAAACCTCATTAGGCATATCGGCATAGATGCCAGCCACAAGGTTGCCATTAGCATCGAAGAAATTTGGATTACCTGCTGTGTCATATGCAGGGGTAATTACAAACGGTAAGCCTTCATTAAGCTTCGCAGCCGCAATGTCATCGTCTGTGAAGAAAAAGCCATTACGCGCCACTGTAGTTGGTTGTGGTGCGTGTTGAGATAAGAATGCCTCAACACTAGCCATATGCGCTGCGTCAAACTTATCATCTGTTAGGAAAAGCCCGTTCATAAATAAACCCTTAATTCGTAATTACTCAACTCAGGGATTATTCTCAGGTATGTTACGGATCGCGCAATCACGTAGATTGCGAAAAAGTGCGGTGGTAGTGAGTGGGGTAGTGGTAATGGCGATTGAAACAACCGCCACTACGGATGCAATCTGATCTAATCAGTGAAGCCTAAAGACACCTTTTCTTCTTCCTCTGGCTCCAATAACAGAGCGTCGTAGAAGCCATGCTCTTTGAACCAGTCAATTGTAGAGCCATCAATTTCAGGCTCAAGCATTAAGCTACCCGTCGTTTGCAAATAGAGAAGGTTCACGAGAATAGCTTTATCGATGTCGCTAAACGTTTCCGTCTTTTGAATTAGCTGATGTGAGAACGATGCGTTGTTCATGGTCAATATCCTTAAGTCATTAGGTTATTAACAAGAGTAAGGCGAGTTAGAAAACGCGAAAGGGTATAAAAAAGCCCAGTTCAATGGCTGGGCTAAGTTAGGTTAATTATCCAAAGAGATTACTGTGTCCACCTCTCTGTTTGTGCTCAACATTAGAGTTAGGTTAGTGGCCAACCTGCTTTTATCATTGTCACTGAGCTTAATATCATCTTCTTCCGAAAGATTTCGTACAGCGTTGGCAGCGATCTTTACGATACCGGTTGTTAGTTCTCGTTTGGCTTTTACAACCATTTTTGCCTGCTGAGCCTGGGTCATTGCCGCCGCGATTTCTGGCGCGTAACCCATTTTATTAAAACTCACATCGATGGCTTCAAGACCATACTTGGTAACGTCTTCATTGATAGACTTGATGATCTCTTTTGAAATTTCATCTGTTGATTGGGTTAGTGTGGCAATTGTACCTGCATCGGCTTTTTCCCTATCTCCATCTATCTCAGAATCTTTATCATCACCAAACTCAGCGACGTGCTCATACGGATACTTCCCAGCAACGTTGCGGATATTACCTTCAACTTGAGAACTGAAAAATTCATCAAAATCATCCAGTTCATAAACTACCAACTCGGGGTTAGCTACTCTCCAACTTACTACCGCTGAAAGCGTAATCAGACTACCGTTAGCATCATTTATTTTTAGGACATCAGTCTCAAAGTTTTTTACCCGATAATTCAGAAGAGTTGTTGAAAAGAAAGGGTTAATCCAGTGAAGTCCCTCTTTCTTAAATACGCCTAAAGGCGTTCCGAAAAGCTGTACAACACGAACCTCTTTGGGGCCGAGAGTTTTCAGCCCAATAAGACAAAAGAATGCCAGAACACCAAGAGGGATGCTGAACCATCGATATGGAGTTGTTTCCGTATATCTGGTAGCAAGGCTATAACTGGAAACGGACTGTACCGTTTTAGTTCCAATCACGCCAAAGCCAATCATGAGAGCAGAGAAGACGATAAAGCAGATGATAAATAGCATCAAATAGCCGTTAATCGAAAAAATTTCTTTAGACGGTACTTGCACATTAACAGCAGATTCGCTGGTGGATTCTGTCATTGGTGATCCCTATTTTGAAAGTTGTTGTGTAACTGAGAGTAATCAAGCTTCTTTGAACAATGGAACAAGGCACTTGTAAGTTCTAAACGCCAGCAGACCAAGCATGCCAAGGCATAAAATTCCGAACATTTGAATAACAGCTAATGCGATATGACCAGCCATTACCGGATTCTGGGCAATGTATTCAACCGTTGGATAGACCATTTCATTGAGCTGATATTGGATGAATGTAGCTCCAAACATCATAGGTATTCCGAGAGACATGATTAATGTGCAGTATTTACATGTCGAGGTAAGGTGGCTGTAGTAGTGTCTAGCTGTTGCCGGGGCGCCGCGGCCAAATAGCCAACCAGTTATCCAAATGATGATTAGTAGGGGGATAAAAAACAGCTGTATTTGTGAAAGCAATATGCCTCCAGTACAGAGCAAGGTGTACATCAAACCTATCGAAATTTTATGTTGTTTCATTCATCCTCAAAGCTATGCTGTGAATCGATATAATCTAGCGATTGTACAATATTTAATTTTTAAAAACGCTAAATTTTGAATGTGAAGGAATATGAACGCCATATTTGATGGCGTCCAATGAAAGTTATTAGTTGGGTAAGTCCGGTAAGACGCGGGTTAAATTATGTGAGGCTTTTTGCATTAAGTAGTCCGGTAGTTCTAATTCTTTTATAGCTCCAGCCATTCTGTTTGGCAGTTGTGAATCGATTTGAGAAATCATCACTCCCGACAAGCATATGCCTGCAAGTCTTGGGTGACCGTTATTGTCCTGCCTAGCACGCTTAGCAATGCTAGCGGAAGGGTGATCATACCAATTGGATAGGTTTGGGTTCTTAAACCAAATCAGTCCGTCCGTATCGATGAAGACCTTATCAATCATGCTGCGTCTCCCTCTACGGGTGCATATTTGCCGGCATTAGTGATAATCACGTCGGCTAATTCAAATTGATCGTTCCATGACGCGTTACAGCAAGGACAACTAACAGCCATCTTCCCTTTAGAGGCTACCTTCAAAAATTCATCGCAATTCAAACCTAAACCTGAACCATCCATATTGTCGTATTGGCAAATAACGCAAGCTTGGCCATGAGACAGGTATCGCTCTTCTTGAAGAGGGCTTAAGGCCTTAATGTTCAGCTTACCTGGCTCAAGAAGTTTCACAGCTGATAATACGTATTGATTATTCCATTCTGCGAAGCAATGTGAGCATTGGCAGTCTTGGGACACAGATGTATCTCCGAAGTCGGGTTCGTCGTGCTCGATCGAGCTGTCTGAACATATGGGGCAGATGTCACCACCGTGTTCGATAAATTCCATTTTCTGAGTATCAGTTAATTGCATTTTTTAGCCCTCATTTAGTGATATTTCAAATTTTCACCCATAAGTAAAATCGCGCAATATCAATCTGATACGGTATTATCGTGACATATTGAAGGGTGTTTGTTTGTGGTGACAAATTGAAGGATATGGAAAAGCAGGGAGAATGGATCGAGGGAATAAAAGCTTGAATAGCTTGCTGGTGGAACAGGGATGGAGAATTGTTTTAAGGGCGGCGCAGCCATATAGCTGCACCATCAATTAAACGTATCTTACGGCGGCAGTAACGCCATCGAACTGGGTACCCGTAAGATTGAGCCGCATCCGACTAATTAAGTTACTGACCGCGTTAAATAAGTCACTGGCTTCTCGGGGTTCACAAAACATACAAAATGTATCGCCTTCAAACCTTGAGCTAATTTCTCTATTAACCGATAACAGGGATAGGGCCTCTTGGATGTTCTTTTCATTTACGGTTTTCTCCGTCGCGGCATAATTTTCAAAAGTGATTTTGGCCGTGAACGGCATGTTTGCTTTTGCACGATTAGCCGCGACTTTCTGCGGGTTATAAACGTAAGCCGCGTATAACACATATGGTTGGGCTGACTCAGGCGTTACAACGACCGCATAAACCACGTCAGAACTAACCATAAAATCTTGGGTCAAGGCTTCTTCGGCGTCCAAACGACAGGTGAACGTTTTGTCATTAATCACTTGAAAAGTTGATGATGGGCCTAGTGCCTGAACGCCCGTTTTTGAACAGACCTTATTCATTCGTGATACACGAAATAAAGCATGTTCCTTATCAGTAATCTCCAGAGAATCTCCAGTTATAGGAACATCTATGGTGTGAACGTCCATAAAGCCATTAACATTTAAATGGTTGATATTAAGTTCATACATCACACTTTTCCTCTTGAACAATTTTTCTGAATTGGACCAAACCACCTTGATCAAAGAAAAACTGGAGCCCGGCAGCTCGACATCTCCGGTTAAGTTCAGTCTCTTGCTTTTCCGTATTAGCAAATGACTGTAGCTGGTCAACAACCCGACCTGGGCTCAAGTGACCAAGCTTTTCAGATGCACTCATTTCTTGTTCAGACATGCACGGTACATCTTTTAAGCTTCGTAGAATTTTGTAAGCATCATTACGTGGAATTTTACGGGCTATCATATGTCTACTCTCACTCTGATAGTATTTGGCCTGCTGAGCAGGCCATCTTTTTTAAGCCAATTTCAAACCTGTCCAGAAGGAGTCATCTACTGCTGGTTCTTCTTCAATGACGATTTCAGGTATAGATGGAACCATTTGGGGCGCTGGTGTGCCTTTAACAACTTCATTAGGGCTTGTTTCTCGCATTAACGAGTAGGCATCACGATTACTAAAGCGCTTAGAGGAAACTAACTCTTGGCCTTTAGCCAATGCAGATTCAAAGACAGAAAAAGTGTCTACGTCTCGCGGTTTACTATTGGTACCGATTCGGCCATAACGACGTGTAACAGCAAATGAATCTATACCGCGTTGGACAATCGAAACCTCATAGAACTTATGCTTGTTCTCTGAACTGTTCGTGTGTTCAAGGTACCACTGGTAAACAACCTGTTCTTTCATGAATATATCCCCAATTCGTTTTGATTTTTATATGGTTGCACACTCCGAATATCGCGCAAATGCACGCTTAGACGCCCATGCCGAAACACGTACAGGTAGCATGTAGCAATAGACTGAACAGATTATTGCAAACCCGGTAAGGAGCATTAGTTCGGTCAAAGCCTGGCTGAACTGCAATTCTCCAGTCAGGTAGTTGGAGAAATGTCGAAAAGTAGGGGTTAAGACAGTATCAACACTCTGGGCGATCGACACTGACATCGAGACTATCGATAGAAAGATCCACGGTGTTTTGGAAATACTTTCAGTTGGACGGTTTTGATGTTTATAGGCACACATCAGGCCGATAAGCGACCAAAGTAAATAATTAATGGCAGTAAGCATTGTTGTCTCCAACGTAGTTAAATTTTACCCGTAACGGGTGCATGAATTTCATTTCTGTTTGTTCTTGATGTCTTCTATGGGACGTCAATGGTGTCTTCTGTGACATCAGAAACCGCGGCCACACTCTGTGCCCAGAAGGGCTTTTGGCAAAAAAAGTTCTCTGCGACTTCAATTAAGTCTCCGTAGACATCTTTATGAGGTCGAAATACGCATGTAGATCTTGTTGTAATCTTCGTGCGAGCAACACATCCAAGGTTCTATGCCATTAGGTGTTTCAGCCATCAACATCCGGTACCGACTGCCAATTTTGAACGACAGCACTTTTCGATTAATCGTCAGTCGTTTCGCTTCAAATTCACCAGTTGGTGTTCCAGAAGCAATTTGCTGAGTAATGTTTCTGGCCTTCTTTGCTATCTCGGGTGGCATCCCTGATAAGCTCTTCTTAAAAGTTCGCGGTAAATTGCCAATTTTTATTGATAGGTGTTTGCCCATTTTTCATTCTCCAGTTCGTTTCAACATTTAAGGTGTGGCGCCGGGTTACAGGAATTTTCCTGATACATGGTTTCCGTGTTGATCGCAGGGATAACCATCCGAATCCATGTCGAAATGCATTTCACCGCACTCCCAACAACTGATGGTTGAATTGAACTGGTAGATGTCACCCGTAGACGCGTGAAAATCCTGGCTGGTTCTACTGCCAATTTCAGCAAGCTTTGCCATGTCCAATGAGCTCACGTCTTGAGGAAGATCGTCGTTTATTGCAAGAGCGGTAATTGCTCGCTTAACCAGTGACAATAAGAAGGCATCTTGACTTTGTTGAATCGCTAAGCGCTTACACCAAAGCTTTGTTAAAGCACCAATTGAAGTGCCGTCTAGCTCTTCGTCGAGTACAAATATTGAAGCTGGGATCGCTTCATCAACATCTGCGCTTTGCGGGAGGGATACAGAGCATCCTTCAATTGCTTCTATAAGCATATCGATGGTGCCATTGAATTCGCCAGTTGCGGCAACCACGTTGGCCAACTGGTGAGGAAGAGCGTTGCGTAGTATTTGTGGTACATTTTGCATATTTAAAATCTCAGTCGTTTGTTATCTGATATTTCAAATACTGCGGTCAAAACGAGATCGCGCAACTCCCTGGGCAGATACTAAAAGAGCCGCGTAATTGCAGCTCTTTTATCAAATAGAAGTTGGTATTAATTCGTCACTCTAAAAGTAGCTATTTCGGAAAACCTAACTGTAGACTCTGTGTATTTGCCTGACGGTGAGCTAAAACCGCTTGAGCCGCAATAGTAGGATGGTAAGTTGTTACCGTATAAACGTTCTCCGGTACCATTTGAACCAAGCACATAAGCCGATAGATATTTTGCAGCATGACTAGCCATGCCGGTTGCATTAAAGCCGGGGTTCCCGCATTGAGATTGCTCGGACGAAGTGACGCCCCACGGTACAATTATAACGTTAGCGTTTGTTTTTTTTACTCGATCTAAAGTACCTGTGATATTGCCTTGACCTGGCACGTAGGCATCCGCACAAACGAGTAAGGTTGTTTGGCCAAAATCCGTCTTGACCGTTTTTAAGTCTTCGACTTTTCCTGGTGTGTAACTGCATTTTGTTTTGTTTAGGTATCGTTTGCAGTTATCGGGGTCAAACGCATTACCTAATACGTTCACTTTGCGATGATGGAGAACTATTTCTCCATCAGGATTAATGAGTATTCCACTATCATAGACGTTATAAGCTCCGGGTAAACTGCCTGCTCCAGCGCGCTCAGCTCTCTCTGCAAGGCCAACGGCAACCCAAATATTTAAGCTAGATGCAATCTGGGCAAACTTCTCACTGTATTTTCCGGGTATTGGTTCTGCCTGCATAAATGCATTGGGATTTAGCCAGCCAAAAACAGAGCTCTCAGGGAAAATGACCAGTTCGGCGCCAGCGGCTTTGGCGCGAGAGGCAAGAAGCTTCATTTTGAAGAAATTACCTACGTCAGATGATTTGAGTTGAACCGCGGAAAACGTAAATGGTTTTGCTGGTGGTTCGGGCGAAGCGTTTGTCATGTTAGCGAATAGCATTACAGCACCGCACAAAAGAAGTCTGATTCTCATTTATTCACTTAAATTTGTTGTCCATAAATTTCAATCATTGTTGAATAGCCTTAGTCCCTCGGATGCGTTCTTTCCCTCTGCCGTTGCAACTGCCACACGGAGGCGAACCATTAGAGTCATAATACCCACTGCCATTGCAGGAAGTGCACGGAACTAGTATCCAACCATAAATAAACCGGAAGTAATATTCTTTTCTCGATGCCTTTCTTTCGTGAAACGTAGTCAAAACCATTTTCCTTTTAATTTAGTGTCTGGAGAAACTTTGTTGTTACTGCGAAGGCATAATCGATCGAGCTTTCCAACAGTTCATGATTTAGTTGTTCACCCGCTTCACTTAACTTGTGATCAAGTGCAGAAATGAAGTTTTTTACTGTCAGAGATTTCAAATCGTCGTTACAAACCGGCAATTTAATATATCGGCCGGCGCAATTGATTTTTAGCACGTGGTCGTTATCAGTAGATGACCATTCTTTATTGAACTTATTACAGCCTGATTCGCGTAACTTTCTATTAATGAATGGCAGATGACTACTCTCAATGGATTCAAGTACGGTAGCAACCTTAGTCACGGATGCAGCTACATCCAACGCGTGTTGAGTTCTCTGGTTTTCAATGTCCTGATCGCGTTTGACCATAGCGGCTTGAACGTCGGTGATTGAAACGCGGCCACCGATCAAATCGGAAAATGTAGGCAATGCCGAACGGCTTGAATAACCAAACTCAATGTTATGGATGTTCGTCAAGATTGGTTCTAGTAGATCTGATGCATCACTATCGATTAGCGTGCTGACCACCAACTCAACAGGAGTTTTTGAGTCGAATATTGCCTTGTTCATGATGATAAAAGCCATTCTTCTCGACTGATAATCGATGCGGTTAAGTAGATGGTTATAAGCTTCATTCATTTTTTCTAGTGTTGGGGTGTCAGCTCGCATGAACCATCCGTGTAAGCAATCTGATAATTTCGTGCATTGTTCTTTTGCCGTTGATGCCCGGCGATAAGCGAAAACAGCGCTAAAGGCTTTCTGACCAATTCGGGCTTTTAGTGTTTCATCAAAGCTGGTGGCGAGTTCAATGAGCCTAGCTGTCTTGTGATGTCTAAAGAACCATGTATCAAAGGCCAACCACTCTGCAGCTGCGTAGTGGGTATCATCGTGCATTGGAACAGGAAAATCACCCAGCAGGTGTCGGGCTGCCAGTTTTGCCGCATTTTTTTTCTTTGTTGAGCTTAACCCGGCATCCTGCTTTGACAATTTATTTGCCAGATGCTCAAGGATGTCTTTCATTGGATCAGTGCTGCAGCGGTTAGCCCGGATTAAGCGCCTAGCCAAAGATAGGGAATCACTGCACTCGTAGTTTGGTAATGTGCTGTCTTGAAAATAATCCTCGGTATTTGCGTCGAAG
This sequence comes from Vibrio sp. YT-15, assembly GCF_033337445.1. Taxonomy (NCBI): domain Bacteria; kingdom Pseudomonadati; phylum Pseudomonadota; class Gammaproteobacteria; order Vibrionales; family Vibrionaceae; genus Vibrio; species Vibrio sp. YT-15. The sequence goes on from NZ_JAWOQR010000013.1 coordinate 133,492, forward strand.
GTTATTTCAGTTGAGTCTTGTAACTGGCGAACAACCGAAGACACGTAGGCATCCGATCCGTTCGGTAGCAATTTCTTGATCGGAATATTTACCGATTCGCCGGCATCATCGATGCAAACTGCACTTTTCGCGTTCTTCTTCTCAAGCTTGAAAATAGAACCATCAGGCATTTTAATGTTGTCACCAATCGCCACTTTGACCCATGAAAGTGCTTTTTCATACTGTGTACCTTCACCTACTAGCATTGTTCCCATGACAGCCTCACTTAACAGATTGTGGATATTGGTTTTGAGTAATTCGCTTTACGGCTGCACTTATTACCTCGTGCTCGGATTCCGAAAGCAGGCGGTCAAAGTGTTGGAAAGGTAAGTCCGTTTCTGTGCTAAGAGCTTGAACAAAATCAACATACTCACTGTCATCGTTAACATTTAGCCAGTGTTCGCGCATATTTTCCTTGGTTTCTGGTTGTACGCTGCCGAATTTAACTAGGTCGCAGTATTGTTGCTTATGAAGAGAGATCCCCTTAAGTGTTAAATCAGACTTCAAACGATACGGTTGCCCTGTGAGGTCAGACCAAAAGGGCTTACGTGTGTGAGTAGAATAAAGTCTCACACTGAGGAATAAAGATTCATACTGAGTATTAAAGTACCATACTAAAATGGCAGCGTTCGCATCGGTTCTCTGCCATTTCTAAAACGTTTTTGCCCCATTCCTTCTTAGACCTTGTATCTACTTCAAATTGCAGGCTTCCGTTTAAGGTTACTTTACCTAATGGCGGACATCAGTAATCTATTGGGTTCCTTTTCTCTGTGGCTTTTTAAGCGGATAACTTTTTTCAATGGTGCCGCGTACTTTGAACGTTAACATAGAGGCTCAGGGCGCTATTTTACCCCCTTAAAATAGGCAAAATGAGGGTTTTTAAGATCTTGATTTTTAGTGTTTTTATTTTGGTGATGTGATGTGGCTTTGATGGTAGTGTTGCGTCCAGAGAAGTGGCCCCCAATTTTCGGACATGACTTTAAGTGGTCGATCTGTTTTGATAGTACCCAACAATACAGGGACAGA